>NZ_WKCB01000140.1 GCF_021606685.1 Pseudomonas syringae
CTGTTGCTGCCGGGTGGGGGTCGGGTGATCGACAGCGAAGGCTTCCCTGCCGAATACAAAGCTGAAGCCTCTGCAGGCGCCGCGTTCCTCAACGTGCTGCGTGAGGACAAGGATCTGGATTGGACCTTCCTGTCGCCGTCGGCGGAGTTCGTCGAAACCGAGCGCACCGGCACGTTCCGTCTGGGCCAGGATGATTTGCTGGTCAGCAGCACAGGCCGCAGCTGGATCAGCTTTGCCGACTACGCCATCGCCCTGATCGACGAAGTCGAAACACCCAAGCACTCCCGCCAACGCTTCACCGTCGGCTACTGACCCTGCGCGGTCAAAAATGTGGGAGGGGGCTTGCCCCCGATGGCGGTGGGTCAGTTGGAACAGTTCTGGCTGACACACCCTCATCGGGGGCAAGTCGAATCGTCGCACCGCCCCTCCCACATTTTGATCTTCAATGTCAGGACTGTTGCGCCTGGCTGACAAGCCAGTTCATCAAGGCTTCCAGCCCCGGCGAAGGCGCGGTACCCGGTGGATACACCAGGTAATACCCCATCCCCGTCGCCACCCGCAGTTCAAACGGCGTCGCCAACCGGCCGGCCTTGAGGTCCTCGCCAATCAGCGCGCTGTCGCCAATTGCCACGCCGGACCCCTGTGACGCCACCGTCATGGCCAGATCCAGTGTCTCAAAATGATGACCCTGGCTCAGATTGCCCAGCCGCGTGTTCGCCGCCTTGAGCCACAACGCCCAGTCCCGCTCATCCCGCGTGGGGTGCAGCAGCACCTGTTGCTGCAGGTCTGCCGGTGCGTGCAAGGCATCGAGCAACGCGGGCGCACAGACCGGGGTGAGCTGCTCGTCGAACAGGTGCCGTGCCTCGGCTGGCTGTTCGGCGATCGGCGCATAGATCACCGCCGCGTCGAAGGGCTCGCGGCGAAAGTCCACGGTGTAGGCCACAGTGGTGGTGAGTTCCACCGGCACGTCCGGGCGTTCGCGTTGCCACTGCAGCAGGCGTGGCAACAGCCAGCGCATCACACAGGTGGAGGCCTTGAGTTGCAAGGTTTCACGGCGGCTGCCGATCTGCTCCACCGCCTCATCGATCAGGCCGAACACCTGTTGCACCCGCAGCGACCATTCACGGCCCTCATCGGTCAGGCTCAAGCCTCGCGCCTGGCGCTGGAACAGCGCGTAGCCCAAGTGGCTTTCCAGCCCGGCGACCTGGCGGCTCACCGCGCCCTGGGTGATGTGCAGTTGCTCGGCGGCACGGGTGAAATTGCGGCACTGGGCCGTGACCCAGAAGGTGTGCAACGCGGGCAGCGGCGGGAGGCGTTTCATAAGGGCTGAGCCATGACGTGAAGACATGGCTAGTATGACTTTTTATCGATTGTTGTCGCTACCGGCCAGCCGGTCCAATACCGCCTCGAATCCATAACAAGAGCGACATGTATGGCGACCTGCGGCGAAGTATTGGTCAACCTCCTGGAAAGCTACGGCGTCGACCAGGTGTTCGGCATCCCCGGCGTGCACACCGTAGAGCTGTATCGCGGCCTGGCCCGCTCGAGCATCCGTCACGTCACGCCGCGCCATGAACAGGGCGCTGGTTTTATGGCCGACGGCTATGCGCGTACCAGCGGCAAACCGGGCGTGTGCTTTATCATCACCGGCCCCGGCATGACCAATATCACCACGGCCATGGGCCAGGCCTACGCCGACTCGATCCCGATGCTGGTGATTTCCAGCGTGCAATCGCGCAGCCAATTGGGCGGTGGGCGCGGCAAGCTGCATGAGCTGCCGAACCAGGGCGCGATGATCGCCGGCGTAGCCGCGTTCTCGCACACCTTGATGTCGGCGGCAGAGTTGCCGGGCGTGCTGGCCCGCGTCTTTGCGCTGTTTCAGGCGGGGCGGCCGCGCCCGGTGCACATCGAGATTCCGCTGGATGTGCTGGTGGAAAACGCCGACGCACTGCTGGGCAGCCAGCCGGTCAGCGTGGCCCGTGCCGGTGCGGCACCGTCGGCGGTCAAGCAGATGAGCCAGTTGCTGGCAGCGGCCAAGCGCCCGCTGATCCTGGCCGGTGGCGGCGCGATTGACGCGGCGCCTGCATTGACGCGCCTGGCCGAGACGCTCGGCGCGCCGGTAGCCCTGACCATCAACGCCAAGGGCATGCTGCCTGCCAACCACCCGCTGCTGCTCGGCTCGACGCAAACCCTGGTCGCCACGCGTGCAGTGGTCGCCGAAGCCGACGTGGTGCTGGCCATCGGCACCGAGCTGGCGGAAACCGACTACGACGTCACCTTCGCCGGGGGGTTTGAAATACCCGGCGCGCTGCTGCGCATCGATATCGACCCGGACCAGACCGTGCGCAACTACCCGCCGCAGGTCGCGCTGGTGGCGGACGCACAGATTGCCGCCGACGCCTTGCTGGCCGAGCTGAACAGCAAGCCTCTGGCGGCCCGCGATGCGCACTGGGGTGCGCAGCGTGTCGCCCGCCTGTGGGCCGAACTGGCGCCCACCTGGGACGCCGCCACCCGCGCGCAAACCCTGTTTCTGAACACCGTATTGGAGCAATTGCCGGGCGCGGTGCTGGTGGGCGATTCGACCCAGCCGGTGTACAGCGGCAACCTGACCCTGAACCTCGACCACCCGCGCCGTTGGTTCAACTCGTCGACCGGCTACGGCACCCTGGGCTACGCGCTGCCCGCCGCCATTGGCGCCTGGCTCGGGCGCGGCGATGGGCAACCGGTGGTGTGCCTGATCGGCGATGGCGGGCTGCAATTCAGCCTGCCGGAACTGGCCAGCGCCGTGGAGGCGCGCACGCCGATCATCGTGTTGCTGTGGAATAACCAGGGTTATGAGGAGATCAAGAAATACATGCTCAACCGCGCTATCGAGCCGGTCGGTGTGGACATCTACACCCCGGACTTTATCGGTGTGGCCAAGGCCTTGGGGTGCGCGGCGCAGAGCGTCCAAGGTGTCGAATCGCTACGCAGCGCCTTGCGCAGCGCCGCGGATCGCCCCGGGCCGACGCTGATCGAAGTCAACCAGAGTGTGTGGATGACGGAGGTTGCAGCATGAGCGCAGTATTGAACGGCCTGTATATCAATGGCGCGTGGCGTGCCGGCCCTGCGCTACTCGAGGTGATCAACCCGGCCACCGAGCAGGCATTGGCCCAGGTCAGCGTCGGCGATGCCAACGCGGTGACCGAGGCGGTCGATGCGGCCAGCGCGGCCTTTGCCCGCTGGTCCAACAGCACCGGCCATGAGCGCGGCGCGCTGCTGCGCAAGGTCGCCCAAGGGGTCAGCGCGCAGCGCGAACACCTGATGCGCGTGCAGTCGAGCAACAACGGCAAGCCGCTGTTTGAAGCGGGTATCGACGTGGATGACGTGATCGCCACGTTCAATTACTACGCCGACCTCGCCGAACACCTGGACGCCCGCCAGGACCAACCCGTGGCGCTGCCCAGCGATGCGTTCAGTGCCCGCCTGCGCCGCGACCCTTGCGGTGTGGTGGGGTTGATCGTGCCGTGGAATTTCCCGATGGTGACCACCGCCTGGAAACTCGCCCCGGCCCTCGCTGCCGGTTGCTGCGTGGTGCTCAAGCCCTCGGAAGTCACCCCGCTGGCGGAGCTGCACTTGGCGCAGATCATTGCCGACGCGGGCTTCCCGACGGGCGTGTTCAACCTGGTGTGCGGCACGGGCCTGGCGGTGGGTGCGCCGCTGGCAGCCGAGCGTCGCGTGGCGAAGATTTCGTTCACCGGCAGCAACGCGGTCGGCGTGCAGGTGATGCAACGCGCCGCGGAAACCATCAAGGGGGTAAGCCTGGAGTTGGGCGGTAAATCTTCGCTGCTGGTGCTGGCGGATGCCGACCTCGAACTGGCCGTGGAGTTGGCGTGCGGCGGCGGTTTTTTCAACGCCGGGCAAATGTGCTCCGCGACCAGCCGTGTGCTGGTGGCTGACAGCCTGGCCGATGAATTCCTGCAACGCTTGCAGGCGCGGGCTGAAGCCATTCGTGTGGCCGAGCCGTTTGCCGACGATGTGGAAATGGGCGCGCTGATCAACGGTGCGCAGTATCAGCGGGTACTCGGGCATATCCAGCAAGGTCTGCGGGACGGCGCGCGGCTGCTGTGTGGCGGGGAGCGTCCGGCGGACCTGGCAAAGGGTTATTTCATTCGCCCCACGGTGTTCACCGATGTGCCGTTGGACAGCGCGTTGTGGAACGCAGAAATTTTCGGCCCGGTGCTGTGCGTAAGACGTTTTGCCACTGAGGACGAGGCCATCGCCCTGGCCAACGACAGCGATTTCGGCCTGGTGGCCAGTGTGGTCAGCGCCGATACCGACACTGCCGAGCGTGTAGCCAATGCCTTGCAGGCCGGTATGGTGTGGATCAACGCCCCGCAGGTGATCTTCCCGCAGACGTCCTGGGGCGGTTACAAACAGAGCAGCATTGGTCGCGAGCTGGGGCCATGGGGGCTGGCGGCGTTTCAGGAGATCAAGCATGTGATCCGCTCTGTGTAACACCACAGTTCCATGTGGGAGGGAGCAAGCCCCCTCCCCCATTTTTATGCGTGCGGTGTCAGTTGCCCGCAATTTTTAGATACCCCCTGCGACTTTCTGATTTGCCCCCTCCCTGGCTCTTATATACATTCTCCTACCCACCAGAACACGAG
>NZ_WKCB01000141.1 GCF_021606685.1 Pseudomonas syringae
GGTTCTCACTGATCGCGCCGCAGTTCACCGGCACAAACGCACCGGTGCGCCCGCTGGCGCTGTGGATGTAACGCGCCACCAGTTCCTTGCCGGTGCCGGTTTCACCATTGATCAACACCGGCGCTTCGCTTGGGCCGACGCGTTTAAGGTAATCGAGCAATTGCAGGGAGCGCGGGTCGGAAAACACCAGGGCCTTGGCGCGAATCGACAGCGGGTCCTTCTCGCCCTGGGGCAAGGTGAGGATCGGCGTGGGGTGCCCGTGGGGACGGCTCATGAACAATTTTCCGGGAGCAAACTGGATGAAGTAAGGGTGACTTTACGCAGCCGTGGTTATGACTAGAAATATTAAAAATTCATTAGTACATAACCGTTTATCGGCGATGTGCCATCGATCTAACACACCGATCGCCAAGGCTTTGCACACCCTGCACCAACAGCACCAGCACGATGACCGTGACCACCATGATCTGGTTATTGAAACGCTGGTAACCGTAGCGAATCGCCAGGTCGCCGAGCCCGCCGCCGCCGATCACGCCGGCCATCGACGAAAAGCCGATCAGCATCACCACGGTCAAGGTCACCCCGGCCACCAGCGCCGGTAACGCTTCGGGCAACAACACCTTGAGGATCACATGACGGATATCGCCACCCATGGCCACGATCGCTTCGATGCGCCCTTTGTCCACTTCATCCAGGGCGGTTTCGACAACGCGCGCAAAAAACGGAAACGCGCCGATGGTGATCGGCACTACCGCAGCGGTACTGCCCAGGGTGGTGCCGACGATCAGGCGCGTCAGCGGGATCAGCGCGATCAACATCACCACAAACGGCAGCGAGCGGCCCAGGTTGATCACCCCGCCCAACGCCCGGTTGAGGCGCGGCAACGGCAACAGCCCGCCGCGCCGGCTGATGAACAGCAACACGCCCAGCGGCAAGCCGATCAACAAGGTGAACAGGCCTGCCAGCAGCACCATGTACAGGGTTTCGCCGGTGGCATTGAGGAGCAATTGCAGGATGTCATTCCAGTCGGTTTTCATACCGCCCTCACCACTTGCAGGCTGGGCGACAGCGAACGGCCCAGACGTGACGATGGGTCTGCCTGCAACTGCACCAGGCTGCCGCTTTCCACCACGCGCCCATCGGCCAGGGACACGGCGCTGTCGCAGATCGCCTTGACCACGTCCAGTTCGTGGGTAATCAGCACGATGGTCACCCCGAGCTGGCGGTTGATATCGCGCAACAGCGCCAGGATCGACGCGGTGGTTTCCGGGTCGAGGGCGCTGGTGGCTTCGTCCGACAGCAGGTACGCCGGGCGCGCCGCCAATGCACGGGCAATGCCGACACGTTGCTTCTGCCCGCCGGACAACTGTGAGGGAAACGCCAGCGCCTTGTCGCTCAGCCCCACCAAGGCCAGCAACTCGGCAACCCGCGCAGCGCGCTCGGCCTTGGGCACATTGGCGATTTCCAGCGGCACCGCGACGTTATCCGCCACGTTGCGCGAGTGCAGCAGATTGAAGCCCTGGAAGATCATGCCGATGCGCTGGCGTTGCTCGCGCAGGGCTTTGCCACTCAACAAGGTCAGGTCCTGCCCGTCCATCAGGATGCGTCCACTGGTGGGTCGTTCCAGCAGGTTGAGGCAGCGCAGCAGCGTGCTTTTGCCCGCCCCGCTGCGCCCGACGATGCCGAAGATCGCGCCATCGGCAATCTGCAACGAGACGTTATCCAACGCTGCCGGCTGGCCATCGGCGTAGGTTTTGCTGACCCCCTCGACCACAATCATTCGGTGACCACCGGGATCACCGAACCGGCGTATTTCTCGGTGATGAACTTGGCCACCGCCGGAGAGCGCAGGTCCTTGGCCAGTTGCTGGACGCGTGGGTCTTCGAGCAATTTGGGCGTGGTCACCAGAATATTCGCGTACGGGTTGCCCTTGGCCTGCTCCAACCCGAGCGCATCCTTGGCCGGCTCCAGCCCGGCTTCCAGGGCGAAGTTGCCGTTGATCACGGCCAGGTCCACGTCGTCCAGCGCCCGCGGAATCTGCGGCGATTCTATTTCAAGAATCTTGAGGTGCTTGGGGTTCTCGGCGATGTCCTTGGGCGTGGCCTGCTCCTTGGACGCGTCGTTGAAGCCCGGCTTGAGTTTGATCAGGCCGTTGGCTTGCAGCAGGTACAGCGCGCGGCTGAGGTTGGTGACGTTGTTCGGTACGGCCACGGTACCTTTGTCCGGCACCTGGGCGAAGCTGGTGTGGCGGCGGGAATAGATGCCCAGCGGCTCGATATGCACGGTGGCGGCCACCGCAAATTTCTGGCCGAGCGCCTGTTCCTGGGAGTTAAGGTAAGGCACGTGCTGGAAGTAATTGGCGTCGACGTCGCCATGGGCCAGCAACTCGTTGGAGTTAACGCCGCTGGGGATCTCGATGATTTCAAGCTTCAGGCTCGGGTCGAGCTTTTGTACATATTCGAGAATCTGCGCGTGAGGAATCGGGTCGGCGGCGACGCGCAAGGCATCGGCGGCCGACACGCTAAAAGAGGTCAGCAATGCCGCCAGGGTAAGTGCGAATGTTTTCAACAGAGTGATCTCCTGATCAGGCGGACAGTGCTTGGGGTAGTGTGGCGTCGGCGTAGAAGCGTTGGGCGACATCGGGGTGGGAACGCAGGCGGCCTTTGAGGTAGTTCCAGCCGACATCACGCAGCAGCGGGTTGCGGGGGTCGCTGGTGGGGCCATGGGCATCGCGCAGCAGTTCGGGCGCCAATTGGTAAACCGGCACCACCGCGTCCAGTTGCGCACCGAGGAAAAACGCCAGGGACAAGCGCTCGCTGCCCACCGGCGGCGACACCACCCGGTGCACGGTGGCGCGCAAGTAGCCGTTGCTGGCCAGTTCCAGCAGTTCGCCGATATTCACCACCAGGGTGCCAGGGCGTGGCGATGCGTCGATCCACCGGCCCTCTTCTACCTCCACCTGCAAACCGGCTTGCTGGTCTTGCAGCAGGAAACTGAGAAAACCCGAGTCCTTGTGCGCGCCAACACCCTGGCGGCTTTGCTGGGCATGGCGACCGGGGTAGCGGATCAGCTTGATGTGCTCGTTGGGCGTGCTGCCGTAGAGCGTGTCGAAGGCGTTTTCCGGCAGCGACAAGGCCTGGGCGAAGGCGCGCAACAGGCGCAGGGCCATCTGCGTCATCGCCTGTTGCCAGCCGAGTACCAGCGGCTTGAGGTCGGGCAAGGCCGCCGGCCATTGGTTCGGGCCCTGCAGACGGGCCCAGGCCGCCGGGTACTGGTCCACGGCCAACGGCTCGCGTTCAGCGCCGACGTCAAACTGCTCGCGCAGGTCCGGTTGACCCCGGGTAATTTCTGAAGCCGCGCGGTTATAGCCACGAAAATGCGGGGAATTGAGCATGCCCACTGCCAGTTTGTCCGCCTCGGGCAACGCAAAAAACGCGCGCGCCTGCTGCTGTACCTGACTCAGCAACGCCGGGTCGATGCCATGACCGGTCAGGTAGAAGAACCCGACATGCCGTGCCGCCAGGCGCAGCTCATCGAGAAACGCCTGGCGCTGCTGCGGGGTGCCGTCCAGCTGCGACAAGTCCAGCAGCGGCAAGGTGGTGATTGACTGCACGTGGGACATCGGCGGCTCGCTCCATGAACAAAAGTCTTGAGAAGCGTCCAAGCTAAACGATCTTAAAAACCCTTAATAAATATCTTTTTAGCATTAGCTTAGGCAGGTCGATTAGCTCCCCACGTCGGTTTCGACCGCGCTGTGTCTCGCGCTTTGCGCCAACAAAGGGCACACGGCAACGCCGTTGTAAGGCCGAAGCGGCCCTTGCGCCACTGCGACACTCAATCCCGTCTTGTGCGTTGACCCGCCCTGTTACACACCATATAGTGTGCCCACAAACAGAACAGACCACTACATAGTGTGCAGTATCGGTATTTACCGACCACACTATGCGCAGTATTTCAATGCCTAACAGCCTGCAAACCGCATATTTTTAGACGGGTTCATACACCGTCAGAACAGATCAGGAAGGAGTATTTCAATGCTGAGTTGGGATGAAGTCGACAACGAGGACACCGGTGCAGCGGTGATCAAGGGCGCCAACGCCGGCCACGCCAGCGAAGCCAACATGGACCGCCTTGACGGTGCCGGCGCCGCAGCCGCCCTGGAAGCGCGCAACGTGACTGCCAACGACTCCGCCGCGATCATCCGTGCCAAGGCCGCCCTCGACAAACTCGACGTCGCCGAAGGCCTCGCCGAACTCGAAGGCTCCGCCGCCCGCGTCGCCGTTGACGAAAAGCGCATGATCAACTGCCGCGCCGACCTCAACCAACTCGTGC
>NZ_WKCB01000142.1 GCF_021606685.1 Pseudomonas syringae
CCCCCATGCTCTCCTACACATCTTGTTTCGGGTGCCCCTCACAGGGTGAAACGGGAAACCGGTGACTCATGTTCGCATGCCAGTCCGGTGCTGCCCCCGCAACGGTAAGCGAGTGAAGTGTCAGATCCACTGTGCCTGTACAGCATGGGAAGGCGACGCTTTTAGGCTGAACGCCCCTCGCAAGCCCGGAGACCGGCCCGAAAAAATCAGATAACAAACCCGCGGTGGGCGGGCGCTGTTCAAAACCCTGCGTGCCTGGCTCGCGGGGTTTTCATGCGCTCGTTTCACCCTGACACCTGAAAGGGACGCGCCATGTCGATCATCAGCAGCACCTCGCACACCGCCACCAGCACCGCCACCCTCAGCCAACGCCTGACCGCCGCCATCGGTGCGTCGATCCTCGGCGCGTGCCTGGTGTATTTCGCCGGTTTCTCGCATATCGAAGCGGTGCACAACGCTGCTCACGATACCCGCCACAGCGCCGCGTTCCCGTGCCACTGAGACCTGCCGACATGATCAAGCGTATTGCCCAAACCGCAGGTTTCACCGGCCTGCTGGCCGCCCTGCTGCTGACCCTGCTGCAAAGCTTCTGGGTCGCCCCGCTGATTCTGCAAGCCGAAACCTTTGAAAAAGCCCCGGCAACCACCGAGGTGATGCACGAACACGCTGATGGCGCCGCCGCTCACAGCCATGACGCCGAAGCCTGGGAACCGGAAGATGGCTGGCAGCGCGTGCTGTCCACCACCGGCGGCAACCTGGTGGTCGCGGTTGGCTTCGCGCTGATGCTGGCCGGCCTTTACACCCTGCGCACACCAACGCGCACCGCCCAAGGCCTGCTGTGGGGCCTGGCTGGTTACGCAACCTTCGTGCTGGCGCCCACCCTGGGCCTGCCGCCAGAGTTGCCAGGCACGGCCGCCGCCGACCTGGCGCAGCGCCAGATCTGGTGGATCGGCACCGCCGCGTCTACCGCCGCCGGTATCGCGCTGCTGGTGTTTGGTCGCAACTGGCTGCTGAAAGCGCTGGGCGTGGCGATCCTGGCCGTGCCCCATGTGATCGGCGCGCCGCAACCGGACGTGCATTCGATGCTCGCGCCGCAAGCCCTGGAAGCGCAGTTCAAGATCGCTTCGCAGCTGACCAACGTAGCGTTCTGGCTGGCCCTGGGCTTGATCAGCGCCTGGCTGTTCCGCCGCAACCGCGACGACCACTACTCGGCATGACCCTGGTGGTCGGCCTGGGCTGTCAGCGGGGTTGTGACGTTCACACCCTGCTGGCGCTGTTTGACGGCGCGCTTGCCCACGCGGGCATCGACCGCCAGCGCGTGACCGCGCTGGCGAGCATCGATCTCAAGCAGGATGAACCGGGGCTGCTCGCGCTGGCCCAGCACCTGAACCTGCCCTTGCAGTGTTTCAGCGCCAGCCAACTGGCAGCGTATGAAGGCCAATTGAGCCACAAATCAGCCGTCGCGTTCACGCATACCGGCTGCTATGGCATCGCCGAAAGCGCCGCCCTGGCCCTGGCTGAACGCCTCGCCAATACCCCCGCCCGCCTGCTGATCACGCGCAAAAAAACCGCGCAGGCCACCTTTGCATTGGCCTGCGCCGGGTAAAATCCCGATAATTACCCTCTCTGAACATGAACAACGTTCATGCGCACCCGTTTTTAACCAGGAATCCCCCATGACCGTCTACTTCATCGGCGCCGGCCCAGGCGACCCGGAATTGATTACCGTCAAAGGCCAGCGGCTGATCCGCAGTTGCCCGGTGATCATCTACGCCGGCTCGCTGGTGCCTGCGGCGGTATTGGAGGGTCATCAAGCGCAGCAGGTGGTCAATAGCGCCGAGCTGCACCTGGAACAGATCATCGAGCTGATCAAGACCGCCCACGCCAACGGCCAGGATGTGGCGCGCGTGCACTCCGGTGATCCCAGCCTGTATGGCGCCATTGGCGAGCAGATCCGCTATTTGCGCGAGCTGAACATCCCGTTTCAGATTATCCCCGGTGTGACCGCAGTGGCCGCGTGCGCAGCGTTGCTGGAAACAGAGCTGACCCTGCCGGACATCGCCCAGAGCGTGATCCTGACCCGCTACGCCGATAAAACCAGCATGCCCGCGGGTGAAGACTTCGACAGCCTCGCGCGTCATGGCACGACCATGGCGATTCACCTCGGGGTTAACCACTTGGAAAAGATCGTCGCCGAGCTGCTGCCGCACTATGGCGCCGATTGCCCGATTGCCGTGGTGCATCGGGCGACGTGGCCGGATCAGGATTGGGTGGTGGGCACCCTCAATGACATTGCCGAGAAAGTCGCAGCCAAGGGCTTTCGGCGTACGGCACTGATTGTGGTGGGTCGGGTGCTGGCCAGTGATACTTTCAGTGAGTCATCGTTGTATCGGGCGGGGCATGCGCACCTGTACCGACCATAACAATCTACATGCACATTTAATCGTAACTATCTGATATAAATGTATAAATACAATTTCTGGAAAGGATTTACTTGCGAAAGCGGTGTGCCAGCCACTGAATTAGCGACGGATACACCGCTTTCGCGAGCAAGCCCGCTCCCACAGTTAATCTTTATTGTTAGAAAGATATCGCAACGCATTGAATTTTAAGTATAAAAAACGGCGCTCACGGGGCGCCGTTTTTTTGTTCGCAGTGAACGCCTTACTCAGTAGTAGGCGTTTTCTTTCTGCGTATGGTCGGTCACGTCACGCACACCCTTGAGCTCTGGAATGCGCTCCAGCAGGGTGCGCTCGATGCCTTCGCGCAGGGTGACGTCCGCCTGGCCACAGCCTTGGCAGCCGCCGCCGAACTTCAAGACGGCGATACCGTCATCCACGACGTCGATCAAGCTGACCTGGCCGCCGTGGCTGGCCAGCCCAGGGTTGATCTCGGTTTGCAGGTAGTAATTGATGCGCTCGTTGACCGGGCTGTCGGCGTTGACGTTCGGCACCTTGGCGTTTGGCGCCTTGATGGTCAGCTGGCCACCCATACGGTCGGTGGCGTAGTCGACCACGGCGTCGTCGAGGAAGGCTTCGCTGAAGGCATCGATGTAGGCGGTGAAGCTTTTCAGCCCCAGGGCGGTGTCTTCAGGCTTTTCTTCCCCGGGCTTGCAGTAGGCGATGCAAGTCTCGGCGTATTGGGTGCCGGGTTGGGTGATGAATACGCGGATGCCGATACCTGGGGTGTTCTGCTTGGACAGCAGGTCAGCCAGGTAATCGTGGGCGGCGTCGGTAATGGTTATGGCAGTCATGGAAACTCCTCACAGGCTTGCCGGCAGTTTACGCCAAAATATTACGTAGGTACAAAGTCCTAGTGTTTTTGTCGGGATAGGTTTTTTTGGGGGGGCGTTGGTGGTGTGTATATCCGTTGTTTGGGTAACGGCTGGAATGGGTTCCGCCCTTACGGCGGGTCACTTTGGAAAAGCCCCAAAGTAACCAAAGGGCTCTTGCCCCAACACTCGGCACCTCGCCTCCGGCTCGGTGTGCCCTCACTCCGGCTTTGGAGCGTGGGCCGCCGCGATGGGCCATCCATGGCCCAGCGCGGCTAACCCGGCGTCCTGCCGG
>NZ_WKCB01000143.1 GCF_021606685.1 Pseudomonas syringae
TTCTTGAAGAGAAATCTGTGTTTTTTGTGGGGGCGCCTGCCCGCCCCGGGGGGGGCGACCGCGCTCGCCACATTTTGGGGGTAGGGCCATCCTTTCGCTTCGTTTGGCCGGTGGTGCGTGTGCGTGCGCCGCCGGGCTTTTTTCAGCTGAAGTCTTCCTCGAAATGCTCGTGCTCGCCGCGCGTATCGGCCTGGCGCCGCAGCACTTCCATCTGCCGCAGTTCGACCCGACGGATTTTCCCGGAGATGGTCTTGGGCAGTTCACTCACAAACTCAATCCGCCGCACGCGCTTGTACGGCGCCAGGTGCTCGCGGGCGAAGGCCAGGATGTGCCGGGCCAGCTCGGCGCTGCCGGGGGCGTCGTGGGCCAGGATCAGGAAGGCTTTCGGTACGGCCAGGCGCAGCGGATCGGGGCTGGGCACCACGGCCACTTCCATCACGGCCGGGTGTTCGATCAGCGCGCTTTCGAGTTCGAAGGGGCTGATGCGGTAGTCGGAGGCTTTGAACACATCGTCGGCGCGGCCGACAAAGGTGATGTAGCCGTCGGCGTCGATCTGCGCCGTGTCGCCGGTGCGGTAGTAGCCGTCGCGCATGACCTCGGCGGTTTTTTCCGGGCTGTCCTCGTAGCACAGCATCAGGCCGAGTGGGCGCACGTCTAGGGGCAGGGCGACTTCGCCTTCGGTGCCCGGCACGCCGTCGGCGTCAAGCAGGGTCACTTGATAACCGGGCAAAGGGCGGCCCATTGAGCCCGGCTTGAGCACCTGGCCAGGCGTGTTGCCGACCAGCGCAGTGGTCTCCGACTGCCCGAAGCCATCACGCAGCGGCAAGCCCCAGGCGTGCTGGATCTGCTCGATGATTTCCGGGTTCAGCGGCTCACCGGCACCCACCAGTTCGCGCAGGTTCAGGCGAGTTTTGTAGCTGGCCAGGTCCTCTTGAATCAACATGCGCCACACGGTGGGAGGGGCGCACAGGCTGGTCACGCGGTATTTTTCCAGGGTGCCGAGCAAGGCTTGCGCGCTGAACCGCGCCACGTTATGGATAAAAATGCACGCGCCGGCATTCCACGGCGCGAACAGGCAGCTCCAGGCATGCTTGGCCCAGCCCGGCGATGAGATGTTCAGGTGCAGGTCGCCTGGTTGCAGGCCGATCCAGTACATCGTCGACAAGTGGCCGACCGGATAACTTTGGTGGCTGTGCAGCACCATCTTGGGTTTTGAGGTGGTGCCGGAGGTGAAATACAGCAGCATCGGGTCGGTGGCCAGGGTGCGGCCTTGGGCCTCGAAATGCTCGGGATACGCGAAGGCTGCGCTGTGTGCGACCCACCCGGCGGGGGCCGCGCCCACGCAGATGCGGCTGCAGCCCTCGGCGAGGCCCTCGAACTTGCCGACATGTGCCTCGCCGACCACCAGATGGCGAACCTGCCCGCGCTCGATGCGGTCGCGCAAATCATCCGGGTTGAGCAGGGCGGTGGCGGGGATCACCACGGCGCCGAGCTTGAAGGCGGCGAGCATGGTTTCCCACAGCGCCACATCATTGCCGAGCATCAGCAGCACGCGTTCGCCGCGGCGCACGCCGAGAGCGCGCAGGTGGTTGGCCACCTGGTTGGCGCGCGAGGCCAGTTGCTGGAAGCTGTAGCGTTGCTCGCTGCCGTCCTCTTCGACGATCCACAGCGCCGTGGCCGGGTTGCCCTCGGCCATCGCGTCGAAATAGTCCAGGGCCCAGTTGAACTCGCCCAGCTGCGGCCAGCGAAAGTCGCGCACGGCGGTGGCGTAGTCGGTGCGGTGAGCGAGCAGAAAATCCCGAGCGGCCAGGAAGGGCTGGGTCATGGTCGGTGTCCTTGATTATTGTTGTAGGGACTGACCTGCGGTTAACCGGCAGGCTGAACCGAGTATAGGCACGCATAAATTCAGAGATGAACGCTCAAAAACACCGGTGCGTTGTGCAAAAAAGTCATGCTCGGTATTTCCAGCTGACCGATGTGCTGAGGTTGCGCGGTGCACCGTAGTGGGTGGAACCTGCGGCGGATTATCAGGGGGGCCGTGGTTTTCGCTGAACTGCAGGACTTGGTCGAGATTGACGATAAATACATAAAAGTCCAGTATGGAATTATAAGTACAAAATACCTTGCTGCATTTTTCTTCGCGCTTGCCAAAACCAACAACAACTTGCGAGATCCGACCATGAAGAAACGCGCCCTGATTCCCGCCCTTGCCCTCAGCCTGCTCGCGTCCAGCCAGCTGTTGGCCGCCGAGAAAACCCTGCGCATCGGCATTGAAGCCGCGTACCCCCCGTTTGCATCCAAGACCGAGGAGGGCAAGATCGTCGGCTTCGACTACGACATCGGCAATGCGCTGTGCGCGCAGATGAAAGTCAAATGCGTGTGGGTCGAAGGTGAGTTTGATGGTCTGATTCCTTCCCTCAAGGTGAAGAAAATCGACATGGCCTTGTCGTCCATGACCATCAACGAAGACCGCAAGAAGTCGGTGGATTTCACCCACAAGTACTACTTCACCTCATCACGTCTGGTGATGAAGGAAGGCGCGGTGGTGGACGACCAGTACGCCAGCCTCAACGGCAAGACGGTGGGCGTGCAGCGCGCCACCACTACCGACAGGTATGCCACCGAGGTGTTTGAACCCAAGGGCATTACGGTCAAGCGCTACAGCAATAACGAAGAGATCTACATGGACCTGGCGGCAGGGCGGCTGGATGCGATTTTTGCCGACACCATCCCCTTGAATGACTTCCTGCAAATGCCACGCGGCAAGGGCTACGCCTTTGTCGGCCCGGAACTCAAAGACCCGAAATACGTGGGCGAGGGTGCCGGGATCGCGGTGCGCAAGGGCAATAGCGAGTTGGTCAGCGAACTCAACAACGCTATCGACGGCATTCGTGCGAGTGGTGAGTACCAGAAGATTTCGCAGCAGTACTTCAAGGCCGATATCTACGGCGATTGAGCGTCATACGCGGGCGAAATGTGCCCTCGGCATATTGAGGGTCTGTGTGGGTTGTTGTGGCGAGCGGGCTTGCCCGCGTTGGGGTGCGCAGCAGCCTGCTGAGCGCCGCGCGTGAGGGTTATGGTTTAGTGTATCGGCCTCTCTTTGTCGTCCGTGGCTGCG
>NZ_WKCB01000144.1 GCF_021606685.1 Pseudomonas syringae
GGCTTGGGGGCTGAGTGATGGCGGAGGCCGTCTTCGCGAGCAAGCCCGCTCCCACATTCGGGTTGTGGGGTGTCAGAAGCTGGCTCTTTGCCGCAAGAACGATTTCTTGCGGCGAATAAGAATCCAACTGAGTTGATTGTTACCCGTTAGAGCAGCCATTGCCCATTACATGGTAATTAAGAATATGCCGCTGACCTTGAGAGTCTTCATATTCCATCTTTACCGGTACAACTTCGCAAACTTCCGGGATGTTGCTCATGGACAATACTTTGGCAACATCCAAGTGGGTGTTATAGGTGTAGTCCTCGACAATCGGGGCGTTGTGGGCGGCCAGCTCGTTCGGGGCCTCGTCGGCCAGGGCGGCGGTTGCGCACAAGCTGCTGAGGGCCATAACTACGAGAGCTTTCATTTGTTCAATTACCTTCTTTTAGGCGAAAGGGGTCACGGGGCCCTTGTGAGGCCACGTGTGTAACTTAGGGTTGGTGAGTTCGGATTAACGATGCCTTCGTGGGGGCTGTTGCGTTGTTAATCACAGTGCCGTGTTGGCGGAGTTGATTTTAGGCCCGCGAGTTATATTCATATACCCGTGCTTTTGATAAACACTATTGGCGGTTTTTGTAACAATCCCGTGGTAAAGGTTTTTTCACACCGCCGCAAAGCGCCACGGGGCGCGGGCCAGAGCGGTAAACGCGGATAGCAGGGCAATTTGTAGGGGCTTGTTACTACCATCGTCGAATGGTTCTATGGGGCAGCCCCGGCTACAACAGGGGCCATACAACAACAACTATGTCACCGAGGTAAGAAAGATGAGTGCGGCTTCCCTGTACCCCGTTCGCCCCGAAGTAGCAGCCAACACGCTGACCGACGAGGCAACCTACAAGGCCATGTACCAGCAGTCGGTGGTCAACCCCGATGGCTTCTGGCGCGAGCAAGCCAAGCGCCTTGACTGGGTCAAGCCTTTCACCGCGGTGAAGCAGACCTCTTTCGATGACCATCACGTCGATATCAAATGGTTTGCCGATGGCACCCTGAACGTTTCCTACAACTGCCTGGACCGTCACCTCGCCGAGCGTGGCGACCAGGCGGCGATCATCTGGGAGGGCGATGACCCTTCCGAAAGCCGCACCATCACCTACCGCGAGCTGCATGAAGAAGTCTGCAAGTTCGCCAACGCCCTGCGCGGCCAGGATGTGCACCGCGGCGACGTGGTGACTATCTATATGCCGATGATCCCCGAAGCCGTGGTCGCCATGCTGGCGTGTACCCGCATCGGTGCGATCCACTCCGTAGTATTCGGCGGCTTTTCGCCGGAGGCCCTGGCCGGTCGCATCATCGACTGTAAGTCGAAGGTAGTGATCACTGCCGATGAAGGCATCCGCGCCGGTAAGAAGATTCCGCTGAAAGCCAACGTCGATGACGCGCTGACCAACCCGGAAACCAACAGCATCCAGAAGGTCATCGTGTGCAAGCGCACCAATGGCGCGATCAAGTGGAACCAGCATCGCGACATCTGGTACGAAGACCTGATGAAAGTGGCGGGCACCGTGTGTGCGCCAAAAGAGATGGGTGCCGAAGAAGCGCTGTTTATCCTTTATACCTCCGGTTCCACCGGCAAGCCCAAGGGCGTGCAGCACACCACCGGCGGTTACCTGCTGTACGCGGCCCTGACCCACGAGCGCGTGTTTGACTACCGCCCGGGCGAAATCTACTGGTGCACGGCTGACGTGGGTTGGGTCACCGGCCACACCTACATCGTCTATGGGCCACTGGCCAATGGCGCTACCACGCTGCTGTTCGAAGGCGTGCCGAACTACCCCGACATCACGCGGGTGGCGAAGATCGTCGACAAGCACCAGGTCAATATTCTCTACACAGCGCCAACCGCTATCCGCGCGATGATGGCGTCGGGCACGGCAGCCGTTGAAGGCGCCGATGGCAGCAGCCTGCGCTTGCTGGGCTCGGTGGGTGAGCCAATCAACCCGGAAGCGTGGGATTGGTACTACAAGAACGTCGGCAAATCCCGTTGCCCGATTGTCGATACCTGGTGGCAGACCGAAACCGGCGGCAACATGATGAGCCCGCTGCCGGGCGCCCACGCGCTCAAGCCGGGTTCGGCGGCGCGGCCATTCTTCGGCGTGGTGCCGGCGCTGGTGGATAACCTCGGCAACCTGATCGAAGGTGCAGCCGAAGGCAACCTGGTGATCCTCGATTCGTGGCCAGGCCAGGCGCGTACGCTGTATGGCGACCATGATCGCTTTGTCGACACCTATTTCAAGACCTTCCGTGGCATGTATTTCACCGGTGACGGTGCCCGTCGTGACGAGGACGGTTACTACTGGATCACCGGCCGTGTGGATGACGTGCTGAACGTGTCCGGCCACCGCATGGGCACCGCCGAAATTGAAAGTGCGATGGTGGCTCACCCTAAAGTTGCCGAAGCGGCGGTGGTGGGTGTGCCGCATGACATCAAGGGGCAGGGCATCTATGTGTACGTCACGCTCAAGAATGGCGAGGAGCCGAACGAGGCGCTGCGCCTGGAGCTGAAAAACTGGGTGCGCAAGGAGATCGGGCCGATTGCTTCGCCGGATGTGATCCAGTGGGCGCCGGGCCTGCCCAAGACGCGGTCGGGCAAGATCATGCGGCGGATCTTGCGCAAAATTGCCACGGCTGAGTATGACGGGTTGGGGGATATCTCCACCCTGGCGGACCCAGGGGTGGTGGCGCATTTGATCGAGACGCACAAGACGATGAATGTGGCGTAAGCGCTAGATAGTCAGATAAAGCCCCATTCGGTGTAGGCCGGGTGGGGCTTTTTTGTGGGATCTTGAAATCAATGGAGATCAAATGTGGGAGGGGCGGTGCGACGATTCGACTTGCCCCCGATAGCGGTGTATCAGTAACAGATGAGCTGGCTGACACACTGCAAT
>NZ_WKCB01000145.1 GCF_021606685.1 Pseudomonas syringae
GTTCCAGGCACTGCGCGGTGGCCGGTCGGGGGGCTGCTGCGCAGCCCAACGCGGGCAAGCCCGCTCGCCACAATTAAGCTCGAAGGCCACAATTAAGCTCGAACGCCACAAGAGGCGCACTTGGCACATCACGGCTGCGGTTGACGGCGGGCTTTGGGTTTAAACGCGCGCTACACGGCCGGAGACAAAATGGCCCACATCGTTGAACCCGGGTGTCGACGCATGGCCTGGCGTTACCAGCGAATCAATGAAGGCTTCATCCTCGGCCGTGATCTTCACGTCCAGCGCCCCGGTGTAGGCATCCCACTGTGCTTCGGTGCGCGGCCCCACGATGGCGGAACTCACCGCCGCGTTATTCAGCACCCAGGCAATCGCAAACTCGACCATCCCCACGCCGCGCCCTTGGGTGTATTGCTGGATCTGCTGGGCGATACGAAGGGATTCCACGCGCCATTCGGTTTCCAGAATGCGCTTGTCCTGGCGCGCTGCGCGGCTGCCGGCTTCCGGGGTGACATCCGGCGCGTACTTGCCGCTGAGCACGCCGCGCGCCAAGGGGCTGTAAGGCACTACGCCGAGGCCGTAGGCCGCCGCCGCCGTGATCTGCTCGACCTCGGCCTGGCGATTGACGATGTTGTACAGCGGCTGGCTGATCACGGGCTTGTCGACGCCCAGGCGCTCAGCCACGCGAACCACCTCGGCAATGCGCCAGCCACGGTAGTTGGACAGGCCCCAATAGCGGATCTTGCCCTGGCGGATCAAGTCGCCAATCGCCGAAATCGTCACCTCCAACGGCGTGTTGTGGTCTTCGCGGTGCAGGTAATAGATGTCGAGATAGTCGGTGTCCAGGCGCGTAAGGCTGGCTTCCAGCGCGTTGAAGATGCGCTTGCGGCTCAGACCGCTGCGGTTGGGCAGGCCGTCGGTGGGGCCAATGGCGACTTTGGACGCCAGCACCCAATCGCTACGATGGCGCGCAATGGCTTCGCCGACAATTTCTTCCGAGCGCCCGCCGGTGTAGACGTCCGCCGTGTCGATAAAGTTGATGCCCTGGTCCCAGGCCTTGTCGATGATGCGCAGCGAGTCTTCGGTGCTGGTCTGCTCGCCAAACATCATGGTGCCCAGGGTCAAGGCGCTGACCTTCAACCCGGACTGGCCCAACGTGCGGTAAATCATGCAAAGCTCCTTGCGGCTGTGAAACGTGGCCTATGCAATACCAGACTCAAGGGCTCTGGAACAAGCCCTGCGGGTGTTTCTTCATGCTGACAGCAAGGCCTGACAACGATCCTGTAAAAATCGATGCAGCACCTTCACCCGTTCCGACACTTGCAGGCGGTGCGGGCACATCAGGTTAAACGGCGTGGGTTCACCTTGCCATTCAGGCAACAGCGGGACTAGCCGTCCAGCCTTGATATCGCGGGCAATATCAAGGTTGGCCTTGTACGCGATGCCGTGACCGGCCAGGGCCCAGCGCCGCACGATTTCACCGTCATCGCTGAGGTAGTCGCCAGTGACCTCGACCTCCTGCAGCACTGCGCCCTGGCGAAAATACCAGGTGCTGTTGGCCCGGCCCCGGCGCATATAGCGCAGCGTACTGTGCTGGGCCAAATCGGCCGGCGTACGCGGTGTGCCGTGGCGCGCCAGGTAGCCTGGGCTGGCGCAGGGAATGCGATGGTGACCCGGGAGCACCGGCAGCGCCACCAGGCTGGAGTCCTGAGGTACGCCAAACCGCAGGGCGATGTCGACCGTGTCACGGAACAAGTCGGCATTGCTGTCGTTGAGCAATAACTGCAGGCGGATGTTCGGGTGTTCCAGCTTGAATTCGTCCAACCAACCCAGCAGCACATTGCGCCCGAAATCCGAGGGTGCCGCCAATTGCAACAAGCCGCTGAGGCTCTGGCCTTGCTGCTTGATCGCTTGCTCGCCTTCCGACAGCGCTTCGAGCGCCACGCGCACGCTGTCCAGGTAGCGCCGGCCTTCCTCGGTCAGGCGCATGCTGCGAGTCGAGCGCGCCAGCAGGCGCATGCCCAGCCGGGTTTCCAAGCGTTTGAGGGCGATACTCGCCGCCGCGGGTGTCAGGCTGAGGCTGCGTGCGGCCGCCGACAGGCTGCCGGTATCGGCTGTGCGCACGAAGACCTCAAGGTCGAGGATTGAGCTCATTTGTAAAAATCCTTTAAAGATCTTGTCGTTTTACCGGGATTTTTAGCCGATTGCCAAGCTGGGAAGATGAACGCTCACTTTCTGACCCAGGACATTCCCCATGACTTCTTCCCTCAGCGGTAAAACCGTCGTCGTAATCGGCGGCAGCAGCGGTATTGGCGCTGCCGTGGCCAAGGCCGCCGCCGCCCGTGGTGCCCAAGTGGTGCTGGCCGGGCGCCGCCTGACGTCGGGCATGCACAACGGCCTGCGCAGTGAGCCGGTGGACGTCACCGACACCGCCTCCGTGCAACGGTTGTTCGAGGCGGTGGGGCGCTTTGACCATCTGGTGTATACCTCTGGCCCCTCGGTGCGCGCCAAGCCGCTGGCCGAGACCGATCTGGACGAGGCCCAGGAAAACTTCAATGTAAAACTCTGGGGGGCACTGCGGGCGATTCAACTGGCGCTGCCGTTTCTCGCTGAGCACGGCAGCATCAGCCTGACCTCTGGGCAACTGGGGCGTAAATTGGCGCCGGGCCAATTCATCAAGACCGGCATCAACGCCGCGACCGAAGCACTCGGCAAGCAATTGGCCAAGGAACTGGCGCCGCGCCGGGTCAATGTGATCAGCCCAGGGGTGATTGATACGCCGGCGTATGCAGGGTTGGCCGAGGAGCAGCGCCTAGCGATGTTTGCCAAGGCGGGCGGGGCGTTGCCGGTAGGGCGAGTGGGGCAGGCGCAGGAGGTGGCGGCGGGGTATGTGCTGGCCATGGAG
>NZ_WKCB01000146.1 GCF_021606685.1 Pseudomonas syringae
CCAAGTGACCAAACCCCTAACCCCCTACCCCCCGTGCCGACCGGCCTTCCCCGCGTTGGGCTGCCCAGCACCCCCCACCACCTCCCCGCGTGCTCCCCGGAACAACCCGGTGTCAGCTTTCAGGGCCGCTTCGCAGCCCAACGCGGGCAAGCCCGCTCGCCACACAACCAGGGCACACCCACTGGCGTCCAGGGCTGGTGAGCCCGCCGCACACCAAACTGTACAAGGTGATAACCCCCTCCCCCTGAATACTCGCCACAGTGCGTTTGCCGCAGGGTCAGGTCACATCGACGCCGACGTGGATGGCATCATGCCGCCAGAATTCCAGGTCGCAGTCGATCAACCGCTGATGCTGGTCGTAATTGACCCGAGCAATGCGCAAGCCCGGGCTGCCCGCCGATACGCGCAACGCGGTGGCGGCTTCTCCCGGCAGGGAGGTCGGCACGATTTCGAAACGCACTCGCCCGTAATGCAGGTCATATTGGCGGGCATACAGTTCGGTCATCGACTGATTCAAATCGCACTCAAGAATCCCCGGAAAATACTGTGGGTTCAGGTAGTGCTCCACATACAACACCAACCGCCCATCAATCCGCCGGCTGCGGCAGATCTGGATCACGCTGGACAACGCCGGCAACTGCAACCACGCACACACCGCCGCCGACGCCGGTTGCAGCCGCGCGCAGATCACCTCGGTAGACGCCACACGCCCCTGGTCATTGACCATCGCGTGAAAGTGGCTGCGCTGCATCAAGTTGTAGGCCAGCCGTGGCGGCGAGACAAACCAGCCGCGGCGTTCTTCGCGATAAATCTGCCCCTGGGCCTCCAGCTGTAACAAGGCTTCCCGTACGGTAATTCGAGTGGTACCAAACAACTCGCTGAGCTTGCGCTCGGCCGGCAGTTTGCTTGCGGGCGGCAACAGGCCGTGGTCGATCTGCTCTTGCAGCGCCAGGCCAATGGATGTCACCGCCTTGATAGCCTCATCACGCATCAACGTTACCTACCTGGACTAGACCAGCACCGTTCAGGTGCACAAAACGCGCTGTATTCGGGCTTCTGCCATTGCGTGTCAGCCTAGGCGTGACAGATGACCGACAGATGACAGTCCGTGTCCAGCCTGCCTAGCACACCCTGCAATACATCGGCCAAGTCCAGGCGCTGCGGGCACTTGAGCATGGTCTACGCTAAGTCTGGAATAAGCGACACAAGTACGTTGAAAACGACATCGACATGAAACTGTCATCCACCGCGTCTAGATTGGCTCAGGTATTGCTCTGACCTAGACCAACAACACCGTAGAAAAAAACGCCGCGTTGAAAACGCCCAAAGGAGCTTAGGATGAAACAGCTTTTCCTGGCATCACTGTTAGGCTCGACCATTGCCATGTGCACCGCTGCCATGGCCGCTGATACCGATCTAGCTACTCCTGATTTAAAGACACTGGAAGCCGCCGCGAAAGCGGAAGGCGCCGTCAACAGCGTCGGCATGCCCGATGACTGGGCCAACTGGAAAGGCACCTGGGAAGACCTGGCCAAGACCTACGGCCTCAAGCACATCGACACCGACATGAGCTCGGCCCAGGAAATCGCCAAGTTCAAGGCCGAAAAAGACAACGCCAGCGCTGATATCGGCGACGTGGGCGCAGCCTTCGGCCCGATCGCGGTGAAGCAGGAAGTCACCCAGCCTTACAAACCGTCCACCTGGGCCCAGGTGCCGGATTGGGCGAAAGACAAAGACGGTCACTGGGCCCTGGCCTACACCGGCACCATTGCTTTTATCGTGAACAAAAAGCTGCTGCACGGTTCCGAAGTGCCCACGAGTTGGGCCGACCTGCAAACCGGCAAATACAAAGTCTCCGTCGGTGACGTAAGCACCGCAGCCCAGGCTTCCAACGCGGTACTGGCCGCTGCCATCGCCAATAAGGGCGACGAGAAGAACATCGCACCTGGCCTGCAGTTCTTTACCAAAATTGCCCAGCAAGGTCGTCTGTCGCTGTCCAACCCGACCATCGCCACCATGGAAAAAGGCGAAGTCGAAGTGGGCATCGTCTGGGACTTCAACGGCCTGAGCTACAAGGCCAAGATGGCCAACCCGGATGACTACGTGGTGCTGATCCCGTCGGACGGCTCGGTGAAATCCGGCTACACCACCATCATCAACAAATACGCCAAACACCCCAACGCCGCCAAGCTGACCCGCGAATACATCTTCAGCGATGCCGGCCAGCTCAACCTGGCCAAGGGCAATGCGCGTCCGATCCGTGCTGAAACCGACCTGAAACTGCCCGCCGATATCGCCAAAAACCTGATCCCGGGCGAGCAGTACACCAAGGCCAACCCGCAGCCGATCAAGGATGCCGATGCCTGGGAAGCGACCTCCAAGAAGCTGCCGCAGATGTGGAACGAGCAGGTCATCGTAGAAATGAAGTAAGGCTGTTTCCCACAGTGGATATCCACTGTGGGAAGGGCTTTTGTGGGAGGGGGCTTGCCCCCGATAGCGGTGAGTCAGTCACAGATGCGCTCACTGACACACCGTCATCGGGGGCAAGCCCCCTCCCACATTTGATCCCATTCCAAGTTGATACCGAGTCAAACCATCTGTTGCGGAGCGCCAGCCCCCATGAAGCATAATGTCATTCTTGTCGTGCTCGACGGCCTGAACTTCGAGGTTGCGAGGCACGCCATGGGGCACTTGCAGGCCTATGTCGGCGCAGGACGCGCAGCCCTCTACACACTGGAATGTGAACTGCCCGCCCTGTCC
>NZ_WKCB01000147.1 GCF_021606685.1 Pseudomonas syringae
GGGTATTAGCCACGACGGAGATCACCGGCACATCGTTATGCAGATTGACGGTTGGCTGCGCGGCGCTATGCGAGTTCAGGCCTTCTGGATCGGTGACGGTTAGGTCGATTTTCGGCAGCTGGTTGCCGGCGTTGACGAAGTCAGCGCCTTTCTGGGTGAGTACTACGTTGTTGCCGTCGATGGCGTAGTAACCATCAGCGTTGCTGGTGCCAGTGAAAGAAATCGTCAGACCTTCGCGCGGGGTCTCTTCGTCGGTCGCGGTGAAGGTACCGGCGACGGTGCCTGCTGTAGCCGAGTTCTCTTCCAGGGTGTTAGCCGCAACGGTGATTACCGGCACGTCGTTATGCAGGTTAACAGCCGGTTGGCCGGAACCATTGGAGCTTGCGCCCGATGGATCAGCAACAGTCAGGTCGATCTTAGGCAACTGGTTGCCAGCGTTAACGAAGTCAGCGCCCTTCTGGGTAAGCACAACGTTGTTGCCGGAGATGCTGTAGTAGCCGTCAGCGTTGCTGTTGCCAGTGAAGGAAATCGTCAGACCTTCGCGCGGCGTTTCTTCGTCGGTCGCCGTGAAAGTACCGGCGACGGTGCCTGCTGTAGCCGAGTTCTCTTCCAGGGTGTTAGCCGCAACGGTGATTACCGGCACGTCGTTGTGCAGGTTAACAGTCGGCTGGCCTTCGCCAGTGGAGTTCGCGCCCGATGGATCAGCAACAGTCAGGTCGATCTTAGGCAGCTGGTTGCCAGCGTTAACAAAGTCAGCACCCTTCTGGGTCAGCACAACATTGTTGCCATCGATGGCGTAGTAACCATCGGTATTGCTGGTACCAGTGAAGGAAACGGTCAGACCTTCACGCGGGGTCTCTTCGTCGGTCGCGGTGAAAGTACCGGCAACAGTACCTACTGCAGCGGAGTTTTCTTCGATCGTGGCCGGAGCAACCACAATTACCGGGACATCGTTGTGCAGGTTAACGGTCGGCTGGCCTTCGCCAGTGGAGTTAGCGCCCGATGGATCAGCAACAGTCAGGTCGATCTTAGGCAGTTGATTGCCAGCGTTAACGAAGTCAGCGCCCTTCTGAGTCAGCACAACATTGTTGCCATCGATGGCGTAGTAGCCATCTGCGTTGCTGGTACCAGTAAAGGAAACGGTCAGACCTTCACGCGGCGTTTCTTCGTCGGTCGCGGTGAAGGTACCGGCGACGGTGCCTGCTGTAGCCGAGTTCTCTTCCAGGGTGTTAGCCGCAACGGTGATTACCGGCACGTCGTTATGCAGGTTAACAGCCGGTTGGCCGGAACCATTGGAGCTTGCGCCCGATGGATCAGTAACAGTCAGGTCGATCTTAGGCAACTGGTTGCCTGCGTTGACGAAGTCAGCGCCTTTTTGCGTCAGCACCACGTTATTGCCGGAGATGCTGTAGTAGCCGTCAGCGTTGCTGTTGCCAGTGAAGGAAACGGTCAGACCTTCACGCGGCGTTTCTTCGTCGGTCGCAGTGAAGGTACCGGCGACGGTGCCTGCAGTGGCGGAGTTCTCTTCGAGGGTGTTAGCCGCTACGGTGATCACCGGCACATCATTGTGCAAGTTAACGGTCGGCTGGCCTTCGCCAGTGGAGTTCGCGCCCGATGGATCAGCAACAGTCAGGTCGATCTTAGGCAGCTGGTTGCCAGCGTTGACGAAGTCAGCGCCCTTCTGAGTCAGCACAACATTGTTGCCATCGATGGCGTAGTAGCCATCTGCGTTGCTGGTACCAGTAAAGGAAACGGTCAGACCTTCACGCGGCGTTTCTTCGTCGGTCGCAGTGAAAGTACCGGCGACGGTGCCCGCAGTGGCGGAGTTCTCTTCGACGGTGTTAGCCGCAACGGTGATTACCGGCACATCGTTATGCAGGTTAACGGTTGGCTGGCCTTCGCCAGTGGAGTTCGCGCCCGATGGATCAGCAACAGTCAGGTCGATCTTAGGCAGCTGGTTGCCAGCGTTAACAAAGTCAGCACCCTTCTGGGTCAGCACAACATTGTTGCCATCGATGGCGTAGTAACCATCGGCATTGCTGGTACCAGTGAAGGAAACGGTCAGACCTTCGCGCGGAGTTTCTTCGTCGGTCGCAGTGAAAGTACCGGCGACGGTGCCCGCAGTGGCCGAGTTCTCTTCGACGGTGTTAGCCGCAACGGTGATCACCGGCACATCGTTGTGCAGGTTAACGGTCGGTTGGCCTGCGCCAGTGGAGTTTGCGCCCGATGGATCAGCAACAGTCAGGTCGATCTTAGGCAGTTGATTACCAGCGTTAACAAAGTCAGCACCCTTCTGAGTCAGCACAACATTGTTGCCGTCGATGGCGTAGTAACCATCAGCATTGCTGTTGCCAGTGAAGGAAATCGTCAGACCTTCACGCGGCGTTTCTTCGTCGGTCGCGGTGAAAGTACCGGCGACGGTGCCCGCAGTGGCGGAGTTCTCTTCGACGGTGTTAGCCGCAACGGTGATTACCGGCACGTCGTTATGCAGGTTAACGGTCGGTTGGCCGGAACCATTGGAGTTCGCGCCCGATGGATCAGCAACAGTCAGGTCGATCTTAGGCAGTTGATTACCGGCATTAACGAAGTCAGCGCCCTTCTGAGTCAGCACAACATTGTTGCCGTCGATGGCGTAGTAACCATCAGCATTGCTGTTGCCAGTGAAGGAAATCGTCAGACCTTCACGCGGCGTTTCTTCGTCGGTCGCGGTGAAAGTACCGG
>NZ_WKCB01000148.1 GCF_021606685.1 Pseudomonas syringae
CATGCGCATCGCGGTGTTATCGCGCATCACATAGTGATGAAAAATCCCCGCCAACGCATGCAGCCCGATCAGCCAGTAACCGACCTTGCCGAACCACACATGCCAGCCCTCGATCTGCTTGGCCAGGGCCTTGTCCTCGCCGATCAACGGCGGCAACTCCATGCCATAGAACATCACCGAATGCCCCTCGGCGCTGACGATCAGCCACCCCGCAATCGGCATCCCGATCATCAGCGCATACAGCGCAAAGTGCATCAAAGTGGCCAACAGGCTCTGCCACTGCGGCGGCGCCGGCACGATCTGCGGCGCCACCCCCAGGCTGCGCGCAAACAGGCGCAGCCACACCAGTACAAACACGGTGAGGCCAAACATAAAGTGCATTTCCACGATCAACGTGCGCGCACCGCTGCCTTTGGGAAATTGGCCGCGTAATTCAATGCAGGCGTAGACCACCGCCAGCAACACCACCATCAGCCAGTGCAACGCGATGGACATGGTGCTGTAGCGCGTATCGGAGTTTTTCCACGGCATCGCTGGTTCCTCACTCATCAGGGTCAACCTCCGTTCTTTGGTGACGGAGTGCTTTAACTGTATGCTGGTTTTGCATGATTTTCCGGCATGAAGCGGACAAAACTTATCGAAATATCCCACCTAACAGCGGGATAAACACTACAGACCCATCCTGAAAACCTCTGCAAAGTCCTTCGCCTGATCACACAGCGCGAGGGATTGCAGATGGTTTGTCTTGTGGGTGTTTGGGTGGATGGGGCTGGCTCTTGATCGGCGCGACCGGCCAAACCATTGGCTTGCTGGTGCTGGCGGCCATGGATGCGAAGACCCGCGACGTCGACGCCGTGATTGGCGACTTCAAGCGCTGCCTCAATAGCTACGAAACCTGGGCGGAGAGCTTTTTCAGCTTTTCGGCACTGGATATCGAGCAGGTCTTCAAGGTCGGTGACGAGGTTGAGCTTGTCGTGCCGATCAACCGCTCGCTGTTTCCCAGCAGCACCACCGCGCAGTGCAAAGCTGACGGCACGTTGACCCTGGTGCACATGTTCCAGAGTTCACGGTTCGTGCCTATCGGCAACACGCCCGTGATTCTGCAACGCATCGACCCGAGCGGTGGCCCGCTGGGTGAGCCGATCCATAAAACCATCGGGCCCAGCGGCATTCTGGAAATCACCGAGTGTGATCGCAACCAGAAGTACCGTGTCAGCTTCTACCCCAATGTTTCCAAGCAGCACTTCAAGGCGCTCTACGCCTCGTATCAGTCGGTTATTACACCGCTTGAGGGCTGGCTGCGCAGTGAGTGGAGCGGCACGTTTGAGCCGCTTTGGAAGGACTATTCCGAAGCCAATTTCCTTCAGCGCTACCTGACGTTGCACAAGGCTTATGCCAGTGGGTTTGGCGAGGCGTTGTATTCGGTGTGGGACAGCATCAAGCAACTGCTTCAGTGGCTGAGCCACCCGCTGGAAAACGCGGAAAAACTCCTGCATTACCTGTCGCAAGCCGAGTTTGAAAAGCTGCTGGCCGTCAGCGCCGACACCCTCGCCAAAGGCTTGCTGGTGCTCAGCGATGAGCCGCTGTTGTTTATTTATGTGGCGGCGATGGTCAGTTGGATGCGTTTGCTGCCACCGCCGTACATGAACAAGCTGCTGGGGGAGATCAGCGCCGAAGTCTTGATCAATCTGCTGCTTATCCCTGCCACTGCCGGGATGGGTATCGCGGTGCGCATCAGTACGAAAGTGCTGGCGGGGGTCAAGTCGCACCGGGCGCGAGAGTGGTTGGGGCACATGGCTGCTCAATTCGGCAAATCGCGCCTGGATGAGCATGGTGAGGTGGCGAAGCCGGTATTGCTGGGTGGGCCGGCGACGGCGATTAAGACCGTGCCGGCTGCGCAGTTGAGGGCTGGGGAGCAGCTGGTTTCCAACCCGGTGCCAGCGGTGCGCAGCAAGACGCAGCAGACGGTGTTGGTGCGGCAGGAGCACGTTGATGACGTGCCGGCTTCGGGTAAAAACCTGAACGGGGATACGGCGAGTTCTGCAGACAAGACGGCCACCAATGGCTGCCCGGTGTCGATGGTCACGGGCGAGGAATTGCTGACCCTCACGGATGGGACGCTGGACGGGGTGTTGCCGTTTGAGTGGACGCGCTTGTATCGCACCAGTGCGGTGGAGGTGGATTGTGGGTTGGGGTTTGGGTGGAGTCATGCCCTGGCGCAAAGGCTTTGTGTGTCTGGCGATTCGGTGGTGTGGACGGATCATGAGAACCGACGCACTGAGTTTCCTTTGCCTACGGCCTCACGACCGGTAATCACCAATAGCCTGGCCGAAGCGACGATTTATTTGGGCGCCTCGCCTGATGAATTAGTTCTGGCCCAGGCCTCACGTTTCTATCATTTTCGCGACGGTGTGCTGGTCTCGATCAGCGATGCGTATGACAACCGGCTGCGCATTTCCCGGGATTATTCCGGGCGGATTGAGCGGCTGGATAACGGCGTGGGTCGCTCGCTGTTCTTGCGTTACGCATCTGGCCGCATCGTGGCGGTGGACTACCAGATTCAGCGCGCCAAGGGTTATGAGCCTTTCGAGTGGATTACTGAATACCCCGTCGTTTCCTACGCTTACGACGACCTGGGCCGACTGATTTCAGCGACCAACGCCGTAG
>NZ_WKCB01000149.1 GCF_021606685.1 Pseudomonas syringae
CCCTGCTACCACTGCGCCCTCCCCGTCCCCTCCGGCAGCCGCTTTACCGCCGTAATCCTCGGCGAGCGCCGCGAATTATGCTGCCCTGGCTGCCAGGCAGTGGCCGAAGCGATCGTGGCCGGCGGGCTGGAAAGCTATTACCAGCACCGCAGCGAAGCCTCGGCCAATCCCGAGGCGCTGCCGGTGCAACTGGTGGACGAACTGGCGCTGTACGACCGCGCCGATGTGCAGCAACCCTTTGTGCGCCATCAGGGCGATCTCGCCGAAACCACCCTGCTGATGGAAGGCATCAGCTGCGCCGCCTGTGGCTGGCTGATCGAAAAACACCTGCGCAGCCTGCCCGACGTGGCCGAGGCGCGGCTCAACCTGTCCAACCATCGCCTGCACGTACGCTGGGCCGACGGGCAATTGCCGTTGAGCCAGCTGCTCAGTGAATTGCGCCAGATCGGCTACGCTGCGCACCCTTACCAGGCAGACCGTGCGGCCGAACAACTGGCCAGTGAAAACCGCCTGGCGTTGCGCCAGCTGGGGGTCGCCGGGCTGTTGTGGTTCCAGGCGATGATGGCAACCATGGCCACCTGGCCCGAATTCAATATCGACCTGAGCCCCGAGCTGCACGTAATCCTGCGCTGGGTGGCGATGTTTCTGACAACCCCCATCGTGTTCTACAGCTGCGCGCCGTTTTTCAAAGGCGCCCTGCGCGACCTGCGCACGCGCCACCTGACCATGGATGTGTCGGTGTCCCTGGCGATCGGCGGCGCGTACGTGGCGGGTATCTGGACCGCGATCACCGGGGTGGGCGAGCTGTACTTCGACGCCGTCGGCATGTTCGCGCTGTTCCTGCTGGCCGGCCGCTACCTGGAGCGCCGCGCACGCGAGCGCACCGCAGCTGCCACCGCGCAGTTGGTGAACTTGCTGCCTGCCTCGTGCCTGCGGCTCAACGCGGATGGCCAGAGTGAACGCATCCTGCTGCGCGAACTGGCCGTGGGCGACCGCGTGCTGGTGCATCCGGGCGCGGTGCTGCCGGCGGATGGGGTGATCCTCGACGGCCAATCCAGCATCGACGAATCCCTGCTCACCGGGGAGTACCTGCCACAGCCCCGCCACGTGGGCGATGCCGTCACGGCGGGCACGCTGAATGTCGAAGGCGCCTTGAGTGTTGAAGTGCGCGCGCTCGGCCCCGACACACGGCTATCGGCCATCGTGCGCCTGCTGGAGCGGGCCCAGGCGGAAAAACCGCGCCTGGCGCAAATCGCCGACCGCGCGGCGCAATGGTTCCTGCTGTGTTCGCTGATCGCTGCGGCAGTGATCGGCCTGGTGTGGTGGCAGTTGGACGCGGCGCGAGCATTCTGGATTGTGCTGGCGATGCTGGTAGCGACCTGCCCGTGCGCGCTGTCCCTGGCCACGCCGACCGCCCTCACCGCCGCCACCGGCACCCTGCACACACTCGGCCTGCTACTGACCCGTGGCCATGTGCTCGAAGGCTTGAACCAGATCGACACGGTGATCTTCGACAAGACCGGCACTCTCACCGAAGGCCGCCTGGCCTTGAGAGCGATCCGGCCCTTGGGGGCCGCCAGCAGCGACCAGTGCCTGGCCCTCGCCGCGGCCCTCGAAAGCCGCTCCGAACACCCGATTGCGCGGGCCTTTGGCCGCGCGCCACTGGCCGCCGATGAAGTCCTCAGCGCCCCCGGCCTTGGCCTCGAAGGTCGCGTCGGCGAGCGCCAGTTGCGCATCGGCCAGCCGGGCTTTGTCTGCGCACTCAGCGGCTGCCCGATTCCCGTCTTACCGAACGAGGCTGGCCAGTGGCTGCTGCTCGGCGACCGCGACGGCGCACTCGCGTGGTTTGTGCTGGATGACCGCCTGCGCAGCGACGCACCCGCCTTGCTGGCCGCCTGCAAGGCGCGCGGCTGGCGCACCTTGCTGCTGTCGGGGGACACCTCGCCGATGGTCGCCAGCGTCGCGGCCGAACTGGGTATCGACGAAGCCCACGGCGGGCTGCGCCCCGATGACAAGCTGCAGATGCTGCAACGCCTGCACCAGGAAGGCCGCAAGGTGCTGATGCTCGGTGATGGCGTCAACGATGTACCGGTGCTCGCCGCCGCCGATATCAGCGTGGCCATGGGCTCGGCCACCGACCTGGCCAAGACCAGCGCCGATGCGGTGCTGCTGTCCAACCGCCTCGACGCCTTGGTACACGCCTTCAGCCTGGCGCGGCGCACCCGCCGGGTCATCATTGAAAACCTGCTGTGGGCCGGGCTGTACAATGGGCTTATGCTGCCGTTCGCCGCCCTGGGTTGGATCACTCCGATCTGGGCGGCGATCGGCATGTCCCTCAGTTCGTTGACCGTGGTGCTCAACGCCCTGCGCCTGACTCGCCTGCCGAGTGCGCAGGCGGCAGGCGCCCCCACCCTAAC
>NZ_WKCB01000015.1 GCF_021606685.1 Pseudomonas syringae
CATTTGGAATACCGTCAGCTGAGATTCTTCAGAAAGGGCTTTATATGGAGGGTGCTGGCAGCGACCACGGTAATTTTTGAACTGAGGTATCAAGGGAGAATAGGCGCTTGCGGATGCCCCTGCCGTTTTCGTGTCTATACCTCACTGAGGTCGCCCTATGCCTGTCTCAAGGTGAATAGCTTAGTCCTCTTCAAGCTTTCTCTGGGGTCCTCGGATAACGGAGTGCTTCTTTCTTTGAAGAGTGATTTTGTTAGATCTACGGGCTACATCAGTGGCGGCACTGTCTGGCAGGCGTTGTGGCTCTGATCGAGACTCAAGGTCGGTCGCATTTTTTTCAAGGGAGACAGAATTCTTCTCTTCCGGAAGCTCCTTTGGGCGTAGACCAGTGTGATTGTTCGCTCCCGGACCATGAGGCTCAGCTACGAGCACAAGGCTGGGGTCAGAATGATCTTCTGGCCGTCGCAGGCGCTCCGAGTCAATCCTAAACGTATCTTCAGTCGAGCTTGATTGATTGTCTGCCGGAGAATTTTTCGAGCAAAGTGGGCTCTCTTTTGCAGCCTCTTTTAAGGCCTGAGTGGAGCCTCCTGCTGGTATGGCGTGATTAAAGAGCTCGCCTGGGAGCAGGCTACTCTGACCTTCTACGATTGCTTCGGCATCGACCATTATCTGCTTGCACCGCTTGTCGATCCTGCGTTGCTGATCCTGGGTGGAGCAGAGGTCCGCAGTGACTTTTATAAAGCGCAGCAGATTGGTGAACTGTGGGAGCAGCTAACCGCTGGGCGGGGTTACTACTACAGCTGCAACGCTGAGAAGGACCAATATGGTGATGAAGTCGGAATCGGAACGATCAGGCGGGATGATATCCAGGCACGCACTAAGGTCGTCAAGGCGATGCACTACTTGACTAAGGATACTCAGTACCTGCACCTCAAGCCTGCGAGAGCGAAAGCCTTCCGGACGGGCTGCATTCGGAGGTCAACTGCTTGAAAGCTTTACAGGTTGAATGCGTTACGCTGGTTCAGGTTTGTCCGAACGGTTAAGGTTCGGCTATTCGTAATAGCACAGCGCAGAGAAGCCATTGGTCGTCATCCGCTGACCCCTCACCCTCTCTGCGATCCACAGTAGACAAGGATTCCTCTCGCGTGAACCAACAAAACCTAGCCGACTTCATTTGGAACGTGGCCGACGTACTACGTGGCGATTTCAGGCAGTCCGAGTTCGGCCGCATCATCCTGCCGTTCACCGTATTGCGTCGGCTGGAGTGTGTTCTGGAGCCGACTCGTGACAAGGTGCGCAGCCAGTTCCTGGCGATGCAGGCCAGTGGTGTGGATATGGATCTGATTCTGCCTGCCACCGCCGGGGCCACCTTCTATAACGTCTCACAGTTCGCCCTAGACAGTGTTGGCTCCACCAGCACCCGCGCCAACTTGGAAGACTACATCGCCAAGTTCTCCGCCAACGCCCGTCAGGTGTTCGAGCACTTCGCCTTCGATGGCTGGTTGAGCAAGTTGGAAAATGCCAACCTGCTGTATCTGGTGACGCAGAAGTTCGCCAGCATCGACCTGCATCCTAGCGTCATCAGCAACCATGAAATGGGTCTGGTGTTTGAGCACCTGATTCGAAAGTTCGCTGAGTCTGCCAACGATACCGCCGGTGAATTTTTTACCCCGCGTGACGTGGTACGTTTGGCTACCACATTGGTTTTTGAGCCCGATCATCGAGCTTTGAATCAACCAGGGGCCATTCGCACCGTATATGACTGTGCCGCAGGTACCGGGGGGTTTCTGTCTTCCGCAATTGAACTGGTGCGGGATGAATGGGAGTCAGACTTGCGCCTGGTGCCGTATGCCCAGGAGTTGAACCCAGAAACATACGCTATTTCGGTGGCGGATAAGCTGATCCAGGGTTATGACACCAAGAACATTAAGCTAGGTAACACCCTCTCCAACGACCTGCTACCCCATGAGCAATTCGACTACTGCCTGGCCAACCCGCCGTTCGGCGTGAAGTGGGAGAAGGTGCAAAAGCAAGTGCAGGACGAGCAAGTCGGCCTCGGTTTCGCCGGGCGTTTCGGTGCCGGCCTGCCACGGGTGGGTGATGGTTCGCTTCTGTTCCTCATGCACCTGCTGTCCAAGCGCAAGCCAGTCGAGCAGGGCGGCACGCGTATCGGTATTGTTCTGTCCGGTTCGCCATTGTTTAACGGTGGCGCAGGCTCAGGTGAGTCAGAGATCCGCCGCTGGATTCTGGAAAATGACTGGCTGGAGGCGATCATCGCCCTACCGAATGACTTGTTCTACAACACTGGTATTGGCACCTATATCTGGGTGCTGTCCAACCACAAGGACGGCGGGCGCAAAGGCCAGGTGCAACTGATCGATGCCACCGCCATGCACGCTCCGATGCGCAAGAGCCTGGGAAGCAAGCGTAAGTATCTTTCCGAAGCGCAGATTGTTGAGATTGCCAAGCTGCATGAAGCCAGTGAGAACGCACCGAACACCAAGGTCTTCGCCAGCACTGACTTCGGCTACCGGCGCATTACTGTCGAACGTCCCCTACGTCTGCGCTTCTCGGTTACGCCGGATAAGCTCGCGACTTACCAAAACACCAAGGGTACCGATCAGGCCGATGCTTTCTCCAAGGTAGAAAGCAGCTTCGATAACCTACCGGCTTTCCTCAAGGCTGCCGGGATCAAAAAGCTCGGTAAGACTGCGCTTAAGGCCGTGCTGGTCTGCTTCGGCGAGCGCGATGCTGAGGCCCAGCCGGTACTGGACGATAAGGGCAACGTACAGGCCGACTCCGACTTGCGCGAGAACGAGAATGTGCCGCTCAATGAGTCAATCGACGACTACTTCGCCCGCGAAGTGCTTCCTCATTTGCCGGATGCCTGGATCGATACCAGCAAAGTGGATGCGAAAGATGGTCAGGTGGGTATCGTCGGTTACGAAATAAACTTCAACCGCTACTTCTACGTCTACCAGCCGCCACGTGCGCTGGCCGAGATCGATGCCGACTTGAAGGCTGTTGAGGCGGAGATCGCCGGGCTGCTGGGCGAGGTGACGGCATGAAAGTTTGGGTTATGAACCTAGAAAGCCCCGATGATGATTGCCGTGCTGACGTTTACTCGCTCAGCTATGAGTCTTCCAATATGGAGTTCTCGATGCCTTGCCCCATGGGTGATGACTGGCTGCAGCAAATACGCCATAAGCCAACGCCTTCACCAGAGCTCGTTAAGGTGGATGAATCTCTAATGGTGGTGGTTTTCAACAAGCATGAATGTGCTCAGCGGTTCTTAACCTGGTTGCTGGATGCCGAGTCACGGGCGCAGAACGGTTACAGAACGATGCGGGGTTGACCATGAGCCATTACAAGCCATATCCGGCGTACAAGAATTCCGGCGTTGAGTGGTTGGGACATGTGCCGGAGCATTGGCAGATTAAGCGCCTCAAGTTCATCGCTACTGTTCAAACCGGTGTAGCCAAAGGCAAGGACAACGTTGGAAAGGACACCATTGAGGTTCCTTATCTGCGTGTTGCCAACGTGCAGGACGGCTACTTGTCTCTTGATGACGTGACCACTATCGAAATCCCGCGTGCAGATCTGTCTCGCTACAGCCTTTGCCCAGGCGATGTTCTGATGAATGAAGGTGGCGACTTCGACAAACTTGGACGTGGACATGTCTGGCAGGGCGAGATCGAGCCTTGCATTCACCAGAACCATGTGTTTGCCGTTCGCCCGGCCAAGATTCCTCCTTATTGGCTGAATGCTTTTACCGGCTCACAAGCAGCCCAGTTCTACTTCATGGGGCGCTCCAAGCAGAGCACAAATCTCGCATCCATCTCGTCATCGAACGTGATGGAGCTTCCAGTAGTTATCCCGCCAGATGACGAGCTTTCTGTTGTCTTGACTCACCTCGACCGCGAAACCGTCCGCATCGACGCGCTGATGGAGAAGAAAACCCGTTTTATCGAACTGCTGCGCGAAAAGCGCCAGGCACTGATCACCCATGCTGTCACCAAGGGCCTTGACCCTTACTCGAAGATGAAGGACTCCGGTGTGGAGTGGGTGGGGGAGGTGCCGGAACATTGGTCAAAGCCAATGAGCCTCCTTTCACTCGCAAAGCATGAGAGGCACTCATTTGTGAATGGGCCATTTGGTAGTGACCTGCTGACCACTGAACTCACGACCGAGGGTGTGCCTGTTGTTTATATTCGAGATATTAGGGCTTCTGCTTACCGTAGGGTCAGTGAGGTTTGCGTTTCTCCTAATAAGGCTGAGCAACTGCGGTTCTGCAATGTCCTTCCGGGGGATGTGATTATTTCCAAGGTCGGAGATCCTCCGGGTATTGCTGCTGTTTATCCAGCAGGGGAGCAGGAAGGGATCGTGACGCAAGATGTCATGAGATTTCGCGTTGATGAGCTGCAGATTGAGCCAGCTTTTATGGCAATGCTTATTAACTCGGACTACGGACGATTCAATATCAGTCAAATCTCAGTGGAGTCCACCCGGCTGCGTGTCGGACTTGGAGATTTCAAGCAGTTGAAATTCACCATCCCTCCAGTAGTTGAACAGCGCACTATCCTTGCGACTCTGCAACCCATGTTAGCCCGGATTGATGCGTTGATGGACAAAACGGCGGTTAGTGTCCTCCTCCTCAAAGAACGTCGCTCTGCCCTAATTACCGCCGCCGTCACCGGTCAGATCGACCTGCGGGAGGCTGTATGAACCAAGGCCGTAGCATTCGCCTATTCCTGGTGGACGGCACACCCAATGGCCTGCTTACCGCCGAGATCATGAACTGGACCGGTCATGTGCTGACCGGCCCGCGCAGCAAGCTAGCCGAGCTGGTGCAGCGCCCAGAGTGCGGGCGTACCGGCGTTTACTTTCTGGTGGGCCCCGACCCGGAGAACAGCTTGCACTCTAAGGTGTACATCGGCGAGTCGGATGACGTGGCCAAGCGCCTCAAGCAGCACAACCGTCCCGAGATTTCAGATGGTTCGGCGGGCGGCAAGGACTTCTGGGAAAAGGTCTGCCTTGTCACCAGCAAGGATCAGAATCTGACCAAAACCCATGTGAAGCACTTGGAAAGCCTGCTGATCGGTATTGCTAATAATGTTGGGCGCTGCGATTTGATCAATGGCACTGCACACGATTATGGCAGCCTGCCGGAGTCCGACCGCGCTGATATGGCCTTCTTCCTGGAGCAGATTCGCACTGTGCTGCCGGTGCTGGGCTTCGACTTTTTGCGTGAGCTGAGCAAGCCTTCCGCCGCCGCTAGTGCCAGCCCGGCCACTTCGGTCAGCCACTCGCCGCGCTTCAATCTGGAGGTGCCCCGCTATCGCCTCAGCGCCCAAGGGCAGGAAGTCGACGGCGAGTTCTTTGTGCTCAAGGGCTCCAAGGCACGCCCCGAGTGGGTGGGTACCGAGCGCGGCTATCAGGGTCTATTCAAGCAACTGGTGGCGGACGGCGTGCTGGTAGCAGAGGACGGCGAGCATATGGTCTTCCGCGACGACTACGCGTTCTCCAGCCCAAGCGCGGCTGCGGCCGTAGTCTGCGGCCGCTCCGCCAACGGTCGTACTTCCTGGGTGGTTGAAGGTACGGGGCTAAGCTACGCGGCCTGGCAGGAGCAGCAGTTGATCACAGTTACTCCTAAACCGGAGGCAGAATGAGCAAGCCATAAGCTGTACCGTTCAGATCAACGAATAAGCTGTCGGGCACCCATAATTTTAGAAGGCTGTCATAACTCTGGAGCGTATCGCCGATTACTGGGGGCAGAGACTTTGTATTTGACGGATATTCGATTGGTCGTCTGTTGGGCGACATATTTTCATGGCTGAAGCCTCTAGATCAGAATGCCTGCGGCTTTAGCCTGATATTTTTGTATTTGATGGGTATTTGACTGGTGGCTCATTCTGTCGGCACCGAGCACTAGACGAACTTAAGACCAACTTTAGACAAGCTGCCTCTCTCAGATAGGGGCCGACCAGACGAAGGATCGCCTCATGAGCCACATCCACCACGAATGCGAACTCGAACGCCATATCGTCGAGCAACTGGCTGCTGCTGGTTGGTTGGTCGGCAAGTCAGCCGACTATGACGCGGCAAGGGCGCTGTTCCCTGATGATGTGCTCGGCTGGCTGGAGGAAAGCCAGCCGCAGGCCATGGCCAAGCTGCAGGCCATGAATGGTGCAGGCACTCGCCATGTGGTGCTGGATCGGCTGGTCAAACAGCTGGAAAACAAGGTCGATGGTGGCACGGTAAACCTGCTGCGTTACGGCTTCGCCGTGGCCGGTGGCGGCACATTAGTCATGAGCCAAGGCTTACCGGAAGATGATCGCAACGAGACGGTGATTGCACGCTACGCGGCCAACCGCCTGCGTGTGGTGCCGCAGTTGCGTTACTCGTTGGACAAGACCGACGAGATCGACCTGGCTTTCTTTATCAATGGAATTCCGGTGGCCACGGTGGAGCTGAAAACCGACTTCACACAGTCGGTACAGGCCGCTATGCAGCAGTACTGCATGGATCGCAAGCCGCAGCGTAAGAGCGGTGGTCTGGAACCGCTACTGACCTTCAAGCGTGGTGCTGTGGTGCATTTCGCCATGAGCGACAGCGACATCCGCATGACCACCAAATTGGCGGGTGACTCGACCTTCTTCCTGCCGTTCAATCGGGGTAACGATGGCGCAGCCGGCAACCCGTCCGGCGGCGACAACAGCTATCCGGTGAGCTACCTCTGGGAGCGAGTGCTGCAGAAGGACAATTGGCTGCACATCTTCCACCGTTTTGTGCTGCAGGAGCGCAAGGAAGCCCAGGATGTCAACGGCAAGACCTACTTCAAGGAAGGCCTGATTTTCCCACGGTTTCACCAGTGGGAAGGCGTGACCAAGATGATCGATGCCGTGCGCATCGAAGGGGCGGGACAGCCCTACCTGATCCAGCACAGTGCTGGCTCGGGCAAGACCAATACCATCGCCTGGACCGCGCATTCACTGATCCGTGTGCGCCGTCTGGATGGCGAACCGTACTTCCATAGTGTGATCGTGGTGACCGACCGCCAAGTGCTGGATCAACAGCTGCAGGACGCCATTCAGCAGATCGAGCATCAAGCCGGGGTGGTATGTGCCATCGACCGTCAACAATCTAGCTTGCCCAAGAGCCAGCAGCTGGCCAAGGCAATGCTGGAGGGTGTGCCAATCATTGTCTGCACGCTGCAAACCTTCCCCTATGCGCAGAAAACCATTCTCGGCGAGCAGAGCCTGCGCGACCGTCGCTTCGCCATCATTATCGATGAGGCGCATAGCTCGACGGGGGGCAGTACCGCCGATGACCTGCGCTACGTACTGACTGGCCAGAGCGAGGCCGAGTGGGAAAAGCTCTCCAAGGAAGCGCGTCTATCCGTGTGGCAGGCCTCGCGTAGTCGACCGGGTAACGCCAGCTACTTTGCCTTCACCGCCACGCCCAAGCATTCGACCCTCAGCCTGTTTGGCCGCCCGCGCAATCCAGCGTTGCCGGTGAGCCAGGACAACCCACCAGCTCCGTTCCACCTCTACACCATGCAGCAGGCCATTGAGGAAGGTTTCATTCTCGATGTGTTGAAGAACTACACCAGCTACAACGTGGCGTTCAAAATCGGCAGCGAGTTTGTCGATGACACGCGGGTGGACGAAAAGAGCGCCCGGCGCAAGCTGGCCAAGTGGCTGGCGCTCAACCCGGTGAACGTCGGGCAGAAAGTCGAGCTGATCACTGAACACTTTCGCAAGAACGTCGCACACCTTCTCGGTGGCCAGGCCAAGGCAATGGTGGTGACCAGTTCCCGTGCAGCAGCGGTGAAGTATCACCTGGCGTTGCAAGATTACTGTCAGCGCAAGGGCTACGACAATGTGCAGGCCATGGTGGCCTTCTCTGGCGAAGTACCTAACAGCGATGTAGAAGAAAACAGCCTGCCTGCGGATCATCAGTTCAGCGAAACCAACCTGAACCCTGGCTTACATGGGCGCGATATGCGCAAGGTGTTCGATACCCCTGATTACCGGGTGATGATCGTCGCCAACAAGTATCAGACCGGCTTCGACCAGCCCAAGCTGGTGGCCATGTACTTGGACAAAAAGATCTCCGGTGTCGAGGCAGTGCAGACCCTCTCGCGATTGAACCGCACCTTCCCAGGCAAGGACAAGACCTACGTCATCGATTTTGCCAACGAGGCCGAGGAAATCCTCGCGGGGTTCAAAACCTTCTACCGCGATGCCCAGGTGACGGACATTCAGGACCCGAATATCGTCTACGACATCAAACAACGGCTGGATGGCATGTTCATTTATGAGCAGGCCGAGGTTGAGGCGTTCGGCAATGCCATCGTTGACCTGAATGTCACGCACCAGAAGCTCTATTCGCTGACCCAGTCGGCTACCGACCGCTTCAATGGCAAACTCAAGACGCTCAACGATGCTATCGACCAGTGGGAAAAGGCCTGGGAGTCTGCCCATGACAGCGGTGATGACAAGGGAATGGAGTATGCCGACGTGCAGCGCGCCGAGTACTGCAAGGCGCGTGACGAACTGATGGTTTTTAGCGAGAGCCTGACCAAGTTCGTCCGCGCTTACGAGTACATCGCGCAACTGGTGGACTTCGCTGATCCTGCTTTGGAAGCCTTCGCCAGCTATGCGCGGCTGCTGCGCAAGCGTCTGAAAGGGATCAGTGCCGAGCAGGTCGATTTAGGGGAGCTCAAACTGACCCACTACAAGATCAAGAAAGGCGATGACCTGGCCGGCGTTGGCGTGCTGGCCGAGGTTCCTGGTTTGTATGGCATGACCGACAATGGCCTGCGCGAAGCACGCGACCGCGAGAAAAAATATCTCGCCGAGCTGATCGAAAAGCTTAACAACGCCTTCGGTAAGGACATCACCGACACGGATCAGGTGGCCTTCGCTGTGCATGTGTCCGAAAAGCTTCGCGGCGATGTTGTGGTCATGGCCCAGGTGCAGAACAACACCATGGATCAGGCTATGAAGGCCGACCTGCCGATGAAAGCGATTCAGGCAATTGCGGGGGCCATGAGCAGTCACACCAGCATGGCGACCAAGCTGTTGAGCGACGAGGCGACGCGGGATGTGTTCCTGACCGTGGTGTATGAGTTGCTGAAGAAGGATGCGGGTGGGGACTTGCTGCAAGGAGCCAGGGCGTAATGAATACTTCAGCTGTTAGGGAGTTGGCTGAAAGCAGTGCGTTTCAAGCATTGACCGACTTCACGGAGCGCTTTGAACCGTTCAGAGTGCTGGGCATCCATAACAAGGAGCTGGTGCACTCGAGGCTCCTTGCACACATGCTTAGAGCCACTGGCAGCCATGGCTTAGGGAATCGCTTTTTACATGGTTTTTTACAGGTTTTGAGTGAGCCGGGGTCAGGGGTAATCCTGTTCAGTGGTACAGCGTTGGATGCAGCAATGCTCAGGGATGCAAGTGCGGCGCACGTCCATTCGCAGGTATACCGAGAGCTGAACTTTATCGACATCGTTGTGGTTTTTCCCGCACTCAAGCTCGTGATTGGCATTGAGAACAAAATTCATGCAGGAGAGCAGAAAAAACAACTGACTCGTTACCAAGAAACCTTGAGTGATCGGTTCAGTGGCTTCAAGCAGGCCCTGGTTTTCTTGACTCCCAACAAGCGAAGTCCAGAAACGGCAAATCTATGCAGCCAGGTGCCAGTCTACTGTATGGACTACTCCAGCATTGCTCATGTACTAAGGTTTTGTAGATCTGCAACAGATGTTCCCCTTGAAACAGACGTATTTATTAAACAATTTATTGGGCATATCGAGTGCAACATGACAGGCGGCACACAGAGCAGGGAATCATGCTGGCAGCTTTTCAGTGAGCACGAGAGCGCATATAGAGAGATGTTCGACCAGTATCACTACTGCCTGAATCGCAAGGTCGAAGATACCTTCAAACACCTAGCTGATCGGTTGATCAGTGATCCAGCTTTTGGTCTTGAATCGGGTCAATTACAGATTGAACACATCAAGGCGTTGAGAGAAAAAGAGCTCTTTTATGACTTGCATGTGCGCCTTCAGCACTGGCCGAAAGGCGTTTGGGTGAAGATCTACAAGCACACTTGGTTTGGGGTGTTTCCCTTTATCTGTGAGGGTGATCTGGCTAGCCACGGGGTTGCGTTTGACCTGCCTACGTCTGCATCCAGCTGGAAAGGACTGCGGTATGTGTGCGCTCAGCAGGATCTGGACGAGGGGAGAAGAGTACTGCGTGAAGGTGATCAATTTACTGCTGAGCATATCGAGATCGCGCTGGGGTTGGCCGCAACCTATGCGCAGCTGATCAATCACGAGCTTCAAAAAGGCGAAAAATAAAGGACGGTAATGATGAAGGCCTGCCAGCTGTTTTGAGGGGGCAGTTGCCGACGAAAGCCATTCAGGAAAATGCAGGCGTCATGAGCTGCCACGCCAGCGGATGGCCAGCGTGGGGCCGGAGCCAGCCGGGTCTAAGGGGGAGTGCTATTGAACAGTTGGTGGTTATTCCTCCTACTTAACGAGCGGCCTATTTCCTGGTTGGCTGATTGCCACTACAGTGGTGCCCTTTTACTAGGAGGGCACCATGGCATCAGTGATTGAAGTAACTCAGGATGTGGTTTGTGAGCTGTCAGGCGAGAAGGTAACTATCCCGGCAGATTCGATTGTTCAGTCCTCATCTGAGCAGGTGGAGGCTCCCAAATTCAAGGGTGATGGTGAAACCTATGCGACCTTGTTCACAGGGACTACCCAGGCTGGGGATGTCGTATGGTGCGTCACGGCAGATTACGGTTTGACAACTCCAACCGTCGACGCAGTCGAGTTGGTGAAGTGCCCTGAAGGTATCGAGATCATCCAGGACCTAACTGTTGAGATCGTTCAAGTCGATTACGAAGACGATGTGTGTTGAGCCGGACTGGTGGCTTTAATGAGCAACATCAAAATCAATATACCTGCCGAAGACTGCTGGATAATTCAGTGGCTCACGAAAATGCTAGCCTGCAGATTGGTGCGTGGCCAAGATGACGCTCAAGTACGCCAAAGCCTGATGAGACTCTTGTTCGGCTTACAGCGGATGCCGGTTGTGCTCCCGAATTTCAGTCTTTCAGTGGGAAACGGTGATGTCCACATAAAGCTCAACAGTGAGTCTTTTGAATTGGCGAGTTTTACTGATGATGGCCATACCGAGTTCCTATTGCAGTACTTCTCGAAAAGCAGCCACTGCGTGCAGGGGTATGAGCATCTGACAGGCGAAGCGAGACGCCTTGCAATTGAAGATCGTCTGGAAAAGCTGGACAGCTTAATGGCGGAGGAAGACGACCTGTGCATTGAAGATTACTCGGCCGGTGGGTACGTCGACATTGCCCCTATGGAGGTCTTCATGGGCCATTCATTGATCCCAAGAAAGACCTGATCAGGCACTGAATCACACGGGGTTTTGTAAATGTCTGATATTTTGTCGAGCTACAGTAGATATCATGTCAGTGAGCTATGTCACCCCCATATGCCACCCAGACGCTCTGCAGGCATACTGGCTGTACCACCTACATCGCATGGAAATCATCGCATGTCTCAACTGAACCGTTATCGCGAGCTGGAAGCCCAGCTGGCAGCTCAGTTGCAGCAGCTCGAAGAGATGAAGAAAAGCGACTCGCTCAAGAAAGAGATCGAGTTCGAAGATAAACTGAAGACCCTGATGGCTGGCTACGGCGTGAATCTGCGCGACGTCATCAACCTGCTCGACCTGCAAGCAGGCCGCCTATCCTTCACTACCCAGGCTCCCGAGAAAGGCTCCCGCGCACCTCGGGCTGTGAAGCGCTATCACAACCCGCACAGCGGTGAGGTTGTTGAAACCAAAGGCGGCAACCACAAGACCTTGAAGGCCTGGAAAGCGCAGTATGGCTCTGACACCGTGGAAAGCTGGCTGCAGTAAATCGAATGGATGGAGCTCCGACCCCGGGGCTCCTCATGGGCATGGCCAAGAGGGATCTGGAATTGAGCGAAGGGAGCTTTAGCACACTGCCTAACCATTTGAGGGAGGCAGTCGAGTATCAGATTGCAACTGAGGCTGATGACGACACAGCGAGCTATGTTGCCATCCAGCTTGGTGACTTCATACGAGCTGGCAACAAAGATGCTGTGGTTCTGCTTGAGGCGCTGGTCGCTGCAAACAAGGAGCGCGCCAAGATCATCCTGGCAGAACTTCTGGCCAAAGGGGATGGCATCGAGCAGGATTGCCGGAGGTCAATCGAGCTGTTGGGGTCTGCAGCCGACAGCGGGTCTGTACGCGCAATGCTGATGCTTTGCGACCACTACGATGGCCGGCGAGACCCTGCGGATACAGACCCCGAGAAGGCCCTGCATTGCCTACGAAGAGCGGCTGATCTCGGTAATGAAACAGGCGCCGAGTGCCTTGCTGACCGCCTCGTCAACGGCAGATGCGCTGAGCAGTGCACCCCGGAAGAAGTTGCAGAGATCGAGCGGCTGTACCAGGCGTCTCACTACACATCCAACTCCTATTACAAGCTGGCTATGTTACACAGCCAGGGTAAGCAGTCGATTCATTATGCCGGCGAGGAGTACCGCGAGGCTGTCGCATGGCTCCGTAAGGGGAAGCGCCGTCACGAGGGCGGGGGCAAGAAGTGTGCTGAGCAACTCGTTGCGTGGGGACTTGATGGCCTCAACAGAATGGCCGCTCCTAAGTCCAATGAAGCCAAATGGGCGTGGGTCATATTGCCCTTCACCATAGTCATCTGGGTGGTGATCGGCAGCGGCCTACTCGCAGTGGCCAACGCGATCAATGCGGTGACTATTCCCATCATCCTCGCCATCGCTGCGATCACGGCCGTGGTGTCGTTTTTCAAAAGAAAGCGCTGACAGCTTACCTAGCCCCGACCCTAACCCCGTTCTTTTGGAGGCCTGCCCGGAGCACCTTCGCGACTATCTCAAAGCGCATGGGATGTATTTGCTAATCTCTACCGGAACAAATGCCGGCAGCGGTGCAGGTAGTTGATCTCGGTAAAGCGGCAGCCACTTACGAATAACGTTGGCGTTGATACGTGAAAGGAGTTTCACTCGGCAACGTGGCTACAACCCCAACGACTGAATCATCTCGTTTTCGCTTACTGATTCTGGCGTCACCACGGCGTCTTTGAGCATTAATTTGCCGCGCAGTAGGCGATCAAGATGTACATCGAAAGAATCATGCTGGGGATGCAGGACTGCTGGTAGGTGGATATGTACTTCCTTGGTTTGGCCAATGCGGTACACGCGATCAGAAGCCTGGGCCTCTTTGGCCGGGTTCCAATGGCGCTCAAGATGGACGACATGGTTAGCGCCTACCACCGTCAAACCAACCCCTGCTGCAACCGGTGACATGATGATTAGGTTGAAGTCCGGCTTGGCCTCAAAAGCTGTGATCAACTGCTTGCGCGTCAGGATGTCGGCTTTCTTGGCAACAGCAGCGGTGTCACCATTAATGATGGCCACATTTAAGCCATAAATTTGATCTAGCCAAAGCTTGAGCAAGCGTTGCAGCCGCTTTGTTACCATGAACAAGATGACCTTTTCGTTTTTCTGGCGAATCTGATCGAGCAGCTCCAGCAACACAGTCAACTTGCCAGACTCGGCCATAACCTCGCGTGCATCCTTTGCTGTGTTGGTCATGAGCTGCGTCTCTTCACGCAGGCGCGGATGGAGGGATATCTCACGCAACTGGGAGAGCGCTATAAGCGCCGTGCCGCGCATATCCTCAGTGGCTCGTCGTTCACGAAAGTCAGACAAAATCGCATCGTAGGCCTTTAGCTGAATGCCCTTCATCCCTCGCGAAAGCTGTGGCGTATGCACTAACAAACCACCTGTCGGCTGAGCGACGCCGCTGTGAATGGTCTTGCTTGGCAAGCCCTTGAGCTGGTCCTCCTTGACCCGGCGCAGCATAAAAATCCCTACAGCATCACGAAGTTCAGCCCCAACCTTGCGCCGCACCGCATCACGCTCATCCTCTGGCGCATGCAGAATCGGCTTTATCCAGTTGTCACGAAACTGGCTCCAACCGCCTAAAACACCGGGCTGCGCGGTATGCATCAAACACCAGAAATCGCCAAGGCTATTTTCCACCGGGGTGCCAGTCGCCAATAGCTTGAAGTCAGCTTTTAAGCCTTTGGCTGCCTGGGTTTGAAGCGCGTTAGGGTTCTTGATGTTCTGCGCCTCATCGAAGATCACCATGCCCCAGTCAATCATGCACATCGAGAACTGATAATCGCGAAGGGTTTGATAGGTGGTCAGCACCAGCCGCCGGTCCATGTCCAGGCGCTGGGCGCCGGCTTCAGGCCCGATGGTCAGAGCATAACGTATGGTCTCGCCATCCAGCTGACCATCTTCATCCGCCAGTGATGCTAATTGCACGGACTCACGCTCTGCGCCTTTTACGCGGAAGCGATTGAGGTCACGCCCGGCTTGCAGCACCACAATGTCGCGAAAAGGAATGCTTTTGAACGTGTGATCAACCTCGTCCTCCCAGTTCTCCAGCAAACTCAACGGCGCGACTACCAAAATCGGTTTTTGCGACTTATTGGCCGCCTTTTGCTGAGCCAGGTACTCACCCACAGTCACCAGCGACATGTAGGTTTTACCCAGCCCCATGTCATCTGCCAGCAAAGCGCCCTGCAGCCGATATAGGTTGGCGTGGTCATCTTGAATGGCTGCCCCCAGCAACTTCATCATCCACTCCACACCCTCCCTCTGGTGCGGAAATGGCTGGCGAGCATAGGCATCCCAGTCCGGTTCCCGGAATAGCTTGGCCTCACAGGCCTTACGCAGCAGGCCCTGGTGAATATCGTCGGCATCGTGCAGCAGGACACTTACTGTTTCTTTCACCTCATCAGGTTCATCAGGCTCGACAACGGGTGCAACCGTTGCACCTTCAAAGATCTCTTGGACCTTTTGAATATGCTCATCAACTTGTTCTGGATTGGAGACATCAATAACCTGACCAGCAAAAGTCAGGCTTGTTGCGCCCTGCTCCTTGGCGGACGCATAAACCTCCTGAAACCTGGCCAGCTCTTCCGGCGTTTGCACTAACTTCTGGATGATGGCGGCAGATGCTGGACGTTTATCCAATGCAAACCAATCATTTTTCTGGCTGTCTTGGTCTCCAAAATCCATATGCTGCAGCTTGCCGATACCCACTACTCTGATGGAAAACCCCATATCCAGATTTACTAGCGCGGCATCGAGAAAAGCGCTTGGCGTGGTCAAGAATTCGGCGACTTTATCCGCGGGAATACGCTTATTACTCAGGACTTCCTTAATGGCCGCCATCTTCTGTGGATCAAGCAGTACGACCCGATTGTCGATACGCAGTACGCCATCATTGGCACCCATATCTAACTGCGACCAACGTTTTTCCAGCTGATCCGGCGTGGTGCCATTCCCCAGGCTGGGGCACAGCAATAAACTGCCATCGGGCAAACGTGTAGCCACTACACCGATGTTTTGCGGCACCACCACGTCCAAGCGCTCGAAATGGCTGAGATCGATACGCATACCGCTGCGTGCGGCCGTTTGCAGCTCGGCCATCAGGCGAAGATTGGCCGCTTCGCCTCGCTGCTCGGGCTGTAGCTCCTGATGATGTTCCCAGGCCAATAGCCCCATCAACTCTGCGGGGGTTAACCGGTAAGCCTCGATTGAAGTCAAATAGAGCAGCGGGCCCTTGCGGGTAAAAGGCGCATCGCCGTCAGTCATCTTCAAATGCAGCGCAACGCGAAAACTGCTGTTACCGGTGCGGCCACTGATTTGGGCCGCAAACGAGCCGGGCAAGCGAGGCGGCAGTCGGAGTAAGTCAGCTTGCTCGGCCTCAAGACCGGCAAGGTCAGCCTCCAACACCATGAAGCCATTAGGCAGGGGATTGGCCAGGCCCTGCTCTTCAAGCATACGCAGGGTAATCAGCTGGACTTTCTGCAGCGTGCTGCCGCGGCCTTCCTGCAATGCAACGAAAGCCGCTTTGGGCAGGTATAAATTCAGCCCATGGCTATCGGCCTGAAAATCAAACCCAGGCTGCGCCGCTAGTTCTTCACCGGCCTTGCCGAGCAGGCCTTTTATAACGTCTACAAATGCCATAGGAGGTTTACCGAGTCAGGGGAACAGTTTATTCAGAACCGCTAAAGCAGGGCCGGAAACACTCCAGCCAAAAGACTCATCTTGCTTACAAAAAGTCCTTAGCGGCCCATGCAACAGACGATTAACCTCACGTATTTCAATTTCGAGAACGTTACTGGCGTAGCGAGCCTTATCACCCGGGTTAGAGGCAAAGTAATGCATGACTGCAATGGCACTTTTAGGCAGCCGCGTGATGCTGCCAGCTAACGCGGTGCCACTCAGCTCGTTTACCACCAAAGGTGCAGATGCCGATTCCGCGACGGCGGCGACTACCGAGGGCAAAGCACTATCGACGGGTGCAAGCGCAGTACCAACATCAGGTTCTTTACCAAATAACCGCCGACTTCCTGAATAGCCGGCATCGGCGATGGCGTTATTCTGCGCACGAATAGATTTGACGACTGAAGCCTCCACCGCCGCACCTACTGTTCGTGGTTCGGTCAGCGGCCTTGATGCCGCTGATGCAGATCCAATGGCATAGCTGGTTGTTTCAAATGCATTGCTCCCTGGCTCAGGTAAACGCTCAGGCTTTACGGCTTGCATTGAACTTTGTATCGCTGGAGGTACGATGACCTTGTTGCTCCGTACCACTGGCACCCCGTGGCGATTCAAATAACTACGGTATTCCTGCTTGCTCAGTAGCTTCTCGATGTCCACGCCGATGCCATTCTCAGCCAAAAAATCGAAGACTTTGCGCTGCCAGGTGCCATTGTGGGTTACCGCCTCGTAACCTAGTCCCGGATAGAGCTTTTTGTATACCTTAGGGAGCTCAATCGTAAGATCTGAATGGCTAAACAGGTTTTTTTCGTACGATTTCATTGCCGGCCCAGGCTGAGCCAAATACAACCAAATCTTGAAGCTGTGCGAGCCCTCAACCAAATGGAAGTCGCCGCAATCCAAGTAGATTGCAGCCTTGTCGTTCATGGATCCTTCCATTTTGGCAAAGTTGGTCTTTACCTCTTCCCCTAGAATTCGCCGCACCGACTGCTGCGCGATGCCGCCCAGCATCAAGCGTGTATGGCGAATTAACCCAAGCTTGAACAGCCCCTCAAGGAAGGTTTTCCGTGCTGGAAACATCCGCTGCAAGTCTTCTTTACCACTTTCGTTGCCGTACTGCTCAACCGCTTGCAGGAACAGCCGCAAGTCTTCTTTGGACAGCCAGCCGCGCACCTGGTTGATACGCGCCTCACCCAAAGGTAACCACCATTGCCGGTAGTTAGGCGATGAGCTGGCAATGCGCGGATCGCCTGCCAGATTGAGGATGAAACTCTGCCAAATATCGCTCGGCGCATCACCCGCGCGGTCGATTATGATTTCTAAGGCCGCGTGACCAATGCGCTTGTCACCCTCGTAGGGTGCTTTGCTTACCGAAGGTTTCAGAAGTTCATCCAGTACCTCGTCCCATTCCCCTGGCACCAGCTGGCGCAAAGTTTCGAGATAAAAGTGCGCGCGGCAAACATCGCCGTAACGGCTAGTACTCAATCCTGCCAAGCCATACGCCTCAAACGTAGCGGCCAGCTCTTGGCCCTGCTCGCGAACGTGCTTAGCCAAGGCCAAAGGGCCTTCAAGCCCCAACAACCAATATCCGTGCTGCTTGAGTTGGGTTAAGGCATCCGGCCGCAGGGACTGCATGCGCGGCTCGGGGAGCAAGCGCAACTGGGCATGCACATGTGCCTCGAGCACAGCCCGCACGCTTTGCTCGGCAGTTTTGTCGCGGTCATCCAAGCGATCAAAAAAGCGGAAATACAACTGAACCATTTGCACCAACGTGATTCGCGTCAGGCGTGGTTGTTGCGCTTCTATCAGCGTATTGAGGAGCCGTACATTCAACAGCCGTGGTCCAATCACGTCATCGTGCAGCCATAGCCAGGTCAGTGCGCGAGCGGCCAGGCGCCTGGTCAGCAACGCTTTAAAACCGTCAAAACGGCCGGTGCGCATCATCTCGCGAAAAGTAGCCAACATCTGTTCAAAGGCATCACTACCGCCGGCCTTGCTCTCCAGGTGCTGAGCGCGCGCAAGCAAGCGCGTCCAGTTTTCAATGACACCATGCGGCCATTCCCCAGGACGGTTGTCTATCGGCGGCACCTTCATTTGGTAGTGCCTCCCCCCAACACCTCTCGCACACCCTCATATTCGGCGCTCAATGGCCGGCGAATAGTGAAGCGAATGTCGATGCGGCGATTGAGCCGGTAGTCATCTTCGCTTGATTGCTGGTCGTTCACCGGTCGGGTCTCGCCATAGCCACTGACCGAGAACAGGGGGTCGCCATCCTGGTTATTCAACCGATTAAGCCGCTCGGCTTCCGGCAGTTCGCTACTCCAGAATTGCCACAGCGAGATGGCGCGAAAGGTCGACAGCCCCCAGTTACCCTTAATCTGTGCATTGTTATAAGGCCGGTTGTCGGTGTGGCCTTCGATAAAAATCGTATCCAGAAAGTCAACTCGATGTTCTTTGCTGATCACTTTGTTAATCACCTCGCCGATCTCCAGCGCCGTTGGCTGGTAGCGTGGCAACACTTCATAAGCGCCGGTGTCAAAACCGAGCAGCGCATTGGGGATACGCAGCACCGTATGGTTTTCGCTGACCTCCACCTTGATGCCGCGCTGGCGCAGCTCATCCACCGCCTCATCTAGAATGGTACGACGCACCTGCTCGGCCTGCTCCAGAAGGGAAACCTTCTGATCAAAGTCCTTCTGCCGCTCCATCAACTGCAAGATGAGGATCACTGCCGCCAGGATGAAAATCACCAACAGCGCTGACATCATGTCCGAGAAAGACATCCAGTACGGATTCTCCTCATCTACGGATACCTCGTTGGATTTGCGCCAGCGCATCAGCGGGACTCCAACTCATCGACAACGTTGCTGATTGCCTGCACAGCGGCATACATCTGGTCGGCAAAGCTCAAGGTCTGCTTGTTCCATTGATCCATGCGCTCATGTACTTGCTGATGCACCTCACCCGAGTAGCTACGTAGCCATTCTTCAGCCTGCTTCTCGACACCCGCAACCTGCGTGCGCAGTGTTTCGCCCAAGGCGGTGAACTCGGTGCGTATACCGACGAGAAACTCTTGTTGATGGGCCCTCATCTCACCAAAGCCATTACGCGCCTCACTGGCGGCCTGTTCGAAACGCTGGGCGCCTTCCAGTAGCGCCTCTTGCAGCTGCGAGAGCGAGGCTGATTGGCCCTTGAGCTGCGCGGCCAGCTCGGCATTTTGCGCGCTGGCGCCTTCAATTCGCTCAGACACCGACTCCAGCCGCTGGCCCAATAGCTCGGAGGCTTGGCGCACGTTGGTCGACAGTAGACCAAGTTGGTTGGCGCTGCTGTCCATGTGCTTACTGCTAGCTGCAGCAGCTTCGCTGGTTTGCTGCAAGCGCCCGAGCAACTGCTGATGTTGCTCGGCCATTTGCAGGCTTTGCTGTTGGGTGCTCTGCACTGCCTTGGCGATGCTTTCCAGCAACTGCTGTTGCTGGCTGGCCATGTTTTCCATCTGTTCGGCTTGGCGCTGTTGGCGCGACTGCTCACGCTGTTCGGCATTCGCGCTGTGGTCACTCATTTGCTCGTTGAGATTGCCGAGCAATTTGCCAAAGGCCGATTCCAGGTTGCTCTGTTGGGCGGATGCCGCTTCAACCATTGCAGTCAATTGCTGCTGCGTGGTCTGACTCAGGCTGCCGACCAGCTGTTGCTGTTGCGCAGTGGCGGCCACTAGTTGTTGTTCGTGACGTTCGGCGCGCGCCTGCTCACGTTGCTCCGAAGACGATAGCTGCGAATCGAGCTGGGTGTTGAGGCTCATCATCAAGCGCGAGAAGACGTTCTCCAGGTTGTTGTGCCGCTCGTTACCCGCTTCGGCCATCGTCTGCATTTGTTCACGGGTGCTACTGGCGACTTGCGTTAGCAGTTCCTGCTGGCGCTGATTGGCCTCGGCCTGTGCCCGCTCGAACATTGTCTGGCGCTCGTCATCGCGGCGCTGGGCGGCGCTCAACTGGCCATCCAGTTGCCCACCCAGTCCGGACATGAGCTGATTGAAACGCTGCTCCAAATGTTGCTCTCGCTGTTCGGCGCTGCTCACGACACGCTGCAACTGTTCCTCAAACTGACGGCTCTGCTGCTGAGCGGTTTCTTGCTGACGGCCCTGCTGATCGCTGAGGCTGTGGAACAGTTGATTGAGCTGACCGCTCATTGCGCCTACGGCGTTGTTTATATCGGCGGCTGCCTGCTGCATCAGGTTGCCCTGCTCTCGGCCTACCGACGTCATACCTTCCATAAAGCTGCCGACCAGTTTGTCCAATACTTGGGTGGACTGCTGGCTGGCGCCACTGACCAAGGTTTGTATGGCCGGGCCCATGATGTTGTTCAGCGTATCTGCGAGTGCCGTTTGCATGGCTTCGTTCATCCCCGCCATGCTTTCCTGCAGGCGGTCGCCGATGCGTTCGTGCAACTCCTGCAAGGCAGTGCTGCTTTCCCGACTATAGTCGGCGATGTGCACTAGCGACTGCTCGGCCAAAATTCTTGGATAGAGGCCGTCGATTTTATTCTGCAAAGACTGTACTTGGGCCAGTGCCGAGCGCTCGAACATTTTTTCGATAAAGTTCAGCAGCAGGCTGAAGGTCACGCCCCACACTGAGGTCATAAAAGCTACAGCCGCGCCAGAAATCAGCCCGTCGATGCCCTTGCGCAACGCTTCAACACCCGAAGAGCTGCTCAGCTCCAGCCCCACCAGGCCGATGGTCAAACCGACAAAGGTGCCTAACACACCAATCGCCACCAAAAAACCTGGGGTGGCGGCCAGCAACCGGCTGGCGGTAAGGCCCGGCGCCAGGGTGCGGGCGTTAAAGAAGTGCTCGGCATCTAGAGTGTTGAACAACAGCTTTTGGTCGCCCGAGCTGACCAAGCTCTCGTCGAATTCTCGCCAAAGCATGCTGATGCCGGTGTTTTTCAACGCCTGGGCGCGCTGCACGGTTTCCCGCCGATTGAGGGCAAGCTGCTCCCTTGTCTGTCCGGCTAGCAAGCTGTTAACCGCCTGCAACCTTGCTTTGAAATGAACTAAGTGCACCAGCAGAGCAAACAGCGCGATAGTAAAGATGCCCGCCGTTAGCAGCCAGAACCAGGCGCTGATGCCATTGGTGTTACCAGTCAGCAGCAAGCTGAAGTCCGGCCAGAGCAGTTTTAACAAGTCCATTACGGCTAGTCTCTTAGGTCATTCGAAACGTTTAATAATCAGGCGCGGCCCTGTTCCACCAAGGTGCAGTCCATCTGGTCAGTGAGCAGGTGGACATGACTGAGTTAGGTTTTAAGCTGGTGGCAGGGAGATGTTTTTAGTGCAAAGGCTGCTCTGCGTTTGGAGTGTTCCGTCGTCCGAGCTTGTAGCGGTCGATGGTCTCCAATGCGGCATTTACTATCAAGATATCCATGGCACTTCCGTTTGCTGGAGTAGAAGGGAGCATAGTAATGCCAGGGAGCCTTCGATGCACGGCCAGTGGTCTGAGCATATTGGTAGAGGCTGTCAGTGGCTTGGTCGAGACTCCTACCAGCCCTTCATCTCGGCTGCTTTGTGACGAAACGGTCGGGCAGGCTGCGTCCTTTCTTCGAGCACGCTATCTCATTTAATGATGCAAAAGATGTTGCCGCTGACCGAAATGTGACCCTGGAGTACATAACCTGTCGCTGCATGAGAAAACCAAGCGCGTATAGAGATGAGCTCGGATGTTTTGATTTATTGAGGGCATCGCACCCTCCGAAAAATTTGTCCGCGGACTTCTGACTCTGGACAACTGAGGCCAACTCTCACTCATTGGATATTAGTCGGATTTAACGCAAAAAAATAAATTGCCAAGTCAGCCACCTCAGTGGCGTCCTTTGGACTCAGCCAAAGGCAGCCATAGGGGCGGTTAGCAATCGTCTTACAAATAACCTCGTTCAGCCAACGACACGTAGCCTCGATAGCCTACGACGACATGGTCCAATAATGGGGTGCCAATCATGTTGAGGGCATTCTTGAGTGTGGTGGACAACATGCGATTGGCTTGACTAGGTTCGGGGACCTCAGACGGATCATAGTGGACCAGAATCACGGCTGCGGCCGTCTGCTCTAGGGCGATCTTGACCACTTCCCGTGGGTATACGCTGACACCTTCCAGGGTGCCTCCGAATAGCTCTCTGAAGCCGATCACCTGGTGTTTGGTGTCGAGCAGCAGCAATCCAAAGACTTCGTGCTCATGGTACTGCAGCAGTGTTTGCAGATGACTGAATACGTGCTTCGGCTCAGTCAAAGCCCGTCCTTTAGAAAGACGATTCATCGCCAGTTGTTGAGCCATCTGCAGAATGTCGGCTTCGGTGATCGGGGATTCCATGCCATAAGTACCGCTCGTTTCACCGGCTTTGAGTTTGTGATATTTCATGACGGTATTCCTGTACGAATGAAGGAGCACGCAGAGGAGGTTGAGAAGGGCATTACTGGGCGGGCCTGCTGTTGTGCCGCGCGCCTTGCAACTTCAGCTTTTGGGCGAGTGATGGTTTGGCAGGCGCTGCCCGTTGGGCTTGGGGGTCTACAGGGCTGGGCTGATCTTCAATGATGGGGAAGAACTCCTCGACGACGGCACCGGTGTCCTCCTCGCTGTCCTCAAAGGCTCCATTGTTAAAGCCCCGGCGGGCCGCGTGATCCAGTGCTCCCTGGTCAAAGCCGGAGGCTTGCCGGGCTTCGTCCAATTGCTTGGCTTCCAGCAAGGCGTCCTCCATGCTCAGGCCACTACGCACCGTGATGTCCACGTAGAAGATCGGTGTACCGTGGCTCTGCCGAGTGGACTTACCACGCAGACGCAGCTCCAGCGGCAGACAGGCCAGGCGATTGCCGGAGATTGCGCTGAAGTACTGCAGGCGTGCCGCCAGGGTGCGGATGCTGTTAAAACCGGTGGTACGGAAGACAAAGCTGCCCAGCGGATCGTCATCGCCAATCACCACGTTCAGCCGGCCGTAAGGCTTGCAGGTATTGCCTTGGGCTAGTGAGCAGCCATCTGGTGAAGGGCAGGGCAGCGACTGGATGCCGTCCTTAGTCAAACGCTTGCAGGTCTCACCATTGCCGACGCACAGCGGTCGGCCGGTGGTGCGGTCGAACAGGCTGTAGTCCGCGCGAAAGTTGAGGTCCGGCTCGTTGAACAGTAGCCGAATCGGAATGCTGCGCAGCTTGCCGTCCTGGCCATTGCGCAGTTCGTCATTGAGCGGGTGCAGCAGCCAACCGTCGCGGCTTTGCACCTGCGAGGTGATGGTGAACTGATCATCTTTCTCCGGCAGACGTTTGCCGTTTTTCTCGACGACCTTGCCAATGGAAATACGCCCGAGTACCGGAGGAGTAATGGCTAAACCTTTAAGCATGGCGGTTATCCTTGATCTGGAAATAAAAAAGCCACCGGGACGTGATCGGTCCAGATGGCTTATGTACGGTGGTAGAGTCAGAGGATCAGGAAACGACGACTGCCTGTTTTGATCTTGGGATAGCGGGCCTGCAGGTAGGGTTTGTCTTTGAGCATCTGCTCGACATCCAGCATGGTGCTGTCCTTGGACTTCTTCCAGCAGATGTAGCCCTCGGTAAACTCCGCGCGGGTGGCGATGCCCATGGCCTGCTGCAAGACTTGTTTGAGCTGCGCCTCTCGCGCCTCCTGTTGGTTAATACTCTGGCGAACAGCCTTGAGTTCCCGGTAGGTGGTGGCCAGTTCCGGGTGCTGACTGAAGTCCAGCGTCTGACCGTTGTCCTCGGGGTAGAGGCAGCGTAGTGCGGCTTCCGCTGAATCAGTACCATCGGCCGGTGGCGGGGTATCACTGACTACGTAGTCCCAGAACAGCCGCTCCAGGTTGATCAGCCGAGCAATCATCGACTCGTCTCGTTCGATGCGGTGGATCTCCAAGTGTTGGCCACCCAGCAGTACCGCCACATCCGCCGCCTGCTTGCCGGTCACGGCGAGCTGGTGCATGACCTGCAACTGCACATACTCGGGCACACCCTCCTTCCAGAGGCGTGCCCCGTTTATGCCGGCAGTCTTGCATTCAAGGATCTGTACATCGTCGGCGCCGATGACCTCGCGGTCGATGTTGGCCAGCATCCAGGGCAGTTTAGGATCAGGATGCTGCAGCACCGCATTGACCCGCCGCACCCGGTGACCGCTGCGCTTGGTGTAGTGGGTCGCCACAATCGGTTCGAGAATGTTGCCCCAATAAGCAGGGCTCTCTTCATCATTGGGATCTAGTTTGGGGAAGCTTGCAGTTTCAACCTAGTAGTAACGCCTCCTACGGTTAACCTGATTGAGTGGGTCTCGGCTCTGCAGGTTGCCGTGGATCAGGACATCACTGTCGACTCTCTCCAGGTCTCGGGCGTCGAAATAGACGACGGGGTGACGGGAAAAATCTTGCTCAAAGGGGTAAGGGATGTGCGCGAAGCTACTGATATTCTGCTAGCCGGCCGCAAGCATGTGCTGGAAAAAGTCCAAGTGAAATTCGCCGGCCTTAATAAGACAGTCGCCATTCAGCTGTCCAATAACGGCACTGCAAAGCTCCCAGCAGTACTCCCGAACGATCTTCTTCGTCATTTACGCGTTTCCTTTCCTCGCGGCGACAGCTGAAACAATTCCTTTAGGTGCCTCTATCGCTTGTATCGACTGCTTGACATATTGACTGAGAGTGCAGGGGCGAGCCCGATGCACAGTCCAGGCAGCCGGCGGTCATGGTCGAGTGATTGCTTGTCACTGGTTGAAGCCACCCTTAGCGTATTGAGACGACTTTTCGATCTTGGTTCTGACAGAGTGCTGACACTGACAGGCTGCCAGTTGCCGCCTCTTGGATGTGCTCACTCCACCAGGCCATCATCGGGCGTCTACGCTCAATGTAGTCGGCTCGGTTGTAGGCGCTGCGTACCTCATCTTTATCGACGTGGGCTAGCGCAACTTCGATTAACTCAGGATCCCAACCGCGCTCATTAAGGATGGTACTCGCCATTGAGCGCATGCCGTGACTTACTAGACGCCCCTCGAACCCCATACGCTTCAGTGCCATGTTGGCGGTTTGGCTGTTGCAGTGGGTGCGAGGGTCTCGGTCTGCGGGGAAAACGTACTCCCGACGTTCACTGTAGGGCTTGATTGCTTCCAAGAGCGCCAAAGCTTGTTCCGTAAGCGGAATGATGTGTATGCGACGTTTCTTCATGCGCTCCGCCGGTATCGTCCAGATCTTCTTTTCGAAGTCGATATCAGCCCAACGGGAAGTGGCAGCCTCGGCTGGCCGAGTCATGGTGTGAAGTTGCCACTCAATTAGGCAGCGCGTAGTTCTTTTTATGCTGGCATTGGCAATTGCCACCATGAGCTCTTTCAGCTCATCGGGTGCAAGGGCCGCCATGTTTTTCTTTTTGGGCTTTTTGAAGACGGAGCGGATTCCACTGAGCGGATTCGCGTGAATCAATCCCGAATTGACACCATAGGTCATGATCTCATTGAGGCGTTGGGTTAGACGTTTAACGGTTTCGAGGCTGCCCTTCGTTTCAAGCGGGCGGAGCAAATTGATGACTTTAGGGGCAGTGATAGCAGAGATGGGGGTGGTCGCCAGATCAGGGAAGACATGCAGCGTGAGAGAACGCCAAATATCCTCGGCGTACGCAGGGGTGACTGAATCCTTTTTGAGCTCGAACCACGCTGCCGAGATATTTTCGAAAGTGTGTTCCGTGGCTGCTTTTTTCGCGTGCCGCTCGGCGTCGCGTTTCTCTTTAGGGTCCAGCCCCAGGGCGACAAACTCTCTCGCTTCCACGGTTCTCTTGCGTGCTTGCGCCAGGCTCACCTCAGGGAAGGTGCCCAATCCCATGTTTATCCGCTTTTTCGTCACGGGGTGGATGTAGTTGAAATTCCACAGCTTTGAGCCATTGATTCTCACTCGCATCTGAAGGCCGTTGCCATCGGTGAGTATGTAATCTTTTTCCTTTGGCTTCGCGGCTTTGACTTTTACGTCTGAAAGGCGCGTGGCTTGGGCCCCCATGGTGTATTCCAGTGCTGTTTATGTATTCCAAAAAATAGCAGGTGAGGGCTTGGAATACCACTTGGAATACACGAAATCGTAGATGGCCACGGATGCTGACGGATACTCGTGGACCCTAAACCCTTGTTTTTACTGGATTTCAGGCACAAAAAAAGACGTCCGTGGACGTCTTTAGATGTTGAAGTGGTGGAGCCGGGGGGATTGAAAATCTATACATAACCTATTGTTTTAAATAACTTTACTGAGCGGTTTATTTTTAAGTGCCCCCATAAGTGCCCCCGTACACGCATTTCCGATGAGCGGCTATTTGAGGAGTTGAACTGGCGTCCTGAATTATCGCTCTGCGACCGGGCGAGGTCAGTCAGCCACCGGCGAGCATTCAATGGAGTTGGTCGTGTACAGCCATAACCTCGGTTATCTGGCTACGAGGGTTTGAGCCCAGCTCACACCGGGCGCTGGGTAGATGTCAGGTCACGTAGTTGGGTTTTTTCAGCGGTAGCGCACCATCGGCTCATCTAGGATGATTTGAGCTGAGGTGCGATATGAGACACTCGATGGTTACCTGTCACAACTGTGGCAAGGCGATGGTTCCGAGAGCGTCATATAGCCGTGGTTTCTGGGGGTATTCGCTTTCTTCCAATCATTGCCCCTTTTGCCTGAGTGAGAACTGGCACGGCGGAAATCCTGGGTTAGGGGCTCGACTGTTCGCTTTGGTTGGCCTGGCTCTTGGTGTTCTGGCCTGCGTTTTGGTAGGAGCGTTTCTGTTCAAAGTGCAGTGGTGGCTAGGCGTCGAAGGGCAGTGGCCTCTACTGACCCTCGGAATCTGCGCCGTGTCGGTTGGCGCGGGATATCGTTTTTATAACTGGTTCGTGGCTTGCTGATAAGCAGTATTTTATCCTGCGTGGTAGGCAACAGACGGCCATAAAGAGACATTCATGTGCGTCGGTATGCCCCTAGCCGAAGCGATCAATTGTTTGACCTATTTGAGCTTTCACCCAACAGCACCTTAAGAACCTAGTTTTGAATATCAAGGGCCAGCCATGCATGCCAGAAATCGGTATGTGTCTGACTGAATACGAAGCTTGCTAGTGGGTTGAACCTCCCACGTCAGGGTCATCACCTCGTTAGCCTTTCCAGACCATCCGCAAGGAATCGCAATGTAATTAGCATCAAACAATTTCTGAGGCCGCAACTGCCCCGTGCTGAATGCCGACTCTTCAGCGCTAATTCCGGCTTTTTCCCAGCGTGCTTTCGCGTATTTATCCGATAGCCTCTTGCGTGTACCTACGAGGACGAAGACGGCCGCTGCTTCAGGACGAGCGTCCTTATAGGCACATAACTTTCTCAAATCATGCTCGACTGCGTCCTCAGTCAACTGATCTTCGGCAAGCAAGGTCTTCAACTCAAAATATCCCCAAGGAGAACCGCCAATTCGATCAATGATCACATCGGGAATGCAGCGGCCAAGTGTTGGATGCTCGAGAGCCTGCTTGTTATTCCTTACCAAGTCAGGGGAGGGTAGGTGAGGTGTGAGCAGTTTGACGATCAATTGCTGTACTGAAGCTTCTGCCTGATGCGCGTCCTTCGAGCCGCCCACAAGGCCGTTTTCAGATATAACGTGGTGCGGGAGCTGGTTGTGCAGGATGTTGATCAGCCGCGGCCCATGATGGATGAGGCGTCTAGGATTCATATTTTAGTAACTGCGTATCAACTTCGAGGAGTGCTGCGTCCACGCCACATTCTCCTGCAGCCGTCTTCTTGGATACGTAGTTCCAGACTGGATGCAGATCGCTGTCGAACGCCACCAATGCAAACGAACCAGCAGGATGCAGTCCGGCTCCAGGTGGGTAGTGCTCAATCCACACCGTACGCCGCACGACCTGGCTAATGAAATCTTCGTGATCAGCTCGAAATCGCCACCAACGCCTAGGAGCAACAAGGTGATCCAATCCGACATCTTCTTGCAACCGCTCGATGGCCGCCACAAGGATTTGCTCCACCGCGTTGGTCACCGACGTACCGTAATATTCGAGAAGCTGACTGCAGAGGACAACCAACCCGCTTGGTCGTACCCAGACCCGTAGGAAGCACGTACCCTCCGAACCAAACCCAGGAAACCTGAAGCGTAGGTACTCTTTGTAGACCGGTTCAGTCTGATTCTTCTTCATGTAGCCTGATTCCATATCTGTCCCGTGCGCGGCTGCGCGCTATCGGCTAGTCGTCAAATTTTGCATATAGCACACTTTACCGAGTTAGAGCACAAGAACCAAAAACAGACGCTGCGGTAGGCGTTTGTGGACGATACTTCCTTCCCATTGCAGCCTGTAGGGGTGGCGAAAATCGGCCAGGAGCCGCCCTTCAGAGATGGCTGCTCACCCTTCGCTACCGGCCGAAATAGACCCGAATCTGACCTAGAGGCGTCTACCAAGCAAAGCTGATCGCAAAGACGTACCTCGGATGGCATTGCGATTAGTCGCATGGCATTATGATATCGGCGAATCTATTTGCTATGAGGTCCCGCTTAAATAATCGGTCCACCATGGGGATTTCCGCCATTTCGGGACGCGATACCAAATCCAAGCTTTCAAGGAATGAGAATGCCATTAAGCGATGAGCAAATTCAGGAATGTCACCAGAGATATCTGCGGGAATATGACAGGTACTCAAAGATGGCAGATTTGGTATATCAAAAATGTATAGAAATCGTACAGAAAAAATTAACTGTGCGTGCAACCGTTCAGCGGCGCGCGAAGAATCCAAAGAGCTTTTTCGACAAATTGCGAAAGGCAGAGCTTCGGAATAGATATAACAGTGTTGATGAGGTTTTTGAGAGGATCAGTGATTTAGCCGGGGTGCGAATCGCAACCTATTTAGAATCAGATCGTCAAAATGTTGTTCAGGAAATAAGGCAGGCCTTTGTCGGAAGAGACGGCGGTGAGCCAGATATTGATGTAAAAGATCGCGCAGAAGTAGGGAGGCATTACCGAGCAACTCACTGCCAAGTATATTTAATTGAAGAAGACTTCGCAGGTACAAACTCTAACCTAGACGGTACTACATGTGAGATTCAAGTCTGTAGCTTGCTCGCACATGTTTTCAATGAAATTGAGCATGATCTTCAATATAAACCGCTAAGCGGTGAGCTGTCTGACGCGGAGAGGGAGTTCATAGACCAGTTAGGGCTGCTGACGAAGGCGGGTGACCTAACGATCAAAAGACTTCTGACCGATACGGATGAGCGTCTTACTCATCGAACTGGCGCATTTGATGACGTCCATGATTTTGTAGCGCGTATGAGAAAGGAGCTAGAAGTCGGAACCGGGTTTTCCGCCAATGCTGGACAGCTATTTGAAGAACTAGAGGCGTTAGGAATTAATTCGCCTGGAGGGATTCATAATGCGATCTGCCCCGGCGGAGAAAATCTTAAGGAAACTGTCCAGACAGAGTTTGATCGCCTTCTCAGATTTGCCGAGGAACAAAATGTGGATATATTAGAGAGGGATAGTTCAGACTTGCTCTTGGCTGGGTTATTGAAAAATAAGGTTGACGAAGTTTTAGCCAGGCATCCTATGGGAAGAGCCAAAGGACGTCCAACGCGACTTGCACAGATAGCTAAGCTTTACAATCAGATGCCGTAAGATTTTCCTATAAACCTCATAAAGCCGATAGAGCATGTAGCCATTGAGCGAATGGGAATACATTTTTTAGGAGTAAGCATGAAATAACGGGGGTATCTATTGTGCATCCTTTGTACGTGATATTTTCCTGCGTCTGCCCTATCGTCATCTGTCGTCTATCTAGTGCACGGCAGATCGATAGTGTCAGCCGGCCAACTCAAATTTTGTTAGATTTCCGACGATAAAATCGTCTGAAATCGAATTTGGGGTGCTCAGCGATCGGTCACCATTTGGCTCTTACAAAGCAGAGAGCCTTGGTCATGAGCAAAGAAGCAAAAACTATAGTCACCCTGCTGGATCAGCAGTACGAGCAGCTGCTTACGGACGCGAGATGCCTGGCCGCAAGCTATATGGATGCGTCCATGAAGATATACAAAAAGACCGAGGTTAAATCTGTCGTGGCTGCCGTTTCAATCAAGCAAACGAGCCCGAATGCGTACTCGATCTACTGGTGCAAACTGGTGCCACTGCAAGGGCAAAAAAACAAGTTCGCGCCCCTGACTATTCCCAAAGGTTGAATCGCCCCGGATTCTCTAGTGGCCTCTATTGGCCCTTGGAACCTGCGCCGTGTCGGTGGCTGCGGGATATCGGTTTTACAATTGGTTTGTAGACTGCTGACAAGAGATTTCTGTCTAGGAATGCCAGTCGGCAACTAGCCCAGTGCAGTCATTGAGACAGTAGGTATGGAGTTGCTGACATATGCTCTAGGTTTATCCCGAACTATCAGAAAATGTCCTGAATATTGCCAAGTAATTGGCAAGTTCCTGTGGTTGGTACAGCTTTCTATCTTCTCGCCAGGTCGGTTCGTCACTCTCGCTCAGGCTTCCTTGCGTCGGAGCTAACTGCCTCCATGATTGCAGCTAGTTCATCTAGAAGTTCGCTGTGGCAACGCTTTAAGTAGCCCGATATGGTTTCATTGCGCAGCAGACGAGCGAGATAACCCTTGGCAACGACTAAAAACAGCATGGTCTCCCCCAGCGTGTCCTCCACGACCTTGTAATCGTGAAAGAGCTTTTCCATCTCGCGCTCCATCCTCGCCAGCTCCTCGACGCTGACCTCTGCGGACAGCTTGGATTTTTTTTCGATCAACATGTCCGGCCGTGAAGCTGCAAGTACCATTTCGGCGTAAGTTTGGGTAAAGCAATTGGCGGATACCATGAGCTCCACGGTTTCGATTTGGCGCATGGGTTTCATTTTTCTCAGTGTGCGAAATACTCCTTGGCTGACCATTTTGACTTTAAGCATTTCTACTACTTCGGGCGCGATGCCATCGAGCATGCGCTGTCGATCATGGATTCTCTCTACATTGATACCCAGAACCTTTGCTATCAAGGCGGGGGAAATGCCTTTACGCACAGCGGTGAGAATCATCTTGTGCTCTTGCACAGGCGTTAGGCGGTTGATCTGCCGGTTATATGTGAAACCTTCGTCATCGATTGAGAGTAAGCACAGTGCCTCAGTGGCGCCCAGCGCTTTAAGTGCATGCAGGCGTAGATGGCCGTCTAGCAACACGAAAGCTGCGGTCCCCTCCACATTGGTCTGCTGTCGATGCACTGCCAGCGGCTCAATAACGCCCAACTCCCTAATCGAAGTTAGGATAGTTAAGTATTTTTTTGTCTGTTCTATATCTTTGTCCAAAGATCGGGTCGGAAGGATTCGGTCAACGGGGATTGGGATGATCTGCCGTTCAAAGCCTTGTTTCACTTGGCCCATATCACGCCTCTCCTTGAATACGGTCAGCCAGCGACTTAGGCATGTCTGCGATATTTTCGCTGCGTAGTAGGGTGCAGAAATAGTCGTCGGCCAGCAGTCGGCGCATAGCAGTAACGATGATCAATACTCGCTGCTCATTGATATCGGCCTTTTTGAGCATGACTCGTTGGCGCCTGACTTCGGTCTGATAAGTACTCAAAAGTTTTTGAGGCGTCGTTGATTGTTCGGTGGCTGATCGCTTTTGACCGTAGTTTTTTCCTGAAAATCGACGCCTATCTATGAGGCGTCTCACCTTAATCAGCTGTTCTCCCTTCAAGAGGCCCGTTTCATAAGCTTCCACCATCGCGACCTGTACTTCCGTATCACTCGACCTAGCCACCATTGTCGCAAGTGTGATGGGTAACCAGCCTTTTTCGACTGCTGAGATGAGCCGCTCTTCTCCTTGACGTAAAAGTAGAAGGATTGCGTTGATGTAAGTGGGATCCAGACTGGTCTTCATGCTGATCTGTTTGGTGGTGTATCCGCGATCAGACAGAATTTGAATAGAGTAGAGCAGGTCCTTGTTCGTGTGCTTACGGCGGGCCAAGTTTTCGACCAGGCTGATTAGAAAACGGTCGGCTTCACTGGCACTGACGACGACACAGGGAATTTCGCGCTCGCCCAAGGCGCAATAGGCTTCGTATCGACCTTGCCCGCACACTAGTTCGAAAAAATCAGAGTTGTCTTGGTCGCTGCTTGGGGTAACCGTAATCGGTCGTTTCAGGCCTAGGTTCGAAATGTTTTCGACAAGTTTGGCAAACACTTGTTTATTACGCGCGCGAGGATTGAGGACGCGGATACGATCCAGGCTGACCATTAGGATAGTCGTTGCTTCCCCAACATGTAGTGGGCTACGAGGATGGTGCGGCATATTCATGCGGCTCTCCCCACGACCGTTCGACGAGAAAGTTGCGCGAGTGCTTCGAGGCTGTCGTAACGATAGATTTCCAGATTGGAGGCGTTTGACTCGCTCAGACGAATATTGGGTTGTTGAATATCAAGGGTAGGCAGGATGTAGTAATCGCGGGCGATTTCTTCCCCTGGCTCCATTCGAACGGCAACGGTGATATCAGGTGAAAGACCAAGATCGAAGCGTATTTTCCAGCGATTCGTGCCCGAGTCAGCGCGCCGGCAGCGACACAGGACGAGAGAAATCAAAAGCTCTTCGTTGACTAGAAGCAGGTCGCTGGTTGGGTCGATTGCAACTCTTCCTCCGACTTGCTGAATATGCTCTACGGTTCGAGCCAGCAGGAGAGGATGCATCAACCGAAGCTGATGATTGGCGGCGACATAGCCGTAGTCCCGCGAAGGGGTATAGCCTATGCGCGAGTAGGTACGCAGAAGACTGCCAAACCGGGATGTATAGGCTGTGGTGGAAGGGCAGTCGTCAGACTCGTTGATGATCATGCCGGATAAATAACCCGCTTTCTCGTATAGCTTTTTAAGCCTCTCCAACATTTCGGCGTCGGACATGCGGTAGCTGCGCGACTGGATGATTTCTTGGGCTGCGGCGAATAGTATGTTGTCAACTAAAGGGGGAAAGACACCGTCAGCGCGTATCCATTGTTCGGGATCATTCCTCACATGTTCTTGTTTAAGTTTGAAGGAGGACCGGTTCCAGACATTGTTGCCGATGTATTTTTCGTTGGTCAGGATTTGATGAACTCCCCCTTTGGTCCAAGGCCTGGCTAGGTCATTCTGAAGTCCTCGACTATTCAGTTGTTGGGCTATCTCGGCCTCTGAGTAACCCGCTTCAACAAAACGCTGATAGATCCAATGAACAGTTGCAACTTCCTCCAGTGGTCCGGGAATAAGTCTCACACGGTCGGTTTGGATGCTTTTGTGTTCGCCAAGCGCTAGTTCTGCTTTAGGGTTGCCAGCAGCGTCCACCAATTGACGCCTAAGCCCGTAGCCCGCTATTCCCCCTTGCCGAAAGCCTAACTGTATGAGGCGGGATTGGCCCGCAAAGACTTTGACAGACAATTCCCGGCTGTACTCGCCCGCCATCATGCGCTTCAGACTTTTGACGATATTAGATACGGGCGAGCCATCATTGGAAAATTGCTCCGCGCAGTAGTGAACCGACACACCTGCCTGTCTGCAACGGACCTCGAAGCTGGCGGCCAAGTCCGGATCTTGAAAGCGCCCCCAGCGGCTGACGTCGTAGACGAGAATGGTCGAAAAACCAAGAACATCGCTTTCAACATCGCTGAACAGTTGAATTAACGCGTCCCGGCCTTCGAGGCGAAGGCCGCTTTTTCCTGCGTCGGTATAAATTTTGACGATTTCGAGAGAGTGCGCGGCTGCGTAAACCTTGATGGTGTCGAGCTGGTTTTCAGTTGAGTACTGTTGATGCTCTGTGGACATCCGGACGTACGCCGCTGCCAAACCTGGTTCTCGGCGTGAGTGTTCTGATTTAGCACTTTTACCACTACGCATACGCAATAGCCCCTGCGTGCATCCACACTGGGAGTGCGCCATCGGGACGCATTCAATCTACTTGCTACTTAAGCAAGCGGTGTCTTTCAACCATAGAGGATTTGAGGGGGAAAAATGATTCCTAAAAAAGGCAAAATTTTTCCGGACAAACAAGACTATGCGTCGGGACTTGCGGCAGCATTACAAAGTGAGTTGGGCTCCACGCACCAGGCCGTGAAGACATTGATGAAGTGGACGAATGCAAACGAACGTACTGCTAAAAACTGGCTGAAAGGGACTTGTGGCCCTCGTGGTGAGCATCTAGCCCGTCTGGTTCAGCACTCCGACGCCGTATTGGCAACTTTCCTAAATATGTCCAAGCGAAACAGCTCAGTAATAAGCGCTACGCTTCCATCATTGAGGAATGATCTAATGCGGGCAGTGATTGCAATTGACTGTTGTTTGTCGGTGGCGGATGAGCTGCCCTAGCTCAATGATTCGCCCCGGGTTTCGTAGACACCCGACGGCCGCTTGCTGCCCCTCACGACAGGCAGCAATCGGCCAAAAGCGGACCGGCGGCGCGGTTCTGGTTCAGCCCGATAGTCAAGGCTCACAGCATGCGACTGCATATCTAAAGTCATTCTGGCTTATTGCTTACACCTATATCCCTATAGGCCCCCTCTCAAATTCATAAGACTTGTATTGGCCGCTGGGTAATTGGCATAGTGCTACCACTCCCCATCTGACCCGGCGCCAAGGACTAAGTCAGCCAGAAGCTGACGGAAGTTCAGGGCCTTGCCAGGTTGCTTGTTCCAAGGATCTGGACATTTAGCCCATGAAAACATACGCAGCGCTGGCCCTTGCGCTCACCACCCTGTGCAGCCCCGTCCACGCGGCGAGCTGGCAGATTTGCCGGCTGGACGTACAGATCGTCAACGTCTTGAAACAACCGTACCCACAGCTGCAGGGGCGGATCCTCAAGGTCGCCCCGACCTCCCCCACCACGCAATGTCCCCAGCAAGGCTCGACGGTCACCTTCACCCCGGAAACCACCGATTACCAGAACACCTTCCCGCGTCGGCAATGGCCTCGAAAAGGCCAGTCGGTGCAGATTGACTACCGGTATCTGGATGGGATTTGCAAGGGCGACGGCCACCCGCATCCGTGTCGCATCGAGCACTACCCACTCATGGGGCGCTAATCGGGCGTCACTCGCTCACGCAACCTTCGCAGCAACCCATCGCATGGATATGCCCAGCACTCCTTCGCGCGGAATGCGTGGCGCTGTAGCATCATGAGTTCTGGCAGCAATCCAGCTCTAAGGACGATTGATGGCTATTAACTTTGAACCCAAGATAGGGCAGATCTTGGAGTGTAATTACGGCGACTATCAGTACGATGAAAACGCCATGGCCATCATTAGAGGGACTCAAGCGTACTAGCTGCCTATCAGCCATTCCAGCTCGGCCTTTCCAACCAGAAAGTCAGTTATCGGCCAAAAGCTGACCATCAGCCCTGGTGGCGTCTGGCAAAAATTGAGTTATGGTTTGCCTACGAAACAATGGACGATTCAAAACCCTGCTTTTTAGGTTTAATTGACTTCAATACACGAGCGGCAGGAGCTGGAAGCAGTATGAAGGACTCATATAAACAAATCGTAGCCCTGAGCAAAGGCACTGTACGAACACTTCTCGACGAAAGAAAGGTTCTCATGTCCTACCTGTATAGCCAGGCGCTTACGCACTGTATAGAGCATTCGGAGAAGCATGGTGATTACACCCTTCTCGGTGCATTAGTGAATGTATTCGAAGGTCGTGACTTCAAGCTGTTCGTTTCAGCATGGATCTGTGAACGCCTTGGGCTAACAAGCAAAATGGGGCCGGTGGGAACCGTCTTCGCAAGGAGCGGGAAACCTCCCAATACGCATATGAGCTTTAAGGTAAGTGTGGAAGAGTTTGCAGGAGCGAAATTTAAAGCAAAAGTGCCGGTGAAGCCTGTTGCTACGAAGGAGAAGAAGGCGCCAAAGCGTGTTGATATGCTCGACTCGTGGGCACGCCTGCCGGGTAGCTTCGGACATGGGAAGCGGTGAGCAAGTCGATCATCGGACTACGTTACAAGCGGTTCGAAAAAATGGGGAAAAAAATAGTGTTCCGGAGAAAGATTTTGACCGCTACATGGATGCGGCAGGTAACCGAGGCAGTCACCGCTATCCTTGCCTATAAGTGATAATGTCCTTTATCACATGTAAAACAAAAAGGACTCACGCCGATGGCCCGCGCTAAAGCTCCCACCACTACCGTCGCTCCCAAACTGAAATTGACCCCAGACCAAATACAGCGGGGGATTCAACGCCTTCAAGATCGCATAACCGAGTTGGAAGGTTTTGATGTATCAGAACTCAATGGTGAGGGAGACTCACCAAAACTGACCGCCCTCGCAACGTCAATTCAAGACACCCTAGAGCGATGCTTTGGTGAAAACACCTCGGTTTATTACCGCCTCTCATCCGCAGCAAACCTGCACTTCTTCCCTGGGTATTATTCATCTGACTACCCGCTTAGGCATCATTACGTGACTGGCACTCAGGAAAATATTCAGCAATCAATCCTAATGCTTGCAGAGGCGCAGCGAACGCTTAGGGAAGACCTCGCGGACCACGATCATGCGGCGATTCCTGTTTCTTCTACCGACCTAGACAATGTGAAGCCAGCGTTATCACGCCGCGTATTTGTAGTGCATGGCCATGATGAAGGCGCACGTGAGACCGTGGCTCGATTTTTGATGCAGCTGGGCTTTGAGCCGATCATTTTGCACGAGCAAGCCAATCAGGGCCGTACGGTCATGGAGAAGGTCGAAGCACATGGACAAGTCGATTTTGCCGTGGTGCTGCTGACGCCGGACGACGAGGGTTGTGCCAAGGGTGGCAAGCCGGAGCCGCGAGCCCGGCAGAACGTCCTGCTGGAGTTGGGTTATTTTCTGGGCCGTTTAGGCCGCGCCAAGGTCTGTGCGTTGAAACGCGGCACTCTGGAGATTCCTAGTGATTTTGCTGGTGTGGTGTGGGAGTCCATGGAAGGTAATAGCTGGAAACAAGCCTTGGGCCGTGAGCTTGAAGCCGCCGGTCATGAGATCGATTGGAACAAGGTCATGCGGGGGTAAGCCAGCTTCTAATTTCTTCCTTGTCAGCCTTCCATTGATGAGCGGCAAGCAAACCTGTTTGGTGACCGCTTATGGCCGATTCTGTTGAAAAAGTCGGCTTCGAATTCCGCGCCAGAAAAGTACGCGCCTGAGATTGAAATCTGAATTTTTGGCAGAAGGTTCAGGACTCGGATTTCGCGTAGCCGCGTGCAACTGAGGTGTTTTCATCCCTCAATATTCGAGTGTTTCGGGAACGCCGACTTTTTCAACACAATCGGCCGATTTCTGCCCGTAGTAACTGGTATAAATCGGCCAGTTGCAGCTAGGCAGGGATGCACGTCAGCACACTATCATCTATTTCGAACATGTAGATATTGTCCCGCTCAGGTCAAGGCGGCCGTCGTCATCTATTGTGCATCCTTTGTACGTTATATTTTTCTGCGACTGACATGTCGTCATCCGTCGATCATCTGGCGCTAGGTAGGATGACAGCCTGAGCCAGACTACCCACTTTCGGTAGATTTCCGACGGTAGAACGGTCTGAAATCGAATTCCGCGTGCTCATCGATCGTTCACCATTTTGGCTCTTACAGCAATGAGAGCCTTGGCCATGAGTAAAGAAGCACAAACGATAGTCACCCTGTTGGATCAGCAGTACGAGCAGCTGCTTGTGGACGCGAGATGCTTGGTAGCAAGCTATGTGGATGCGTCCATGAAGCTGTACAAAAAGACCGGGGTCAAATCTGTTGTGGCCGGCGTATCAATCAAGCAGGTGAGCCCGAATGCGTATTCGATCTACTGGTGCAAACTGGTGCCGCTGCAAGGACAAAAAAACAAATTCGCGCCCCTGACTATTGCCAAGGGGAATGGCAAACATAAATACCCGGCTTCCTCGTTTGAGTTTGTTGAATACCCATACCGTCACCTCGTTCTGCAAGTTGAGGGGCGGCTTGCTGAGATTCGCAGAGTTGCGAGCGACAATCGTCAGCTACGTCGGACGTTGGTCGCTTATGAGAAGAAGCTGTCTAGATACCAAGCGCTTAATCATGGCGACCTCTATTCGGGAGGGTAGCGGATGAGTATTTATAAGCAGTGCCGAACAGATTTGACCCGATTGTAAATCCCGAAAGCCCCGTGCAGCTTGGTCTGGCGGGGCTTTCTCGTATCAGCAGTGAACTACGGCGAGATATATTGCTGCGCTTGATCAGGGAAGGCGACGGGTTCGGGCTATAAGCAGTGTAGGGCGCTAAATCTACTCGCTGTCGGCCATCAGGCCCATGCAGGCGGGCGCGTAGGCCGTTTTTGCTATTAGCAGTGACGCTTACGACCAAGTCAGCCGGTCAGCTTTGATCTGTATTAGTAGTGAAAGGCTTCACTTTCATAAAATAAACATTGGTAGGTGCCGGTCCAACTGGTACCTGTGTCGCGCAGCGGGTGGTGACGGTAACGCGCTACCCCTTACTGCCTCGCTGCTGTTCGAATGCAATGCGGTTCATTACGCAGATAGGGATTGGGTAGCCCTGGATGTGGGTCGTAAGAGCCTCGTTGCCTGCGATCACCATGATGCAGGATAGGCCTCTGCGGAAGCGCATTCCTCGTCCCGAGTAATTGCGCGGGATGATCTCCCATGATTCGTCGTCGTAGTAAAAACCAACGATTTCTGACCAGTGCGATAGGATGCCCGCGCCCATGATGCCTACTGGGGTCAGGCAGAAAATTTCCACCTGGGTTTCCTGCCCAAGAGGTACAGCGTAAACACGACCGTTTGGTGCAATAGGTGGGAAGTACAGCCCGTTACCGAGGCGACGAAATTCCATGCGTGTGTTCCGGATAGATGAGGTCGCTAGACACTCTCCGGTAGCTTTCGAAAAACCCAAGATCAGATGTTGCCTGCGAGTCGGTGCACGGGTTTTAGCGTACTGGGCAAGCTAGCTCGCCACATGGAGGGCGTGCATGTTGCTAATCTATACGCTTCGGCGCTCCGGTAACTTCGTTAGGCTGCGGAAATTGACAGCCGTTCTGAAGTCATCCCATGACCTCATAGGCTTGGGAAAGTACTGCGTATCGCAGCGGTAGGGTGCCTTGCCGATGGATTTGGGAAGCGCCCGCTGCCAATGGCAGCGGACAGTTTTTTGCAGGTATCTGGTCGCTCCGCTGAAGGCTCAATCGTCGCCGTGCTTCTTGTCCAGATACGCTGCGACCATATAGCCAAATGCACCTGCGATAGTCAGCACACTGATGACGGCAAGCACGGCATATACAAGCAACTCAAAGCGATCCATACCCTGACTCCTTTGATTCGAGGTCTGCCAAGGTTAAGGGCGTCTGATCTAATCCCAAATCTGCTGTGCGATGGCTTAGCGACTGATAGCAGCGGCTTCCTTCCGCAGGTCGGCCCGGGCACCGACGTACGCATCAGTTTCCCAGATACGCATATTTCCGAGTTCGTAGGCGACGTGATTCCGAGCCTCCAGATCCTCATCGTAGGGAGCTTTTCCCCCAAGAATCGGAGCGTGGTGACCAGACAATCGCCGGTAGAGCTCGCAGGCATATGCCGCGCGACAATCATCAATGTTTAGTCCGTGAGAAAGTAAAAGCTCTTGAGCTGCAGGTAGGTTCTCTAATTTCCATGTACGCCAAGCTGCTGGCGTCGCCTGACTGCTGCCCTGAAGTTTTTGAAATGCCGCGGCCTTCTCCAAAATTACAATTTGCTCAGTGGCAGAGATATTAATGATCCGATGCTCATGTTTATCTTTGCTGAACACATAAAAGATGTTTTCTTCTTCGGCTTCCTTGTGAGCATCTTCCGCGTCGAAGAAAAAAGCCTCAAGCAATGACATGCCGAGGTATCGAACTGACCTGATTAATGTTGCTAGCTGCTCTGAGTAGAGAGCCTGAATATCCACCATCGCGGCTTCAAAGTTAGTACGGTCAAGACTGCGCGGTACGGTAATCCGTGCATGGCTTGGAAAGCCAAGACGGCTACCGACGTTAGCCGCTGCGCCTTTCCAGCGCCCATTAGTTGCGAAGCCCATTACTGAATATACAGTCTCAAGCAGGCCAGACACGCTTTGCAGCGGGAGATTTCCTTGGTATGCCTGGTTATAGAGCTCTTCCCCGTACTCCCTAACCAATTTTTTATTGACGAATTCCAGGATGTCTACCTCATGAGACTCGTTGGCATAAACACTAAACTGCGCCCATTGCTGGTCGTGGATCATGGCCTCGTGCTGACTGAGAAGCCCGCGCCGGACTGCCTCCCTGAGAATTGCCGAACCGACCTTGGTCAAGTCCTGATCAAAATGTGCGTGGAAACTCTGCTTCATGGTCATTCCTCCATTCAGCTCAGGTGCTGAGCTGCTGAAGGAAATGTTGAGCGAGGAAAAATATTCTGGGGTTCGTTTTCGGTCGCTTTCAGCGCCTGAAATTGACGAGCGCATCCGTCCGGTAAACGGTCGTTTACGGCACACATATTCCAGCTGATCTTTTGGACTTGGGATTTACCGCTTTCCTGTCACTTTTCCTGTACCGAAATCAGCGAGAGAAAAACGTATGGGAAAGCGGATTGGATATGCCCGAGTGTCGACTGATGATCAGAACCTCGACCTGCAGCGAGACGCACTTGCTCTGGCTGGGTGTTCAACAGTCTACGAGGAGACCATGAGCGGCAAGTCGGCGGACAGGCCGGAGCTGGGGCATTGCCTTAAAGCTCTGCGTAATGGTGACACTCTGGTTGTCTGGCGACTGGACCGCCTCGGTCGCTCTTTGCCTGACTTGGTTGGGATTGTCAGTAGCTTGGAGCAGGAAGGGGTGGCCTTCGAATCCATAACTGAACGAATCGAAACCACCAGCGCTGCCGGCAAGCTGATTTTTCACGTGTTCGCTGCCCTGGCTGAGTTTGAGCGCAACCTCATTCGAGAACGAACTCGTGCAGGACTGGCTGCGGCTCGTGCCCGTGGGAGAAAAGGTGGACGCAAGCCTGCGCTGGATGATCGTCAGGTGCGTGAGATACGAGCTCTTCTCAGAGATCCTGAGATACAGGTAACCGATGTTGCCCGACGGTATGGCGTTTCTCGAACAACGCTTTACCGCTACGTCGGTTCGCCGAAATCATCTGCGGTCGTTTAAGTGGTGGTGTTGTTTTCCGCTGAAGTTGCCCAGAAAATTTTGGGCGCTATGACCTAGCAGGCAAGTGAAGGATATCTCTGGCGTACTACGTGTGCCGGACTCGCGAGTCGAAGGCGTTCAATGAAAACGAAGATGCTCAACACGAGTATTGAGCACCTTCGACGTACGTTGAGCGCCTTCAGGGAGCGGTGGGAAGCTCCCATGCCCATCCGCCCTGCATACCTGTTTTGTGTGAACGTATACCTAGCTGTTTCTGGGCTCTGCGAATGGACGCCGAAGAAATGCAACGTTCTTCAGCTAAAGCCATCAACGCATTGATTGCAACAGGCCCAGCTTGTAACGTCTCCTCAAGAAAGCTGCGCGCTTCTTGAGTAGCTGATGTGGGTCTGGCGTCACCCGTTTGCTCGATAGCAGCGAGAATGGCTTCAGCGCTACCGTCGATGGCCTCTCCCCATCGGATGCAGGTTGTCTCCAGCTGCTCGTCTATAACGATGGGCTCAACGAAATACTCGATTCCTCCGTTATCAATGGAAACGTTGGACTTGGCTCGGACAAGCACCCTCGCTTCTGAATTTTGATCCTTCTCTGCCACCAGTACAGTGCGAGCGAGCGCGGAGAATGCCTGGCTACCGATTACACGATTAGCTGCGGAGGACTGGGACGTACCTTTGCTGAGGTGAGATATGCCGAGGACAGCGCAACAATGCCGCTCTGCGAAATCCACTACCATTTGTAGCCCCTGTCGAACTTCGTTTGCTCGGTGCATGTCCCCCCGAATGAGGTTGATCAGTGGGTCGAAAATCAGCAATGAAACGCCGTCAATCCGTGCGGCTGCCTCGTTCAAAAGGGCAAAATTGGCTGCAGGATCAAATTGTCGCCTGTTCCCACTCTGATCCTTGAGCCCTTCGATAATGTGCACGCGGGTTAGGTCTGCATCTGCAGCAGTAAGGCGAGGAATGATCGTGTCAGAGATACCGTCCTCGCCGCTCCATATTACGACGTTGCCTGCGGCCTCACATGTGCTGCCATCTGGCCAGTCATCTCCTCTACTAAGCCTGGCGGCCAGCGATATTGCCAACGTGGTTTTGCCGCACCCACCTGCGCCGGCAAGAATGGATAGCTTTGCCCTTGGCAGCCAGCCTGGCCAAATCCACTGGATCTTTTCCACTGGAATATCGACCGCTGCTGTGAGTTCTATCATCCAGCCCGGTTGTTGAGGTGTTCGGCGCTGCATTACAGCGCCTCCCTTTGCCGAATCCAAGCCTGGATTTCGCTATTACGCCAACCGACGCTGGAGCCGCACAAAAGGCGCTGTCGCGGGAAAAGGCCTTCCGATATTTTCCGATAGATCGTTGAACGTTTTAGGCCGACGATTGCTTCGACATCGCGTAAACGAAGAATCTTGTCATCGTCGCCGACGTCGTCAAAGTTGCTAACGTGCATTGCCATAGGTTTTGAGTCCTAGGTTCTGGAGCGTGGGGCAGCGTCCTCCGGCACTACTGCTAAAAAGGGTAAAAGACGGATGTCGGCTGGCTATATAGCGAGCAGGGGCATTTGCCACACGCATAGGTATATGCGCGTTTCCGAGATTTATGGTCGGTAGCGTCGGAGGTCGTTGTGGGCTACAGAAGTTCTAGGGCACTAAGGCCTCTAGGGGCAGAACGGACTGCGAGTGTTCTGACCAGATACGCAAATCAACCAATGGCAGTTGGTGCTGCCCGTTCAGCGGATGCGAACGAGGCGAAAGTTTTTAACGTCGTTACCAGGGCGACGTGGCGGACCGCTGCGGATCGATATGGATCGCTTGGGACGGACACTATTTAACATGAGAGTGCCGGGCTGGCAATAAGCAGGTGTTCTGCCTTGGTTGGTAAGGGGTGGCCCAACCAAGGCAGTAGTTGACTGAATGCTCAGCGTTTATCGGACTCAACTAGTGATCTGTACCGATATCGAGTTTGGGCAGCGCCTTGACGATTTTCTGGGTCTCCAGGCTGACGGTGACCACGCGCTGGAACAGCTCGAGTGGGTACTTGGGGTTGCCCATGGTTTCCACGGCCCAGTCGTTGGCGTCGTTGACGATACCGCTGGCTTTGTCGGTGCGAACAGCCTGGCGTTCCATCACCCAGTCCAGTGCGGACTTGCCGTTGACCACGTAATCCCAAGCCGCTTCAGGAATGCCCTTGAGGGTGATGTGGTGGTTGTAGATGACAGTGGTTTTATCGCCCTTATTGGCGAATTTCATCTTCTCTACGCGGTAATCGGCGTTGGTGAGCGTGCTCTTGGCCTCGATGGTCAGCGGGTAGGTATCGACGGTTTCGTAGTTCAGGTGAAGCTCGGCCAGGGCACGGCCAGCCCTACTGAACGCCCAGAAATCGACGGCTTTCTTCACCGCCGGAATTCGCGGTAGCTCTTTGCTCAGGTTGTCCGCGTAGCACTCGCGGTAATCGGGCGAATGAAGGATGCCGTAGACGTAGTAGAACAGGTCTTCTTTGCTGATCTGCTCGCCGGGATAGGCTGCCTGGAAGTGAACCAATCCTGTGTCAGTGATGGCGTCGCGGCGGCGCAATCCCCCTTCAACTGGCTCGGAAAAGAGATCGTCTTTCGACGACTGCGCGGTTTCGTCGTAGAGGTAAAGAGGAAAGCACTGCGAACCTTCGATATCCACAAAGTGAAGGCTAGGCACATGGCGTGAAATCAGCGCACTGAATGCCACTTTTTCCCCTGCGGCAGAAACGCCAATCACTAGGTTCTCCGCTTCGGCATCGGGGAAAATGCGGGGCATCTGGTAGACCATCTCGTTGAAACGACGGTTGAAATAGAGCCATTGCTTGGTGAAAGGGCGATACAGACCGAGCACCAAGCAGTTGGCCTCGAAGACATAGCTACGATCTTTGCCAAGATCCTGCTTCAGAGCGCGCGTCCAACTGATACAGGTGGGATCTGTGTCGATAAAACCATCCACTTGAGCTTGCCGGGCCTTGGTATCCAGCTTCGTGTAAGCAGCGTTGAAACGTTCCAATTCGGCGCTGTAGAACCCAATCATATCCGCCATGTTTTCTGCCAGCTTGGTTTGGCTAGCGTTGTAAACCCAAACATCTCGCCCTGAGGCCACACCCAGCGAGAAGCTCTCAAACAACTTGGGAGCATCGCCCTTCTTGTCACCCAAAACGATGAACTCATTGAAGCTGTTATCACGCTGCTTCAGCCAGTCACCATGCTCATCCGGGGTGATATGCTGCCACTGCTGAATACCGGCGACGCTGGCATAGCTGGCGATCTTCTCCAGCTTGTCTTCACGGTTCAGATAGTCGCCAATATCGTGGAAATGGATCTGGCCATGAGCCTTCGCTTCTGGATTCTTGACCAGCAGCGAGATAGCGATAGGAGCACGGCTGCCCATGCCAAAAACATTGTCCTTTTCCTTGCGACGAGCTTCACCGGACGTACGAGCATTTCCGCGCAGATGGAACACATAGATACTGGAAAACTCATCCACCAGGCACTTGCGCATTCCATCCTGCGAGGCGGCGTCCAAAAAACCGGCGTTGGTCACAAAGCCGATGACGCCAGCATTACCAATACGGTCACTGGCCCAGCGAATAGAGCGGATGTAGCTGTCGTATAGATTGCGGACAGAAGTCATTGCAGACCGACGCGCGTAGGTTCCCTCAATTCGGCGATCTAACGCAGGGTATCCAACGTTCTGATTGTTGTCGTTCTGGCTACCTTGCCCTACGGAGTAAGGCGGATTGCCCACTATCACCCGAATATCCAGCGCCTTCTGCCGCTTTCGTCGGGCGCTGTTGTCCTCCAGCAGGGCGTCGACCAAATCGTCCTTCTCGTACATCTGGAAGGTGTCTGTCAGGCAGATGCCTTCAAACGGGGTGTACTCGTCGATCACTTCGCCGTGATAGGCAGCTTCGATATTGATGGCTGCAATGTAGTAGGCCAGCAACACCAGCTCGTTGGCATGAATTTCGTGCTTGTACTTGTGCGGCAACTCCTCCGGCTTGATCAGGCCCGACTGGATCAGGCGGGTGATAAAGGTGCCGGTGCCGGTGAACGGGTCGATGATGTGGACACCCTTGCTGCCCAGGGTCTGGCCGAACTCCTGTTGCAGCAGGTGGTTGACGCTGTGGAGGATAAAGTCCACCACCTCGACTGGGGTGTAAACGATACCCAAGCGCTCGGTCATCTTGGGGAAGGCATTGCGGAAGAATTTGTCGTACAGCTCGACGATAATCTTCTGCTTACCCTGGGCATTGTCGATGCCGTCTGCACGCTGACGCACGCTGGCGTAGAACTTCTCCAGGGTGTCGGCTTCCTTGGCGAGGTGGTGCTCATGAAGCGCGTCCAGCACGCCTTGCATGGCCTTGGACATGGGGTTGTGGCTGGCAAAGCTGTACTCGTCGAACAGCGCATCGAACACCGGCTTGGTTACCAGGTGCTGGGCAAGCATCTCAACAATCTCGCCGTCGCTGATGCTGTCGTTGAGATCATCGCGTAGCTCAGCGGCGAAGGCCTCGAAAGTCGCTCTCTCCTGGGTGTATTCAGGGTTCTCCAAAATGCCCTGGATGCGGTCGATGTGGGTGCGGGCGATCTTGGCGATATCGTTGGCCCAGTCTTCCCAGTGGTGGCGGTTGCCGCACTTGTCGACGATCTTGGCGTAGATGGCCTTCTCGATTTCCCCCACCTCATAGGCCAGCTCGGCTTGCTGGGTAATCTGGCCTTCGACATCGTACTTAGCGCGTTTCTCACCAATGCCGTATTGGCCTTTGCCTGCCTGGCCGTTGCTCGTTCCGCCGGTTTTCTTGGCCTTTTTATCGGCCTTGTCGGTGATGGCGATGACTTCCATCTTTCGCGGGTCAGAGCCGATCAGATCGAGCTTGTTGACCATGGCGTCGAAGCTGTCGTCGTGCGAGCGCAGTGCCTGAAGCACCTGCCAGACCACCTTATAGGTCTGGTTGTCGTTGAGCGCTTCGTGGGGCTCCATACCGGCAGGAATGACCACCGGCAGTACCACATAGCCACGCTTCTTACCCGGTGCGTTGCGCATTACCCTGCCAACGGATTGCACCACGTCGACCTGGGAATTACGCGGGGTGAGGAAAAGCACGGCATCCAGCGCTGGTACGTCCACACCTTCAGACAGGCAGCGCACATTACTGAGGATGCGGCAGGTGTTGGCTGGTGGTTCTTCCTTGAGCCAGTTGAGCTTGGCTTCCTTGGCACTGGCATTCATGCCGCCATCGACGTGTGCGGCTTCACAGATGATGCGTGAGGCCTCATCGATGTTTTCTGACTCCTGATAAGCCTCCACCACCGACTGGAACATGCTGGCGATGTTGATCGAGCTGACCTTGTGCTTGGTGCCCTTGTAGTTGGGCGAGATGACTTGGCAGAAAGCTACAGCGCGCTTCATGGGCTGATCATCACCCACCAAGTTTTCGGCCAATCCCTGCTTGGCCAGCGCCTTCCAGCAACCGACTATCTTGGCCGCGTCGTCTACCTTGAGCTGGTTGTTCTCGTCCTTCAGCATCTCCTGAAGGCGGCGGCTGATGGTGCTCTCCTCGACGGTGAGTACCAGCACCTTGTAATCGGTGAGTAGACCGCGCTGAACGGCCTCGGAGAAGTTGATGACGAACAGCTCTTTGCCGTAGAGCGCTTCGTCATCCATCGAGCACAGGGTGACTTCGCCGGACTCGGCCTTGAGCTTGGCGTTGTCACCGTAGATGCGAGGCGTGGCGGTCATGTACAGACGTTTGGTGGCGCGGATGTAGTCGGCATCATGAACGCGCACAAAGTTGCTTTCGTCATCGTCGCCAAAGGTGGCGCCCGTGGTGCGGTGCGCTTCGTCGCAGATCACCAGGTCGAAAGCGGCCAGGCCATGATCAGCCTGGGCACGGCTGATCACGTCGATGGAGTGATAGGTGGAGAACACTACGCTCATGTGCTCGGCATCGTGGCGCTTGAGCATTTCCGCTGCGAGGCGATCCGCTTTGGTGGTGGCCGGGTAGCGCAGCTCATGGGTGAACACCTGAACCGCGTCATCTTCTGCTTTGCGCTTCTTGCCTACGTCGCTGTCGGAGCAGACGGCAAAGCTGTGGAGCGGGGTTGCGCTTTCCTGCGTCCACTCGGTGAGGGTTTGCGATAGCAGTGACAGGCTGGGCACCAGGAACAATACACGCTTGCCCTTGCCGGCCTGCTGCTCGGCAATTTTCAGGCTGGTGAAGGTCTTGCCGGTGCCGCAGGCCATGATCAGCTTGCCGCGTTCGGCGTCCTTGAGGCCAGCGGCCACGGCATTCAGCGCGGTTTGCTGGTGCTCGCGCAGCTGCTTCTTGGCCTTGAGCGCGACGGCTTTATTGGGCTGGTACTTGGCCCAGTCGATCTGGCTGTCTTCCAGGGCTTGCAGGTCGATCTTACTGACCGGGGGCTGCTGGCCCTGCAACGCGTCCTCGGCGTGCTCGCTCCAGTTGTTGGTGGTGGCTACGATGATGCGGTGCGAGAACGGCGCCTTGCCCGAGGCAGTGAAGAAGCTGTCGATGTCCTTCTTCTGAACGCGGTAATCCTCGGCATACAGCTTACACTGGATGGCGTGGTACTCGCCGGTACCTTGGGTGCGCGCCACCAGGTCGATGCCCGCGTCCTTACCGCTAAGGCCCTGCTCCTTCGCCCACTCCGCATATGTCCATACCTTGTCGTACAGGTCGCGGTAGGTGGCTTCGTTGCGGAGGTAAGTGCAAATCAGCTCTTCGAAATAAGTACCTTTTTCGCGTTCGGTGACAGAAGCGCTGCGGTAGGTATTCAGCAAAGCTGATAAGGCTGACATCGGTAGGAATTCCTTTTGGACTGCGCCTGGCGCACTACAGGCGCCAAATCGGCGCAGTTTAGCAATTCAGCCAGTACTGGAGCGATAAGATAGTGCTTGTATTAGCTTGAAGGCTTGCTGGCTGATGGGGGCGCTTGCATTCAGCGTTTTATCGAGTCCAAAAAGTCGGCCCAGATCTGCATCATTTTACGCCGCTCCGGCAAGAAGGTGGTTCGATCGTACGCACGTCCCAGCGGATTTTTTACCGTGTGAGCAAGCTGATGCTCCAGAAGATCGGGGCGAAACCCCAGCACCTCAGCGCCTATGGTTCTCGCTGTCGCACGAAAGCCGTGCCCAGTCATTTCGTCGCCGCTGATGTCCATGCGGCGTAACGCGCTGAGTACGGCATTGTTGGACATCGGCCGGTCGCCTCCTCGTGCCGAGGGGAAGGCGTACCGATGTCTGCCGGTGAGTGGTTTCAGCTCGCGCAGAACAGCGATTGCTTGCTGGCTCAGGGGAACCAAATGATCCGGCCGATCCTGTTTGGTGGCAGTGAGCCCTTTCATCTTGTGGCCGGGAATCAACCACTCACCCGCATCCAGATTGACCTCCGACCACTCCATGTGGCGCAGATCACCGGGCCGGCAGAACAGCAACGGGGCCAGTTTGAGTGCACAACAAACAGGCAGTGTTCCCGTGTAGCTATCCAGTGCTTTGAGCAGTGCGCCGAGTTTTTCAGGATCGGTCACGGCGGCAAAGTGCTTCACCCGCTTGGCTGGGAGCGTACGCGAGAGATTGCCAATCTGGTTGGGTGGTGTGATACCGGCAGCTTCGGCGAACTCGAAAATCTGTTTGTAGATCTGGGCTACACGACGTGCTGTCTCACGAGCACCGCGCTTGATGATGCGCTGCAGGTTTTCGACCAGCATGGGCGTGCTAATGCTGCTGACCGGTAGTTTTCCCAGCCAGGGGAGGGCATTGAGCTCAAGGCGCTGCCGCACCGTGCGGGTGTACTCCGGATCCCAGGTTGACTCGCGAATAGTGAGCCATTGCTTTGCGACCGATTCAAAGGTGTGTTGGTGATCGAGCTGGCTGACCACCTTGGCCATACGCCGTTGCAGCGAAGGGTCTTGGCCGCCGGCGAGCTGAACACGAGCGTCATCACGCTTGCGCCGGGCCTCCTGCAGGCCGACCTCAGGATAAACACCAAGCGCCAAGCGCTTTTCCTTTCCCAGAAAGCGGTACTTCAAGCGCCAGTAACGGCCTCCGTTGGGCTGTACTTCTAGGTACAAGCCCTGTTCGTCATACAGGCGGTACGGCTTGTCCTGGGGCTTGGCGTTGCGGCAGTTGGTGTCTTTCAGGGGCATTGGGGGCACATCCTCTCCGAGCGAGCTGATGAGCGTTTTATGCCCCCATATATGCCCCCGTCAACTGTGGGATGCCCTGGGATTAGGTGGGAAAACGCGGGCAAGAAAAAAGCCGTAAAGCTTTGATTTCTCTGGGCTTTACGGCTTTTCTGGGTCTTCCTGGGAAGACTAAATGGTGGAGCCGGGGGGATTTGAACCCCCGTCCGCCAGTACTCCGCTGTCGGTACTACATGCGTAGCCGTTTCTATTAAGTTAACCCTCAGCGACCCGAAGGGCAGGGTGCTTTGGGCGAGTTGTGTAAGTTTTAGCCGCTTCGTCCACAACGTACTGCACGGCGATTCTGTTCTATATGACAATCACTTTGGGTTTACAGACATCCCCTGGTGATTGCTGGACCCGAAGGTACCAGAAGCTCAGGGCTAAGGCTGCTTACGCAGCGAGAGCGAATTCCTGGCCGTAGTTTTCGTCATTGGCAACTATAAGAAGTTGCAACAGTGGATTTACGAGTTCTGTTACCAACTCGGCATGCACCTAAAGTTTCGCGACCGGCGTCGAATCCTAAACGGCCCCGTGCTTGTAACTCGTTGTTTCTTAGTGAGTGACAAGCCTGTGCAGTGTACGCCAAACGTTCGCGGAAGGCCAACCCGGAGGTTGGCTCTGCGCGATCAAGGCGCCTATTGGCCGCCTTTGTCGCTGTTTTGCAGGTCCTGCAGGGCCTTGGAGGTGATTTCGATGCACTTCTTGTCATCACCCGCGGCGTGAGCGGCCTTGGCTTGGGACACGGCAGTGTCTATCTCGCCGCTTTTGCCACTGGTGTCGGTGGCGAGCAGGGCTCTGCCGTTGTTGATTTTGTCCAGATTGATTTTGCACAGGTCTGGCTCGCCAGCGGCAAAAACAGGGGAGGCCAGCATCGCTGCGGTAATGAACAAGCCAGCAAGAGCGGAACGCTTCATAGGGTATCTCCTTGCGCAAAAGGGTTCGACGCTACTGGCGTTCGACGGCGGCCAGCGACATCACTGATGAACCTCGTTCGTCGAGGCTTATGCAGATGACTACGCTGGCGCGCAGGGGTTCTGTTTTTTTGCAGGTTTAATGCACGCGGGGCTGGGTGACGCGGTCCACGAGGTACACCAGGCCGTGGTAATCAATGCCGCCATGCTGGCTCAGGCCGATCTCGCAGGTGCGGCTGGTGGAGATGCCTTCGCTGCAATATTGCACGGCGTCCTTGAGAGTGCGCAGCGAGTGGGCGTTGAGTTGCGGTGTGGTAAAGCCTTTGTCGCCGGCAAAACCACAACAGTGGATGCCTTCCGGGATAACCACGGTGTTGGAGCAGCGTCGGGCCAGGTCGATCAATGCCTGGCTTTCCCCCAGGTGCTGGGTGCTGCAGGTGACGTGCACGGCGATCGGTGCTTCCTGGGGCGTAAAGTCGAGACGGTCCATCAGGTGCGTGCGGATGAAGCGTACCGGATCGTAGAGATCCAGGCGCGTTTCGCCCAGGTCTTGCACCAGGCGCAGGGTGCAGGGGCTGGTGTCGCAGTAGATCGGGTCGAGGCCGCCACGGCTGGCGTGGAGCAGGGCGCCGATCAGTTCCTGACGCTTGTGCTCGGCCTGTTCGGCATAGCCCTTGGAGGCGAAAGGCTGGCCGCAGCACAGGTTGTCCTGATTGTCGGGGAAGGCTACTTGGTAACCGGCTTTTTCCAGCAGGCTACGGGTCTTGTCGTACAGCGACATCTGCTCCTTATCAACGGCCGCCGGGCCCATGGCACGTGAGACGCAGGCCGCGAGGTAGACCACCCGCGGCCGTTCATCGGCCACGGCCGGGCTGAAGCGAATGGCTTTTTCCGGCTGCGGCATGGCGTTGCTCCACTGCGGGATCTGCCCCTTGGACAGCCGTGTCAGCGTGGCGGACAGTTTTGTCAGGCGTGGTGCGCCCAGCAGCATGCGTGCGCCATTGGCAACATGCAGGGTAAAGCGCGCACCTTGCAGCGCCGTGGCGAAATGGGTGGCGAGCCATTCGGCAGTTTTCGTACGGTCGGCGTCACGACTGCGCAGCTTTTTCACCAGGTCACCGGTATTGATTCCCACAGGGCAGCGTTGGGCGCACAGGCCGGTGGCCGCGCACGTCTCGATGCCTTGGTAGTGGAAAGCTGCTTCCAGTTCGGTGGTGTCGACGCCGGCGCGCTGCTTCGCCTGGATATCCCGCCAGATCACAATGCGCTGGCGTGGGCTCAGAGTCAGGCCTTTGGAGGGGCAGACCGGTTCGCAGAAACCACACTCGATGCACTTATCCACAAGCTCGTCGGCCGCAGGCAGCGGCTTGAGGTGCTTGAGGTGGATCTGCGGGTCCTCGCTAAGCACCACATCGGGGTTGAGAATGCCGTTGGGGTCCAGCAGGCGCTTGAGTTGCCACATCAATTGATAGGCATCGCTGCCCCATTCCAGCTCGACAAAGGGCGCCATATTGCGGCCAGTGCCGTGTTCGGCCTTTAGCGAGCCACCGAATTCCACCGCCACCAGTTGCGCGACGTCGTCCATGAACGCCTGGTAGCGTGCGACTTCTTCCGCGCTGTTGAAGCCTTGGGTGAACACGAAATGCAGATTGCCTTCCAGGGCGTGTCCGAAAAGGATGGCTTCGTCGTAGTGATGCTTGTCGAACAGTTCGATCAAGCGGTTCACGCCGATGGCGAGTTGCTCGACCGGAAAGGTGACGTCTTCGATAATCACCGTGCTGCCGGTTTTGCGGACGGCGCCAACCGCGGGGAAGGTGTCTTTGCGGATTGCCCACAGGCGGGCGTTTTCCAGCGGGTCTTGGGTGAAGTCGACTTGTTTCTCCACGGGGAAGCAAGCCAGGGACGCCATGATCAGCGCCAATTGCTCATGCAGCAGTGAAGGCGTAGCGGCGCGGGATTCAATCAGCAACGCGCAGGCATTTTCCGACAGGTGCTGTACGAAAGCAGGCATGCCGGGTTTGTCCTGCACCGAGCGCATGCTGCGTCGGTCCAGCAGCTCAACAGCCGAGACGGGTTGGGTTTTCAGCACGGTGACCGCATTGCAGCAGGTCTCGACATCGGGGAACACAATCAGCGCCGAGGCTTTATTGGGGTGGTCGACCACGGTGTCGTAGGTCACGGCGCTGATGAACCCCAGCGTGCCCTCGGAACCCACCAGCAAATGGCTGAGGATATCCAACGGCTCATCGAAGTCCACCAGGGCATTGAGTGACAGGCCAGTGGTATTTTTCAGACGGTATTTGTGGCGGATTTTGGCCGCCAGTTCGGCATTTGCCCGCGTCTCTCGACCCAGTGTCGCAAGGCGTTCGAGCAGTGCACCGTGCTGTTCACGAAACGCCGTGACACTAATGGCATCTTCCGTGTCCAGCCGGCTGCCGTCAGCCAGGACCAGGCGAATGCCGGCCAGGGTGTGGTAGGTGTTTTGTGCCGTGCCGCAGCACATGCCGCTGGCATTGTTGGCGACTATGCCGCCGATCTTGCAGGCGTTGATGGAAGCCGGGTCCGGCCCGATCTTGCGCCCGTACGGCGCGAGCCAAGCGTTGGCCTGCGCGCCGATCACGCCCGGTTGCAGGCGGATCTGCGTGCCTTGCCCGCGAATCTCCCGGCCATTCCAATTGTCGCCCAACACGATCAGCACTGAGTCGCTGATGGCTTGCCCGGACAGGCTGGTGCCTGCTGCGCGGAAGGTCACCGGCACGCGGTCACGCTGGGCCAGTTGCAGCAGCGCCACCACTTCGTCTTCCGATTCCACACGGATCACCAGTTGTGGGATCAGTCTGTAAAAGCTGGCGTCGGTGCCGAAAGCGAGGGTGGAAAGTGGATCGTCGAAACGCCGATTGTTCGGGATCAACTGTACGACGTCGCTCAGAAAAGCAGCAGGCAGGCTCATCGGTCCTCCAGAAATAGCTGACGCCGGACGCAGTGTCCGACGTCGATTCTTACCCTATTGCATGCAGGTTTCAGTGCACCAGCATACCGGTGAACCAGTAGGCCTGGGCCAGCGTAATCAGCCCGACGATCGTGGCGAAGAACAGGCTGTGCTTGAGGGTAAAGCGGAACAGATCGGATTCCTTGCCCACCAGGCCTGTGGCTGCGCAGGCCACTGCGATCGATTGTGGCGAGATCATCTTGCCGGTCACGCCGCCGCTGGTGTTTGCGGCGACCAGCAACGTGTCGTTAACACCGATCTGGTGAGCCGTGGTGGCTTGGAGCGAGCTGAACAGGGCATTGGACGAGGTGTCGGAGCCCGTCAGAAAAACGCCCAGCCAGCCGAGGAATGGCGAGAAGAACGGGAAGGCTGCACCGGTGCCAGCCAACACCAGGGCCATGGTCGACGACATGCCGGAGTAGTTAGTAACAAAAGCGAAGGCCAGCACCATGCCGATAGACAAGATTGGCCAGCGCAGTTCGTAGAAGGTTTCTCTCAAAGTGGTAAGACCAGTTTTTATATCGATCTTGAGGACCAGCATCGAAATCAGCGCCGAGAAGAAAATCGCGGTGCCGGTGGCCGAGATCGGGTCCAGTTTGAACACTGCCGGGATTGCGGTCGGGTTGGTGACAATCGGTGCAACTTTGACCACCAGCTGATCCAGGTGCGGGATCGCGAAGTTGAACACCCAGCTGTACATCGAGCCGCCGGCTGCAAACATTGCCTTGAACGGTTTGAGGGTCCAGATAGTGACCAGTACGGTGAGGATCAGGAACGGCGACCAGGCCTTGAAAATCTGCCCCAGGCTGTAGGGCGAGGCGACGGTGCGGCGCGGCTGGCCGAAACCGCCAGCGTTGGCGGTGACAGCGGCGCTGGAGGTGGCGCCGGCAATCTGCGCGCCTACGGTGCGCTTGGGTTGCCAGACTTTCAGGAACAGCGTCAGGGCGATCAGGCTGGCCAGGGCCGAAGTGATATCCGGCAGCTCCGGGCCGATGAAGTTGGAGGTGAAGTACTGGGTGATGGCAAAGCTCAAGCCAGCGACCAGCGCGGCCGGCCAGGTTTCGCGCACACCGCGCAGGCCGTCCATCATGAACACCAGCCAGAACGGTACGAACAGCGACAGCAAAGGCAGTTGGCGGCCGGTCATGGCGCCGATCTTGAACGCATCAATGCCGGTCACCTGGCCTGCAACGATGATCGGGATTCCCAATGCGCCAAAGGCTACGGGGGCCGTGTTGGCAATCAGGCACAGGCCGGCGGCGTAGAGCGGGTTGAACCCCAGGCCCACCAACAACGCGGCGGTGATCGCCACGGGTGCGCCGAAGCCGGCGGCACCTTCCAGGAACGCGCCGAAGCAGAAGCCGATGAGCAGCACTTGCAGGCGCTGGTCGTCGGTGATCGACAGGACCGAGCTGCGGATAACTTCGAACTGGCCGCTCTTGACCGTCAGTTTGTAGAGAAACACTGCCGCCACGATGATCCAGGCGATAGGCCACAGCCCGTAGGCAAAGCCATAACCTGCGGCTGCCAGCGCCATGTCTACCGGCATCTGGAAGGCGAAGATTGCGACCAGGATCGAAAGCGCCAGCGTTATGCTCCCGGCAACGTGGCCTTTGAGGCGAAACACGGCCAGGGCCAGGAAGAAGAATACGATCGGGATGACGGCGGCCAGTGCGGACAGGCCGAGGCTGCCGAGCGGGCTATAGAGCTGTTGCCAGGTTTGCATATGGGGTGGCCCCTGATTGTTGTTGTTTGGTCAGCTTGGGTAATTGGTAATACCAATTTACAATCGCTGTCGGCTAGGTTAAAAGGCTTGGGGGCGGTGTGTCAATTTGCCGCCTGCGAAACTTTGGTCGTAGTTCGGCAGACGCGGCGATCTGAGCGGGTAAATCGAGGGTGTTCTGGTACGTGCTGTCAGAGCGGCGATAGGCCAGAATAGAGGGCCCGGCGAGTGGTCGGGATGGTGGAGAGTGAGCTATGGGGTTTGATCAGGTGCGTCAGCGCCGTTTGTCTGACGATATTGTCGAGCAGCTTGAGGGCATGATCCTTGAGGGCACGCTGAAGTCGGGCGAGCGCTTGCCGGCCGAGCGCGCGCTGGCCGAGCAGTTTGGCGTGTCGCGTCCGTCGCTGCGGGAGGCGATTCAGAAGCTGGCGGCCAAGGGCTTGCTGGTGAGTCGTCAAGGAGGCGGCAATTATGTTGCGGATTCCCTGGGCTCGACCTTCAGCGATCCGCTGCTGCATCTGTTGGAAAACAACCCCGAGGCTCAGCGTGATCTGCTGGAGTTTCGTCAGACCCTTGAGGCTTCTTGCGCGTACTACGCTGCCCTGCGCGCTACGGAGGTTGATCGCGAGCGGCTGACTGCAGCGTTCGAGGCGCTGCAGGATTGCTACACCCGCGCCGATGACGTGAGTCGAGCCGAGGAGGGCGCGGCGGATGCGAGGTTTCACTTGGCGATTGCCGAGGCCAGCCACAACGCAGTGTTGTTGCACACCATTCGTGGCTTGTTCGACCTGCTCAAGCGTAACGTGGTGACCAACATTGGCGGCATGTACCAGCAACGCACAGAAACCCGCGACATGCTGATAAGCCAGCACCGGGATTTGTACCTGGCAATCGTCGAGGGCCGTGCCGAGCAGGCGCGGGACGTTTCAACACGCCACCTGTTGTATGTGCAGGAGGTGTTGGAAGAGGTGCGTCAAGAGGTTCAGCGCGTGGCGCGTGCGGAGCGGCGTAAGGGGATGTAGCCGAGGGCTACATCCTCACAAGGATCAGTCTTCCTTGCCCTTGTTGCGTACGGCGCGGTGCAGTTCGCGGTTGGAATCACGCTCGCGCTCGGTATCGCGCTTGTCGTATTCCTTCTTGCCCTTGCCCAAGGCGATCTCGCACTTGACCAAGTGCTTGCTCCAGTACCAGGACAGGCAGACGCAGGCATAGCCCTTCTGCTGTACCGCCTGGGCGAGCTTTTCCAGTTCGCGCGCATTGAGCAAGAGCTTGCGCGTGCGCACCGGGTCGGCAATCACGTGGGTGCTCGCGGTGGTCAGCGGAGTGATGTGACTGCCGAGCAGCCACGCCTCGCCGTCCTTGAGCAGCACATAGCTGTCGACCAGTTGCAGCTTGCTGGCGCGCAGACTTTTTACTTCCCAGCCGGCCAGGACCAGACCAGCCTCGAAACGATGTTCGATGAAGTAATCGTGTCGCGCCTTTTTATTTTGCGCGATGGTCCCTGTGGGGTGTTTCTTTTGTTTAGCCATAGGGGCGGCATTATAGGGAGTTGCGAGCGTGTCGGCTACGGTCAACCTGCGTGCTTGAGCGTGTTGGACGAATCCCGGACAATGCGGGCAGTTCTCTGGTTTTTTTCTTTCGCGGATCGGGCTGTTCTTTCGCGATGTTTGCCGCTCAGCTGTGGAAATAACGCACACATGACGACGCATATTCAACGTTCAGCGCTGCTGCCCTATCCGGCACAGGCGCTCTATGACCTGGTCAACGACGTGGCGCGTTACCCGGAATTCTTGCCTTGGTGTTCAACGGCCGAAGTGCTGGAAAGCAGTGATGAGCATATGGTTGCCAGTGTTGGGGTGGCGAAGGGCGGGCTTAGTCAGCACTTTGTTACGCGGAACGTGCTGGTGCCGGGTAACTCCATCGAAATGAACCTGCAGGAAGGCCCGTTTACCCAGTTGCATGGTGTATGGGTGTTCAAGGCACTGACCGACAAGGCGTGCAAGATCAGCCTGGACCTTTCATTTGATTACGCCGGGCCTATTGTTCGCGCGACGCTGGGGCCTTTGTTCAATCAGGCGGCCAATACCTTGGTGGATGCATTCTGTCAGCGCGCCAAGCAGTTGCATGGTTGATATAGAGGTGGTGTATGCCGCCGAAGATCGCCAGGTTCTGTTGGTGGTGACGGTGCCGGCGGGGACCAGCTTGCGGGCGGCGGTGCAGGCTTGCGGCATTGCGGCGCAGTTCCCCGCGCTGAACCTGGCTGATTGCCCCTTGGGGGTATTCGGTAAAGTGGTTGCCGATCCCGAGGCGCGTGCCGCGCAGCCGGGTGATCGTATTGAGATTTACCGGCCCCTGCTGGCAGATCCTAAAGAAGTGCGCAGGTTGCGTGCGGCCAGGGCGGCCTTGGTCAAACAACAGAATTCCTAGGTCTGCCAAATAGCAGGCACCTTGCCTCTGTGGCGAGCGGGCTTGCCCGCGTTGGGTGGCGAAGCCGCCCCAATCCCAGACGCCTCTCAATGACTGACGCACCGCAGTGGTCTCTGTTGGGGCCGCTTCGCAGCCCAGCGCGGGCAAGCCCGCTCGCCACAATAGTCTTTTGCAATAGCTTTGAGTTCAGCGAGTATTGTGTTGCGCCTATGCAAACAGCAAGCAATAAAAAAACCGGCATGCCGGGTTTTTTATTGAGCGCCGCGGGCTTATTGCGGGCTGGTGTCCAGAGGCTGCGGCGTCGGAACAGGTACGGTTTCTACACCGTCGACGTCTTTCTGGATCTTGTCGAGCAAAGAACCTGGCTTGGCCGGTACTTCGGACTTCTGCTGTTCGCTTTCCTGCGCTGGCGCAGTCACGTTGGTGCCGTTGTCCTTGCCGAGCAGGGCTTCATCGCGGCTTACGCCGGGCATGAAGTCACCGGACAGGCTGACGAGCTGGTCATTGCCGTTGAAAACGACGCTGACACGTTCCTGTTGGCGTTCACCGCCACCAGGCTGCAGGCTGTAGAGATAATCCCAGCGATCGGCATGGAAAGTGTCGGTCAGCAGGGGGTTACCCATGATAAACCGTACTTGCCGTCGGGTCATTCCCGGGCGTAACTGGTCTATCATGTCCTGCGTGACGACATTGCCCTGCTGGATGTCGATTTTGTAAACCCCGGGGAATGAACAACCGGCGAGTGCGAGCAGTCCCACAAAGGTGAAACTGGTTAGCAAGAGCTTGGTGTTTTGCATCGGTGGGCGACTTCCACTATCTTGGCTGGGACAACGTAAACGCCGATCATACCCGTATTAAGAGAAGCTGCGAAGCAGCATCCGCGAGAAAGCTAACCATGGTTGAAAATAGCGAACTACGCAAAGCCGGTCTTAAAGTGACTCTGCCACGAGTCAAGATTCTACAAATGCTCGATTCTGCTGAGCAGCGCCACATGAGTGCTGAGGATGTTTACAAGGCGCTGATGGAGTCTAACGAGGACGTTGGCCTGGCCACGGTTTACCGTGTGCTGACCCAGTTTGAAGCCGCAGGGCTGGTGGTTCGTCATAATTTCGACGGCGGTCATGCAGTGTTCGAACTGGCTGACGGTGGTCATCACGACCACATGGTTGACCTGGATACCAATGAGGTTATCGAGTTCACCAGTCCGGCAATCGAAAAGCTCCAGCATGAAATCGCTGAGGAGCATGGATTCGATTTGGTTGATCACAATCTGGTTCTGTACATCCGTAAGAAAAAGTAAAAATCGACGCAGATTCGCTCTGCGAAACGATAGAAGGCGACCCTAGGGTCGCCTTCGTGCTCTCTATAAAGGATAAATTGTCAGCTTAGGCCTTGGCTGCCACGACCATTTTCTTCGCGTGGGCCAGCGACTCCTTGGTCAAGTCGATACCGCCAAGCATCCGTGCCACTTCTTCCACGCGTTCCGATTTGTTCAGCTTGGACACGGCGGTGTGTGTTGCATCGCTGCCTCGTACCTTGTGCACGAATAAATGCTGATGCCCTTGTGCCGCCACTTGCGGTAAGTGAGTCACTGTCAGCACCTGACCCCTGTCCCCCAGACGGCGTAACAACTGGCCAACAATTTCTGCGGTCGGCCCGCCAATACCTACGTCCACTTCATCGAATACCAGTGTCGGTACCCGGGAAGTTTGCGCGGTGATGACCTGAATGGCCAAGCTGATACGCGACAGTTCACCGCCGGATGCCACTTTGGCGAGTGCCTTGAGTGGCTGCCCGGGGTTGGCGCTTACCAGCAGCTCTACCTGCTCCAGGCCGTGGGGTTGCAGTTCGTTGTTGGCATTGGCGCGCAATTCAATGGTGAAGCGACCGCCGGGCATGCCCAGGCGCTGAATCTCCAGCTCCACTGCGCTCGCCAGGCCGGTCGCGGCTTGCTGGCGCAGGTCGCTCAGTTCGCGGGCCTTCTCTTGATAGTGACGGGCGAACGAGGCGAGTTCATCGGCCAGCCGCTCAATGGATTCGTCGTTGGCATTCAGGGTTTCGATTTCATCCAGCAGCTTTTGCTGCATCGTCGCCACTTCAGTGGGCTGGATCCGGTGTTTGCGCGCCAGGGTATAAATGGTGTCCAGACGTTCCTCTATTTCCTGCAGGCGAGAAGGGTCGGCATCGAAGTGGTCCAGAAAGCGATTCAACTCGCCGACGGCTTCTTCTACCTGGATCTGCGCACTGGTCAGCAGTGTGGTGGCTTCGCTCAGCGAGCCCGACGCATTATTCACGCTGGACAGCCGGTTAAGGCTCGCCGTAAGTGCGTTGAGCACATTGCCGGAGTCGCTCTCGCTGCATTGCTCCACCACCTGACGGCAGATACCCAGCAGGGTTTCGGCATTGGTGAGGTTTTTGTGCTCCTGCTCGAGTTGTTCCAGTTCGGTCTCGCCAAGGGCCAGGCTTTCCAGCTCTACAAGCTGATAGCTGAGCAATTGATGGCGAGCGCGCTGTTCGTCGCCGGAGTTAGACAGCCGCTCCAGCTCCAGGCGTGTCTGGCGCCAGCGTTGTGCGGCCAACTGGACTTGACGGGCGAGGTCGGTAGCGCCGGCATATTCGTCAAGCAGGCGGCGATGGGTGTCGGTTTTCAGCAGGGATTGGTGTTCGTGCTGGCTGTGGATGTCGATCAGTAGTTCGCCCAGGGCCTTGAGGTCGCCAAGGGGGCAGGGCGTGCCATTGATATAGCCACGGGAGCGCCCTTCGGCGGTGATCACGCGGCGCAGGATGCACGGCCCTTCATTGTTCAGGTCGCGCTCGGCCAGCCAGGCTTCGGCCTCGGGAATGTCTGCCAGGTCGAAGGTCGCAAGGATGTCGGCTTTGTCGGCGCCAGGGCGTACCACGCCGCTGTCGGCGCGGTCGCCCAGCGTGAGGCCCAGGGCGTCGAGCATGATCGACTTGCCGGCGCCGGTTTCGCCTGTGATTACGCTCATCCCGCGATCCAGTTCGAGATCCAGGTGTTCAACGATGGCGTAGTTATGTACGGACAGGTGCACGAGCATGAAGGTCGCTCCCAGGCTTTAGGTCTGGTTATTTATACAGTGTTTTGTTCCGGGCTGACAATCCTGCTGCTTAGCTCGATTTGCTTGGTTACTTGCCTTTTTTAGCGCCGTAAGGAATCACTGCGCAGGAATTGATCCAGGTCATGGAGAGACTTTTGATAACGCGCGTGCACTTGAACCCTGAAATTGTGGCCCCATATACCGGAACAGAAGCGCGAGTTGAGTTCGCGCATGATTTTGAAAGGAGAAATCTATGGCTGACGAACAGACGCAGGATACGCAAACTCCAGACGCCACCCAGGCTGCCTCGGAAGACCTGGGCGCTCGCGTGCTGGTGCTCGAGGAGCAGTTGGCCGCCGCGCAGGATCAGTCTTTGCGTGTTGCCGCCGATCTGCAAAACGTCCGCCGCCGTGCCGAGCAGGATGTCGAGAAGGCTCACAAGTTCGGGCTGGAAAAATTCGCCGGTGACTTGCTGCCGATCATCGACAGCCTGGAGCGTGGCCTTGAGTTGTCCAACCCTGACGACGAAAACATCCGTCCGATGCGTGAAGGGATCGAGCTGACCCTGAAAATGTTCCAGGACACCCTGAAGCGTTATCAGTTGGAAGCCATCGATCCGCAAGGCGGCGAACCGTTCAACGCTGAGCACCACCAAGCCATGGCCATGCAGGAAAGCCATGACTTGGAGCCCAACAGCGTATTGAAAGTGTTTCAGAAGGGTTATCAGCTTAACGGTCGCTTGCTGCGCCCGGCGATGGTGGTGGTGAGCAAGGCTCCTGCACCGGTTTCACCTTCTATTGATGAGCAGGCTTGAAATCCACCGCTCAGCCCCCATCTATAAGTCAAGCGTTTAAGTGCTACCGCAGTTAGCCACCACTGCTGCGGCAACCAAATTCAAGTTTCGGGAGAGTAAATCATGGGCAAAATTATCGGTATTGACCTGGGGACCACCAACTCCTGCGTCTCCGTGCTGGAAAACGGCGTTGCTAAAGTTATCGAAAACGCCGAAGGCGCGCGTACCACGCCGTCGATCATTGCTTACGCCAACGACGGCGAAATCCTCGTCGGTCAGTCGGCCAAGCGCCAGGCTGTAACCAACCCGCACAATACCCTGTACGCGGTAAAGCGTCTGATCGGTCGTAAGTTCGACGAAGAAGTCGTACAGAAAGACATCAAGATGGTTCCTTACAAAATCGCCAAGGCTGACAACGGTGATGCATGGGTTGAAGTAAACGGCCAGAAAATGTCGCCGCCGCAGATCTCGGCTGAAATCTTGAAAAAGATGAAGAAAACCGCCGAAGACTACCTCGGTGAAACCGTGACTGAAGCGGTGATTACCGTTCCGGCCTACTTCAACGACAGCCAGCGCCAGGCGACCAAAGACGCCGGCCGCATCGCGGGCCTGGACGTTAAACGTATCATCAACGAACCTACCGCAGCTGCTCTGGCTTACGGCATGGACAAGGCCAAGGGCGACCACACTGTGATCGTTTATGACCTGGGTGGCGGTACCTTCGACGTCTCCGTGATCGAGATCGCTGAAGTAGACGGCGAGCACCAGTTCGAAGTGTTGGCCACCAACGGTGACACGTTCCTGGGTGGTGAAGACTTTGACATTCGCTTGATCGACTACCTCGTTGACGAATTCAAGAAAGAAAGCGGCATGAACCTCAAGGGTGACCCGCTGGCGATGCAGCGCCTGAAAGAAGCCGCTGAGAAAGCCAAGATCGAGCTGTCTTCCGCTCAGTCGACCGACGTTAACCTGCCGTACATCACTGCAGACGCTACCGGTCCTAAGCACTTGAACGTGAAGATCTCGCGCGCCAAGCTGGAAGCGCTGGTCGAAGACCTGGTTCAACGCACCATCGAACCTTGCCGCATCGCGCTGAAAGACTCCGGCATCGACGTTGGCTCGATCAACGACGTGATCCTGGTAGGCGGTCAGACCCGTATGCCACTGGTTCAGAAGCTGGTGACCGAGTTCTTCGGCAAAGAAGCTCGTAAAGATGTGAACCCGGACGAAGCTGTTGCCATGGGTGCTGCTATCCAGGGTGCGGTACTGGCCGGCGACGTGAAAGACGTGCTGCTGCTGGACGTCAGCCCGTTGACCCTGGGTATCGAAACCATGGGCGGCGTGATGACTGCGCTGATCGAGAAAAACACCACGATTCCGACCAAGAAATCCCAAGTGTTCTCGACTGCCGACGACAACCAGGGCGCTGTGACCATTCACGTGCTGCAAGGTGAGCGTAAGCAAGCGGCTCAGAACAAGTCCCTGGGCAAGTTCGACCTGGCCGAGATTCCACCAGCACCACGTGGCGTGCCACAGATCGAAGTGACCTTCGACATCGACGCCAACGGCATCCTGCACGTCGGCGCGAAAGACAAGGCTACCGGCAAAGAGCAGAAGATCACCATCAAGGCCAACTCCGGTCTGTCTGATGAAGAAATTCAACAGATGATTCGTGATGCTGAAACCAACGCCGAAGCCGACAAGAAGTTCGAAGAGTTGGCCGGTGCCCGTAACCAGGGCGACGCGCTGGTTCACTCGACGCGCAAAATGATCGCTGATGCTGGCGACAAAGTGACCGCTGAAGAGAAGGCCGCGATCGAAGCTGCAGTGGTTGCCCTGGAAGCCGCCGTCAAAGGCGACGACAAGGCTGCCATCGAAGCCAAGGTTGAGGAGCTGTCGAAAGTTTCCGCGCCGGTCGCTCAGAAAATGTATGCCGAACAAGGTCAGCCAGCTGACGGTGCTGCGCAACAGGCAGAGCCTGAAGCCAAGCACGACGACGTTGTCGATGCCGAGTTCGAAGAAGTCAAAGACCAGAAGTAAGTTGGTCGCCCGGTTGACCGCTATCAAGCGGTGACTGGTAGGATGTCGCCGCGCGGGAGCTTGCTCCCGCGTTGGCGTGTCTGGGGTATGCGAATTTTTACAGCATGCGACAAGCGTCGGATGCTGGCGGTGTGATCGGAGATGCTCCTGCTTTCCGAGCATTAAATACCGCGTTTTTGGCCGGGTACCTGGCTAAAAGCAGTAATGACCAGGATCGTTGAATTGACGTGAGTTGGGTCCGGGCCTGTATTGGGGCTCAACGAGTTTGGCAAGGCTCAGGAGGGTCTGGCTGAACGTCCTTAAGAGTGCAAAGACTTATGGCAAAGCGTGACTATTACGAAGTGTTGGGTGTGGAGCGTGGCTCCAGCGAGGCGGACCTGAAAAAGGCTTACCGTCGCCTGGCGATGAAGCACCACCCGGACCGTAATCCGGATAGCAAAGAATCCGAAGAAATGTTCAAAGAGGCCAATGAGGCCTACGAATGCCTGTCTGATCCCAACAAACGTGCGGCCTACGATCAGTATGGCCATGCCGGTGTCGACCCGAGCATGGGTGGCGGCGGTGCGGGTTTTGGCGGTCAGAACTTCTCCGATATTTTCGGCGACGTTTTCAGCGACTTCTTCGGCGGTGGCCGGGGTGGCCAGCGTGGCGGTGCCCAGCGTGGCAGCGACCTGCGCTACACCCTCGAGCTGAACCTGGAAGAGGCTGTGCGAGGCACCAGCGTCAATATCCGCGTACCGACGCTGGTCAATTGCAAGCCGTGCGACGGTTCGGGGGCCAAGAAGGGCTCCTCGCCAATTACCTGCCCGACCTGTGGCGGTATCGGCCAGGTCCGTATGCAGCAGGGCTTCTTCTCGGTGCAGCAAACCTGCCCGCGTTGCCATGGCCAGGGCAAGATCATTTCCGATCCGTGCGACTCCTGCCACGGCGAAGGCCGTGTAGAAGAGTACAAGACCCTGTCGGTGAAAGTGCCGGCGGGCGTGGATACCGGTGATCGTATTCGCCTGTCGGGCGAGGGTGAGGCTGGCACGCAGGGTGGCCCTACGGGCGACCTGTATGTGGTGATCAGTGTGCGTGAGCACTCGATCTTCCAGCGCGATGGCAAGCACCTGTTCTGCGAAGTGCCGATCAGCTTTGTCGACGCGGCTCTGGGTGGCGAGCTGGAGATTCCGACCCTCGATGGTCGGGTCAAGCTCAAGATCCCTGAGGGGACGCAGACCGGCAAGCAGTTCCGCATTCGTGGCAAAGGCGTTGCGCCGGTGCGTGGGGGTGGTGCGGGTGACCTGATGTGCCGTGTAGCGGTGGAGACCCCGGTGAACCTGGGGCGTCGTCAGCGTGAACTGCTCGAAGAGTTCCGCAGCTCGTTGGAAGGCGATGACTCCCATTCGCCGAAAACCACCGGTTTCTTCGACGGTGTGAAGCGCTTCTTCGGCGATCTGTAAGGAGTGAGTATGCGACGTATAGCCGTAATGGGCGCAGCCGGGCGCATGGGCAAGACGCTGGTTGAGGCGGTGCAGCAGCGCTCGCCGGCCTCCGGGCTGACTGCGGCCATCGTGCGCCCGGGCAGCACGTTGATCGGTGCGGACGCCGGTGAGCTGGCTTCGCTTGGGCGTATCGGCGTGTCGTTGTCGAGCAGCCTGGAGCAGGTGGCCGATGAGTTCGATGTGTTGATCGACTTCACGCTGCCGGACGTGATGCTGAAAAACCTGGCCTTCTGCCGCAAGGCCGGCAAGGCCATGGTGATTGGTACCACGGGCTTGAGTGCTGAGCAGAAGCAGCTGCTGGTGGATGCCGGCAAGGACATTCCTATCGTCTTTGCTGCCAACTTCAGTGTCGGCGTGAACCTGTCGCTCAAGCTGCTTGATCTGGCGGCGCGTGTACTGGGTGATGAGGCGGATATCGAGATCATCGAAACGCATCACCGCCACAAGATCGACGCGCCGTCAGGCACCGCGCTGCGCATGGGCGAGGCAATTGCCGATGCGCTGGGTCGGGACTTGTCGAAAGTCGCGGTTTACGGTCGTGAAGGGCACACCGGCGCGCGTGCGCGTGACACCATCGGCTTTGCCACCGTGCGCGGTGGTGATGTGGTCGGGGATCACACCGTGCTGTTCGCCACCGAGGGCGAGCGCCTGGAGATCACGCATAAGGCCTCCAGCCGCATGACGTTTGCCAAGGGGGCGGTACGTGCTGCGCTCTGGTTGGACGGTCGTGAGGCAGGCTTGTATGACATGCGTGATGTGCTGGATCTGCACTAATCAGTAGCTAAAACGGGGCCTCAGGATTATCCTAAGGCCCCGTTTTTACCCGCTAAGCGACGTCCTGTCGCATTCTCCTGCCTTTAAGGCTCATTAGCGGTGGACCAAAAAAGCCTTTTTCTGTAAGCTACAGCTTTAGTGTGTCCACTAAAAGCGCGCAGAATAATTCAGTGAAGAAGCGGGGTGACGTGTCCATACGTCACTCCGCTTTTTTACAACCTGCGATCGCCCTTTCAGGCTTTATTTACGGGAGGTCTTCTTGACTAAGCCAGCCATACTCGCCCTTGCTGATGGCAGCATTTTTCGCGGCGAAGCCATTGGAGCCGACGGTCAAACCGTTGGAGAGGTAGTGTTTAACACTGCCATGACCGGCTATCAGGAAATCCTTACCGATCCTTCCTACGCCCAACAGATCGTTACCCTCACCTATCCGCACATCGGCAACACCGGTACTACACCGGAAGACGTTGAATCTGATCGTGTGTGGTCGGCGGGCTTGGTCATCCGTGACCTGCCCCTGGTTGCGAGCAACTGGCGTAACACGATGTCGCTGTCCGATTACCTGAAAGCCAACAACGTTGTGGCGATCGCTGGGATCGATACGCGCCGCCTCACGCGCATCCTGCGTGAAAAAGGCTCGCAGAACGGCTGCATCATGGTCGGTGACAATATTTCCGAAGAAGCAGCGATTGCTGCAGCGCAAGGCTTCCCTGGCCTGAAGGGCATGGACCTGGCGAAAGTCGTCAGCGTCAAAGAGAAGTACGAGTGGCGCTCCACTGTCTGGGACTTGAAAACCGACAGCCACGCGACCATCGACGCCAGCGAGTTGCCTTATCACGTTGTCGCTTATGACTACGGCGTTAAGTACAACATCCTGCGCATGCTGGTCGAGCGCGGCTGCCGCGTCACCGTCGTACCGGCGCAAACGCCGGCGAGCGACGTACTGGCGCTGCAGCCGGACGGCGTGTTCCTGTCCAACGGCCCGGGTGACCCTGAGCCTTGCGACTACGCCATCCAGGCGATCAAGGACGTGCTGGAAACCGAGATTCCGGTATTCGGTATCTGCCTCGGTCACCAGCTGCTGGCCCTGGCCTCCGGCGCCAAAACCCTGAAAATGGGCCACGGCCACCACGGTGCCAACCACCCGGTACAAGACCTGGACACTGGCGTTGTAATGATCACCAGCCAGAACCACGGTTTTGCGGTAGACGAAGCAACCCTGCCGAGCAACGTTCGCGCCATTCACAAGTCGCTGTTCGACGGTTCCCTGCAAGGCATCGAGCGCACCGACAAGAGCGCGTTCAGCTTCCAGGGCCACCCTGAAGCGAGCCCGGGCCCGAACGACGTAGCGCCGCTGTTCGATCGTTTCATCAATGAGATGGCCAAGCGACGCTGACTGAGCGGCTTGCGGGCGGCCCCGAATTTCGGCGGCCCCCGCAGGCTCTTCAAAGATTGTCCAAGACGGCTTGCCGACTGACCTGCGGATTTGAGTGACAAACCCATGCCAAAACGTACAGACATAAAAAGCATCCTGATTCTCGGCGCTGGCCCGATCGTGATCGGCCAGGCCTGCGAGTTCGACTACTCCGGCGCCCAGGCTTGCAAGGCCCTGCGCGAGGAGGGCTACCGCGTCATCCTGGTGAACTCCAACCCAGCCACCATCATGACCGACCCGGACATGGCTGACGCTACCTACATCGAGCCGATCAAGTGGCAGACCGTTGCCAAGATCATCGAGAAAGAGCGCCCGGACGCACTGCTGCCGACCATGGGCGGCCAGACCGCTCTGAACTGCGCCCTGGACCTGGAGCGCGAAGGCGTTCTGGAAAAGTTCGGCGTAGAGATGATCGGTGCCAACGCCGACACCATCGACAAGGCTGAAGACCGCTCGCGTTTCGACAAGGCCATGAAGTCCATCGGCCTGGATTGCCCGCGTTCCGGTATCGCCCACAGCATGGAAGAGGCCAACGCGGTTCTCGAAAAGCTGGGCTTCCCGTGCATCATCCGTCCGTCGTTCACCATGGGCGGCACCGGTGGCGGTATTGCTTACAACCGTGAAGAATTCGAAGAAATCTGCGCCCGTGGTCTGGACCTGTCGCCGACCAAAGAGCTGCTGATCGACGAGTCGCTGATCGGTTGGAAAGAGTACGAAATGGAAGTTGTCCGCGACAAAAAGGACAACTGCATCATCGTCTGCTCGATCGAAAACTTCGACCCGATGGGTGTGCACACCGGTGACTCGATCACCGTTGCTCCGGCACAAACCCTGACGGACAAGGAATACCAGATCATGCGTAACGCCTCGTTGGCGGTACTGCGTGAGATCGGCGTTGAAACCGGCGGTTCCAACGTCCAGTTCGGTATCTGCCCGGACACCGGCCGTATGGTCGTGATCGAGATGAACCCGCGCGTATCGCGTTCTTCGGCGCTGGCATCGAAAGCTACCGGCTTCCCGATTGCGCGCATCGCTGCCAAGCTGGCGATCGGTTACACCCTGGACGAGCTGCAAAACGAAATCACTGGTGGCGCTACACCGGCGTCCTTTGAGCCGTCGATCGACTACGTCGTGACCAAGCTGCCACGTTTCGCCTTCGAAAAATTTGCCAAAGCTGACGCACGCCTGACCACTCAGATGAAGTCGGTCGGTGAAGTCATGGCCATCGGCCGGACTTTCCAGGAATCCCTGCAGAAAGCCCTGCGCGGCCTGGAAGTAGGCGTTTGTGGCCTGGACGAGAAGCTCGACCTGAGCAACCCGGAAAGCATGAGCGTGCTCAAGCGCGAGCTGACCGTGCCGGGCGCAGAGCGTATCTGGTACGTGGCTGACGCCTTCCGTGCCGGCCTGAGCGTCGAAGATATCTTCGGCATGAACATGATCGACCCGTGGTTCCTGGTGCAGATCGAAGATCTGATCAAGGAAGAAGAGAAGGTCAAGACCCTGGGTCTGGCCAGCATCGACCGCGACATGATGTTCCGCCTCAAGCGCAAAGGCTTCTCCGATCAGCGCCTGGCCAAGCTGCTGGGTGTGACCGAGAAGAACCTGCGCACGCATCGCCACAAGCTGGAGATCTTCCCGGTCTACAAGCGCGTTGACACTTGCGCGGCCGAGTTCGCCACCGATACTGCGTACTTGTACTCCACCTACGAGGAAGAGTGCGAAGCAGCGCCGTCGGGCCGTGACAAGATCATCATCCTGGGCGGCGGTCCTAACCGTATCGGCCAGGGTATCGAGTTCGATTACTGCTGCGTACACGCTGCTCTCGCCCTGCGCGAAGACGGGTACGAGACCATCATGGTCAACTGCAACCCGGAAACCGTTTCCACTGACTACGACACTTCCGACCGTCTGTACTTCGAACCAGTGACCCTGGAAGACGTGCTGGAAATCTGCCGCGTCGAGAAGCCAAAAGGCGTGATCGTCCAGTACGGCGGCCAAACCCCGCTGAAACTGGCGCGTGCCCTGGAAGCCGCCGGCGTGCCGATCATCGGCACGAGCCCGGACGCCATCGACCGCGCGGAAGACCGTGAGCGCTTCCAGCAAATGGTTGAGCGCCTGAACCTGCGTCAGCCGCCAAACGCCACCGTGCGCAGCGAAGACGAAGCCATCCGTGCGGCCAGCAAGATCGGCTACCCGCTGGTGGTGCGTCCGTCCTACGTACTGGGCGGCCGGGCGATGGAAATCGTTTACGAAGAAGAAGAGCTCAAGCGTTACCTGCGTGACGCGGTGAAAGTGTCCAACGACAGCCCGGTGCTGCTGGACCACTTCCTCAACTGCGCCATCGAAATGGACGTGGACGCTGTTTGCGACGGTACCGACGTGGTGATCGGCGCGATCATGCAGCACATCGAACAGGCGGGCGTTCACTCCGGTGACTCCGCATGCTCGCTGCCGCCGTACTCGCTGCCGGCGCACATCCAGGACGAGATGCGCGAACAGGTCAAGAAAATGGCCCTGGAGCTGGGCGTGGTCGGCCTGATGAACGTACAGTTGGCGCTGCAAGGCGAAGACATCTACGTCATCGAAGTCAACCCGCGTGCCTCGCGTACCGTGCCGTTTGTTTCCAAGTGCATCGGTGTGTCGCTGGCCATGATCGCTGCCCGTGTGATGGCGGGTAAGACTCTCAAGGAAATCGGCTTCACCAAGGAAATCATCCCGAACTTCTACAGTGTGAAGGAGGCGGTGTTCCCGTTCGCCAAATTCCCTGGTGTGGACCCGATCCTGGGCCCAGAGATGAAGTCCACCGGTGAAGTGATGGGTGTGGGCGACACGTTCGGCGAAGCATTTGCCAAGGCTCAAATGGGCGCCAGCGAAGTGCTGCCAACCGGCGGTACTGCGTTTATCAGCGTGCGTGATGATGACAAGCCACTGGTTGCAGGCGTGGCCCGTGATCTGATCAACTTGGGCTTCGAAGTCGTGGCTACCGCCGGGACCGCCAAGCTGATCGAGGCTGCCGGCCTGAAAGTACGTCGCGTGAACAAGGTGACGGAAGGCCGTCCGCACGTGGTCGACATGATCAAGAATGACGAAGTCACTCTGATTATCAACACCACTGAAGGTCGTCAGTCGATCGCGGACTCCTACTCCATTCGCCGTAACGCCCTGCAGCACAAGATCTACTGCACCACTACCATTGCTGCTGGCGAAGCCATCTGCGAAGCGCTCAAGTTCGGTCCGGAAAAGACCGTGCGTCGCTTGCAGGATCTACACGCAGGATTGAAGGCATGACCAAATACCCAATGACCGTCCAGGGCTTCAAGGCCCTGGAAGAGGAGCACGCTCACCTGACCAAGGTCGTACGTCCAAAGCTGAGCCAGGACATCGGTACGGCCCGCGAGCTGGGTGACTTGAAGGAAAACGCCGAATACCACGCTGCTCGCGAGCAGCAGGGTATGGTCGAGGCGCGGATCCGTGATATCGAAGGCCGCCTGCAGAATTCGGTGGTTATCGACGTGACGACCATTCCCAAGACCGGCAAGGTAATTTTCGGCACCACGGTGGAAATCGCCAACGTCGAGACTGACGAAAGCGTGGTCTACCACATCGTGGGTGAGGACGAGGCTGATTTCAAACTCGGCAAGATCTCCGTTGGATCGCCACTGGCCCGCGCCTTGATTGCCAAGGAAGAGGGCGATGTCGTGGCGGTGAAAACCCCTGGCGGCGTGATCGAGTACGAGATTGTTGAAGTTCGTCATATCTGAAAGACGGCGCCCGCTTCGTGCGGGCGCTATGCTTTGGCAGCTCTCCCAGATGCTTTGGGTAGGCGGCCTGTGGCTGTTGCATATTGGCGTTTTGCCGGCGCTGGGCCTGATTGGCCTGGCACCGTTGCTGATCGATGAGATCGATGGATTACTGAGTGCGTTGCTGGTGGGTTTTGCAGCGGCGTGCGTGACGATCCAGGCGTTGGTGCTGGTGAAGGCCGAAGGCTTGGGGAGTTTGTGGCGGGATATTCGCGGGCAACTGCTGTTGATGGCGCTGTATGCGTGTGTGATGTACTACATCGTGCATATCTGGCTGCCGGAAGCGTTGCGCTGGCAGTTATTCAGCTATCTTGTGCTAGGGTTCTCCGGCCTGGTGCTGGTTATACAGCCGGCACCGGGATGGAGTGGCGGGGCGCGCGAAGCACGCCCGTAACCCTTGATATCATTTGAAGCGATGAACGTTCGACAGTTGCTTGTTGACGCTGAAGTTCTTGCGATACAGCAGCGCCATCTTGCCGATGACCTGAACCAGGTCTGCTTTGCCAACCTTGCACAGTTCTGCAATGGCGGCCAGACGCGCTTCGCGGTCAAGGATGTTGACCTTGATCTTGATCAGTTCGTGATCGCCCAATGCGCGTTCAAGTTCGGCTAACACACCCTCAGTCAAACCGTTGTCTGCCACAATCAGAACTGGTTTCAGATGGTGGCCAATGGATTTGTACTGTTTCTTCTGCTCTTGAGTGAGCGGCATAATCTGACCCCTGCGTCTGATCTTGTAAAAAGCGGCGGCCAGTTTACCCGAGCGAGTCCGGGACCGCCCAGTTAATCACGACCCGTTTTATTTTTCGAGGTGGCCCGTGGCCCGTTCCAAAACTAGCCTTAAATGGCTGCAAGAGCATTTCAACGACCCTTACGTCAAAAAGGCGCAAAAGGACGGCTATCGTTCACGGGCCAGTTACAAGCTGCTGGAGATCCAGGACAAGGACAAATTGATCCGTCCAGGCATGAGCGTTATCGACCTTGGCGCGGCCCCGGGTGGTTGGTCCCAGGTGACCAGTCGTCTGATTGGTGGGCAGGGGCGCTTGATCGCCTCCGACATCCTGGAAATGGACAGCATCCCGGATGTGACCTTTGTTCACGGTGACTTCACCCAGGACACCGTGCTCGCAGAGATCCTTGAGGCTGTGGGAAATTCGCAGGTAGACCTTGTGATTTCCGACATGGCCCCCAATATGAGTGGATTACCGGCCGTCGATATGCCGCGCGCTATGTTCCTGTGTGAACTGGCACTGGATTTGGCGGGTCGGGTGTTGCGTCCGGGGGGTGATTTCCTGGTGAAAGTGTTCCAGGGTGAAGGTTTTGACGAGTACCACAAGAACATTCGCAAGTTGTTCGACAAGGTGCAGACCCGTAAACCCGACTCCTCCCGGGACAGATCTCGAGAGCAGTATCTGCTGTGCCGTGGCTTCCGCGGGGTTGAAGGCGCTGCAAGCGAAGAGCGTTTTTAAAGAATTGGAGGAGGGCGATAGGTTTTTTTATATCGCTTTCGTCATGAAGCTTTACGAATATTGTGTAGTCAAAGTTTCACAAAGGGTTACAGACGGCGCCTGCCAGTGGTGTAGGTAATGTAGTAAGTTAGGCCGGTGAATATCATGCGAAGCGCGCGCCAGTAGCGGAGCTTGCTTCAGAGGGTAGTTAATTGAACGATATGGCAAAGAATCTGATCCTGTGGTTGATCATCGCGGCTGTCCTGGTGACAGTGATGAACAACTTCTCCAGCCCTAACGAGCCGCAGACCCTCAACTATTCCGACTTCATCCAGCAAGTTAAGGATGGCAAGGTCGAGCGCGTAGCGGTTGATGGCTTCGTGATCACCGGCAAGCGCAACGATGGCGACAGCTTCAAGACCATTCGTCCGAACATTCCGGACAATGGCCTGATCGGCGACCTGGTGGATAACAAAGTTGTAGTCGAAGGCAAGCAGCCCGAGCAGCAGAGCATCTGGACTCAACTGCTGGTGGCCAGCTTCCCGATCCTGGTGATTATCGCCGTGTTCATGTTCTTCATGCGCCAGATGCAAGGTGGTGCGGGAGGCAAGGGCGGGCCGATGAGCTTCGGCAAGAGCAAGGCGCGCCTGCTGTCTGAAGACCAGGTGAAGACCACACTGGCTGATGTCGCGGGTTGCGATGAGGCCAAGGAAGAAGTTGGTGAATTGGTCGAGTTCCTGCGCGATCCAGGCAAGTTCCAGCGTCTGGGTGGTCGTATTCCTCGCGGCGTGCTGATGGTCGGCCCTCCGGGTACCGGTAAAACCTTGCTGGCCAAGGCGATTGCCGGCGAAGCCAAGGTGCCTTTCTTCACTATTTCCGGTTCTGACTTCGTCGAAATGTTCGTCGGCGTCGGTGCCAGCCGTGTTCGCGATATGTTCGAACAGGCCAAAAAACACGCCCCATGCATCATCTTCATCGATGAGATCGACGCCGTTGGTCGCCATCGTGGTGCAGGCATGGGCGGCGGTCATGACGAGCGCGAGCAGACCCTCAACCAGTTGCTGGTGGAGATGGACGGCTTCGAAATGAATGACGGCATCATCGTCATCGCGGCGACTAACCGCCCTGACGTATTGGACCCGGCGTTGCTGCGTCCAGGCCGTTTCGACCGTCAAGTGGTGGTCGGCTTGCCGGACATCCGTGGTCGCGAACAGATCCTCAAAGTGCACATGCGCAAAGTACCCATGGGTGACGACGTGGCTCCTGCCGTGATTGCCCGTGGTACCCCAGGCTTCTCCGGTGCCGACTTGGCCAACCTGGTGAACGAGGCCTCGCTGTTCGCCGCCCGTACCGGCAAGCGCATCGTTGAAATGAAAGAGTTCGAACTGGCAAAAGACAAGATCATGATGGGCGCCGAGCGCAAATCCATGGTCATGTCCGAAAAAGAGAAGCAGAACACCGCTTATCACGAAGCCGGTCACGCCATTGTCGGTCGCGTTGTGCCTGAGCATGACCCGGTCTACAAAGTGTCGATCATTCCTCGAGGCCGGGCGCTGGGTGTCACCATGTTCCTGCCGGAAGAGGACCGTTATAGCCTCTCCAAACGTGCGCTCATCAGCCAGATTTGCTCGCTGTACGGCGGGCGGATTGCCGAAGAGATGACCCTGGGCTTCGACGGTGTCACCACCGGTGCCTCCAACGACATCATGCGTGCCAGCCAGATTGCACGGAACATGGTGACCAAGTGGGGCTTGTCGGAAAAACTCGGTCCTTTGATGTATGCCGAGGAAGAAGGTGAAGTGTTCCTGGGTCGTGGCGGTGGTGGTCAGAGCGCCAGCTTCTCGGGTGAGACGGCCAAGCTGATCGACTCCGAGGTGCGCAGCATCATTGATCAGTGCTACGGCACGGCCAAGCAGATCCTGACTGACAATCGTGACAAGCTGGATGCGATGGCGGATGCGCTGATGAAGTACGAAACCATTGATGCCGATCAGATCGACGACATCATGGCGGGTCGTACACCGCGCGAACCTCGCGATTGGGAAGGCGGTTCGGGTACTTCCGGTACTCCGCCAGTGGTTCAGAACGAACGCCCGGAAACCCCGATCGGCGGCCCGGCAGCTGACCACTAAGGTTTGAAATGACTTCTGTGTTGTCCTCTACCCGGTTGCCTTGCGGCAACCGGGTTCTTGATTTGGCCCATACGCATGTTATGGGCATCCTCAATGTAACCCCCGATTCCTTCTCCGATGGCGGCCGTTTCAGTCAGCTGGATGCCGCATTGCGTCATGCAGAGGCAATGGTCGCAGCGGGTGCGACCCTGATCGATGTCGGCGGTGAGTCGACACGGCCTGGTGCTCGCGTCGTTTCGCCGGTGGAGGAGCTTGAGCGTGTGGCGCCGATTGTCGAGCGCATCGCGCGTGAGCTGGATGTGATCATATCGGTGGACACCTCCACCCCTGCGGTCATGCGTGAAACCGCGCGCCTGGGTGCCGGGCTGATCAATGACGTGCGTTCGCTGCAGCGTGATGGTGCTCTGGACGCGGCGGCGGCCACTGGCCTGCCGGTCTGTCTGATGCATATGCTGGGCGAGCCCGGCACCATGCAGAACGATCCGCACTATGACGATCTGGTTGGCGAGGTGAGTGATTTCCTGGCTGAGCGGATCGCTCAATGTGCTGCCGTGGGAATCGCACCTGAAAAGATCATCCTTGATCCCGGGTTTGGCTTTGCCAAGACCCTGCAACATAATTTAAGCCTGTTCAAGCACATGGAGTCGCTGCATGCCCTTGGTCGGCCCCTGTTGGTCGGTGTTTCACGCAAGAGCATGATAGGCCTGGCCCTGAATCGTCCTGTGGGTGAGCGACTGTACGGTGGTCTTGCGCTGGCGGCGCTTGCGGTGACCAAAGGTGCGCGGATCCTGCGCGTGCATGACGTCGCCGAAACCGTGGACGTGGTGCGCATGATCGCTGCTGTAGAATCTGCCGAATAAGAATGATGGAGTACTTATGACTAAAAAATACTTTGGCACCGACGGTATCCGTGGTCGGGTCGGCGAGTTTCCGATTACTCCTGATTTCATGCTCAAGCTGGGTTGGGCGGCAGGCATGGCCTTCCGCAGCATGGGTGCGTGCCGCATCCTGGTTGGCAAGGACACCCGGATTTCGGGTTACATGTTTGAGTCCGCACTGGAGGCCGGTTTGTCGGCAGCAGGTGCCGATGTAATGCTGTTGGGGCCAATGCCTACACCGGCGATCGCTTACCTGACGCGTACCTTTCACGCTGAAGCCGGTATTGTGATCAGTGCTTCCCACAACCCTCATGATGACAACGGCATCAAGTTCTTCTCGGGCCAGGGCACCAAGTTGCCGGACGAGATCGAGCTGATGATCGAAGAGCTGCTGGATGCGCCGATGACCGTGGTCGAGTCCAGCAAGCTGGGCAAAGTGTCGCGCATCAATGACGCGTCTGGCCGTTACATTGAGTTTTGCAAAAGCAGCGTGCCGAGCAGTACCAATTTTGCCGGTCTCAAGATCGTTGTCGATTGCGCTCACGGCGCGACCTACAAAGTCGCTCCAAGCGTGTTCAAGGAGCTGGGCGCCGATGTAACGGTACTGTGCGCGCAGCCGAATGGTTTGAATATCAACGAAAACTGTGGCTCTACCCACATGGAGCAGTTGCAAGCCGCCGTGCTTTCTGAGCATGCCGACCTCGGGATCGCCTTCGATGGTGATGGCGATCGCGTGCTGATGGTCGATCACACGGGGGCGGTGGTAGACGGTGATGATCTGCTGTTCATCATCGCTCGCGACCTGCATGAGCGTGACAAGCTGCAAGGCGGCGTCGTAGGGACGCTGATGAGCAACCTGGGGTTGGAGCTGGCCTTGGCTGATCTTGGCATCCCATTCGTTCGTGCGAACGTGGGCGACCGCTATGTAATTGCCGAGCTGCTTGAGCGTAATTGGCAAGTCGGCGGCGAGAACTCCGGGCATGTGGTTTGCTTCCAGCACACCACCACGGGGGACGCCATTATTGCCGCGTTGCAAGTGTTGCTGTCGTTGCGTCGTCGCAAGGAGAGCCTCGCCCAGGCGCGGCAGGCCCTGCGTAAGTGCCCTCAGGTTTTGCTCAATGTGCGTTTCGCCGGTGGCGAAAACCCGATCGAGCACCCAGCTGTCAAAGAGGCTTGCGAGCGCGTGACCCAGGCAATGGCGGGGCGTGGGCGGGTGCTGTTGCGCAAGTCCGGCACAGAGCCTCTGGTGCGCGTCATGGTCGAAGGTGATGACGAAACACAGGTTCGCGGCCATGCCGAAGACCTGGCAAAACTGGTAACTGAAGTTTGCACCTGAATTCGGCTTGCCAGTGATGATGTGGTTGGGTAACATCTGCGCCCACTTTGACCGACGAGGTACAGCATGCGTCGCACTATGGTAGCTGGTAACTGGAAGATGCACGGTACCCGCGCCAGTGTCGCTGAGCTGATCAACGGCCTTCGTCACTTGGCCTTGCCTAGCGGTGTTGATGTTGCGGTTTTCCCACCTTGCTTGCATATCACCCAAGTGGTTGATGGCTTGAAGGGTAAGTCGATTCAGGTCGGCGCGCAGAACTCTGCGGTGGAAGCCATGCAAGGTGCTCTGACGGGTGAGGTTGCGCCAAGTCAGTTGGTCGATGCGGGTTGTTCCTATGTGCTTGTCGGGCACTCCGAGCGCCGTCAGATGATGGGCGAGCGTGATGGGACACTCAATCGCAAGTTCGCAGCGGCACAGGCTTGTGGCTTGATTCCAGTGTTGTGCATAGGGGAGACCCTTGAGCAGCGTGAATCGGGCAAGACTCTTGAAGTTGTCTCGCGTCAGCTGGGCAGCATCATCGAGGAGCTGGGTGTTGGTGCATTTGCAAAAGCGGTAATTGCTTACGAGCCGGTCTGGGCCATTGGTACCGGGCTGACTGCTACACCGCAACAGGCGCAGGATGTGCACGCAGCCATCCGCGCGCAGTTGGCGGCAGAGAATTCTGAGGTCGCACAAGGTGTGCGGCTTCTATACGGCGGCAGCGTGAAGGCGGCCAATGCGGTCGAACTGTTCGGCATGCCGGATATCGATGGGGGGCTCATTGGTGGAGCTTCCCTGAATGCAGATGAGTTCGGTGCGATCTGTCGCGCCGCGGGAAACTGAAAAAATGCTGGAAACAGTCGTAGTCGTTTTTCATCTGTTGGCTGCTCTGGGCGTAGTTGCCCTGGTTTTGCTGCAACAGGGTAAAGGTGCGGATGCTGGTGCGTCTTTCGGTGCAGGTGCTTCAAATACTGTGTTCGGAAGCCAAGGTTCCTCTACCTTTCTTAGTAAGTTTACTGCTATACTTGCCGCCGGTTTCTTCATAACCAGCTTGGGGTTAGGTTACTTTGCTAAAGAGAAAGCTCATGTGCTGACTCAAGTAGGTCTCCCAAACCCAGCAGTGTTGGAAGTACCAAAAGCAAAACCGGCTTCTGATGATGTCCCGGTGCTTCAAGAGCAAAAGTCGGCTACTCCAGCGACTGACGTACCTCCAGCTCAAGAGCAGAAGTAAGAAGGGTTGTAAGCGCTGTATTGCCGAGGTGGTGGAATTGGTAGACACGCAACCTTGAGGTGGTTGTGCCCATAGGGTGTAGGGGTTCGAGTCCCCTTCTCGGTACCAATTATCAGGAGAGCCCGCTGTTGCGGGCTTTCTTGTAGGTGGAAGGTTACATTGACCCTGTAAGGGATCGGTCGTATACTTCCGCCCCAGCTTTGTCGCGGGGTGGAGCAGTCTGGTAGCTCGTCGGGCTCATAACCCGAAGGTCGTCGGTTCAAATCCGGCCCCCGCAACCAGTTTTAGCGGAGCCCCTTTTAAGGGGCTTTTTGTTAACTGGACACTTTCAACGCCGCTGTTCGACGGCGTTTCAAGGATGGGCGTTTCGCCCATTTTTTTATTTTGCACAGCATGCACATACATGCACGAGGGGGTTCAGGTGTCGAGCAAGCTAGAAGAGTTGCAGGCCTTGCTGGCCCCGGTGGTCGTGGCCCTAGGCTATGAATGCTGGGGTATTGAGTTTTCGGCTCAAGGTCGCCACTCAATGTTGCGCGTTTATATCGATAAAGAGGGCGGCGTGCTGGTGGACGATTGTGCCATTGTCAGCCGTCAGATCAGCGGCGTGCTGGATGTTGAAGATCCGATTTCCGTTGAATACACCCTCGAAGTTTCCTCGCCAGGCATGGAACGCCCACTGTTCACTATTGATCAGTTTGCAAAATTTGCCGGTGAACAAGTGAAGATCAAGCTGCGCTCCCCATTCGAAGGGCGACGCAACTTTCAGGGCCTTCTGCGCGGTGTAGAAGAACAGGATGTCGTGGTGCAGGTAGAAGACCATGAGTTCCTGTTGCCGATCGATATGATCGACAAGGCCAACATTATTCCCAGTTTTGACTGAGACGCGGATCCCGCGGATCCAATGGCTTGCGAAAGGCGAGGCGTACGATGAGCAAAGAAGTACTGCTGGTTGTTGAGTCGGTATCCAATGAAAAGGGCGTACCGGCAAACGTGATTTTTGAAGCGCTGGAGCTGGCCCTGGCCACTGCTACCAAAAAGCGTTTTGAAGACGAAGTTGATCTGCGTGTGGAAATCAACCGCCACACCGGTGCCTATGAGACGTTCCGTCGCTGGACGGTCGTCGAAGAAGCCGATCTTGATGATCCGGCCATCGAAACCTGGCCAAGCAAGGTTGCTGAAACGCACCCTGGCGCCAAGGTCGGTGATGTCGTCGAAGAAAAGATCGAATCGATCGAGTTCGGCCGTATCGCTGCACAGACCGCTAAACAGGTCATCGTGCAGAAGGTTCGCGAAGCCGAGCGCGCTCAAGTCGTTGACGCCTATCGCGAGCGCCTGGGTGAAATCATCTCCGGCACCGTGAAAAAAGTTACCCGCGACAACGTGATCGTCGACCTGGGCAACAACGCCGAAGCGTTGCTGGCTCGTGAAGACATCATCTCTCGCGAAACCTTCCGTGTCGGCGTGCGTCTGCGTGCGCTGCTCAAGGAAATCCGCACCGAGAACCGCGGCCCTCAGTTGATCCTGTCGCGTACCGCGCCAGAGATGCTGATCGAGCTGTTCCGTATCGAAGTGCCGGAAATCGCCGAAGGCCTGATCGAAGTCATGGCTGCGTCCCGCGACCCGGGTTCGCGTGCCAAGATCGCGGTCCGCTCCAAGGACAAACGCATCGACCCGCAAGGCGCTTGCATCGGTATGCGCGGTTCGCGCGTCCAGGCAGTGTCCGGCGAATTGGGCGGTGAGCGTGTGGATATCGTGCTGTGGGACGATAACCCGGCGCAGTTCGTGATCAACGCCATGTCGCCAGCTGAAGTGGCGGCAATTATCGTTGACGAAGATGCCCATGCAATGGACATCGCCGTTGGCGCAGACAATCTGGCTCAGGCCATTGGTCGTGGTGGTCAGAACGTGCGTCTGGCCAGCCAACTGACCGGCTGGACCCTGAACGTGATGACCGAATCGGACATCCAGGCTAAGCAGCAAGCTGAAACCGGTGACATCCTGCGCAACTTCATCGAAGAGTTGGAAGTCGATGAAGACCTGGCACAGGTGCTGGTAGATGAAGGCTTCACCAGCCTGGAAGAGATTGCCTACGTACCGTTGGAAGAAATGCTCAACATCGACGGCTTTGACGAAGACACCGTCAACGAGCTTCGCGCTCGGGCCAAGGATCGTTTGTTGACTAAAGCCATCGCTACTGAGGAAAAGCTGGCAGACGCCCATCCGGCCGAAGACCTGCTCTCGCTTGAGGGTATGGACAAGGATTTGGCGATGGAACTGGCGGTGCGCGGCGTAATTACCCGCGAAGACCTGGCCGAGCAGTCTATTGACGATCTGCTCGACATCGACGGCATTGACGATGATCGTGCCGGCAAGTTGATCATGGCCGCCCGAGCCCATTGGTTCGAGTAACTAGGCGCGGCCTGAGGAGAGAAGTGCATGACGCAAGTCACGGTGAAACAACTGGCCGATGAGGTCAAAACACCGGTAGAGCGCCTGTTGCAGCAGATGCGTGAGGCAGGTCTGCCGCACACCGCCGCCGACGAAGGTGTGAGCGATAGTGAGAAGCAGTCTTTGCTGACTCACTTGAAGAGCAGCCACAAGGCGAAAGTGGAAGAACCGCGCAAGATTACATTGCAGCGCAAAACCACCAGCACCCTGCGTGTTGCTGGTAGCAAGAGCATTAGCGTTGAAGTACGCAAGAAGAAAGTCTTCGTACAGCGCAGCCCGGAAGAAATCGAAGCCGAGCGCAAACGCGAACTGGATGAACGTCGCGCAGTAGAAAATGCTGCTCGTCAGAAGGCTGAAGAAGAAGCCAAGCGTCGCGCCGAAGAAGAAGCGCGTCGCCAGCCTGCTGCTGCGCAACCTGCTGCCACTGACGCGGTTGCCGCGCCTGGTGCTCCTGTTGAAGCTGTGCGTGAGGCCGCTCCGGTTGCCGCCGCACCTGCTCCGGCAGCTGACGCTCGCAAGCGCGACGAACCTCGTCGTCCGGACAAACCACGTGCTGACGACAACAATCGTCGCGGTGGTGGTGGCGATGGCGAGCGTAAAAACGCTCCGCATCGTGCCTCGGTCAAAGAGAAAGCGCCTGCTCCACGCGTTGCCCCACGTACTACCGACGAAGAAAGCGATGGCTTCCGTCGTGGTGGTCGCGGCAAGGCCAAGCTGAAAAAACGCAACGCCCACGGTTTCCAGAGCCCAACCGGCCCTGTCGTGCGTGAAGTGAAGATCGGCGAGACCATCACTGTTGGCGATCTCGCTCAGCAAATGTCGGTCAAGGCTGCTGAAATCATCAAGTTCATGTTCAAGCTGGGTACTCCGGCCACCATCAACCAGGTACTGGATCAGGAAACTGCCCAACTGGTTGCCGAGGAGCTGGGCCACAAAGTGACCCTGGTCAGCGACACCGCCCTGGAAGATTCCCTGGCCGAGTCCCTGAAGTTTGAAGGTGAGGCTGTTTCCCGTGCACCGGTTGTGACCGTAATGGGCCACGTTGACCACGGTAAAACATCCCTGCTCGACTACATCCGTCGTGCCAAGGTTGCTGCAGGCGAAGCCGGCGGTATTACCCAGCACATCGGCGCTTACCACGTTGAAACCGACCGTGGCATGGTGACGTTCCTTGATACCCCTGGTCACGCCGCGTTTACCGCAATGCGTGCCCGTGGTGCCAAGGCGACCGACATCGTGATCCTGGTGGTTGCAGCAGACGACGGCGTGATGCCACAAACCATCGAAGCCGTTCAGCATGCCAAGGCAGCTGGCGTTCCTCTGGTGGTTGCAGTGAACAAAATCGACAAGCCGGGCGCTGATCTCGATCGCATCCGTAGCGAACTGTCGGTGCACGGCGTGACCTCCGAAGAGTGGGGTGGCGACACTCCATTCGTACCGGTCTCCGCGAAGATGGGTACTGGCGTTGACGAACTGCTTGAAGCTGTTCTGTTGCAAGCCGAAGTACTGGAACTGACCGCTACCCCATCGGCTCCTGGCCGTGGTGTTGTGGTTGAGTCCCGTCTCGACAAGGGCCGTGGCCCGGTTGCGACCGTTCTGGTTCAAGACGGTACCCTGCGCCAAGGCGACATGGTGCTGGTCGGTTCGAACTACGGCCGTGTACGTGCCATGCTCGACGAGAACGGCAAGCCAATCAAGGAAGCCGGCCCGGCTATCCCGGTCGAGATCCTCGGCCTGGACGGTACCCCGGACGCTGGCGACGAGATGAGCGTAGTTGCCGACGAGAAGAAAGCCCGTGAAGTGGCTCTGTTCCGTCAAGGCAAGTTCCGCGAAGTCAAGCTGGCCCGTGCTCACGCTGGCAAGCTGGAAAACATCTTCGAGAACATGGGCCAGGAAGAGAAGAAGACGCTTAACATCGTCCTCAAATCTGACGTTCGTGGTTCCCTCGAAGCGTTGAACGGCGCCTTGAACGGCCTGGGTAACGACGAAGTGCAAGTGCGTGTTGTCGGTGGCGGTGTCGGTGGTATCACCGAGTCCGACGCCAACCTGGCACTGGCTTCCAACGCTGTACTGTTCGGCTTCAACGTGCGTGCCGATGCTGGCGCTCGCAAGATCGTCGAGCAGGAAGGCCTGGACATGCGTTACTACAACGTCATCTACGACATCATCGAAGACGTCAAGAAAGCCCTCACCGGCATGCTTGGCAGTGACGTCCGGGAGAACATCCTGGGTATCGCCGAAGTGCGTGACGTGTTCCGCTCGCCGAAATTCGGCGCGATCGCTGGTTGCATGGTTGTCGAAGGCACCGTGTACCGTAACCGTCCAATCCGCGTACTGCGTGAAGACATCGTTATCTTCGAAGGCGAGCTGGAATCCCTGCGCCGCTTCAAGGATGACGCTTCCGAAGTTCGTGCCGGTATGGAATGTGGTATTGGCGTCAAGAGCTACAACGACGTCAAGGCTGGCGACAAGATCGAAGTCTACGAGAAGGTCCAGGTTGCTCGCAGCCTCTAACTCGCGTACTTCCGGAGCCACGCCGCGTGTGGGCATGCAAATGCCCCGCGCAGCGTACGGACTCTAAACGCAACGCCCGGTCTGGCTTTTGTCAGGCCGGGCGTTTGCCGCTTTCAGACCCCACGGGTTTCACCGTGTGGCAGTAACAGGTAACAAGACATGGCAAAAGAATACAGCCGTACCCAGCGTATCGGCGATCAGATGCAGCGCGAGCTGGCCCAACTGATCCGTCGCGAAGTCAAAGACCCGCGCGTTGGCCTGGTCACCATCACCGCCGTTGAAGTGAGCCGTGACGTAGGTCACGCCAAGATCTTCATCACCGTGATGGGGCAGGACAGCAGCGAAGAAATCGCGCAAAGCATCAAGGTGCTCAACTCTGCCGCGGGTTTCCTGCGCATGCAGTTGGCCCGTGAAATGAAGCTGCGCAGCGTTCCGCAGTTGCACTTCCACTACGACGAAAGCGTCGTGCGTGGTGCGCACCTGTCGGCACTCATCGAGCGCGCCGTGGCTGAAGACAGCCAGCACCCGTCCACACCTGAAGACGCCAAGGAGTAAGCGGTGGCTCAGGTCAAACGTATCCGTCGCAACGTCAGCGGCATCATTCTGCTCGACAAGCCCATTGGCTTCACCTCCAATGCCGCCTTGCAGAAGGTCCGCTGGCTGCTTAATGCCGAGAAGGCCGGGCACACCGGCAGCCTCGACCCCCTGGCCACCGGCGTACTGCCGTTGTGCTTTGGTGAGGCCACCAAGTTCTCGCAATACCTGCTCGATTCCGACAAGGGTTACGAAACCCTGATGCAACTGGGCAAGACCACTACCACGGCCGACGCCGAAGGTGATGTTCTGCAGGTTCGCGACGTGACCGTTGGTCGTGCTGATATCGAGGCTGCCTTACCCGCTTTTCGTGGGGAAATCAGTCAGATACCGCCGATGTACTCGGCGCTCAAGCGTGACGGGCAGCCTCTTTACAAGCTGGCACGTGCGGGTGAAGTAGTGGAGCGCGAACCGCGTTCTGTTACTATTGCGCGCTTGGAATTGCTCGCCCATGAAGGCGACACTGCCCGCCTGGCCGTGGACTGCAGCAAAGGCACCTATATCCGTACCCTGGTGGAAGATATCGGTGAACAGCTCGGTTGCGGCGCATACGTTGCAGAGCTGCGACGCACCCAGGCCGGTCCTTTCAGCCTGGCCCAGACGGTCACGCTGGAAGAGCTGGAAGCGGTACACGCCGAAGGCGGCAATGAAGCGGTTGATCGCTTCCTGATGCCATCGGACAGCGGTTTGCTGGATTGGCCATTGCTGCACTTCTCGGAGCACAGCGCGTTCTACTGGCTCAACGGCCAGCCGGTACGTGCACCGGATGCCCCTAAGTTCGGCATGGTGCGGGTACAAGATCACAACGGTCGCTTTATCGGTATCGGTGAAGTGAGCGAAGACGGGCGCATCGCGCCGCGTCGACTGATTCGGTCAGAATGACCGAACGAGTGTGGCTGTTAACAGGCACGGTCAACACTCATTTTTAGATACAGGGATTTGTCCCTGGCCTGTTGAAACTGCCCTTTGGGTGGTTTCCTGAAAAAAGGATTGCCTCATGGCTCTCGACGTTCAAGAAAAAGCACAAATCGTAGCTGACTATCAGCAAGCTGTTGGTGACACTGGTTCGCCAGAAGTGCAAGTTGCACTGCTGACCCACAACATCAACAAGCTGCAAGGTCACTTCAAGGCCAACGGTAAAGATCACCACTCCCGTCGTGGTCTGATCCGCATGGTAAACCAGCGCCGTAAGCTGCTGGACTACCTGAAAGGCAAGGATCTGGGTCGTTATCAGACTCTGATCGGTCGCCTGGGTCTGCGTCGCTAATAAGCGATTGCGCTAGAGGTTGGTTGTCTGCCGTGTGTCAGTGGGATTCCCGCTGGCCCATGGCAGGCTCCCAGCCTCAAGTTTTATCTGGACACACGTTTTACCCTGGACAAGGGTTGGGCCGATTCCCGACATTGCCCAAGAATTTCGCAAGAAGACAAGTTCCCCAAGAGCCACAAAGAAGGTAGGACACCGTGAACCCGGTTATCAAAAAATTCCAGTTCGGTCAGTCGACCGTTACCCTCGAGACAGGCCGTATCGCCCGTCAAGCCTCCGGCGCAGTGCTGGTTACCGTTGACGACGACGTCACCGTATTGGTGACCGTAGTTGGCGCCAAGACCGCTGACCCAAGCAAAGGCTTTTTCCCTCTTTCCGTTCACTACCAGGAAAAGACTTACGCTGCCGGTAAGATCCCTGGCGGTTTCTTCAAGCGTGAAGGCCGTCCTTCCGAAAAAGAAACCCTGACCTCCCGACTGATCGACCGTCCGATCCGTCCGCTGTTCCCAGAAGGCTTCATGAACGAAGTGCAGGTTGTCTGCACCGTCGTTTCCACCAGCAAGAAGACCGATCCGGACGTCGCTGCGATGATCGGTACCTCGGCTGCCCTGGCCATCTCCGGCATTCCTTTTGATGGTCCGATCGGCGCTGCCCGCGTTGCTTTCCACGAAAGCACCGGCTACCTGCTGAACCCGACTTACGAGCAGCAGAAAGCTTCGAGCCTGGACATGGTCGTTGCCGGTACTTCGGAAGCCGTGTTGATGGTTGAATCGGAAGCCAAAGAGCTGACCGAAGACCAGATGCTGGGCGCCGTACTGTTTGCTCACGACGAGTTCCAGGTTGTGATCAACGCCGTTAAAGAACTCGCCGCCGAAGCTGCCAAGCCAACATGGGCCTGGGCTCCACAAGCTGAAGCGACTGAACTGCTGGGCGCTATCCGCTCCGAGTTCGGTACTGCCATCTCCGACGCCTACACCATCACCGTCAAGGCTGATCGTTACGCGCGCCTGGGCGAGCTGAAAGACCAGGTTGTAGCCAAGCTGTCCGGTGAAGAAGGCCAGCCTTCTTCCAGCGAAGTCAAAGCTGCATTCGGCGAAATCGAATACCGCACCGTTCGCGAAAACATCGTTAACGGCAAGCCACGTATCGACGGCCGCGACACCCGCACCGTACGTCCGCTGAACATCGAAGTGGGTGTTCTGCCCAAGACTCACGGTTCGGCCCTGTTCACCCGTGGTGAAACCCAGGCGCTGGTAGTCGCGACCCTGGGTACTGCCCGTGACGCACAGCTGCTGGACACCCTGGAAGGCGAGAAAAAAGACCCGTTCATGCTGCACTACAACTTCCCGCCGTTCTCGGTAGGTGAGTGTGGTCGCATGGGTGGCGCTGGTCGCCGCGAAATCGGTCACGGCCGTCTTGCTCGTCGTTCGATCTCTGCCATGCTGCCGGCTGCCGACGTGTTCCCGTACACCATCCGTGTTGTGTCGGAAATCACTGAGTCCAACGGCTCCAGCTCCATGGCGTCCGTTTGCGGTGCTTCCCTGGCACTGATGGACGCTGGTGTACCGATGAAGGCGCCGGTTGCCGGTATCGCAATGGGCCTGGTTAAGGAAGGCGAGAAGTTCGCCATCCTGACCGACATCCTGGGTGACGAAGACCACCTGGGCGACATGGACTTCAAAGTAGCCGGTACCGCTAAAGGTGTTACCGCGCTGCAGATGGACATCAAAATCAAAGGCATCACCGAAGAAATCATGGAAATCGCTCTGGGCCAAGCCCTGGAAGCGCGCCTGAACATCCTCGGTCAGATGAACCAGATCATTGGTCAGTCCCGCACTGAGCTGTCGGAAAATGCTCCGACCATGATCGCGATGAAAATCGACACCGACAAAATCCGTGATGTTATCGGTAAAGGCGGCGCGACCATCCGTGCGATCTGCGAAGAGACCAAGGCTTCGATCGACATCGAAGACGACGGCTCGATCAAGATCTTCGGCGAAACCAAGGAAGCGGCTGAAGCAGCACGTCAGCGCGTTCTGGGCATCACTGCCGAAGCCGAGATCGGCAAGATCTACGTCGGTAAGGTTGAGCGCATCGTCGACTTCGGCGCATTCGTCAACATCCTGCCGGGCAAAGACGGTCTGGTTCACATCTCCATGCTGAGCGACGCTCGCGTTGAGAAAGTGACCGACATTCTGAAAGAAGGCCAGGAAGTGGAAGTATTGGTACTGGACGTGGATAACCGCGGCCGCATCAAGCTGTCCATCAAGGACGTAGCAGCAGCCAAGGCTTCGGGCGTTTAATTACCCCGGCGCTTTACGTTGAAAGAGAGGACCCCTAGGGGTCCTTTTTTTATGGGCGCGGGAAAATGAAGCGAAATCAGCCGTTTACCCCAAGCCAAAAGCCGCAACTTGCATGCAGGCACGATGGGCTTCATGCAAGTTGCACGATTTCGGAAATCGGCATAATTCATATCTTATTGATTTTAAAGGGATTATTCCGATACCAAAACTTGGCACACTGCCTGCAATATCCCTGTTAACGCTGCAGCATCAAGGTTCACACACTGCAGACTTTTAATAAAACAGGAGTTACTCGTATGAAGAATTTCGCTCTCGCTACTGCTACCGCTCTGACCCTGGCCATGGGTGCTAACGTGGCCTTTGCACAGACTTCCCAAGCGCCAATGACCCTGGCTGCTGGTGAAGTGACCAAGGCTAAAGAATCCACTTCTGACACTTGGATCACCACCAAAGTCAAAGCTGACCTGCTGACTGAAAAAGGCATTCCTGGTGGGGATATCAAGGTTGAAACCAACAAAGGTGTGGTTTCCCTGTCCTCGACAGTCGCTATCTCTGACGCACAGAAAGCTACTGCTGTAGCCATCACCAAGAAAATCAAAGGTGTAACTGCAGTTTCCGCTGACGGCCTGCTGGCTGGCGGCGCAACCAAAGCCGACAACGTCGACAAAACCAAAAGCGCAGCTGCTGGCGCTAAAGAAACTACTTCCGATACCTGGATTACCACCAAGGTGAAAGCTGACCTGGTAACCGAGAAAGGCATCCCTGGCACCGACATCAAAGTCGAAACCAACAAAGGTGTTGTTTCCCTGTCTTCGACCGCAGCCGTTACCGAAGCACAGAAAACCACCGCGGTGAACATCACCAAGAAAATCAAAGGCGTTAAAGCTGTATCGGCCGATGGCCTGAAAGCAGAGTAACGCTTAACCAATCGACTGAACTGTACGTCGGCGGCGGAGAGTGAGTTAGATATCCACTCAATGCACCTCACGAGTTCATGCGACCGACCACACGGATGTGGTCATTGCAGGCCCCGGCACTTGTGTCGGGGCCTGTTCTATTGTGGGCTTGGAAAATCGCCAGGCCTACAAAGCACAAATGTGGGAGGGGGCTTGCCCCCGATAGCAGTCGTTCAGTCAACGTCACATCGCCTGATACACCGCCATCGGGGGCAAGCCCCCTCCCACATTTGGATTTGTGTTAGTTATGGATTACTCGGCATCCAGGTGCATTGGGGTAACAACACGACCATCCTTCTCCGCCTGCCCCAGGTTGGCATCGATGAAGTAAACCCGGTTGCTTCCAACTGCCCTTTATCCACCAGATAGTCCTTGATGGTACTGGCGCGGTCTTGGCCCAGCTAACACTTTTGTGAGGGCCTGTTCTATTGTTGGCTTGGACTAAAATCGCCGGGCCAACATAGATCCAAATGTGGGAGGGGGCTTGCCCCCGATAGCAGTCGTTCAGTCAATGTCACATCGACTGATACACCGCCATCGGGGGCAAGCCCCCTCCCACATTTGGATTTGTGTTAGTTATGGATTACTCGGCATCCAGGTGCATTGGGGTAACAACACGACCATCCTTCTCCGCCTGCCCCAGGTTGGCA
>NZ_WKCB01000150.1 GCF_021606685.1 Pseudomonas syringae
GCCAAGGAGTCTAACCCAGCGTTTGGCCGGGAGACCACACGAATCCCAAGGTTTGTTGGGGTATACTCGCGCGCCTCAATAACTCCCCGCCCGTTCCGGAGCCCGCATGACCCAGGATCAACTCAAACAGGCAGTGGCCCAGGCCGCCGTCGATTTAATCCTTCCCAAACTCGACGACAAAAGCATCGTCGGTGTTGGCACCGGCTCCACCGCCAACTGCTTTATCGACGCGCTGGCCCAACACAAGGGCGCATTCGATGGCGCCGTGGCCAGCTCCGAAGCGACCGCCGCGCGCCTCAAGGGTCATGGCATTCCGGTGTACGAGCTGAACACCGTCAGCGACCTGGAGTTCTACGTCGACGGCGCCGATGAAAGCGACGAGCACCTGAACCTGATCAAAGGCGGCGGCGCAGCCCTGACGCGCGAGAAGATCGTCGCGGCCGTGGCCAAGACGTTTATCTGCATCGCCGACGCCAGCAAGCTGGTACCGGTACTCGGCGCATTCCCGCTGCCGGTGGAAGTGATCCCGATGGCCCGCAGCCACGTGGCCCGCGAGCTGGTGAAACTGGGCGGCGACCCGGTGTACCGCGAAGGCGTGTTGACCGACAACGGCAATATCATCCTCGACGTGTTCAACATGCAGATCACCGATCCGGTGGCGCTGGAAACCCGGATCAACGCCATTGTTGGCGTGGTCACCAACGGCCTGTTCGCCGCGCGCCCGGCGGATGTGTTGTTGCTGGGCACTTCCGAAGGCGTGAAAACCCTCAAGGCCTGAGAACGCCATAGGTCCAATGTGGGAGGGGGCTTGCCCCCGATAGCGGTGTGTCAGCTAAACATCTGTTGACTGACACTCCCTCATCGGGAGCAAGTCGAACCGTCGCACCGCCCCTCCCACATTGGTTATGCCGCGTTTTCAGGGATTTGTTTTCTTGAACACGTAAAACAGGTTCGGCTCGCTGACCAGGTACAACGTGCCGTGGTCATCCATGGCGATGCCTTCGGCCTGCGGCACCCGCTTTGTCAGGCCATGGCGCCCGTTGAGCAGCGACAAACTGCTTAACGGGCGACCGTCGATATCCAGCTCCAACACCAGAAACGACTCATCCGACAGCGCCAGCAAGTGGCCGCTGCGCTCATCGTATTGCAGGCTCGACAGGTCGCGCACAAACAGCCCGGCGTCCCGCTTGGGGTTGTTGATCACATGCACCGAGTAGGTTTTTTCCGGTTTGAAATGGGGAAAGCCATGAACCTCGTAAATCAGCATCGGGTCGCGCTCCTTGGCCACGAACAGGCGCTTGCCCACCGAGTCATAGGCCAGGCCCTCGAAGCCCTTGTTGCCGCCCTCATGCAGGCCGAGGGTCATCTGCTCGGCATCGGCGGCGTCGAGAAACCGAGTGTCGTCGTCCACATGCACCTTGATCAGCCGCTGCTGGCGCTCATCGCTGATGACATAAATGTTGTCGCTGATGAATTCCACCGCTTCGGCATCACCAAACCCCACCAGCGGAATGCGCCGCAGGATATTGCCCTCCAGCGACAGCTCGATCAGCTCGGCATTTTGATTGGTGACGGTAAACAGGCTTTTACGCACCGGGTCGTAGGTCAGGGCCGAGACGTCGTCGTCCAGCCCCTCGATCACCTGAGCCTCCAGCACCACGCGGTAATCCGCCAGGCCGATGGAGCGCATGTCCGCCGGCTGGCGCCACGCTTGCCAGTTGAACCAGGCGCGCTCGAACAGGCGAAAGTGCTGCGCAGCGACTCCGGCGCAGACCAGGGCAATCAGCACGAGCATGAATAGAATGGGTTTAGGGCGGGCAAGTCGACGCATCGGGCGGGCTCAAGCTCAAAAAAGTTGCGTATGAATATCACGACTCTCTCAACTCAAGCTTAAGTACGCCATCGTCT
>NZ_WKCB01000151.1 GCF_021606685.1 Pseudomonas syringae
TACTCGAAGGCTATGGCCCCAAAGACACAAAACCCTACCACTACCAACTCGACCACCTCGGCACTCCACAGGAACTCACAAACCCAAACGGCGAAATCGTCTGGTCCGCCCACTACCGCGCCTACGGCGAAATCGCCCGCCTCGACGCCGGAAAAATCGACAACCCCCTGCGCTTCCAGGGCCAATACTTCGATCAGGAAAGCGGGCTGCACTACAACCGCCATCGCTACTACAATCCAGATATTGGTCGCTACCTGACGCCGGATCCGGTGAAGCTCGCGGGTGGGATTAATGCGTACCAGTACGTGCCCAACCCGACGGGGTGGGTGGACCCACTGGGGCTGAGCGCCAACTGCCCTGGATCAGCACAGAAAAAGCAAACCTGCACTTCACCCTCCGAACCAGATATTCCTGAAGTATCTCGTAAAGGGGCGTTTAGGGAGGCGAAAAGAGATGCCAACATACCAATGGCACAACAACCGGATATGTTAATAGATCCGGCTTCCGGATTAAAAAAACAATACGGCATAGTGAAAATGTCGGATATGAATAGTCGAAGTGTTTTAGATACCTCAGGAAAACCGATTAATACTAGGGTATACCAATACACGAAAGCTGACGGATCTGTCGTATTGATCCAAGATCACTCTGCAGGACATAAATTTGGAGCCCAAGGAGGAGCGGGTGACCAAGGTGCTCACTTCAATTTACGCCCCTTTGATACACCACGAACCGGACGTGTCCCAGGAACGAAAGATCATTACTTATTCAAGGGTAAAAAATGAAGCACTGGAACGATTTTGACGGAACTACATTTTTTAACAAAGTATTCAGCCAACCAATTGAAATTAATAAAATTTATATACACTCAATAAATATAGAAAATGATCGGCCAAGCTTCGCTATTGGCTTTGACATACCTGAATTCCCTGATCACCTTCCTGAAAAGTGGAGAGATAAAGGGTACAACACCTGCAGAATTGGACTGACCTGCTCCAACGTAAGTAATTTACGAATAGTCAATCTCCCTTGCAGAGAAATTTTCGTCGTGAAAATAGAGCAAGAAAATGAGCGCTTTTTTTTCAAAGCAAAATCGAAAACAGCGTCTATTGAGTTCAACGGTAAGTGGTTCTCACTGGCCGGGCCCTCAGTGTATATGAACTGCCCTGAACCAGAGGACTGCACCTGGTCAGACGAAGTCCCATAAGCAGCGAAGATTGTGACTCAAACGGTAATAACTATGACCCCCAT
>NZ_WKCB01000152.1 GCF_021606685.1 Pseudomonas syringae
GTGTGGGAGCGGGCTTGCTCGCGAATGCGCTGGGTCAGCCAATACATCGCTGACTGATCCACCGCATTCGCGAGCAAGCCCGCTCCCACATTTTTCACCGCATGAGGTCAGCTGATTTTGTGCAGGTACGCCGGCAGCGGCTGTTCTGGCAGTACTGAGAGCACCTTCAACCGCTGCAACATGCGCTGGCTGGCCCGCTGCAAGTGTTCGCGCAGGTTCAGCGCGGCGGCATCATAGGCACCGTGTAGCAACAGCTCCAGAATCAGGCGATGTTCGGCGAGCATGGCAGGATCGGCGCCGATCCCCAGTAAACGGTGAAAAATCCGGCTGATGATCATCGGGCTCTGGCCCTGGCGGATCAGGGCGGCGATCTTGCGGTTCTGCAGGCCGGCCAGGCAGTGCTGGTGCAAGTCTTCTTCGATCTGTTCGATGGCCTCCAGGCTGCACTGGGGGGTGTCCTGGGCATCCAGCACCCGCTGCAACATGGCCTCGAGTTGCTCGCGGTCGAGGCCCGGTGCGCTCTGGCGCAGGGCTTCGGGTTCCAGGCAAGCACGCAGTTCGTAGTCTTCGGTGACCTCGCGTGCGGTCAAGGGGCCGGCCAGCCATTGCGAGTAGGGCTCTTTTTCCACCAGGCCACGGTCGCGCAGACGCATCAGCGCTTCGCGTACCACCGCGCGGCTGACACCGTAATGGTCGGCGGCGAGTTGTTCGTCCAGGCGGTAGTGGCCAAAGGCGATACAGGTGGACAGCGCCGCGCCGATTTCTTCGACGATCCGCTCGCCCAGCGGCCGGGTGTCCACCAATTCGTCGTCGCCGTTGAGGCCCAGGTGCGCATGGCTCAGGGGCAGGCGCAACGGCTCCATGGCCAGGCCTTGGGGGTTGATCAAATACCCGCGGCCATTGAAGCGGCAGATCAAGCCTTCTGCATGCAGCAGGTCCAGGGCCTTGCGCACCGGCACGCGGCTGGTGCCGAACAGTTCGGCCAGCGGCGCTTCCAGCAGGACCAGCCCGTGACGGGCGGTGCCGTTGACGATCGCGTCGCGCAACACTTGGTGAATCATCGCGTAACGGGAGGCCGAGGCGGACACTGCTTTCATTGCATTCTCTGAATGGGCATACAGGACGGTAGCCGGGGATTCTCTCATAGATGCACCTGTCACTCTGCGCTACGTCGGCAGCCATTTTTTGGGGCCTGAGGTGTGCGAATGTTACTTTTCTGCACCAAAAT
>NZ_WKCB01000153.1 GCF_021606685.1 Pseudomonas syringae
GCTCATTGAAGAACAGCTGCCCAATGGCGCGATCAAGCGTTATCGCTATGACGATCTTGGGCGGCAGGTCGCGCGTGAGGACGAGTTTGGGGCGCTGACGCAGTATCAGTGGGATGCCGCAGGTCGCCTGCTGAAACTAATCCAACCGAGCGGTGCCACGCGGGAATACAGCTACAACCCCTACGGAAAAATCACCGCCGAACGTGATGAGCTAGGGAACGTCACCCGCTACGAGTATGCCGATGGGCTACACCTGATCAGCCGCCGTATCAACGCCGATGGCAGCCAGATCAGCTATCGCTATGACAATGCTCGATTACTGCTCAGCGAGATTGAAAACGAGGTCGGCGAAACCTATGGGTTGCAGTACTACCCCAACGGCCTGATCCAGCAGGAAACCGGGTTTGACGGCCAACGAACGGCCTACGCCTACGACCTCAACGGCAACCTGCAAGAAAAAACCGAATACGGCGATGACAGCAGTCAGCTAGTCACTAGCTATGAGCGCGATCATGCCGGGCGCTTGGTGAGAAAAACCCTTCCCGACGGCAGCGTTGTTGATTATGCCTACGACCGCCGAGGCAACCTCCTCACCGTCGACGACGGCCACTGGGCGTTAGCCTACGAGTACGACACCCAGAACCGCCTCACCGCCGAACACCAAGGCTGGGGCACCGTGCGCTACGGCTACAACGCCTGCGGTCAGCTTCAACACCTGCGGCTACCAGACAATAACCGCCTGATGTTCAACCATGGCAAAGGCGGCCACTTAGCCACTCTCGAGCTAAATGGCACGGTGCTGACCTCCCACCTCTTCAAATCCGGCCAGGAACACCAACGCCAACAAGGCCAACTCCTCAGCCACTACCACTACGACGACCAGCAGCGCCTGCACGCCCACGCCGTCACCCAGCAGCAACACACCCTCTACCAACGCCAATACGACTACGACAACTCCGGCAACCTCAGCCGTCTGTTAGACACCCGCAAAGGCGAACACCTCTACCACTACGACCCCCTCGCCCGCCTCACCCGCGCCGACCACTCGCAAGACGTGCAGGAACGCTTCGCCCACGACCCCGCCGGCAACCTGCTGATGCAAGACCGCCCCGGCCCCGACATCGTCGCCGGCAACCGCCTGACCATCCAGG
>NZ_WKCB01000154.1 GCF_021606685.1 Pseudomonas syringae
TACCCACGGATTCAAGCCCGCGTGCGGCCAGCGTGGTTAATGGGGCGCCTAAGATCAAAATCAAAAGCAGAGCACGGCGGCCTGACAGCCGGCCTGAGTGGTGTAGAGCAAAAGCGCGGGTTGTGGGATGGCTTGGCGGCCTTGAATCGGACCGAAATTACGTCTGTTGTTTGCCGTCAAAATGTGGGAGGGGGCTTGCTCCCGATAGCGGTGTGTCAGCCAATGCATCTGTGACTGCCCCACCGCTATCGGGGGCAAGCCCCCTCCCACATTTAAACCGAGTAAGGCTTCAAGGATCAGGTCGGCTGTCAGGCCGCCTCGCTTCGCTGTGTTTTTGATCTGGCCCTTACATCCTTAGCAGGTCAAAAGCAGAGCACGGCGGCCTGACAGCCGACCCGAGTGGTGTAGAGCAAAAGCGCGGGGTGTGGGCTGGCTTGGCGGGCTTGGAACTGACCGGAGTTACGTCTGTTGATTGCGGTCAAAATGTGGGAGGGGGCTTGCTCCCGATAGCGGTGTGTCAGCCAATGCATCTGTGACTGCCCCACCGCTATCGGGGGCAAGCCCCCTCCCACATTTGAACCGAGTACGGCTTCAACGATCAGGCCGTCTGTCAGGCCGCCTCGCTTGGCTGCGTTTTTGATCTGGCCCTTACATCCTTAGCAGGTCAAAAGCAGAGCACGGCGGCCTGACAGCCGACCTGAGTGGTGTAGAGCAAAAGCGCGGGTTGTGGGATGGCTTGGCGGGCTTGGAACTGACCGGAGTTACGCCTGTTGATTGCGGTCAAAATGTGGGAGGGGGCTTGCTCCCGATGGCGGTGTGTCAGCCAATGCATCTGTGACTGTTCCACCGCTATCGGGAGCAAGCCCCCTCCCACATTTAAACCGAGTAGGGCTTCGAGGATCAGGTCGGCTGTCAGGCCGCCTTGCTTTGTTTTTGATCTAGCCCTTACATCCTTTGCGCTGACGAAGTCAGCGATCTTTTGATCTCAGGCTTTTGATCTTGATCTTAGGCGCCCCATTAAACACGCTGGCCGAACGCAGGCTTTGGAGCGTGGGCAACCCGGCAGGACGCCGGGTTAGCCGCGCTGGGCCATGGATGGCCCATCGCGGCGGCCCA
>NZ_WKCB01000155.1 GCF_021606685.1 Pseudomonas syringae
CTTCAATCACTGGCACATCGTTGTGCAGGTTGACGGTCGGCTGGCCGGAACCCGTGGAGTTCGCGCCCGATGGATCGGTCACAGTCAGGTCGATCTTAGGCAGCTGGTTGCCCGCGTTGACGTAGTCAGCGCCCTTCTGAGTCAGCACAACGTTGTTGCCGTCGATGGCGTAGTAGCCGTCGGTGTTGCTGTTGCCCGTGAAGGAGATGGTCAGGCCTTCGCGCGGGGTTTCTTCGTCGGTCGCGGTGAAGGTACCGGCGACGGTGCCTATTGCGGCGGAGTTTTCTTCAATCGTGGCCGGAGCAATTTCAATGACCGGCACGTCGTTGTGCAGGTTGACGGTCGGTTGGCCACTGTTGCTGGAGTTCGCGCCCTGAGGGTCGGTGACGGTCAGGTCGATTTTTGGCAGTTGGTTGCCAGCGTTGACGTAGTCAGCACCCTTCTGAGTCAGCACAACGTTGTTGCCGTCGATGGCGTAGTAGCCGTCGGTGTTGCTGTTGCCCGTGAAGGAGATGGTCAAGCCTTCACGTGGGGTTTCTTCGTCGGTCGCGGTAAAGGTACCGGCGACGGTGCCTACTGCGGCGGAGTTTTCTTCAATCGTGGCTGGAGCAACTTCAATTACCGGCACATCGTTGTGCAGGTTGACGGTCGGTTGGCCACTGTTGCTGGAATTGGCGCCCTGAGGGTCGGTGACGGTCAGGTCGATTTTTGGCAGTTGGTTGCCGGCGTTGACGTAGTCGGCGCCCTTTTGGGTCAGGACGACGTTGTTGCCGTCGAGGGCGTAGTAGCCGTCGGTGTTGCTGTTGCCCGTGAAGGAGATGGTCAGGCCTTCGCGTGGGGTTTCTTCGTCGGTCGCGGTGAAGGTACCGGCGACGGTGCCGACTGTGGCGGAGTTTTCTTCCAGAGTGTTGGCAACGACTTCAATCACCGGCACGTCGTTATGCAGGTTGACGGTCGGCTGGCCGGAACCCGTGGAGTTCGCGCCCTGAGGGTCGGTGACGGTCAGGTCGATTTTTGGCAGTTGGTTGCCGGCGTTGACGTAGTCGGCGCCCTTTTGGGTCAGGACGACGTTGTTGCCGTCGAGGGCGTAGTAGCCGTCGGTGTTGC
>NZ_WKCB01000156.1 GCF_021606685.1 Pseudomonas syringae
CTGTGTCCGGCACTGGGCCAGTTTTTCGCAGATGGACACGCGTTATGCCTGGGACGATAACGGCCGCGTCACCGTGCACAACGCCGATGGCAGCCAGGAAGTGTATGTCCACGATGACCGTGCACGGTTGGTGCAACGTATCGACCCGGACGGCGCTGAGCATTACAAATCCTACGATGAAAAAGGCCGGCTGACGGTCGAGCAAGACCCGCTGGGCGCGGTGACGGCGTATCAGTACGACGACGCCGGGCGCTTGGTGGCGTTGTTTCCTGGAGACGATGAGCCGACTTCCTACGAGCATGACAATGGCTTCGTACGGGTTGTAATGCGTGGTGAGGCGGTTTGGAAGTATGAGCGGAACGTTCAGGGCGATGTCATCCGCAAGACCGATCCCGACGGCCAAGTCACGGACTACAGCTACGACAAATACGGGCAACTGATTGGGGTTTGGTATCCCGACGGTAGCTGTCAGCGGTTGGTATGGAATGAGCGCGGCCAGCTCATTGAAGAACAGCTGGCCAATGGCGGAATCAAGCGTTATCGCTATGACGATCTTGGGCGGCAGGTGGCGCGCGAGGATGAGTTTGGGGCGCTGACGCAGTATCAGTGGGACAGCGTTGGCCGATTGACTCGCGTAGTGCTGCCGGGTGGGGCGACGCGGGAATACAGCTACAACCCCTACGGAAAAATCACCGCTGAACGCGATGAGCTGGGGAACGTCACCCGCTACGAATATGCCGACGGTTTACACCTGATCAGCCGTCGCATCAATGCCGATGGCAGCCAGGTCAGCTATCGCTATGACAATGCTCGATTGCTGCTCACCGAGATTGAAAACGAGGTCGGCGAAACCTATGGGTTGCAGTACTACCCCAACGGCCTGATCCAGCAGGAAACCGGGTTTGACGGCCAACGAACGGCCTACGCCTACGACCTCAACGGCAACCTGCAA
>NZ_WKCB01000157.1 GCF_021606685.1 Pseudomonas syringae
TTGGAGCGTGGGCCGCCGCGATGGGCCATCCATGGCCCAGCGCGGCTAACCCGGCGTCCTGCCGGGTTGCCCACGCTCCAAAGCCTGCGTTCGGCCAGCGTGTTTTTACGGGGCGCCTAAGATCAAGGTCACGATCAAAAGCCTTAGATCAAAAGATCGCTGACTTCGTCAGCGGTAAGGATGTAAGGGCCAGATCAAAAACAAAGCGAGGCGGCCTGACAGCCGGCCTGATCTTTGAAGCCGTACTCGGTTCAAATGTGGGAGGGGGCTTGCTCCCGATAGCGGTGGGCCAATCACAGATGCATTGGCTGACACACCGCTATCGGGAGCAAGCCCCCTCCCACATTTTGACCGCAATCAAAAGGCGCAACTCCGGTCGGCTCCAAGGCCGCCAAGCCAGCCCACAACCCGCGCTTTTGCTCCACACCACTCAGGCCGCAAGGATGTAATGGCCAGATCAAAAACACAGCCAAGCGAGGCGGCCTGACAGCCGACCTGATCCTCGAAGCCGTACTCGGTTCAAATGTGGGAGGGGGCTTGCTCCCGATAGCGGTGGGCCAATCACAGATGCATTGGCTGACACACCGCTATCGGGAGCAAGCCCCCTCCCACATTTTGACCTCAATCAAAAGGCGTAACTCCGGTCGGGTCCAAGGCCGCCTAGCCCGCCCAAAACCAGCGCTTTTGCTCTACACCACTCAGGCCGGCTGTCAGGCCGCCGTGCTCTGCTTTTGATCCGCTTTTGATTTTGATCTTAGGCGCCCCATTAACCACGCTGGCCGCATGCGGGCTTGAATCCGTGGGTAACCCGGCAGGACGCCGGGTTAGCCGCGCTGGGCCAAGGATGGCCCATCGCGGCGGCCCACGGATTCA
>NZ_WKCB01000158.1 GCF_021606685.1 Pseudomonas syringae
GCCAAGGCCGCCCTCGACAAACTCGACGTCGCCGAAGGCCTCGCCGAACTCGAAGGCTCCGCCGCCCGCGTCGCCGTTGACGAAAAGCGCATGATCAACTGCCGCGCCGACCTCAACCAACTCGTGCCCTTCAAGTACGACTGGGCCTGGCAGAAGTACCTCGACGGCTGCGCCAACCACTGGATGCCGCAAGAGGTCAACATGACCGCCGACATCGCCCTGTGGAAAAACCCCGAAGGCCTGACCGACGACGAGCGTCGCATCGTCATGCGCAACCTCGGCTTCTTCTCCACTGCGGATTCGTTGGTCGCGAACAACCTGGTCCTGGCCGTGTACCGCCTGATCACCAACCCGGAGTGCCGCCAGTACATCCTGCGCCAGGCCTTCGAAGAGGCGATCCACACCCACGCCTACCAGTACTGCATCGAATCGCTGGCCATGGATGAAGGCGAGATCTTCAACATGTACCACGAGATTCCATCGGTGGCCAAAAAGGCCGCGTGGGGTCTGAAGTACACCCGCTCGATCTCCGATCCCAAGTTCGAAACCGGCACCGTCGAAACCGACAAAGAGCTGCTGCGCAACCTGGTCGCCTACTACTGCGTCCTCGAAGGCATCTTCTTCTACTGCGGCTTCACCCAGATCCTCTCCATGGGCCGCCGCAACAAAATGACCGGCGTCGCCGAGCAGTTCCAGTACATCCTGCGCGATGAGTCGATGCACCTGAACTTCGGTATCGATGTGATCAACCAGATCAAAATCGAAAACCCACACCTGTGGGATGCCGAGATGAAGGAAGAAGCGACCCAGATGATCCTGCAAGGGACGCAACTGGAGATCGAATACGCGCGCGACACCATGCCACG
>NZ_WKCB01000159.1 GCF_021606685.1 Pseudomonas syringae
GCGACCTGCGGCATCCCACTGATACTGCGTCAGCGCCCCAAACTCGTCCTCACGCGCGACCTGCCGCCCAAGATCGTCATAGCGATAACGCTTGATCGCGCCATTGGGCAGCTGTTCTTCAATGAGCTGCCCCCGCTCATTCCAGACCAGCCGATGACCACTGCCGTCGGGATACCAAACCCCAATCAGTTGCCCGTATTTGTCGTAGCTGTAGTCCGTGAGGTGACCGGCGGGATCGGTCTTACGAACCACATCACCCTGATCGTTCCGCTCATACTTCCAAACGGCTTCGCCACGCCTTACAACCCGTACGAAGCCATTGTCATGCTCGTAGGAAGTCGGCTCATCGTCTCCAGGAAACAACGCCACCAAGCGTCCGGCGTCGTCGTACTGATACGCCGTCACCGCCCCCAGCGGGTCTTGCTCGACCGTCAGCCGGCCTTTTTCATCGTAGGATTTGTAATGCTCAGCGCCGTCCGGGTCGATACGTTGCACCAGCCGTGCACGGTCATCGTGGACATACACTTCCTGGCTGCCATCGGCGTTGTGCACGGTGACGCGGCCGTTATCGTCCCAGGCATAACGCGTGTCCATCTGCGAAAAACTGGCCCAGTGCCGGACACAGCGCGCCGCCTTGCCCGCGCGTTCCCATTCCCAGAAGAAGCTCGCGCCACCGGCCAGTCCACGTTCCAAAATGACGTGCTGCTCGTCGTAGCGATAAACCTCGGTTTCGCCTACGGCGTTGGTCGCTGAAATCAGTCGGCCCAGGTCGTCGTAAGCGTAGGAAACGACGGGGTATTCAGTAATCCACTCGAAAGGCTCATAACCCTTGGCGCGCTGAATCTG
>NZ_WKCB01000016.1 GCF_021606685.1 Pseudomonas syringae
TGAGATGTGACACCACAGCTCCGTTTTTTCGCCACTCGCGCCCTCGGCCACCCGCCCCCACCATTTTTTTCTTTTGTTTTTATTAGGACATTTATCTTCCCCCCCCCCCCCCCCGCCACACCTTATTTCCTACGTCGTCCGCCACCAGCAAATCGCCCTGCTGATCAATCACCACGCCCACCGGCCGGCCCATGGCTTTCTCGTCCTTGTCGAGGAAGCCGGTCAGCACATCCACCGGCTGCCCCTTGGGTTGCCCACCCTCGAACGGCACGAAGATCACCTTGTAGCCACTGTGCGGCTTGCGGTTCCACGAACCGTGCTGGCCGATGAACGCGCCGTTGCTGAATTGCGCCGGAAGCTTGCTGCCCTCTGCGAATGTCAGGCCCAGCGACGCCGTATGCGGGCCTACCGCGTAATCCGGCGCAATTGCCTTGGCCACCAGGTCGAGATTCTGTGGGTTCACGCGCACGTCGACGTGCTGCCCGTAATAGCTGAACGGCCAGCCGTAGAACGCGCCATCCTTGACCGAGGTGATGTAGTCCGGCACCAGGTCGCTGCCGATTTCGTCACGCTCATTGACCGCCGTCCACAGCTTGCCGCTTTGCGGTTCCCAGGCCATGCCGTTGGGGTTGCGCAAGCCGGACGCGAAGATGCGGTGCTCGCCGCTGGCGCGATCGACTTCCCAAATCGCTGCGCGACCTTCTTCCGCCTCGAGGCCGTTTTCGCCAACGTTGCTGTTGGAGCCGACGCTCACGTAAAGCTTGCTGCCGTCTTTGCTTGCCACCACGTTCTTGGTCCAGTGGTGGTTGATGCTGCCGCCCGGCAGGTCGACCACGGTGGTGCCGGCTTGTTTAATGGTGGTTTCACCGGGTTGATAGGGGAAGCGCAGCAGCTTGTCCGAATCGGCCACATACAGGTCGTTACCGACCAGTGTCATGCCGAACGGCGAGTTGAGGTTTTCTAGGAACACTGTGCGTGTTTCGGCAACGCCGTCATGGTCGGCGTCGCGTAGCAGCGTGATGCGGTTCGGGCTTGGCACAGCGGCGCCAGCGCGGCCCATGACCTTCTCCATGACCCAGCCACGAATGCCCTTGGCGTCATCCGGCTTGGGCGGTGCGTTGGTTTCGGCCACCAGTACATCGCCATTGGGCAATACGTATAACCAGCGCGGGTGGTCCAGGTCTTGCGCGAATGCCGCCACTTGGGTGCCGGCGGCCGCGATTGGTTTTGCGCCGTCGGGCCAGCCGATGGCCGGGGCGATATTCACGGTGGGGATCAGCGTCTTGTTCGGCTCCGGCAATTGCGGCGAAGGCCCAGTGCCATCGGCGACTTGCAGGGTAGAGCTTTCACCGCAGGCAGTGAGCGTGCCGGCGAGCATGATGAGTAGGGCGAGTCTGGTTTTGTGCATGGTGTTCTCCTTGATACCTGTAGGGGTAGAGGAGGGCGGCGGTGCGATGGTTCAAGTCCGGGGCCAGCTTTAATTGACGCTCCACCGCCAACCCACTAACCTTCGCGGCTTGTTTCAGGTGCTCTGTGACCCATGGGTCGACAGGGTGAAACAGGGAAGCCGGTGAGTGAGCGCACTTGTACACAGTGCTGCCGCGATTCCGGCGCTGCCCCCGCAACGGTAAATGAGTCAAGACGCTGCCTTTTGCCACTGTATCGCCTCGCGATATGGGAAGGCGCAACGTCGGCCAGTGCTCTCTGTGTCTACCCAGAGCAGGCGCGCCACTCATGAGCCCGGAGACCGGCCTGGAGCATCCAACAGCATCACGGTGGGCGATGCTTGGCTGTCTGTTTTTTCTTTTCCTGCCCGCCGTTTTTGTCCAGCCCCAACGGAGAGCTGCCATGACCGATACCCCCGACCGCGACGAACGCCACCTGGCGCGCATGCTGCGCAAAAAAGCCGTGATCGACGAGCGCATCGCCAACTCCCCCAACGAATGCGGCTTGCTGCTGGTGCTGACCGGCAACGGCAAAGGCAAGAGCAGCTCGGCGTTCGGCATGCTCGCCCGGGCCATGGGCCACGGTATGCAGTGCGGCGTGGTGCAGTTCATCAAGGGCCGCAACAGCACCGGTGAGGAGCTGTTTTTCCGCCGGTTCCCCGAGCAGGTGCGTTTTCACGTGATGGGCGAAGGTTTTACCTGGGAAACCCAGGACCGCCAACGCGACATCGCTGCCGCCGAGGCCGCCTGGGCGGTTTCCCGCGAGCTGCTGCAAGACCCGAGCATCGGCCTGGTGGTGCTGGATGAGCTGAACATCGCCCTCAAGCATGGCTACCTCGACCTTGACCAAGTGCTTAGCGACCTGCAAGCCCGCCCGCCGATGCAACACGTGGTGGTCACCGGCCGGGGAGCCAAGCCTGAATTGATCGAAATGGGCGACACCGTCACCGAAATGGGCATGCTCAAGCACGCGTTCCAGGCCGGTATCAAGGCACAGAAGGGCGTCGAACTTTGAACCAGCCCCGTCATTGCCCGGCTGTCTTGATCGCCGCGCCGGCGTCCGGCCAGGGCAAAACCACCGTCACCGCCGCGCTGGCTCGCTTGCACCGCAACCTGGGGCGCAAGGTGCGCGTGTTCAAGTGCGGTCCGGATTTTCTCGACCCGATGATCCACGAGCGCGCCAGCGGTGCGCCCGTTTATCAGTTGGACATGTGGATGGTGGGCGAGCAGGAGAGTCGCCGCCTGCTGTGGGAAGCGGCGGGTGAAGCCGACCTGATCCTGATCGAAGGCGTGATGGGCCTGTTCGATGGCACGCCGTCCAGCGCCGACCTGGCGCGGCACTTCGGCGTGCCGGTGCTGGCGGTGATCGACGGCACCGCCATGGCGCAAACCTTTGGCGCCCTGGCACTGGGCCTCGCGCGTTATCAGCCGGACCTGCCGTTCGCCGGCGTACTGGCCAACCGCGTCGGCACCCTGCGCCACGCGCAATTGCTGGAAGGCAGCCTCACCGAGGGCCTGCGTTGGTACGGGGCGCTGTCGCGTGAAACCGGGATCGAACTGCCCAGCCGTCACCTCGGCCTGGTGCAAGCCAGCGAGCTGAATGACCTCGATGTACGCCTGGACGCCGCCGCCCAAGCCCTGGGCAGCAGCTGTGAAGTCGCGCTGCCGCCGCCGGTGACCTTCGCCGCCCCTCACGTGATCGAGGCCGAGCCGTTGCTGGCCGGTGTGCGCATTGCGGTTGCCCGCGACGAAGCCTTTGCCTTTACCTACGGCGCGAGCCTCGACCTGCTGCGGGCGATGGGGGCCGAACTGAGCTTCTTCTCGCCGATCCATGATCGCGAACTGCCTGACGCCGACAGCCTCTATCTGCCCGGTGGCTACCCGGAGTTGCACCACCTGGCGCTGGCACACAACACCTCGATGCTCAACGCTATCCGTGCCCATCACGCCGCCGGCAAGCCCTTGCTCGCCGAGTGCGGCGGCATGTTGTACCTGCTCGATTCGCTGACCGACGTCGACGGCACCCGTGCCGAGTTGGTCGGTTTGCTGCAGGGCGATGCCGTGATGCAAAAGAAGCTGGCGGCGCTGGCCCTGCAAAATGTCGAACTGCCGGAAGGCCTGTTGCGCGGGCACACCTATCACCATTCCCTGACCAGCACCAAATGGCAGCCGATCGCCCGTGGCCTGAGCCCCAATGGTGGGCGCGGCGCCGAGGCGGTGTATCGGCAGGGACGCATGACCGCTTCCTACGTGCATTTTTACTTTCCGTCGAATCCGGCAGCGGTGGCCGCGCTCTTCGCGCCGGGCCCTGAGGCCGCTATCGCAGGCACGCCAGCGCCCACATTGGAGGGTGTTTCAACGCGGTCAACGGTGGGAGGGGCGGAGCGACGATTCGACGTGCCCGCGAACAGGCCATGACCGACAACGCCTTCCCCGAGGCCGACCGCCAGGCCGTCTACCGCGCCATCGCCGAACGCCGCGATATGCGCCACTTCAGCGGCGGCACTGTCGCCCCCGAATTGCTCCACCGCCTGCTCCAGGCCGCGCACCAGGCGCCGAGTGTCGGTTTGATGCAGCCTTGGCGTTTTATCCGCATCAGCGACCGTGCGTTGCGTGGGCAGATTCAACAGTTGGTGGAAGAGGAGCGCGTGCGCACCGCCGAAGCCTTGGGCGAGCGCTCTGATGCGTTCATGAAACTCAAGGTTGAAGGCATCCATGACTGCGCTGAAGTGCTGGTGGCGGCGCTGATGGATGATCGCGAGCGGCATATTTTCGGGCGGCGCACCTTGCCGGAAATGGACATGGCCTCGCTGTCCTGTGCGATCCAGAATTTGTGGCTGGCGGCCCGCGTCGAAGGCTTGGGCATGGGCTGGGTTTCGCTGTTCGACCCCCAGGCCCTGGCCGGCCTGCTCGGCCTGCCGCCCGGTGCCAAACCCTTGGCCGTGTTGTGCCTGGGGCCCGTTGCCGAGTTCTATCCGGCACCGATGTTGCAACTCGAAGGCTGGACCGAACCACGGCCGCTGAGTGACATGCTGTATGAGAATGTGTGGGGAGTAAGTCAATGAGTGTGGCCTTGCTGTGTGTCGCTGCGGTGGCGCTGGATGCGCTGCTGGGCGAGCCCAGGCGCTGGCATCCGCTGGTAGCGTTCGGCACATTCGCCGGGCGCATCGAGCAGCGTTTCAACAGCGGTGGCCGGGGCTGGCGCAGCCATGGCGTGACCGCGTGGGTTATCGCAGTGGTGCCGTTGACCCTGCTGGCCACCGCCTTGTCTTGGGCGCCGTATATCGGCTGGGTGCTGGAGATCGTCGCGCTGTACTTGGCGCTGGGCATGCGCAGCCTCGGTGAACATGTGATCCCGGTGGCCCAGGCATTGCGCAGTGATGACCTGGATGAAGCGCGTAAGCGCGTGAGCTACCTGGTCAGCCGCCAGACCAGCGAGCTGGACAGCACTGAAGTTGCCCGGGCCGCCACCGAATCCGTGCTGGAAAACGGCAGCGACGCGGTGTTTGCCGCGCTGTTCTGGTTTGTGGTCGCCGGCGTGCCGGGCGTGGTGCTCTACCGCCTGAGCAACACGCTCGACGCCATGTGGGGCTATCGCAACGAACGCTTTGAACGCTTCGGCTGGGCTGCGGCAAAAATCGATGATGTGCTGAACTACATTCCTGCCCGCCTGGTGGCCTTGACCTACGCAGTTCTGGGCAAGACCCGGCTGGCGCTCTCGTGCTGGCGCACCCAGGGCCCGACCTGGGACAGCCCCAACGCTGGCCCGGTGATGGCTGCCGGTGCAGGCGCCCTGGGCGTAGAGTTGGGCGGAGCCGCGATCTACCACGGTGAAGTGCATCAGCGCCCGCCACTGGGCGAAGGCCCGCCAGCGGACGCCGACGCCATCGACCGGGGCTGGCAACTGGTGCAGCGCGGCGTATGGTTGTGGCTGCTGATCCTATGTGCGGGGGCGCAATTCTATGCTTGAACACGGTGGTCGACTGCGCAAGGCGGCGCTCCAGTACGGGATCGCCGAGGCCGATTGGCTCGACCTGTCCAGCGGCCTTGCGCCATGGCCATGGCCGATCCCCGAGATTCCGTTGCGGGCCTGGGCGCGTCTGCCCGAAACCGATGACGGCCTGGAGCAAGCCGCCAGCGACTACTACGGCGCCGCGCATCTGCTGCCGGTGCCCGGTTCACAGGCGGCGATCCAACTGCTGCCGCGCCTGCGCCGGGCCGGCAAGGTCGGCGTGTTGTCGCCGTGCTACGCCGAGCACGCCGAAGCCTGGCGCCGCGCGGGTTATGTGGTGCGGGAAGTGCAGGAGCAGGAAGTCGACTTCTTCCTCGACAGCCTCGATGTGCTGGTGGTGGTCAATCCCAACAACCCCACAGGCCTCAGCCTGACCCCGCAACGCCTGCTCGACTGGCACGCACGCCTGGCCCAGCGTGGGGGGTGGCTGGTGGTGGATGAGGCGTTCATGGACGTCACCCCGCACTTGAGCCTGGCGGGCCAGGCCCATCAGGTTGGGCTGATCGTGCTGCGCTCGTTTGGCAAGTTTTTCGGGTTGGCCGGCGTGCGGCTGGGCTTTGTGCTGGCCGAACGCAGGCTGCTCAAGTTGCTCGCCGAGCAAGTCGGGCCGTGGGCGGTCAGCGGGCCGACGCGGGTGTTGGGCCAGGTGTGCCTGCGCGACACCGCCGGGCATGCGAGGCAACGTACGCGTTGCCTCGAGGCCGGCCAGCGCCTGTACAGCGTGCTTGAGCGCCATGGCTTGCAGCCCCAGGGCGGCTGCGCCTTGTTCCAATGGCTGATCACCCCGCACGCCGAACGCCTGCACGCCTTCATGGCCCAGCGCGGCATCCTGCTGCGCCTGTTTGCCCACGACAGCAGCCTGCGCTTTGGCCTGCCCGACACCGAGACGGACTGGCTGCGCCTCGACGCGGCCCTGGCCGCCTACAAGGAAGCCGTATGACGACGCTGATGGTGCAAGGCACCACCTCCGATGCCGGTAAAAGTACGCTGGTGACGGCGTTGTGTCGCTGGCTGGTACGCCAGGGCGTGGCGGTGGCACCGTTCAAACCACAGAACATGGCGCTCAACAGCGCCGTGACCGCCGAGGGTGGCGAGATCGGCCGCGCCCAGGCCGTGCAGGCCCAGGCGGCCAACCTGGCACCCCATACCGATATGAACCCGGTGCTGCTCAAACCCAACAGCGACACCGGCTCCCAAGTGATCATCCATGGTCGCGCCGTGACCAGCATGAACGCGGTGGCCTATCACGACTACAAAGCCATTGCGATGCAGGCGGTGCTCGCCTCCCACGCGCGGTTGAGCGACGCCTATCCGGTGGTGATGGTGGAGGGCGCGGGGTCGCCTGCAGAGATCAATCTGCGCGCCAACGACATCGCCAACATGGGCTTCGCCGAAGCGGTGGACTGCCCGGTGCTGCTGATCGCCGATATCAATCGCGGCGGCGTGTTCGCCCATCTGGTCGGCACTCTGGAATTGCTGTCGCCGAGCGAGCAGGCCCGGGTCAAGGGTTTCATCATCAACCGCTTTCGCGGCGATATCGCACTGCTGCAACCAGGCCTGGACTGGCTGCAAGCGCGCACCGGCAAACCGGTGGTGGGCGTACTGCCCTACGTGATGGACCTGCACCTGGAAGCCGAGGACGGCATCGACCAACGCCAGATCGACAAGGCGGCGCAGGTACTCAAGGTGGTGGTGCCGGTGTTGCCGCGCATCAGCAACCATACGGATTTCGACCCTTTGCGCCTGCACCCCCAGGTGGATTTGCAGTTTGTCGGGCCAGGCCAGCCGATCCCGGCGGTCGACCTGATTATCCTGCCCGGCTCCAAAAGCGTGCGCAGTGACCTGGCGTATCTGCGTGCCAATGGCTGGGACACCGCTGTGGCGCGGCATTTGCGCTACGGCGGCAAGGTGCTGGGGATTTGTGGCGGGCTGCAGATGCTCGGCGAGCAGGTGCATGACCCGCTGGGCCTGGAAGGTCCTGCCGGTTCCAGTGCGGGCCTGGGGCTGCTGACGTTCAGCACGACCCTGGAAGAAGAGAAGCAGCTGCGCAATGTGCGTGGGCGTTTGTTGCTCGAGAATGCCGAGGTCAGCGGCTATGAGATTCATGCCGGTGTGACCTCTGGCGATGGTTTGTCTCGGGCTGCGGTGCAGTTGGATGATGGTCGCAGTGATGGGGCTTTGAGTGCCGATGGGCAGATTCTTGGGACCTACCTGCATGGGTTGTTTGAGACGCCGGCGGCGTGCAGTGCTTTGCTGCGTTGGGCTGGGCTGCAGGATGTGCAGGAGGTGGATTACCACGCCTTGCGCGAGCGCGATATCGAGCGGTTGGCGGATCTGGTCGAGAACCATCTGGATACCGGCTTGTTGCGCACGCTATGTGGGATTTGACTGTGCGCCAGCGGTCTCGTTGTGGGAGCGGGCTTGCCTGCGCCGACCACTATTTAACTGACGCACCACGCCCCAAAGGTGGGAGCGAGCTTGCTCGCGAATGCGGTGTGTCGGTGGGCATATCCGTTGCTGCGGTAACGGCTGCTGAGGGTTCCGCTCTTACAGCGGGTCACTTTTGGAAAGACCCAAAAGTAACCAAAAGGTCTTCGCCCCACCCCTCGGCACCTCGCCTAGGCTCGGTGTGCCCTCACTCCGGCTTGAATCCGTGGGCCGCCGCGATGGGCCATCCTTGGCCCAGCGCGGCTAACCCGGCGTCCTGCCGGGTTGCCCACGGATTCAAGCCTGCGTTCGGCCAGCGGGGTTTGACGGGGCGCCTGAGATCAAAATCCAAAGCCGATCTGCTTATTTGTGGGAGCGGGCTTGCCTGCGATGGCGGCCCGAGAGCCGACCACTATTCAGCTGACGCACCACGCCCCAAAGGTGGGAGCGGGCTTGCTCGCGAAGGCGGTGTGTCGGTGTGTATATCCGTTGCTGCGGTAACGGCTGCTGAGGGTTCCGCTCTTACAGCGGGTCACTTTTGGAAAGACCCAAAAGTAACCAAAAGGTCTTCGCCCCACCCCTCGGCACCTCGCTCAGGCTCGGTGTGCCCTCACTCCGGCTTGAATCCGTGGGCCGCCGCGATGGGCCATCCTTGGCCCAGCGCGGCTAACCCGGCGTCCTGCCGGGTTGCCCACGGATTCAAGCCGGCGTTCGGCCAGCGGGGTTTGACGGGGCGCCTGAGGTCAAAATCCAAAGCCGATCTGCTTATTTGTGGGAGCGGGCTTGCCTGCGCTGGCGGCCCGAGAGCCGACCATTATTCACCTGACGCACCACACCCCAAATGTGGGAGCGGGCTTGCTCGCGAAGGCGGTGTGTCGGTCGCTGATGTGTTACCTGGCCCATCGTATTCGCGAGCAAGCCCGCTCCCACATTCGAGGCCGTCGGTCTCAAACGATCAGCAGGCCGAAAAGGGTGGCTTTCCATGTATCAACTGATCCTCGGCGGTGCCCGTTCAGGCAAAAGCCGTCTGGCCGAGAAGCTTGCCAGCGAGAGTGGCTTGCCCGTCATCTATATCGCCACCAGCCAGCCGCTGGATGGCGAGATGAGCGAGCGTGTTGCGCTGCATCGCCAGCGTCGCCCTGAGCACTGGGGTTTGATCGAAGAGCCTCTTGAGCTGGCGCGTGTGCTGCGTGAAAACGCTGCTGCCGACCGCTGTCTGCTGGTGGATTGCCTGACCCTCTGGCTCACCAATTTGCTGATGGTCGAAGACGCCGATCGCCTCGCTTTGGAGCGCGATCAATTGCTTGAAACCCTGGCCGAGTTGCCGGGTGAAATTATTTTTGTCAGCAACGAGACCGGTCTGGGTGTCGTGCCGCTGGGCGAATTGACTCGCCGCTATGTGGATGAAGCCGGTTGGCTGCATCAAGCTTTGGCCGAGCGGTGTCAGCGTGTTGTCCTGACAGTTGCCGGCCTGCCCCTGACTTTGAAAGGTACTGCGTTATGACTGACTCCTGGTGGCTCAACCCTTGTAAGTCAAAGGACGCCTCGGCGTACGAAGAAGCTCTGGCGCGCCAGCAGCAATTGACCAAGCCAGCCGGGTCGCTCGGCCAGCTGGAAACGCTGGCGGTGCACTTGGCCGGCTTGCAGGGGCGGGTCAAACCGTCGGTGGAGCAGCTGTGGATCGCGATTTTTGCCGGGGACCACGGGGTGGTGGCGGAGGGTGTGTCGGCGTATCCCCAGGAAGTGACCGGGCAGATGCTGCACAACTTTGTGACCGGCGGTGCGGCCATCAGTGTTTTGGCACGGCAGTTGGATGCGCAGTTGGAAGTGATCGACCTCGGCACCGTGACCCCGTCCCTGGATTTGCCGGGCGTGCGCCACCTGAATATCGGCGCGGGCACTGCCAACTTTGCACAGGGCCCGGCCATGACGGGCGCCCAGGGGCGACTGGCGCTGCAGGCGGGTCGCGACAGCGTGCTGCGCGCCCGTGAAAGCGGCGCGCAATTGTTTATCGGCGGCGAAATGGGCATCGGCAATACCACCGCCGCCAGCGCCCTGGCGTGTGCGTTGCTCGAGTGTCAGGTCAGCGACCTCACGGGGCCGGGCACGGGCTTGAATGCGCAAGGCGTCAGCCACAAAGTTGCGGTGATCGAGCGCGCGTTGGCGCTGCATGCCGAGCAGCGGGGCGATGCCTTGCACACCCTGTTCAATCTCGGTGGTTTTGAAATCGCTGCATTGGTCGGGGCCTACCTGGCGTGTGCCCAGGAAGGCATCGTGGTGCTGGTGGATGGGTTTATCTGCAGCGTTGCCGCGCTGGTCGCTACGCGCTTGAACCCGGCCTGTCGCGAGTGGCTGGTGTTTGGGCACCGTGGTGCCGAACCTGGCCACCGCCATGTGCTGCAAAGCCTTGATGCACAGCCGCTGCTGGACCTCGGCCTGCGCCTGGGCGAGGGCAGCGGCGCGGCGTTGGCGGTGCCGTTGCTGCGCCTGGCGTGTGCGTTGCACGGGCAGATGGCGACCTTCGCCGAAGCCGCCGTGGCAGACCGCCAGGCATGACCTTGCATCTTGACCTGCTGCGCCACGGCGAAACCGAGCTGGGCGGCGGCCTGCGCGGCAGCCTGGACGACGCACTCACCGCCACGGGCTGGGAGCAGATGCGCGCCGCCGTGGTGGCGCGCGGGCCGTGGGATCGCTTGATCAGTTCGCCGCTGCAACGTTGCGCGTTGTTCGCCCGCGAGTTGGGCGCACAACTCAATGTACCGGTCAGCCTCGACAAGGATCTGCAAGAGCTGCATTTCGGCGCCTGGGAAGGGCACAGCGCGGCGGCATTGATGGAGACTGATGCCCAAGGGCTGGGCCTGTTCTGGGCTGATCCGTATAGTTTTACGCCGCCTGAGGGTGAGCCGGTCAGCGAATTTTCCGAGCGCGTTCTGGGCGCTGTCGCACGTGCGCATCAGGCCTATGCTGGTGAGCGCGTGTTGCTGGTCAGCCACGGTGGCGTGATGCGCCTGCTGCTGGCGCGCGCGCGCGGGTTGCCACGTGAGCAGCTGCTGAATGTTGAAGTCGGCCACGGTGCGCTGTTCAGCTTGCAGGTCGCGGCCAATGGCATCTTGAAGGAAGTGGGGTAAGCATGCTGCCGTTCTGGATCGCCGTGCAGTTCCTCAGCAGCTTGCCGATTCGGCTGCCGGGGATGCCACAGCCGCAAGAGCTGGGGCGCTCGCTGCTGTTTTATCCGCTGGTCGGCCTGCTGTTCGGGTTGCTGTTGTGGGCGTTGAACACGGCATTGATGGGCGCACCCTTGCTGTTGCATGCCGCGTTGCTGCTGACGGCCTGGGTGTTGCTCAGTGGCGGCCTGCATCTGGACGGCCTGGCGGACAGCGCCGATGCGTGGCTGGGCGGCTTTGGCGACCGTGAGCGCACCCTCAGCATCATGAAAGACCCGCGCAGCGGGCCGATTGCGGTGGTGACCCTGGGCCTGGTGTTGCTGCTCAAGTTCACTGCGTTGGTGGCCTTGATCGAGCAGCACAACAGTGCGGCGCTGATCCTCGCGCCGTTGATCGGGCGCGCGTCGATGCTCGCGTTGTTTCTGAGCACACGCTATGTGCGTGCGGGCGGATTGGGCCAGGCACTGTCGGATCATTTACCGAGAGTCGTCGGCCAGCAGGTGCTGATCCTCAGCGGCCTGGCCTGTATCCTCATCGGCGGTTTCAGTGGTGGGGTCGCCGTGTTGCTGGCTGCGCTGTGCTTTATGGGGCTGCGCCAATTGATGATCAACCGCCTCGGCGGCACCACCGGTGACACCGCCGGCGCCTTGCTGGAGTTGTTGGAAGTCGCGGTATTGGTCGGCCTGGCGCTGTAACACTTTCTTGCATTTCCATAATCGCGGGTATATACACGCTCCATGCTTGCCTCTCAATGTTTATGCACCAACCTGCGACGTGCCGCCCGTGGCGTCAGCAGGCATTACGACGGCGCCCTCGACGGCTTCGGGATCAACGTTGCCCAGTATTCTTTACTGTGCAACTTGCAGCGCCTCGACCAGCCGAGTATTTCCAGCCTGGCCGACGCCATGGGCCTGGATCGCAGCACCCTGGGGCGCAACCTGCGGGTGCTTGAGTGCGAAGGGCTGGTGGAACTGGTCGAGGGCAGTGACCTGCGCAATCGCTTGGTGTTGCTCACCGAGGCGGGAGCGGAACGACTGGCCGCTGCATTGCCGGCGTGGGAAGCGGCACAACAGAAATTGATCGATCAACTCGGCGCGCAAAAACGCGAAACCTTGTTGGCCTTGCTGGATGAACTCGCCTGAGCGCGGGTTTGTTCAAATACAAGCGGGTATATACCCGCAAGCGGAGAATAAGAAATGACCTCGATGTGGCGCACCAGTGGTTGGATCCTTGTGGGGAGTGCGCTGATCCTGGCGTTGTCGTTGGGTGTGCGGCATGGTTTCGGCCTGTTTCTGGCGCCGATGAGCAACGAGTTCGGCTGGGGCCGTGAAACATTTGCCTTCGCCATCGCCTTGCAGAACCTGATCTGGGGCCTGGCGCAGCCGTTTACCGGGGCCTTGGCCGACCGTTTCGGCGCCACCAAGGCGGTGTTTGTCGGGGGCGTGCTGTACGCCGTCGGCCTGGCGTTGATGGGCCTGTCGGATACCGCGTGGTCGTTGTCGCTCAGTGCAGGCTTGTTGATTGGTATCGGCCTGTCCGGCACCTCGTTCTCGGTGATCCTCGGTGTGGTCGGGCGTGCCGTGGCGCCGGAAAAACGCAGCATGGCGATGGGCATTGCCAGCGCCGCCGGTTCGTTCGGCCAATTCGCCATGGTGCCGGGCACCTTGGGCCTGATCAGTTGGCTGGGCTGGTCGGCCGCCTTGCTTGCATTGGGCCTGATGGTCGCGCTGATCTTGCCGCTGGTCGCCATGCTCAAGGACAAGCCGCTGCCGGTGCTGGCCGGCCAGCAAACCCTGGGTGAAGCCTTGAAGGAAGCCTGCTCCCACTCCGGGTTCTGGTTGCTGGCCTTTGGCTTTTTCGTCTGCGGTTTCCAAGTGGTGTTTATCGGTGTGCATCTGCCGGCCTACCTGGTGGACCAGCATCTGCCCGCTACCGTTGGCACCACGGTGTTGGCGCTGATCGGGCTGTTCAATATATTCGGGACCTACACCGCCGGCTGGCTGGGCGGGCGTATGTCCAAGCCACGCCTGCTGACCGGGCTGTACCTGGCGCGGGCGGTGGTGATCGTGCTGTTCCTGTGGGCGCCGGTGACTGAGGTCACGGCCTACCTGTTCGGTATGGCCATGGGTTTCCTGTGGCTGTCCACCGTACCGTTGACCAACGGCACGGTCGCTACGCTGTTTGGTGTGCGAAATCTGTCGATGCTTGGTGGCATCGTATTTTTGTTCCACCAACTGGGTTCGTTCCTCGGCGGCTGGTTGGGCGGGGTGGTCTATGATCGAACCGGTAACTACGATTTGATCTGGCAAGTGGCGATTCTCTTGAGCCTGCTCGCCGCCGCGCTGAATTGGCCGGTGCGTGAGCGACCGGTGGCGCGTTTGCAGGCGCAAATGGAGGCAGCATGAGCATAGCGGTACGCGGGTTATTCGCAGCTGCGGCGTTGGTTTTGGTGCTGCTGGCCTGGTGGGGCTGGCAGCACGGTGGCCTGGCGTTGATGCAACTGGGCATGTCGATCTGTTAAGTTCGCTCTCTGAACTCTTTAAAGGACGTTTCGACATGCAGATGCGCTGGCTTGCAGTTCCTGTGCTGATGGCCGCTTTTGGCGGTGTGGCAATGGCAGCCGATTGCCCACCTTTGCTCGAGGGCCAACTGCCCAAGCTGCGCGCCAAGGAGTCCATCGACCTGTGTCAGCGCTTTGCCGGCAAACCACTGGTCATCGTCAATACCGCGAGCTTTTGCGGGTTCGCGCCGCAGTTCAAAGGTCTCGAAGCCTTGTACCAGCGCTACAAGGGCGAAGGGCTGGAGGTGATCGGCGTACCATCCGATGACTTCAAGCAGGAAGCCAAGACTGGTGAGGAAACCGCCAAGGTCTGCTACGTGAATTACGGCGTGACCTTCACCATGACCGACCCGCAGAAGGTCAAGGGGCCGGATGCGGTGCACCTGTTCAAGGTGCTGGCGGAGCAGACCGATACGCCGCCCAAGTGGAATTTCTACAAGTACGTGGTGGATCGGCAGGGCAAGGTGATTGCCAACTTCTCCAGCCTGACCAAGCCGGACAGCCCGGAGCTGATTGAAGCGGTGGAGCAGGCGATCGCGTCCAAGCCCTGATCGCCAGCCACTAAAAAGCCCCGCCTCCTGTGCAGGAGAGCGGGGCTTTTTTATGCGGCGTTAGATCAGAACTTGTACGTCAGGCCCAGGCCGAAACCGTTGGCGCTGTTTTTGTACTTGGAGCTGTAGGATGAGCCCAGTTCGTTGCTCTTGTTGATCTTGACCGGCTCTTCCTTGAGGTAGGAGTAAGCCACGTCGATGGTCATGTTATCCATTACGGCGTAACCCAGGCCCAAGCTGAAAATGGTCCTGTCGCCGGTAGGAATACGTGGCGAACGATCCTTGTTGTTGGTTGGGGATTGGTCGAAGGTCAGGCCGGTACGCAGTACGACTTGTTTGGTCAACTGGTACGAGGTGCCCACAGCGTAGGCCCAAGTGTCGTGCCAGTTCTGCGGTTCTGAAATCTGGCTGACGATTCGAGGTGCGAGTGCACCGCCATTAGCCACTGTTACGCCTTCGTTGTTGACCGTAATGTCTTTCAAACGGCTCCAGCGGGTCCAGGTCGCGCCGCCATACAACTTCCAGTCATCACTCAAATCTTGAGTGACCGAGGCATCCCAGGATTCAGGGGTATCGACTTTCAGCGAGGCGTCGTAGCGGGCACCTGCCAGGTAGCCTGCCGGTACGCCTTCACCTGGAGTCACTTCTGTGTGGCCTTTGAGCTTGTACTTCACCTTCGAATGGTAAGTCAGGCCCACGCGTGTAGTGTCGGTGGCTTGTACGAGAATACCGGCGTTGAAACCAAGGGCCGTGTCATCGCCCTTTACTTTGATCTTGCTGTCACCGGTGCCGGCGAGGCCCGGAAGTGGAACGGATGCCAGGCTTGGCTGCGATTCCAGAGTGCCGGCGATACGGTTGATGGTCGGACCAAAACCGATCGAAACTTTGTCATTGAAGGCGTAGCTGACGGTCGGTTGGAAGGTGATAACCGACACTTCGCTCTTGCTGCCAAAGGCACGGCCCTGGAAGCCACTTTCATAGTCGGTCTTCAGGCCAAACGGAGCATACACACCGAAGCCGATCGCCCACTGTTCGTTGAGTTTGTTGGTATAGAAACCGAATGGAACGCCGGTGAACGGAACCATGTCACCCTTGTTACTGCCGGAAGAGCGGCCGCCTGCATCTTTGATGTCTGTGGAGGCGTCGATGACTGCAACACCACCCGTAATCTGCTGGCCTTCAAGGCGAGCCATACCGGCAGGGTTACCATAAACAGTGCTTGCGTTATCGGCAGAAGAAGAGCGTCCTGCGAAACCGGTACCCATTCCGGCGACATCTTGTTCGTTAAGGGCAAAGCCGCTTGCGAAGATGCTGGAAGAGGCCATGGCAACGGCGAGGCTAAGTGTGGTCTTGAGCATTACTTTTTTCATTATTAGAACTCCGTGGTGATCACCGCTGCGGAAAGTATCAACAAATTTAAGATCGCGCTATAGGCTGTAACGCAGGAGATAGAGCGGTTTTGTAGGACAATCCGACCAAAATTCGAGTTTTTTGGCGAATCTTGCAAATTGCCCGGTCAGCAAACCACGTGATTCATGGGTGAAACACAGGTTTGCCAGGCTTGAGTGAAATCGCGCAGCCGTCCTTGAGGGTGAAAAATTTCTTTCCAGATACGCGCCATGGCCAAAACATCACCTGGCGGGGGGAGGGCAGGGCTGTGTTGTTCCACCAGCAGCCAGGCGATGGCGGTGGCGTAACGCAGATTTACGGTCAGTTCAAGCTGGGGGGCGCTGAGAAACGCATGCTGGCTGGCCAGCCCGCGCACCAGGCTCGCGCGCTCGGGGTCGCGCGCCAGGTAGTTATCCCATAAAGCGCGGTGACGCGGTTCGGTGATGCTGTACAGGCCATGCCCGCGTCGGTCGTGCAAGGCCGAGCCCAATTCTGACTGGCTGGCGGCAATCCCCAGCAGCAGGGACTCGGCTGTCGGGTTGTGTCGGCCCAGGTACATCAATGTCGGCCGGATCACATAACGACACAATTCGCTGGCGGCGATACCCATACATGCCTCAATCCGTGAAAGTGGACGGCGAGCACTGAGAAGGGGGGCTTGGCAGCAGTGGATCGGATCTCAGGCTCGCCGGAAGCGGATCATGCCGCTTGAGTTGAAGTGTAGTGTCATATTTGTGATGTAAAGGACTGTTTTTAAAACATCTTCGCCATTGAGTTATAACGGTTATATCCATTTGAACTTAGTGCAAACGCTCAAATGATAAATTCCGGGCAATAAAAAACCCTGTGTTTTAAACAGGGTTTGTTGTGTTTCAGCGACGCGGGTCGATCAGGCAACCAGTGCCTGACGGGTACGCTCGATCACGGCCTGCAGCGGTTCTGCGCTGGAGTATTGATCGGGGTACAGGCGTTCGCTGTGACGAGCGATGCCGTGTTCGTTGACCAGGGTGAAGCTGAAGCAGCCTTTGCGAGCGGCCATGATCAGGCAGTTCATTGGAGCAAAAGCGTTGGTGAGGGTGCGAATGGCATCCTGAGTATGGATAGTCGACATATTATTGGTGTTCCTACAAATGACACGGTTAAGAACCGTGCAACGTTAAAACGTTCCAGTGACGTTGATCACCATTGATCGAACGAAGAACCCGACTGGAACAAAGCAGCCAGTTTGAAGCGCTAATAAGTTAGGCGCGCTTGGGCTGGCAGGTAGGTACTTAGGAGGGCAGGCAACACAACAGGGGCAAAGGTTCTGGGCCCGGGGTGAAGATCCTGATCAATTTGCAGGCTGGTTCGGTCAGAGTATTGAGACTTCGCGACACCCTTTGCTTGTTCAAAGGCCGTGTCGTCGCAAGTGATACCTGGAAACCATCGAGGTGGTCGATCCCGTGTTGTTCAGGGGAGTTGTTCGACCAGAATTGACTTTCAGCTTGGTACTAACGCCGCGGATAGTAACGGATTGAAACGGTGAAAGGAAGTGTGCTAGTCAAAAAACTTCAATCACCCGCCCAGCAGGCCGCGATAGACCAGCACCGTGGTGGCCGCTGCCAGCGAACAACCCAGCGCATATGCCGCGAGGGTCAGGCGCAGGGACTGCCCGGTTTCGACCGCTTTCATCACGTCGGCCATGTCATTGATACGACCTTCGCCCAGTTCGATGCACAAACTCACGGCGGTGAACGCTGCCGACAGCAGGATGGCGATGGCAAACAAGGCCCCGTCCGGCGACGGCAGTACCGCGCTGATCCCCAGGGAAATGGCGCAGACAGCCAGTAACAACACGGCGAATAACAGAATTCCTTTCATCGACCCCACTCACCGTCGCGATGTAGGTCGGGAGTGTGGCGAGCCTGCAAAGATTTGAAAAGTCCCTGGCCAGCCCTGGCGGTAACATTTTTGCGGCGTGACGCATCAGAAAAAGCCATGAATAAATCCGCCGAAGGTTACTTGTGCACATTAGTTGCGATAGATGTAACCCGATTGTCAGCGGCATGGCCGCGCCGCCATTTGCCTGCAATGGAAATTTAAGTCAATGAAAAATCTGGCTTTTTTTTATTGGTGAAAAAATCGTCAGTTTGACTGCGGCCCCCATTCCATGGGCCTTTGCGAGCGTTAAAGGGGGGTTGTCCACTGAGTTATCCACAGCTTCTGTGGATTGTCCCGAGCGCTTGCTCTAGAACGGGCGTGCAAGGTTTTTTCAGCTTTACGTGTAGGAAAAAAAGAGTAGAGTGGCGCGCCTTCCGTTCTGTCCCGCAGTGCTTTATGAAGTTTCGCTCAGTATCACCTTCTGTTACCGACATCCCTCAGACTGTTACCGTACCCAAGCGCTTCTCTTTGAAAGTCGCTCTGTGGTTGCTCGACAGCCCGCGCCTTGGCCACAACACCAACGTCAAACACTTCGCCGGGCGGTTGCTCAAGCAGCCTGCACGTGAAGGCGTAGTCGCCGCACAAAGCCGTCTGGGCCAGCTGATGTGCCGTGAGTGCGGCAATGCCCGTGACCGCCGTATCGGCCACGACCTGCTGCGCCTGGCGGCCCGTGCCGGTGACCGTCGCGCCCAACGCGAACTGGGCCAGGTCGAAGACTGAGCTGTCTTCCCGCCCTGTGCTTGGTTAACCTTGCTCTTTTTCGGTAATGGCAGAAATGGCTATGGTTTTTGACTGGACCAGTATTGCCTTGGGGCTTGCGGGCGCTGCAGTGCCTTTATTGGCGCTGTGCTGGCAACTCCAGCGGCGGCTGACGGCGCGCACGACCGGCTGGGAACTGCTCGAAGAGCGCCTGGCCACCGCGCAATTAGCCCAAGAGGGCCTCGCCGCCCAACTGGATGCCAGTCGCGATGAAATCAGCGACCTGAGCCAGGCCAATGCCGCCAAGCAAGCCGACCTGGCCGCGGTGCGCCGCGAAGTCGAGTTGCTGCAGATCGACCGCGACAACGCCCGCGACGCCGCCCACGCGTGGAACCTCGACCGCAGCGCCAAGGAAACCGAACTGCGCCGTCTGGACGCGCTGTCGGCCGCTTTGCGCGCCGAGCTGCGTGAGCAACAGGACAGCCATCAACAGCGCCTCACCGACCTGCAAGGCTCACGGGATGAGCTGCGTGCACAGTTTGCCGAGTTGGCCGGCAAGATCTTTGACGAGCGCGAGCAGCGGTTCGCCGAAACCAGCCAGGAGCGTCTGGGCCAGTTGCTCGACCCGTTGAAGGAGCGTATCCAATCCTTCGAAAAGCGCGTGGAAGAAAGCTATCAGAATGAGGCGCGCGAGCGTTTTTCGCTGGCCAAGGAGCTTGAGCGCCTGCAGCAACTGAACCTGCGTCTGTCAGACGAAGCCACCAACCTGACCCGTGCCCTCAAGGGGCAGAAAACCCAGGGCAACTGGGGTGAGTTGATCCTTGAGCGTGTGCTTGAACACGCAGGCCTGGAGAAGGGTCGCGAGTATCAGACCCAGGTCAGCCTCAAAGGCCCGGACGGCGAGCGCTTCCAGCCGGATGTGTTGATCATGTTGCCCGGCGACAAACAAGTGGTGGTGGACTCCAAAGTCAGCCTGACCGCGTATCAACAATACGTCGCAGCAGATGACGAAGTGATCGGCCAGGCGGCCCTGAAGCAGCATGTGCTGTCGCTGCGCAACCACGTCAAAGGCTTGGCGGGTAAGGATTACAAACGTCTCGAGGGCCTGCACAGCCTGGATTTCGTGTTGCTCTTCGTGCCGATCGAGGCCGCGTTTTCCGCCGCATTGCAGGCCGAGCCCAACCTGTTCCAGGAAGCCTTTGACCGCCATATCGTCATCGTCAGCCCCACCACGTTGTTGGCCACCTTGCGCGTGATCGACAGCCTGTGGAAGCAAGAGCGCCAAAGCCAGAACGCCCGTGAAATCGCCGAGCGCGCCGGTTGGCTGTACGACAAATTCGTGTTGTTCATCCAGGACCTGGATGAAGTGGGCAACCGTTTGCAGCAGTTGGATAAGGCTTACAGCGCGGCGCGAAATAAACTGACAGATGGACGCGGAAATCTGGTCAGCCGTACCGAGCAATTAAAGTTGCTCGGCGCCCGGGCGAGTAAAAGCCTGCCGGCGGATCTGCTGGAGCGGGCAATGACGGATTCAGATGGTGTAGCGCACGTCCCTGAGTAAACGCAAAACCAATGTGGGAGGGGCGGTGCGACGATTCGACTTGCCCCGATAGCAGTGGTTCAGTCCCCTAATCTGTAACTGACCCACCGCCATCGGGAGCAAGCCCCCTCCCACATTTATACGGTGTACATCCTTGTCATAGCGGCAGATGCCGACTCAACAACGCCCGCAACGCCGCCGGCTTCACCGGCTTGGCCAGGTAATCGAGCCCCGCCGCATGCACCTCGGCCACCATCTCCGGGCGGCCGTCGGCGCTGATGACCACGCCGGGAATCGGCTCGGCCAATTGCGCGCGTAACCAGCCCATCAATTCAGTACCGGTTTCGCCGTGGTCCAGGTGGTAGTCCACCAGCACCAGTTGCGGGCGCACACCCTCGGCCAGCAGCGCCGCGCATTGCGCCTGGTCGGTGGCAGTCCACACCTCGCAGCCCCAGCGCGTCAGCAAGCTGCGCATGCCAATCAGGATGCTCTCTTCGTTATCCACGCACAGCACCTGGGCGCCACTCAAAGCCAGGCCGCTTTCCTGGGCCACTTTGAGCTGCGGGCTCGCCTGGTTGCGTGCCAACGGCACACGCACGCTGAACACGCTGCCTTTGCCCGGCCAGGAGCGCACGCTCAAGCGGTGGCCCAGCACGCGGCACAGGCCATCGGCAATCGCCAGGCCGAGCCCGAGGCCTTTTTCGGCACGGGTTTGGTGGCTGTCCAGGCGCTTGAACTCTTCGAAGATCACCTTCTGTTTATCCTGCGGGATGCCGGGGCCTCGGTCCCACACCTCCAGGCACAGCTCGCCCTTGCGCCTGCGCACACCAAGCAGCACCGGGCCGTCGGCATAACGGAAGGCATTAGTCAGAAAATTCTGCAAAATCCGCCGCAGCAACTTGATGTCACTGTCTACCCGCAAGCGACTGCCACGCAGGCGAAAGCGCAACCCTTGTTCCTGCGCCAGCGCCTTGAACTCGGCACCCAGGGTGTCGAACAGCTCGTTGAGCACAAACGGTTGGCGCTGCGGGTTGATCTTGCCGTTTTCCAGGCGCGAGATATCCAGCAAGTCGCTGATCAGGTCTTCGGCCGAACGCAGCGAGCTGTCCAAGTGCTGCACCAGTTGGCGCGCCTCGCTGGACAGGCCGTCATGTTGGTGCGAGAGGGCGGCGGAGAAGAGGCGTGCGGCGTTCAAGGGCTGCATCAAGTCGTGGCTGACCGCGGCCAGGAAACGGGTTTTCGACTGGCTGGCGGACTCGGCCACGCCCTTGGCGTCGGTGAGCGCCACGTTGAGTTGCGACAGTTCATGGGTACGCTCGGTCACCCGTTGTTCCAGGCCTTCGTTGGCCTCGGTGAGGGCCTGCTCGGCCTCGCGGAACGCGGTAATGTCGGTGAAACTCATGACGAAGCCGCCGCCGGGCATCGGGTTGCCGATCAGCTCGATCACCCGCCCGTTCGGAAACAAACGTTCGGACGTGTGCGCGCGGCCCTGGCGCATCCAATGCAGGCGGCGCGCCACATGCACCTCGGCTTCGCCCGGGCCGCACAGGCCGCGTTCGGCGTTGTAGCGAATAATGTCGGCAATCGGCCGGCCCACGCTGATCAGCCCATCGGGGTAGTTGAACAGCTCCAGGTAGCGTCGGTTCCAGGCCACCAGCTTGAGGGATTGGTCGACCACGCTGATGCCCTGGGTGATGTTCTCGATGGCGCCTTGCAGCAATGCGCGGTTGAACTGCAGCACCTCCGACGCTTCGTCGGCAATCCGTACGACGTCCTCCAGCTGCATTTCCCGCCCTTCGATGGCGGCTTTCACCACGGCCCGGGTGGAAGACGCGCCGAGCACACCGGCCAGCAGTCGTTCGGTATGAGCGATCCAGTCGTTATCGGCGTTCTGGTTGGGGTTGAAGCCCTTGCCCTGGCGATAGGCGAAGCGGATAAAACTTTGCTGGGCACGTTCATCGCCCACAAACCGCGCGGCCAGGCTCAGCAAGTCGCTGATCTGCACCGACAGCATCGAGCGGGCGCTGGCGCGCTGGCTGATTTCCTGGCCAATAAAACGCCCGGCTTGCCAGTGTTCCGACACGCGCGTGCGCGAGAGCATCGACACCCACACAAACAGCGTGAAGTTACCCGCCAGGGAGACCACGGTGCCCAGGGTCAATGAAGTGACGGACAAACCCAGCGGGTGCGAATGCATCCACGTCAGCCCGGGGAAAAGGCTGAGGGACCACCCCAGGCTTTTCGCCGTCACCGGTAGGACCAAGGTGTAGAACCACAGGAAAGTACCGGCTGCCAAACCGGCAAACACACCGCGCCGGTTCGCCTGTTTCCAATACAGCGCGCCGAGCATGGCCGGCGCCAGTTGGGTCACGGCGGCGAAGGCGATCTGGCCGATGGTCGCCAGGCTCGCGCTGGAGCCGAGCAAGCGGTAACTGACGTACGCCAGCAACAGAATGATCACGATGCTGACCCGGCGCACCGACAGCATCCAGTGGCGGAACACTTCGAACGGCCGCTCGGCACTGGAGCGACGCAGCAGCCAGGGCAGCAACATGTCGTTGGAAACCATGGTCGACAAGGCGATGCTCGCCACGATCACCATGCCGGTGGCCGCCGACGCACCGCCGATAAACGCCAGCACGGCCAGGGCCGGGTGGGCTTCGGCCAGGGGCAGGCTGATTACGTAGGAGTCTGGCAGCACCGAGCCGGGCAAGAGCATTTTGCCGCCCAAGGCGATCGGTACTACAAACAGGGCGGCGAGTACCAGGTAGGCCGGGAACACCCATTTGGCCAGGCGCAGGTCCTGCGGGTCGATATTTTCCACCACGGTGACGTGAAATTGTCGGGGCAGGCAGATGATCGCCATCATCGCCACACCGGTCTGCACCACCATCGACGGCCAGTTCACGGTTTCTTTCCAGAATTCCTCCAGGCGGGGCGCGAGCATCGCCTGGCTGAACAGGTCGCCGAAACCGTCATACAGGCCGAAGGTCACGAATGCGCCCACCGCCAGAAAGGCGAACAGCTTGACCAACGACTCAAAGGCAATCGCCAGCACCATGCCGCGATGGTGCTCTGTGGCGTCGAGGTTGCGCGTACCGAACACAATGGTGAACAACGCCAGCACCAGCGACACGATCAGCGCAGTGTCCTGCGCGCGGGTGCCCGTGGTGTCGGCGCCGGCACCGATCAACAGGTTCACGCCCAGCACGATGCCTTTGAGTTGCAGGGCGATATAGGGCAGCACGCCGACCAGGCAGATCAGTGCGACCACGACGGCCAGGGACTGGGATTTACCGTAGCGTGCGGCGATGAAGTCAGCGATGGAGGTGATGTTTTCCTGCTTGCTGATCAGAATCATCTTTTGCAGGACCCACGGCGCCAGCACCAGCAGCAGCACGGGGCCTAGGTAGATCGGTAAAAACGCCCACAACTGTTCGGCGGCCTGGCCTACGGCGCCGAAGAATGTCCAACTGGTGCAGTACACGGCCAGCGACAGGCTATACACCCACGCGCGCACCCGCGGCGGTAATGGCGCACGACGACGATCACCGTAGAAGGCGATGGCAAACATAATGGCCATATAGGCCAGGGCAACGGCGGCGATCAGCCCGCTGGACAACGTCATGGTAACTCCGAGCATAAGAACACCCGGGCATTCCAGGCCCGGCGGGACAGTCTCGCATGATGCCTGGGGTTAGTCAGTGTCGACCAAGGTAGTGTGGGATCTAATGTCGCAGGGCGCATTCAGCGCGGGGGCAGGGTTTTTTGACGCAGGATGTAAATTGTCACCAGCACGGCGCTGGTCAGCATGAACCCGCGTGCCCATGGCAACGGCACCAGGTAGCAGGAAAAGCCGATGCTCAGCCACATCAGGCCAACTGCGTAGACCTTGCCCTTGAGTGGGATGCCATTGCCGTCCAGGTAGTCGCGGACCCAGGGGCCCAGGCGCGGGTGTTCCACCAACCAGTGGTAGAAGCGTGGCGAGCTTCGCGCGAAGCAGGCGGCGGCGAGCAATAGAAAGGGGGTGGTCGGCAACACCGGCAGGAAGATGCCGATGACCCCCAACGCTACGCTGAGCCAGCCGATGGCCAGCAGCGCGTAGCGCAGGAGCAGCGAACGATTGCCCATGGGTGTCACGGGCAAAGGACTCAGTGGTGACGTGGCTTGAGGATCGCCGGTTTTTCGTCAGGGGCGTTGCACAACAGGTACAGGGCGGTCAGGGCTTCCGGGATCTGTACGATCATGTCGTCCATCAGGTTGGCGTCGGCGGCGATGTCGGCGAATTCCGGCTGGTCGTCGAACAGGCCCGAGCCGACCATGATCGGCAGCAGCATTTCGCTGACTTCTTCCTCGGCGGTTTCGAACCAGGCGGCTTCACGCAGGAACACGCCTTCCATGAAGCCGATGCACCAGCCGCGCAGGTCGGAGTCATCCGGCTCTTCGCCGAGGTCCAGGTCGCACGGCAGCTCGAACTCTTCGTCGGAAGCCAGCTGGCGACCGATGTGAGCCTTGAGGGCCAACAGGGTGGATTCGATTTCTTCGCGTTGGGCGGCGTCGGCGTAGTGAGGCTCTTCGGCAAACAGCGCGTCGATCCATTCACGGTCGGGTACGACCTCGGCGCAGATCGACAGGGCGGTCAGGTAGCCGTGGGCGGCCACATAGTCCAGCGCCTCGTCATGCAGCTCATCGGCGTCGAGGAAGGCTTGCAGGCGGGTTAGTTGCTCAGCGAAGGACATTGAAGGACTACCTTGGGAATAAACGATGCTGAATTCTAGGCTTTCTTGAGCGCCCAGGCCAGCCACACTGCATATTTGCCAGGTTTTAGATAGCGGTCGCTGTTCGTCAGTGGCGCCCTTTGCCGGGGATCGCTCGGGTATACTGCCGCGTTTTGTGATGCCCTTGCAGGCCAAGCGACAGCCCGCGAAAACTTCGCTTACGGATTATTTCCCGTGAGATCGGCGTTTTTCGGCCAGCCTGTACAGAGGATTTCGGCACTATTTTGGAGTTTTACATGCTCGAGCAGGCTCAACGCGTCCTCAAGGACATCTTCGGCTACGACAGTTTTCGTGGCCGCCAGGGTGCGATCATTGAGCGCGTGGCCAGTGGCGGTGACGCCCTGGTATTGATGCCTACCGGTGGTGGCAAGTCATTGTGCTTCCAGGTGCCTGCCCTGCTGCGCAATGGCCTGGCCGTGGTGGTGTCGCCGCTGATTGCCTTGATGGATGACCAGGTCGCCACCCTTGAAGAACTCGGCGTGGCTGCCGCGTCCTTGAACTCCACCCTCAGCGCCGAGCAACAGCGCGACCTCGCCGCACGGATCAAGCGTGGCGAAGTGAAAATGCTCTACCTGGCCCCGGAGCGCCTGGTGCAGCCGCGCATGCTGGCCTTCCTGCAGAGCCTGGAAATTGCCCTGTTCGCCATTGACGAGGCGCACTGCGTTTCGCAATGGGGTCACGATTTCCGTCGCGAATACCTGCAATTGGGGCAACTGGCCGAACTGTTCCCTGACGTGCCGCGTATCGCCCTGACCGCCACCGCCGACAAACGCACCCGCGAAGAAATCGTCGAGCGCCTGCACTTGCAGAACGCCGAGCGCTTCCTGTCGAGCTTCGACCGGCCGAATATTTTCTACCGCATCGTGCCCAAGGAGCAGCCGCGCAAGCAGTTGTTGGCGTTCCTGTCCGAACGGCGCAGCGATGCGGGCATCGTGTATTGCCTGTCGCGTAAAAAGGTTGATGAAGTCGCCGCGTTCCTCTGTGAGCAGGGCTACCCGGCGCTGCCTTACCACGCTGGCCTGCCCAACGAAACGCGCTCTGCCCACCAGAAGCGCTTCCTCAACGAGGAAGGCCTGATCATGGTGGCGACCATTGCGTTCGGCATGGGCATCGACAAGTCCAACGTGCGTTTCGTGGCCCACATGGATTTGCCCAAGTCCCTCGAAGCGTATTACCAGGAAACCGGCCGTGCCGGTCGTGACGGCCTGCCGGCGGATGCCTGGATGGTCTACGGCCTGCAAGACGTGGTGATGCTCAAGCAGATGCTGCAAAATTCCGAGGGTGATGAGCGCCACAAGCGTCTGGAGCAGCACAAACTCGACGCGATGCTTTCGCTGTGCGAAGAAACCCGCTGCCGCCGTCAGACGCTGCTGGCGTATTTCGACGAAGACATGCCCGAACCGTGCGGCCACTGCGACAACTGTACCGATGGCGTGCAGACCTGGGACGCCACCGAGCCGGCGCGCCAGGCGTTGTCGACCATTTACCGAACCGGCCAGCGCTACGGCGTGGGGCACTTGGTGGACGTGCTGCTGGGCAAGGACAACGAAAAGGTGCGCAGCTTTGGCCACGAAAAACTCTCGGTCTACGGCGTCGGCAAGGCCCGCGCCGAGGGCGAGTGGCGTTCGCTGTTCCGGCAGATGGTCGCGCGCAACCTCGTCGACATCGACATTGAAGGCTACGGCGGCCTGCGCCTGAACGACAGTTGCCGGCCATTGCTCAAGGGCGAGGTGAGCCTGGAACTGCGCCGCGACCTCAAGCCGCAGACCACCGCCAAAAGCAGCAGTACCAGCCCGGCCAGCCAACTGGTGCGTGGCGAAGAGCGCGAGCAGTGGGAAGCCTTGCGCACCCTGCGGCGCAAACTGGCGCAGGAGCACAGCGTGCCGCCCTACGTCATCTTCCCCGACTCTACCCTGTTGGAGATGCTGCGCGAGCAGCCCACCAGCATGGCAGAGATGGCGCGGGTCAGCGGTGTGGGCGCGCGCAAGCTGGAGCGTTATGGCCAGGCGTTCCTCGAAGTGCTCGGCGGTCAGGCCGAAGCGCCCAAGGAGGTCGCCGATATTCGCCACGAACTGATCAGCCTGGCACGTGCCGGTATGACCCCGGTCCAGATCGCTGGCCAGCTGCAATGCTCGGAAAAGAACGTGTACACGCTGTTGGCCGAATCCATCGGCAAGCAGCAGCTGTCGTTGGAGCAGGCGCTTGATTTGCCGGAAGACCTGCTGGGTGAAATCCAGGACGCATTCCTCGACGGAGAAGGCGAATTGCCACCGGTTTCGGAGATTGCACCGCTGTTTACCGGGCGGGTTCCTGAGGGCGTTTTGTACTGCGTGCGGGCCGCTTTGCAGTCTGAATTCGAAATTTAGTGTGCCAATTACGACAATGTAACGAATCAGTACATAGCAACTCTTGCCTACTGGCAGGGCGCATGCTTAGCTGACTAATAATTAGCCACACTTTATTTTCAGTCTAAACCATGAGTTTTTTATGCCGTTAACCGATCAACACCGTTTTGGCATGCAGCTGGCGCAAATGTCCCGAGGTTGGCGCGCCGAGCTGGACCGCCGTTTGGCGGGGCTGGGCCTGTCCCAAGCGCGCTGGCTGGTGCTGCTGCACCTGGCGCGTTTTGAAGAGCCGCCGACCCAACGGGAGCTGGCGCAGAGCGTCGGAGTCGAAGGCCCGACGCTCGCGCGGTTGCTCGACAGCCTGGAAGGCCAGGGTTTGGTGCAACGCCAGGCCGTGGTCGAAGATCGTCGCGCCAAACGTATCCTGCTGTGTGACACCGCTCGCCCGTTGATCGAGCAGATTGAAACCATCGCCACCGCGCTTCGCCATGAGCTGTTTGTGGGCGTGGATGAAGCAGACCTGCGCGTGTGCATGCGCGTGCACGGGCACATCCTGGCGAACCTGGAAAAGTCCTGACCTCAGGTGCACCGACAATCAAAAGTGTGGGAGGGGGCTTGCCCCCGATGGCGGTATGTCAGTTGAAATTTTCTTCACTGATACACCGTCATCGGGAGCAAGGCCCCTCCCACATTAGAAGGTCTGGCCGAGGTTCAGATACACCGCCTTCTGATTATCATCGTTGAACCCATAGCTGAAGTTCAGTGGCCCCAACGGTGTATCGAAGCCCAGGAAAATACTCGCCGCGTTGATATAGCCGCTGTCGAATTCATTGTCGTTGTTCCACGCTCGACCGCGTTCCAGCGAGGCGCCCAGGTACAACGGGAAGTCCAGTGGCAGGTACGAGCGAGGCGTCAGCCGGCGGTAGTACACCGCGCGCATCAAGCTGATGTTCTGCCCCGAGATTGCATCCTGGCGAAAGCCCGACAGCTGCCGCGCGCCGCCCAGCAGGAAGCTGGAAATCACCACGTCCGAATCATCCAGGGTGCGTCCATAGCGACCGCCCAGCACCAGGGTGTCCGGACCGTGGCTCATGGCTTTGTCCAGCTTGAACTCCCATTGACGGTAGCGCTGGTCCGAGCCCAGCCCCGGTTCGAATTCGCGATAGGCCAGGCCGATGTCCTCACCGGAGTGGGGGAAGTACACGTTGTCCAGCGAGTCGAAGGAGTACTTGAGTTCATAGAAGCCTTCGCTGAAGCTCACGCTGGGCAAGCTTCGGTCGCCGATGCGCACGTCTGCCTTGCCCCAGGCTTCGCCGACGCCGAAACGGATCTCGCCGCTGTTGCCGATCTGGCGCCCCACGTTCAGGCCGAAACCGTAGCGTTCCAGGCGGTATTCGGAGATCGGGTCGTTGTCGAGAATCAGCTCCACATTCTGTGCCTGTGCACTCAGGTACGGCGCGACGAAGTAGCGCGAGCCGGTGTCCATCGGCTGGTAGAACTCGCTGTACAGCTCCTGGCGATCACCGATCTGCACGCGCGTCAGCCATTCGGCACCGAGGCGGTTGATGCCGTTCATGCGGTAGCTGGCGCCCAGGTTGAAGGCGCTGTCGCCGCGCATGTCGTCCGACAGGCTCAGCCCCAGGCGCAGGTAGTCAGTGCCGCTGCGCTTGCCGCGCGCGCTGATCACCAGGGTGTTGTCCTGGCCTTTCTTGATCACGCGGTACTGCACTTGCTCGAAGTAATCCAGGCCGTACAGGGTGCCCATGTCCGTTTGCAGGCGACCCAGGTTGAGCGGTTCGCCCAAGGGCTGGCGAATGTAGTAGCGGATCACGTCGTCGCTGACTTTGGAGTCGTTTTCCACGTCGATGCCGGTGATCACCGGGGTGCGTTCACCCGGTGTGCGCGCGGCCACCAGCTGCGGGTCGATCGGCTGGGCAGGGCGCAGGTGGGCCAGGCGGGTATCCAGGGCGCGGGTGGCGCGGTAGCCGGCGTCGATCATCTCCTCGGCGCGGCCGAAGTCGGTCACGCCATAGGCGGCCAGGGACGGCTGGATCAGCACATCCTTGGGCCGCAGGGCCTTGAGTTGTTCCTCGGAGTTGCGGCGGGTCATCAGTGTGATGGACTGGTTGAGTACGTCGACCACCGTGGCCAGTTGCTTGCGCGAACGCAACGGGGTGCCGATGTCGACCACGATCGCGATATCCACGCCCATCTCCCGCGCAACGTCCAATGGGATGTTGTCGGTCATGCCGCCGTCCACCAATAACCGACCGTCCAGCTCCACCGGGGCGAACACCGCCGGGATCGACATGCTGGCGCGGATCACCTGCGGCAGGTGGCCTTTGCGAAACACCACTTTTTCGCCGGTGGTGATATCGGTGGCCACGGCGCGAAACGGGATGGGCAGCTTGTCGAAATTACGCGTGTTGCTGCTGTGGGCGAACATGCTTTCCAGCAGCAGCGCCAGGTTCTGGCCCTGGATCACGCCCAGTGGCAGCCCGAGGCTGCCATCATCGCGGAAGCTGAGTTTCTGCTTGACCAGGAAGTCGCGGTCATCCTGCTTGCGTCGAAATGGCACGTCTTCGCGCGGCGGCGCATCGGAGAGGGCCTGTTGCCAGTCGATATTGAGCGCCAGCTTTTCCAGCTCGTCGATCTTGTATCCCGAGGCATACAGCCCGCCGATCACCGCGCCCATGCTGGTGCCGGCGATCGCGTCGATCTGGATGCCCTGTTCCTCGAGCGCCTTGAGCACGCCGATATGGGCCAAGCCACGGGCGGCACCACCGGACAGCACCAGGCCGATTTTCGGGCGTGGGCTTTCGATGGCGTGGGCGAGGAGGGGGAGTACAAGCAGGAGCAGCAGCAGGCGACGCATGATGAATCTCGAGGCTGGGCGATAAAGGCCGGTATTATAGCCGCTCGATCCTCCGAGCCCGTTACGCCAGGAACCTCTCAAATTATGTCGCTGATCAAACCCGAGATCGTCATCACCTATTGCACCCAGTGCCAATGGCTGCTGCGCGCCGCGTGGCTGGCGCAGGAGTTGCTGAGTACGTTTGCCGATGACCTGGCCAAAGTCTCGCTGGAGCCCGCTACCGGCGGCGCGTTTCGCATCACCTGCGATGGCGTACAGATCTGGGAACGCAAGGCAGATGGCGGTTTTCCCGAAGCCAAAGTACTCAAGCAGCGCGTGCGGGACCGGATCGACCCGCAACGCGACCTAGGGCACAACGACCGTACGCCGTGAAGGTCACTGCCACGCAAGGGCATTGACCGCGCAGAGCAGCGTTACCGGGTGGCCATTTTATGCTTGATGAAGCCGACGATCAGCGTGAGCAGCAACCCGCCGACCCCGCCGCCGACAATGTTGCTGCCGACCACGGCGACATCCAGGGCTTCGACGCCGGCGGTGCCCGTCAGTGCGGAGACGATTTGGCCCAGAACCAGCCCGCCCACCCCGCCGATCAGGGTGTTGAGCCCGGTGCCCAGGCTGTATTTGGTCATGCCGGCGACGTTACCGCCGACGGTGCCGCTGATGATCTGAACCAGCAAGCTGATGAGCATTTCCATGGTAAAGCCCCTGCATAGCGTTAATGGGTGACCACTCGCCTGCAGCAACTTCAAGGATTCTGGCTGTCGTCGAGGGGTATTTATCCGTTGAACGACGACAGACTGTTGCGGATGCACAAAGTATAGATCACGCCGCAGGAGCGGGCTGTTTAGCCTGGCTGGCGCCGCCCATCAACCCGGAAAGCACGATGGCGACGATGATCAGCGCGCCGCCCAGCAGCATGCGCAATGTGGGGGTTTCGGCAAACAGCAGCCACGCGACGGTGATGCCGTAGACCGGCTCCATGGCAAACACCACCGAGGCGGTGCGCGCCTTGATTACCGCGAGGCTGGCAACAAACAGGCTGTGGGCAAGGCCTGTGCAGAATACGCCGAGCAGCCCGATCCATAACCAGTCCAGGGCGCGAACCTCTGCCAGCCCCGGCGCGGCCACCGGCAGCAGGCACGCCGCAACCACCACGTTCTGACACAGTGCGGCCTGCACTGCCGGAATCCGCCCGGAACTGGCGCGGTTGTTCAGCGACAGCAACGAGAACAGCAGCCCCGAGGCGATCCCCCAGAGCAGGCCGCCGGTGGCTTCGCTGGCGAGGTTGAAGTCCGGGGTGACCAGCACCAGGCCGACGCTGACCAGCGCCACCAGCACCACTTCGTTGGCGCGGATGCGTTCGCGGAAGATCAGCCCTTCGAGGATCACGGTAAACGCCGGGAACGCAGTAAAGCCCAAGGTCGCCACGGCCACGCCGGCGACTTTGACCGCGATGAAGAAGGTCACCCAGTGCGCGGCCAGCAGCACGCCGCTGACCAGCAGGCGGCGCCAGTCGCGCAGTTCGAGTTTTTTCCAGGAGGTGTTGCTGGCAAACCGCGCGAATACCGCCAGGGCAATCACCGCAAACACGGCGCGCCCGAACACGATAATCGACGGCGAGGCCGCCGCCAGTTTGCCGAATACGCCGGTGAGGCCAAACATCAATGCGCCGATATGCAGGGCGCCCAGGGCTGAACGGGGAGTCATTGCGATCCTTAACCAACGGGAGTGACAGGTTCGCAGTCTAGTGGGTTGCAGGTCTGGGTGTCTGTCGCGCGGCTCGCGATTTATAGCGCAGGACTCTTGCTCAGGCGCGGCGGCGCAACGCCCCGGGGGCCGCGCCGAACTCGCGCAGCATCGCCGCGGCAAACGCACTTTGCGACGCATAGCCGACGCGCTCGGCGACCTCGCCGATCGGCAGCGGGGTTTCGCGCAGTAACGTCAGGGCCATCTGCAGGCGACGGCTGCGGATGTAGTCCATCGGCGTCTGCCCGCATTCGGCGACGAAACGTGCGTGCAGGCGAGCCACGGAGAGGTCGGCGATACGCGCAAGGTCGGCGACTTGCAGTGGGTGGGCCACGTGCCGTTCGATATGCGCATTGAACGCGGCATAGGGCAGGCGCCGCCCCGGCAGCGGCTGCGCCAGCGGGTGGTTGAGGCTGGCCAGTAGCAGGACTGCGCCTTGCTGGGCAATCAGCGGGTCATTCACCGGGCTGTGCGCCAGCCATTGCACCAGTTGGTTTTGCCGCGAATCGAGGGCCAGGCGTGCGGGTTGATCGAGCAGCCGGCGGCTGGCATCGGCATGTTCGCCCAACGACTGCAGCACCCAGTGCTCGGTGGGCACATCCAGCACCAGGCAGCGGCTGCCGTCGCGGCTGCCACACGCATGGTGGGCGCAGAAGGGCAGCACCATTACGCTGCTTTCGCGCACCTGGCTGCCACGGCCGTCAACTTCCAGGTCCAGGTGCCCCGACAGGCCAAACACCAACTGCGCATGGTCATGGCTGTGGGCGATGGGCGCTTCGAGGTAGTGGCGTAGTGTGAGGGAGGGGCTCATTGCGGTCTCCGGGGCAGCAGGCTCCTGAACAGTCGCGCCAGTCTACAACGCTTGGCGCTCGGCAGGTGCTGTCATCAGACTGACGCACGACTGTCATGGGCTATTAATCGCCCAGGCGCAAGCTCGCGAAAACACCGTCGAGGGACGCCCATGACCAGTGCCGAATTCACCAAGCCCAGCCGCAAGCAACGGGTGCGTACCCTGTGGATCTCCGATGTGCACCTGGGCACTCGGGATTGCCAGGCCGAACATTTGTCGCAGTTCCTCAAGGGTTATCACGCCGACAAGGTGTACCTGGTGGGCGACATTATTGACGGTTGGAAAATGCGCGGCGGCATGTACTGGCCCCAGGCGCACACCAACGTGATCCGGCGCCTGCTGACCATGGCCAAACGTGGCACCGAGGTGATCTACGTCACCGGCAACCATGACGAATTCCTGCGTCGCTACTCCAAGCTGATCCTGGGCAATATCCAACTGGTGGACGAGGCCGTGCATGTCACCGCCGATGGCCGTCATCTGCTGGTGATCCACGGCGACCAGTTTGACGTGATTACTCGCTACCACCGCTGGCTGGCGTTCCTGGGTGATTCGGCCTACGAGTTCACCCTCACGCTGAACCGCTGGCTCAACCACTGGCGTGCACGGTATGGCTACGGTTATTGGTCGCTGTCGGCGTACCTCAAGCACAAGGTCAAAACCGCTGTGAGTTTTATCAGCGATTTTGAAGAAGCCATCGCCCACGAAGTGACCAAGCGCGAGCTGCATGGGGTGGTGTGCGGGCACATCCACCATGCTGAAATCCGCAAGGTGGGCGAGGTGGATTACCTCAACTGCGGGGATTGGGTGGAGTCGTGCACGGCGCTGATCGAGCACTGGGATGGCAGCATCCAGCTGTATCGGTTGGCGGATGCGCAGGCCAAAGAGGCGCAGCTCAAGGCAGAAATGGTCGCGGGTTAGCGGTCAACTCAGTCCAAAGGTAGGAGGGGGCTTGCTCCCGATAGCAGTGAATCAGTCAGCACAGCTGTTGCTGAAAGACCGCTATCGGGAGCAAGCCCCCTCCCACATTTAGTTCCGGTTTATTCAGTGGGAGACGTCGGCGATGGCTTGGGCCAGCAGCGTCAAACGCGTGGCATCAATACCCGCCACGTTAGCCCGCCCTGAACTGACCATGTACACGCTGTGTTTCTCCCGCAGTTGCTTGACCTGCTCGGCACTCAGGCCGGTGTAGGAAAACATCCCGCGCTGCGCCCCGATATGTGCAAACCGCTCCGACAGGCCATGGGGTGCCAATGCTTCCACCAGCCCGGAACGCAGCTGCGCGATCCGCGCGCGCATGGCTTCGACCTCGTCGCTCCAGAGCTTTTTCAGCTCGGCATCGCCCAGGATGGTCGCCACCACCGCCGCACCATGATCCGGCGGCGTCGACCACAGGTTGCGGGCGGTATTCGCCAGTTGGCTGCGCACATCCGTCAGCTTCTCGGCATCCGCCGCGCACACGATCAGTGCGCCGACGCGGTCGCGGTACAGGCCAAAGTTTTTCGAGCAGGAGCTGGTGATCAGCACTTCCGGCAGCTCGGCGGCAAACAGCCGTACCGCCCAGGCGTCCTGCTCCAGACCGTCGCCAAAGCCCTGGTAGGCGAAGTCGATCAGGGGCAGCAACTGGCGCTCGCGCACGATCTGCAGCACCTGGCGCCAGTCGTCCTGGGACAGGTCGAAACCGGTCGGGTTATGGCAGCAGGCGTGCAGCAGCACGACGTCGCCCTGGGGCACCGCGGCCAGCGTTGCCAGCATTGCCGCCACGTCCAGGCGGTTATCCGCACCTACGTAGGGGTAGTGGCTGACCTTGAGCCCGGCCTTGGCAAAGATGCTTTCGTGGATCGGCCAGGTCGGGTTGCTCAGCCACACGCCGCGACCGGGCAGGCTCTGGGCGATAAAGTCGGCGCTCAGGCGCAGCGCGCCGGTGCCGCCCGGGGTTTGTGTGGCGCCGGCACGGCGCTCGCGGATGAGAGCGGAGCCAGCGCCCAGCACCAATTCACTGATCAGCGTGCCGAAGGCTGCACCGCCGTGGCCGCCGATGTAGGTTTTGGTGGCCTGGGTGTCCACCAGGCGCTGCTCGGCGAGTTTTACCGAGTGCGGAATCGGCGTCAGGCCCTGGTCGTCTTTATAGACGCCCACGCCCAGGTCGAATTTGTTCGGGTTGGCGTCCTGGGCATACAGGTCCATCAGGCCGAGGATGGGGTCGCCGGGCACGCGGCCAATGGCATCGAAATGCATTACTTGCGGCCCTCGGCGTCCTTGGCCACTTCGTCGGTGCGGGCGGCCATGATGAAGTCATTGCGGTGCAGGCCCTTGATGGAGTGGCTCCACCAGGTCACGGTGACTTTGCCCCACTCGGTGAGCAGGCCCGGGTGATGGCCTTCGGCTTCGGAGATTTCACCCATGGCGTTGGTAAACGCCAGGGCGAACTTGAAGTTCTTGAACAGGAAAACCTTTTCCAGTTGCATCACGCCGTCGCGCACTTCGATGTTCCAGTCGGGGATCTGCTTGAGCAGTACCGGCAGTTCTTCGTCGCTGACTTGCGGGGCATCGGCGCGGCAGGCTTCGCAATGGGCTTGGTTCAAGGTGGTCATGTGGGGTGTCCTGAATTCGAATGAGTGAAGATCAGTGGGCGTTACCCTAAAGCAACGCGGGGCCAGGGAACAGACTCACCTGGCCTCAAGATGTAAGGCTCAAGCCGCCTTTGGCTTGGGTGGGAATTTCGGCGCATGCAGACCCAACTGCATGCCCCGCTCAACCATGCCCATGATGTCTTCCTGCGCCACTTCAAACAGACGCTTGAGCTCAGGCAGCACGAAGTACAGGGGTTGCAGGATGTCGATGCGATAGGGCGTGCGCATCGCTTCCAGCGGGTCGAAGGCCTGGTGTTGTGGTTCGGAAGACAGGCTGTACACCGTCTCCTTGGGCGACGACAGAATGCCGCCACCGTAGATGCGCAGGCCTTGGGGCGTGTCCACCAGGCCGAACTCGATGGTCATCCAGTACAGGCGCGCCAGGTACACGCGTTGCTCCTTGGTGGCCGCCAGACCAAGCTTGCCGTAGGTGTGGGTGAATTCGGCAAACCAGGGGTTGGTCAGCAGCGGGCAGTGGCCGAAGATCTCGTGGAAGATATCCGGCTCCTGCAGGTAGTCCAGTTCTTCACGGGTGCGAATAAAGGTCGCCACCGGAAACTGCTTGTTGGCGAGCAATTCAAAAAAGGTCTGGAAGGGGATCAGTGCCGGCACCCGGGCAACTTGCCATCCGGTGGTCGCGGCCAGCACCTCGTTGATCTCGCCCAATTGCGGGATGCGGTCCAGGGGCAGGCCGAGCTTGTCGATGCCGTCCAGGTATTCCTGGCAGGCGCGACCCTCGATCACTTTCAGCTGGCGTGTGATCAGGGTGTTCCACACCGCGTGTTCTTCTGGCGGGTAGTGGATAAAACCTTGCGCATCGGGCTCGCGGGCCACGTACTGCGTCTGCTTCATACGGATCTCCTGCTAGGCATTCGTTCTTGTTATGTCCTGCGTTGCCCTTATAGATACTCCGGTGCGCTTGCGATTCCATCCGCGCGTAGTGCTGATACGTAGGAAAAATTACCGAATTTCGTAAAGTTTTCGTTACGTATCGCCAGGCGCTGGCGACGATGGGGTGTAAAAAGCCGTTGGACTGTCACATAATCTTGACGACTATCTGCGACCAGCGGCAAAAAGACGCGGCGCCTTACTACCTTTCGGGCCTCTTCATGCGTATCAAAGTGCACTGCCAGAACCGCATCGGCATCCTGCGGGACATCCTCAACCTGCTGGTGGAATACGGCGTCAACGTCGCCAAGGGTGAGGTCGGCGGGGAACATGGCAATGCGATCTACCTGTTTTGCCCGAACCTGGTGAACATGCAGTTCCAGGCGCTGCGCCCGCAGTTCGAGGCGATTGCCGGGGTGTTCGGGGTTAAAAGGGTAGGGCTGATGCCCAGCGAGCGGCGGCATATGGAGCTTAACGCGCTGCTCGGCGCCCTGGAGTTTCCGGTGCTGTCGATCGACATGGGCGGCTCGATCGTGGCGGCCAACCGTGCGGCGGCGCAGTTGCTTGGGGTGCGGGTGGATGAGGTGCCGGGGATTCCACTCTCGCGCTACGCCGAGGATTTCGACCTGCCGGAGCTGGTGCGCGCGAGTAAGTCGCGAATCAACGGCTTGCGGGTCAAGGTCAAGGGCGATGTGTTCCTGGCCGATATCGCGCCGCTGCAATCCTCCGAGCACGACGACAGCGAGGCCATGGCCGGCGCCGTCTTGACCCTGCACCGCGCCGACCGCGTGGGGGAGCGCATCTACAACGTGCGCAAACAGGAGCTGCGTGGGTTCGACAGTATTTTCCAGAGCTCCAAGGTCATGGCTGCCGTAGTCCGCGAAGCCCGGCGCATGGCGCCGCTGGATGCGCCGCTATTAATAGAAGGCGAAACCGGCACCGGCAAGGAACTGCTGGCGCGCGCCTGCCACTTGGCCAGCCCGCGTGGGCAATCGCCGCTGATGGCACTTAATTGCGCAGGCTTGCCCGAGTCGATGGCCGAGACCGAGTTGTTCGGTTATGGCCCCGGCGCGTTTGAAGGCGCGCGGGCCGAAGGCAAGCTCGGGCTGCTGGAGCTGACAGCGGGCGGTACCTTGTTTCTGGATGGCGTCGGCGAAATGAGCGCGCGCTTGCAGGTGAAGTTACTGCGCTTTTTGCAGGACGGTTGCTTTCGCAGGGTCGGCAGTGATGAAGAGGTGTATCTGGACGTGCGGGTGATCTGCGCCACTCAGGTAGATTTGTCCGAACTCTGCGCCCGTGGCGAATTCCGCCAGGACCTCTACCACCGTCTCAACGTGCTGTCGCTGCATATCCCGCCGCTGCGCGAATGCCTCGACGGCCTTGCGCCATTGGTCGATCACTTTCTCGACCAGGCCAGCCGCCAGATCGGCTGCCCGCTGCCCAAGCTGGCACCGGCGGCGATGGACCGCCTCAGCCATTATCACTGGCCGGGCAATGTACGGCAGTTGGAAAACGTGCTGTTTCAGGCGGTGTCACTGTGTGAGGGCGGCACGGTCAAGGCCGAGCATATTCGCCTGCCGGACTACGGCGTACGGCAACCGTTGGGGGACTTCTCCCTGGACGGCGGGCTGGAGGAAATTGTCGGGCGCTTCGAGAAGGCGGTGCTGGAGCAGTTGTATGGCGAACATTCGAGCAGTCGGCTGTTGGGCAAGCGGTTGGGGGTTTCCCACACGACCATCGCCAATAAACTGCGCGACTACAATATCGCCAAGGGTTAGCGCTAACCGGCGTGCTCCTTTGCTTGTTTCCAATGCGTACCCTTAATGAAGGGTACGCATCCAGTGACCCGCAGCTAAACGTGGCGGATGGTTAAGGTGCTTTTGGCCCTCGGTTCGCCGCGAAGGAAGTCAGAGGTTTTATTTCGAACAGCATGGTTTCCAGCGTGTCACGTGTGGCTTGCAGGGCGTTGAGTTCGGCCGGGACAGGCGCCTTTTCAACTGCTCTGGTTGCTTTGGCAAGGTTGTCTTGCAGTTCGACTACCTTATCGTTTGGCAGGTTAGGGCTTTTTTTATGATAAAGCGTGTTGGCGATCTGGTATCTGTTTCTGGCTTCCTGTGCGGTGGACGTTGCTCTGCCATAGCTCGCGTCTGCCTTGAGGTATGCGTCGTTGATCTTGGTGAATAACTTATCAATGGTGCCCTGGGAGTTGTTCTCCAGTATCGCGCGTTGTCGGTTGGCACCGATTGCAACGGGCGAGTTTGACAAGCCTTTACTGCTGGGGAGCAGTTCGCCGCTCTGCCAGCCTGCGCGTTGACGTTGCAGCGCGGCAATTGCGTTGTTCGCATCATGGGTGACGAAGAGCTGTTTGGGGGTTTTCTTCAAGACGTTATGCACGCTGACGATCTTTTGCTCGATGGACGCCACATGTTTATCAATGCGTAATTGACTGGCGCTTGCGGGTTTTGGGGCACCCAGCGGTTTCACCCGGGCGCCGCCCGAGGGGCCTTTAGGCAGTGGGGTTGTGCCGGTGTTCCTGATGCCCTTGGCCACTTTGAACACCCCGCGGCCCACCAATGGAAGGGCATTCAGCGCACCAAACGTAATACGTTGTGCGGCTCCGGGCTTGCCGTCCCGGGCATCCTTGATGCCTTCGCCCACTTCGATCGCGCCATGAGTGGCAAGCGCCACTGTGGCAAATACGCCGATTGGTCCTGGAATAAAGGTGGCGGCAATGGCGCCCATGGACAGTAGCCCGTTGCCCAGCGTTTTTGCCGCATCCACAAGCAGGCCTTCCGTGACTTGCTTGTTACTGACGAACTGTTCACTGATGTCGTTAAGACGATGTTCACCCCAGCGGCGGCCGGACTCATGGAAGGGATCGCCGTCGTGACGCACCCCACGCACTATCGACTGATCCTGACGGGATTCTGTCCAGTCATTGGGGCCAAAGCGGCGGTAACCATCGCCGACATTGGTCATGACCCTTTTGACTTCGTCTTGATCCGCCAGTTGGAAATGTTCAAGGAAGGCGTCCTTGGTGCCGGCTAGAGAAAACTGCTTTCTCAACCAGTCATGCATCTTGCCGGGGTTCTCGAACGGATGGATGGGCGAAGAGTTGCCTGGCAGGTACAGCAGGGTGCGCGAGGTGTTTTTGTCTACGGCGTAGAAGATGTCGGTGGATGGGCGGCCGTTCAGCGTCAAGAATTTGGTTTCCACCTGGGGGTCGAGGCGGTGGTCATAGATATCATCGAAAAGCGCGAGCTGGTCTCTGGGTTTATTGCCGGCTCCCGCCACTCGTCTGGCGAGTTCCAGGTCGTCATCGTCCAGGCTGCGTTCATCGTGTTGGGTTTCGGCGGCATTGACGAACGCTATTTTCGAAAGGTTCTTGCGAGCTAACTCACCTTTATCTATCTCTGCGCTCAGGTAGGCACGGTACGGCACGCTATAAGAGGTGTTCCATACCTCCTGTTGGAAGTCTTTTACCGAGACCGGGATGCGGTTGGAGGTGTCGTAGTTGCCGGGTGATGCCGCCGCAGGCTCAGTATAGATACCTTGGTAAAAGCGGGTTTTCTGATCGCGCGTCGTATCAAACTGTCTTTCGAGCGCAGGGCCTTTGGTGATGTCGATTTGCGCCTGGGTTTTCAAGGTGACTTCAGGGTCGTACTGCTCATCGCCTCGGAGTACATCCACAAGGTCTGTTTTGTCGGTGTGTTGCAGGTTTTTTTGCGCGACCTCGGTCAGTGACTGTTTGCTGATGACTTGGGCGGGATAAGGCGGTGTATGCCCGTGTTTGTTATAGGCGAAAGTGACCACGAACGTTTTGTCTGGATCAACATCACGTCCAAACTTTTCCTTGAATTGTTTTTTGACGATTTCGGCGGTGAGTTGATCGGCTGATTTCGGCGGCACGGCGTGGCTCAATACGTACTCATCCAGCTGCTGGTTACCCGCAAGGCCTCTAGGCTGGGCTCCTTCAGAGGCCAGGATCTGGCCTGTGCCGGTAGTTTGAGTGAGCGACGTCTGGGGTGGGGATAACTGGTTACCCGTGTTCGCCGGTAAGTGAGCGTGCTGCGTGGTGCTCCTGGGTGTGATCATCCTGATACTCCTGTCTGCTTGGGTTTTACCCTTGAGTAACGCCATCGCTGAACCGGGTTCCCACCCAACACATATCGACGTAAATCCGTCGTCCAGGCGGTTGGTTACGTGTAACCGCTGCCCTCGATGCTTCTCGCCTTCCTCCGTGTGCTTGCCGCTAGCGGCATAAGTCCGCCGTTTTTACGTCTTTGTCTAAGGCTGTAAAAACCCTTGCTTGCGGCGAACCCCTTGCCCTGCTTGGGTTTCATTGAAGTTTTAAAAGTTGGTTCGCAAATTGCTTAGGACTCATCAGTACAGCGGTGGGCGGCAAGCGTCCGTCAGAAAGAGGAAAGAGCGTGGACAAGTACCTTTATGTGGCAATGACCGGCGCCAGCCAGAATGCTCTGGCGCAGAAGGCCCATGCCAACAACCTGGCGAACATTTCCACCAATGGTTTCCAACGTGACCTGGAACAGGCGCGTTCGATGCCGGTGTTCGGTGACAGCTTTCCGGCGCGGGCGTTTGCCTTGACTGAGCGCCCGGCCACCGACTTCACGCCTGGCGCAATGATCGAAACCGGTCGCGACCTCGACGTGGCGGTAAGCGGCGACGGCTGGATGGCCGTGCAAACCCCGGACGGCGGCGAAGCCTACGTGCGCAGCGCCAGCATGAACGTCGATGCACTGGGCGTGCTGCGGGCCGGCAATGGCATGCCGATCATGGGCAACGGTGGCCCGATCGCCGTGCCGCCACAGCAGAAAATCGAAGTGGGCGCTGACGGCACTATCAGCATCCGCGCCATGGGCGAAGGCCCGCGGGTAATGGCTGAAGTGGACCGTATCAAACTGGTCCAGCCGGACCTCAAGAATATGAACAAGGGCCTGGACGGCACTATCAAGACCAAGGATGGCCAGCCGGCCCAGGCCGACGCGACCGTCACCCTGACCTCGGGCTTCCTGCAGGCCAGCAACGTCAATGCCGTGGAAGAAATGACCGCGGTGCTGGCGCTGGCCAAGCAGTTCGAGCTGCACATCAAGATGATGAACAGCGCCAAAGAAGACGACCAGGCCATGACCCGCGTCATGGCGATGAGCTGATTCAAGCCCACTCACTAATTTTGCAGCGCAGCGCCAACAAACAGGCGCACGAAGGAGAACAGCATGCTTCCGGCTCTATGGGTTGCCAAAACAGGTTTGTCCGCCCAGGACACCAACCTGACCACCATTTCCAACAACTTGGCCAACGTGTCGACCACGGGCTTCAAACGTGACCGTGCCGAGTTCCAGGACTTGCTGTATCAGATCAAGAAGCAGCCGGGCGCGCAGTCGACCCAGGACAGCGAACTGCCGTCGGGCCTGCAACTGGGTACCGGTGTGCAGATCGTCGGCACCCAGAAGAACTTCAGCGCCGGTAACCTGCAGCAAACCGGTCAGCCGCTGGACATGGCCATCAATGGCCGTGGTTTCTTCCAGATCCTGCAACCGGACGGAACCACTTCCTACACCCGTGACGGTACGTTCCACCTGGATTCCAACGGCCAGATCGTGACCGCCAACGGTTTCGCGTTGGAGCCGGCTGTGGTGGTTCCCGCAGATGCCAAGACTTTCACTGTCGGCAACGACGGCACCGTCTCCATCACCGTGGCTGGCAGCCCGGCGTCGCAAGTGATCGGCAACCTGCAAACCGCCGACTTCATCAACCCGGCCGGCCTGCAGGCCATGGGTAATAACCTGTTCCTGGAAACCGCCTCCAGCGGCGCGCCGCAAATCGGCACCCCTGGCCTGAACGGTTTCGGCACCACGCTGCAAAGCACCCTGGAAACCTCCAACGTCAGCACGGTTGAAGAGATGGTCAACATGATCACCACTCAGCGCGCCTACGAGATGAACTCCAAGGTGATCTCCACCGCCGACCAGATGCTTTCGTTCGTAACGCAGAATCTGTAATCAAGTCTTTGGGGCGCTCTTGAGGGCGCCTGCAGCACTGTGAGGTAAGGGTCATGAATCGCTATGTTTCCGTTCTGGCATTGAGTGGGATTGCCGTGCTCGCGGGCTGTGTCGCGCCCACGCCAAAACCCAATGACCCGTACTACGCGCCGGTGTTGCCACGCACGCCGCTGCCTGCGGCTGCCAACAATGGCTCGATCTACCAGGCCGGTTTCGAGCAGAACCTGTACAGCGACCGCAAGGCGTTCCGGGTCGGTGACATCATCACCATCACCCTGAACGAACGCACCCAGGCCAGCAAGAATGCCAACTCCCAGATCGACAAGACCACGGCGGCCAGCCTCGGCCTGACCTCGCTGTTTGGCGCAGTGCCGAACGTCAATAACCCACTGGGCGACGGTGACCTGACCTTGAACGCCGGCTACAACGGCACTCGCGGCACCAACGGTAAAAGTGCGGCGGCGCAGGGCAACAGCTTGAGCGGTTCGGTCACCGTGACCGTGGCCGATGTGCTGCCCAACGGCATCATCGCGGTGCGCGGTGAAAAGTGGATGACCCTCAACACCGGCGACGAGCTGGTACGCATTGCCGGCATGGTGCGTGCCGATGACATTTCCACCGACAACACCGTGTCGTCGACCCGCATTGCCGATGCGCGCATTACCTACTCGGGTACGGGTTCGTTTGCTGATGCCAGTCAGCCGGGCTGGTTCGACCGTTTCTTCCTTAGCCCGCTGTTCCCTTTCTAGGTGGCCACTTTGAAACTCAAACAGCTGATGGCAGCGGCGCTCTTGCTTTCCTTGAGCGCTGTCGCCCAGGCCGAGCGCCTCAAGGACATCGCCAGCATCTCTGGCGTGCGGTCCAACCAGTTGATCGGTTACGGCCTGGTGGTGGGGCTCAACGGTACGGGTGACCAGACCACCCAGACCCCGTTCACCCTGCAGACCTTCAACAACATGCTCTCGCAGTTCGGCATCAAGGTGCCGGCGGGGTCGGGCAACGTGCAGCTGAAAAACGTCGCGGCCGTGTCGATCAGTGCCGACTTGCCGGCGTTTTCCAAGCCGGGCCAGGTGGTGGACATCACCGTGTCGTCCATCGGTAACTCAAAAAGCCTGCGTGGCGGCACCTTGCTGATGACGCCCCTCAAGGGTATCGACGGCAATGTCTACGCCATCGCCCAGGGCAACCTGGTGGTCGGTGGTTTTGACGCCGAAGGTCGCGACGGTTCGAAGATCACCGTCAACGTGCCGTCGGCGGGTCGCATTCCCGGCGGCGCCACGGTTGAACGCACCGTGCCGAGTGGTTTCAACCAGGGCAACAGCCTGACCTTGAACCTCAACCGCTCCGACTTCACCACCGCCAAGCGCGTGGTCGACAAGATCAACGACATGCTCGGCCCTGGCGTGGCCCAGGCCATCGACGGCGGCTCGATCCGCGTGACGGCGCCATTGGACCCAAGCCAGCGCGTCGACTACCTGTCGATCCTGGAGAACCTTGAGGTCGACCCGGGCCAGGCGGTGGCCAAAGTCATCATCAACTCGCGTACCGGCACCATCGTGATCGGCCAGAACGTCAAGGTATCGCCAGCGGCGGTGACCCACGGCAGCCTGACCGTGACCATCACCGAAGACCCGATCGTCAGCCAGCCCGGGCCTCTGTCCAATGGCCAGACGGCCGTGGTGCCGCGCTCGCGGGTGAATGCCGAGCAGGAAGCCAAGCCGATGTTCAAATTCGGCCCCGGCACCACCCTGGATGAAATTGTCCGCGCGGTGAACCAGGTGGGCGCAGCCCCGGGCGACTTGATGGCGATCCTCGAAGCACTGAAACAGGCCGGCGCCTTGCAAGCCGACCTGATCGTGATCTGAGGCCATGGCCATGGATATGCGCAAGAGCGGGATCAGCAGCACGGCGGACTCGGGGTCCTACTCCGACCTGAACCGGCTTAACCAGCTCAAGGTCGGCGACGACAAGAACAGCGAAGGCAACCTGCGCAAAGTGGCACAGGAGTTTGAATCGCTGTTCTTGAACGAGATGCTCAAGTCGATGCGCTCGGCCACCGAGGCCCTGGGCAAGGACAACCCGCTGAACACCCCGGCGGCCAAGCAGTATCAGGAAATGTACGACCAGCAGCTGGCTGTTTCGATGTCCCGCGAAGGCGGCGGTATCGGCCTGGCCGATGTGCTGATGCGCCAGATGCAGAAGAACAAGCCGGTGGACGCCCAGGCGGCCACCTTGCAGGGCCCGGCGGCTGCCGAGCCGGTTAAAAAAGTCGATGTGCCTACGGAGATCGCCGCCGGCACCCAGGCCGAGGGCCCGCTGGGTCGTTCCAATGGCCAGCGTCCACTGTGGGCTTACCGCGTGGCAGAGCCCCAGGCTGGCGCCGCGGCGTCACACAGCAACGACATGGAGCTGATGAACCAGCGCCGAATCGCCTTGCCGAGCAAACTGACTGATCGCCTGCTGGCCGGCATCGTGCCGAGCACCGAGGCAACCACCGTCGCCCAGGCTGCGCCACTGCGTAACAGCGCGGCGGCCGACAATGTGGTCAACAGCAGCGCGCGCACGTTCGCCGTGCCCAGCGGGCGCATGCAGGTGTATGGCCGCGCCGTGGCCCAGCCACCGCTGGCACCGGCGAAGAAAGCCTTCAGCTCGCAGGATGAATTTGTCGCCACCATGTTGCCGATGGCCAAGGCGGCCGCCGCGCGTATTGGTGTCGATCCGAAATACCTGGTGGCCCAGGCCGCCCTGGAAACCGGTTGGGGTAAATCGGTGATGCGCGCCGAAGACGGCAGCAGCAGCCACAACCTGTTCGGCATCAAGGCCGGCCAAAGTTGGCAGGGCGGCCAGGCCCGTGCGATCACCAGCGAGTTCCGTGATGGGGCGATGGTCAAGGAAACGGCGCAGTTCCGTTCCTACGATTCCTACCAGGACAGCTTCCATGACCTCGTGACGTTGCTGCAAAGCAATGATCGCTATAAAGAAGTTGTGAAATCGGCCGACAACCCGGAACAGTTTGTACGCGAGTTGCAAAAAGCCGGTTACGCAACCGACCCGGACTACGCCAGCAAGATTTCGCAGATCGCAAAAACGATGAACAGTTACCAGAACTACGCTGCCGCTGGCGCAACCACACATTTATAAGGTCTGAACCATGAGTTTGCTCAGTATCGGGATGTCAGGGCTCAATGCCGCTCAAGGATCGTTGTCGGTCTTGAGTAATAACATCGCCAACGCCAATACCGCCGGCTATTCGCGTCAGCAGACTACCCAGAACTCGACTGCGTCGAACCCGTACGGCGGCGTGTTCATCGGCACCGGTACCACCCTGGCCGACGTGCGCCGGGTGTACAACGAGTACCTGGACACGGCCTACCAGAACAGCACCTCGCTCAATAGCGATGCGGCGGCGTACCTGGACCAGGTCAGTGCCGTCGACAAGACCCTGTCGGACAAGACCACCGGCATGTCGGCCGTGCTCAGTTCGTTCTTCGCCGCCGTGCAGACCGCCTCGGCCAACCCGAGCGATACCTCGGCTCGTCAGATCCTGCTGACTAACGCCCAGACCCTGAGCAACCGCTTCAACTCGATCGCCAATCAACTGGGCCAGCAGAAAGAAACCATCAACAGCCAGTTGACCTCCATGAGCGATCAGGTCAACCAGCTGACCTCATCGATTGCTTCCCTGAACAAGCAGATCAACCAGGTGCAGGGTTCGTCGAACACCACGCCGGCCAACTTGCTGGATGCGCGTGCCGAAGCCGTGCGCTCGCTCAATGAGCTGATCGGCGTGACCGCCAGCGAGAAAAACGGTGTGTTCAGCGTGAGCACCGGCAGCGGTCAATCGCTGGTGCTGGGCGATAAGTCCAATACCATTTCGGCAGTGCCGAGCAACAGCGACACCAGCCTCTACACCATCCAGCTCAACATGCCCGGCAACACCGCCGTGGACCTCGGCAACGTGATCAGCGGCGGTAGCATCGGCGGCCTGTTGCGTTATCGCAGCGATGTGCTGATGCCGGCGATCAGCGACCTGGGCCGTATCGCCATCGTCACCGCCGACGCAATCAACAGCCAGCTCGGCCAGGGCGTGGACCTGAACGGTGAGTTCGGGGCGTCGATGTTCAAGGACATCAACAGCGCTGCAGCGGTTGCCCTGCGCAGCATTTCGGCGCAAAACAACAAGGGCGACGCGAGCCTGGGTGTGACGATTGAGGACAGCAGCAAGCTGACCAACTTCGATTACAACGTGGCGTTCAACGACAGCACCAACCTCAACAAGGTCACCGTGCTGCGTTCCGACGGCAAAGCCATGGGCACCTACGACCTGAGCACTACGCCCCCTCCGGTCATCGACGGGTTCACCCTGGCCGTCAACAGCGGCGCAGCAGGGGTGAAGGCTGGCGACAGCTTCAAAGTCAGCCCGACTGCCAACGGCGCCAAGGAAATCGGCACCGTGCTCACCGATCCGAGCAAGATTGCCTTTGCCGCTCCGGTGCAGGGCGAGGCCGGCAAGACCAACCAGGGCACCGGCACGTTCACGCCGCCGACCCTGACGGTGCCTATCGATATCGAGGGTGGCGCTGACACCGCACAGCTGCGTATCGGCATCGCCAATTCGATGCCGGTGAAGATGGTATTCGGCGACACGGCGGCCGATGGCACCCAAAGTTATGCGCTCACCAATGCCAAGGGCGAATCCATCGGCAGCGGCACCATCGTGCCGGGGCAGGCCAACAAGATCACCATCAATGTGCCGATGCGTGGCGCGGATGGCGAACTGTTGAACCCGGCCAAGAGCTTCAGCTTCGACACCACCGTGGCGGGTTCGCCCACCAACGGTGACAGCACCTCGTTCTCGTTCAATGCCACCGGCAAGTCCGACAACCGTAATGCCCAAGCGCTGATCGACCTGCAGACCAAGGCAACGGTGGGGCAGGCGGCGGACGGCAGTGGCGGGCTCAGCCTGGTGGGGGCCAACAGTAAGTTGGTGTCCACCGTCGGCGCCAAGGCTGCGGCGGCCACCACGGATACGTCGGCCACCAACGCACTGTTGACGGCCAACAAGAACGCGCGCAACTCGGTGTCCCAGGTCAACCTGGACGAAGAGGCGGGCGACATGATCAAGTTCCAGCAGTACTACACCGCGTCGTCGCAGATCATCAAGGCTGCGCAAGAAACCTTCAGTACGCTGATCAATAGTCTTTAAGGGAGTCTGGGACGATGCGCATTTCTACTCAGCAGTATTTCGACACCAGTGCCAGCAAGTATCAGAACAACTATTCCAGCGTGGTGAAGGCGCAGCAGCAGGCGAGTTCCGGCGTGCGTGTGCAGACCGCCGCCGATGATCCCGTGGCTGCGCAACGCCTGCTGATGCTGCAACAGCAGAAAGACATGCTGGCCCAGTACAGCAGCAACATCACCAGCATTCAAAACACGCTGACCAACGAAGAAAGCGTGCTGGAAGCGATCAACACCACGATCCAGGCCGGCAGCCAATTGGCGCTGCGCGCCGGCGGCGTGACCAGTGATGCGGACCGCAAGTCGATTTCGGTCGAAGTTGGCGCGCTTGAAGAGCAACTGCTGGGCTTGCTCAACAGCAAGGATGCGGCGGGCAACTACCTGTTCTCCGGCTCCAAGACCGACACGCCGCCGTACTCGCGCAACAATGATGGCACCTACAGCTATCAGGGCGACGAGAACGAGCTGAGCCTGCAAGTCTCCGAGACGCTGAATGTGCGCACCAGCGACACCGGCAAGACCATCCTGGAAGGGGCGATCAATACCAGCCGCACCCAGTCCAATTACATCGCGCCGTTGACCGGCCCCGTGGCACCGGCGATTTCGCCGCCGCTGGTGGATGACCACAAGGTTGCGATCTCGGCAGGCCTGGTAACGGCCGGCACCGACTACACCAAACAGTTCGCCGACGGCCAGCCGTACAAGGTGACCTTTACCAGCAGCACCCAGTACACCGTGACCGACAAGGACAACAACGACATCACCTCGCAGCTCGCAGGTAATGGCACGTTCGACTCCACCAAGGAAGGCAGCGCCAGCATCAATGTGCGCGGGGTCAAGTTCGATATCACCGTAGACCTGACCGACACCGCCACCGGGCCGAATGCCGATGCGCTGGTCGCGGGGCGCGAGTTCAGCCTGGGCGTCAAGCCGGACGCGTTCAACGTGTCGCGTACCGCCAGCAATACCTCGGCGGCGCAACTGGTGAATGCCAAGGTCAGCAGCTCGGCCGACTATGCCAGCACCTTCCCGGGCAACAGCGGGATCCTGATCAAGTTCGACGACACCGACCCGACGCTCTTCAAGGTGTATGCCCAGCCCTACACCGCCAACAGCAAGCCGATTGTCGACAATGGCGTGGTTGTTCCCGGCACGCCACCGGCGCGGGACACCATCACGGCGGCGGGCGTTACCTTCGAACTGAGCGCTGCGCCGAACGCCGGCGACCAGTTCGCGGTCGGCAACACCACCCAGAAAACCCAGAACGCCCTCGACACCCTGGGCCAACTGCGCCAGGCCCTGGAGCAGCCGGCAGACGGTATCCCAGGGGCGCGGGTCAAGCTGCAGGACGCCTTGAACGCGGCGGTCAGCAACCTGACCAACTCCGCCAACCAGGTGGACAATGTGCGCGGTTCCATCGGTGCGCGACAGAACGCGCTCACCGTGCAATCCAGCGAGAACACCAGCGTCGGCCTGGCCAACACCTCCACCATGAGCGCGCTGGCCAACATCGACATGGGCGAGGCAGCCATCAACCTGACCTTGCAGCAAACCATGCTCGAAGCCTCGCAACTGGCGTTCGTGAAAGTCTCGCAGTTGAGCTTGTTCAACAAGATGTAAGCGGCGTGACCTCAAGCGGCCCACCCTGGAAACAGGGTGGGCCGTTGTCGTTTTGGCGGCTAAATTGTTGAAAGGTTTTGCACAAAGCGCACAAAATTGAGTGACCTGTGAGTCATAAAGCGCATCTTCACTGTATCGTATGAAAAGGATAAGTCGTCACAGGGTCCGTGCAGGGCGGCTTTCAGCGAGATTTTTTATGGGGTTATCCCCTTTATTGTCAGCACTCCGGGCGCAGTCCTCGGGGTGTTCTCCAGCTATTTAGTATTGGGAAGCCACAATGATTGGCATAAAAAGCATCGCCAGTTACGTGCCGGCAGACGGGATCGATAACTATACCCAGGGTGCCAAATTCGCCAAGGATGAAGAGTTCATCATTGGCAAGATCGGTTCGGCGTTCCTGCCGCGCAAGGAAGCCGCGCAGGAAACTTCCGATCTGTGTGTCGAGGCGGTCAACGCTTTGTTTGCCAATAACCCGGATTTGAAGCGCGAATCGATTGACGCGCTGATCGTCGTCACCCAGAACGGTGATGAAGAGGGTTTGCCCCACACAGCTGCCATCGTCCAGGACAAACTGGGGCTGCCGACCCACGTCGCCGCCTTTGATATCTCCCTGGGCTGCTCTGGCTACGTCTACGGCATCTACGCGATGAAGGGCTTCATGGAAGCCGCCGGCCTGAAAAACGGCCTGCTGATCACCGCCGACCCGTATTCGAAGATCGTCGACCCGGAAGACCGCAACACCACCATGCTGTTCGGCGATGCCGCTACCGCCACCTGGATGGGCGAAGACGCGCCATGGCTGCTCGGCAAGTCCAAGTTCGGCACCGACGGCTCGGGCGCACCGCACCTCAAGGTCAGCGATGGCGTGTTCTTCATGAACGGCCGCCAGGTTTTCAACTTTGCGCTGCTCAAAGTGCCCGCGCATTTGCACGAGCTGCTCAACGAGTCCGACCTGAAAGCCGATGAGATCGATGCGTTCTGCATCCACCAGGGCAGTGCGGCGATTGTCGACGCCGTGGCGCGCCGTTTTGAAGATGCGCCGGTGGACAAGTTCATCAAGGACATGGTCGAGACCGGCAATACCGTGTCGTCGAGCATTCCGTTGCTGCTGGAAAAGCACGTGATGGACGCCACCTGGAAGCGCGTGGCAATCAGCGGTTTTGGTGTGGGCCTGTCGTGGGGTTCGGCGATTCTCTATCGCCCGTGACACCTTGATAGGCTGCAAACGAAAACGCCGATGATCCTGAGATCATCGGCGTTTTTTATTTGGCGCCAAAAAATCCAATGTTTGTTGGGTTTTGTGCCTGCGTAAACCCTTGAATTACAAGGGGTGGCACCGCGCCAGCAAAAAAATCGAAAAAAATCCTCAAGCAACCGGCTACCACGACGATAACTATTACGTAGGTTCTCAGGCCACACCCGGCGGTTGCCAGGGCCGGAAGCCGCAGTATCCATCCAACGAGGATTTCGTCATGGCTTTAACAGTAAACACCAACATTGCTTCGATCACTACTCAGGGCAACCTGAACAAAGCTGGCGGCGCCCTGGCCACTTCCATGCAGCGCCTGTCTTCCGGCCTGCGTATCAACAGCGCTAAAGACGACGCTGCCGGCCTGCAGATCGCTAACCGCCTGACCAGCCAAATCAACGGCCTGGGTCAAGCAGTAAAAAACGTGAACGATGGTATCTCCATCGCTCAGACCGCTGAAGGCGCGATGCAGGCTTCGACCGACATCCTGCAAAAAATGCGTACCCTGGCTCTGTCCTCCGCTACTGGCTCCCTCAGCGCTGACGACCGTAAGTCGAACAACGACGAATACCAGGCTCTGACTGCTGAACTGACCCGTATCTCGCAAACCACTACTTTCGGTGGCCAGAAGCTGCTGGACGGTTCGTACGGTACCAAAGCTATTCAGGTTGGCGCTAACGCCAACGAAACCATCAACCTGAGCCTGGAAAACGTTGCTGCCAACAAAATTGGTTCGCAGCAAATCAAGAGCACCGGCGTTGCAATCTCGGCTACCGGCCTGGCTGCTGCTGACATGGTGGTTACCGGTAACGGTCAAACCAGCACCATCTCCTACGACCAAGGTGCTTCGGCCAAGGACATCGCTTCCAAGCTGAACGGCGCCATCGGTGGCCTGAGCGCGACTGCCAGCACTGAAGTCAAGTTCACTGTTGACGAAGTTATCACCAAGGGTATCGCTCCAACCGACCCTGCCGACCCAACCACCGGTACTGCAGGGATTCCAGCCAACTTCAAGTTGACTGTTGGTGATGGTAAGGAGGTTAGCTTCGTCGGTATCACTGATACCGCCAGCCTGGCTGACCAGTTGAAGTCCAACGCCGCCAAACTGGGCATCAGCGTAAACTACGACGAAGTCAAGAACACCCTGGAAGTCAAGTCCGATTCGGGTGAAAACCTGGTTCTGACCGGTGGTGCCGGTTCTGACTCGATCGCGGTCAACGTGAAAGATGGCAGCGGTAAATACACCTCGGCAGCCGGTGTTGAAACGCCAACTGACCTGGCTGACACCGTTGTTAGCGTGCTGACCGGTCAGGTTTCGCTGGATTCGGCCAAAGGCTACTCCCTGGCTGACGGCACTACTGGTACTGGTGTATCGGATCTGTTCGGTTCGCCGTCGAAATCTGCGGTCAAGACCAACATCTCCGACACCGACGTGACCGACGCTACTAACGCTCAAAACGCGCTGGCAGTAATCGACAAAGCCATCGGCACCATCGACGGCGTGCGTTCGGGCCTGGGTGCTACCCAGAACCGTCTGACTACCACTGCAGACAACCTGCAGAACATTCAGAAGAACTCCACCGCTGCACGTTCCACCGTTCAGGACGTCGACTTCGCTTCCGAAACCGCCGAACTGACCAAGCAACAAACCCTGCAATCGGCTTCCACCGCGATCCTGTCGCAGGCTAACCAGCTGCCATCCGCTGTACTGAAACTGCTTCAGTAATCCCAGCGCTCGGTAACTAACGGAAGGGCGCGTCTACGTGCCCTTCCGTTTTTTCGGTTTAGAGGAGATTGGACATGGACATGAGTGTAAAGCTGAGCCCGTCTTATCCGCCGGTTGCACCTCCAAGCGCACCTGCTCAGGTGGCAGCCGACAAACCCATCAACACCGTCCAGGAAACACCCGCTATCGGCAAGCAGCCAGAGCGCGCGGACCTGGAAAAAGCCGTCACCGATATGCGTGAGTTCGTTCAAGCGACTCAGCGCAGTCTCGATTTTTCGATTGATGATTCCACCCACCGTGTGGTGGTCAAGGTCATCAATACCGACAATGGCGAAGTGATTCGCCAGATTCCGTCGGAAACAGCATTGAAGCTGGCACAGAACCTTTCCAGCGCAAGCAACCTGTTGTTTGACGACAAGGTCTGAGCTGGCATGAAACTTGTTGCTGTCGTAGCTTGAGGCGTAATAAGTCAAGATAACGGCAGCCACCGAACAGGAGATAGATGATGGCGGGTTCAACGGTAAGTGGTATCGGTTCGAACATCGATACGCAAGCGATCGTGACATCCTTGGTTAACGCCGAAAAGGTGCCCAAGCAGACGCAGATCAACACCGCTTCCGCGAAAGCGACCACCACGCTGTCTTCGATCGGTAAGATTCAGGCGGCGCTGGATGCGTTTCGCGGTGCCCTGGATACCATGACCACCAGTTCCAGCTTCACCGGGTTGAGCGGTTCATCCTCGGATGAAAAAGTCGCCACCATGACGGCCAGCAATACGGCCTCCAACGGCAGCTTTCGATTAATTGTCAGTCAGCTCGCTCAGGCCTCGAAGTTGTCGTCCAAGAACTTCCCGAGTGGCACGTCGACGGTGGTCAATGCCACTGACAAACCGACGACACTGACTATTACCCAGTCCGGCAAGGCCTACGACGTCAGCATTCCCAAGGGTGCGACCCTGCAGCAGGTGCGGGACTCGATCAACACTCAGTTCGGCACCTCTGGCTTGAGTGCGAACATCCAGACCGACTCCAACGGCTCGCGGTTGATCCTGACCTCGACCACCATGGGTACCGGTTCGGATCTGAAGCTGTCGGGTAATTCCGGGCTGGATATCGGCTCCACGGTGGTTGATGAGCCCAAGGATGCGTTGTACAGCATCGATGGCGTTGCTTCGGTTTCCAAAACCAACAGCATTGAAGGCGCCTTGAGCGGCGTGAATATCAAGTTGGTATCGGTATCGGCTTTCAAGGTGGCAGCCAACAACGAGCCGGATGATGAAAGAAACGCCACACTGATTACCGTCAGCACCAACAACACGGCGCTCAAATCCGGCGTAAAGGGGTTTCTGGATACTTACAACGCCTTGATCACCGCGATGAACGCCGAAACCAAGGTCACCACGAACCTGGACGGTAGCACCACGGCGGCAGCCCTGACCGGCGACTCCACCATGCGCACGCTGCAGGCTGCGATCCGTAATGAGTTCAACGCGTTGTCCGGTACCGGTACGTTCAAGTCATTGGCGCAATTCGGTGTGGTCACCAACTCGAGCTCGGGTCTGCTGACAATCGACGACAAAAAGTGGGACGCGGCGGTGAAAACCAACGCAGCTGACATCAACAGCATGTTCAGTGGCACGAATGGCATGCTCGCGCGCATGAAAAGCGCCACCGATGACTACGCAAAGTCCACCACCGGCATCCTCGCGACACGCTCCACGTCGTTGTCGGACACCCTCAAGGATCTGACCAAGCAGCAGTCCACGCTCGACGAGCGCATGACCCTGCTCACCAGCAGCCTCTCCGCCAAATACAACGCCATGGACACCCTGGTCGCCCAACTGCGCCAGCAGAGCACCAGCGTGATGACCACGCTTAACGCTTTGAACAACCCCAAGAGCGATAGCTGATTCGAGCTGACGCAAAAAGGCCAGGCAAACTGCCTGGCCTTTTTTTATCCAAGGACGACTGGCGCTAAAGCTTTTTGCGAACCCGTCGACATATTGGTTACTAGAATCCTTTTCGCTGTCGCCTGTCACGAGGTAGAAACATGAATCCCATGAGAGCCCTTCGCCAATACCAGAAGGTCAATTCCCATGCTCAGATCTCCGAAGCCAGCCCACATCGCCTGGTGCAGATGCTGATGGAAGGCGGTTTGGACCGTATGGCCCAGGCCAAGGGCGCGCTGGCGCGTGGCGACATCGCCGGCAAGGGCCTGATGCTCGGCAAGGCCATCGATATCGTGATCGGCCTGCGTGACGGCCTGGATGCTGAAAAGAGCGATAACCCGGCTTACGTCCAGCAGTTGGAAAGTCTGTATGCCTACATGACCAACCGTCTGATGGAAGCCAATCTGCACAACGATGCCGACATGATCGACGAAGTCGCCCGTTTGCTGATTACCGTAAAAGAAGGCTGGGACGCTATCGCCGCGCCACAGGCTGTCACCGAGTAAGGCGCAGCAGAGAAGGGCCTGAGGGCCTTGAGGAAGATGTCATGAGCCAAGCACTGCAACGCATTGATGAAACCCGTGAGGCGCTGATGGGCGCGCTGGCGGACCGTAACTGGGACGCCATCGGCGAGCTTGACCTGGGCTGCCGCGAGGTGATCGAGCAGGTGCTCAGTGAAGTGCCGGTGGACGAGGATGCGTTGCGTGAGAAGCTGCAGAGCTTGTTGGCGGTGTATCAGCAATTGCTTGAGGTGACGACGGGCGAGCGCCAGGCGATTTTTGAAGAGATGTCGCAGATCAACCAAGCGAAAAATGCGTCAAAGGTTTACCATCTGTTCGGCTGAATGGGCTCAGTTAATCCGAACGGCGCGTCATATATTTGACTGTGCCAGCATTTTTGACTTAACTAGTGCTGTTTTCAGATTTCAGACGTCTAGTAAGGTATGAAGTCTTACAGGCGTCTCGATTGCCCTCACTCTGGGGCAGAGCGATTGACTAGGGAAGTTGCTATTGCATGTGGCGTGAAACCAAAATTCTGCTGATTGATGACGATAGCGTCCGCCGCCGCGATTTAGCGGTGATTTTGAATTTTCTTGGCGAAGAAAATTTGCCCTGCGGCAGCCATGACTGGCAGCAGGCGGTCAACTCATTGTCATCGAGCCGTGAAGTCATTTGTGTGCTGATCGGGACGGTAAACGCTCCTGGCGCTGTTTTGGGCTTGTTAAAGACACTGTCTACCTGGGATGAGTTCCTTCCAGTGTTGCTAATGGGCGATATTTCTTCCGTGGACCTGCCGGAAGACCAGCGCCGCCGCGTGCTTTCGACCCTGGAAATGCCCCCCAGCTACAGCAAATTGCTCGATTCCCTGCACCGTGCCCAGGTCTACCGCGAGATGTACGACCAGGCCCGCGAGCGCGGTCGCCACCGTGAACCCAACCTGTTCCGCAGCCTCGTCGGCACCAGCCGTGCGATCCAGCACGTGCGCCAGATGATGCAGCAGGTCGCCGACACCGACGCCAGCGTGCTGATCCTCGGCGAGTCCGGCACCGGCAAGGAAGTGGTTGCGCGCAACCTGCATTACCATTCCAAGCGTCGCGACGGACCCTTTGTACCAGTCAACTGCGGGGCGATCCCGGCAGAACTGCTTGAAAGTGAATTGTTCGGCCATGAGAAGGGCGCCTTTACCGGGGCGATCACCAGCCGTGCCGGGCGTTTTGAGCTGGCCAACGGCGGCACGCTGTTCCTCGACGAAATCGGCGACATGCCGCTGCCGATGCAGGTCAAACTACTGCGCGTGTTGCAGGAGCGCACCTTCGAGCGCGTGGGCAGCAACAAGACCCAGAGCGTCGATGTGCGCATCATCGCGGCCACCCACAAGAACCTCGAAAGCATGATCGAGGTCGGCAGCTTCCGCGAAGACCTGTATTACCGCCTCAACGTATTCCCGATCGAGATGGCTCCGCTGCGTGAACGCGTTGAAGACATCCCGTTGCTGATGAACGAACTGATCTCGCGCATGGAACACGAAAAGCGCGGCTCCATTCGCTTCAACTCCGCCGCCATCATGTCCCTGTGCCGCCACGGCTGGCCGGGCAACGTCCGCGAACTGGCAAACCTCGTGGAGCGCATGGCGATCATGCACCCCTACGGTGTGATCGGCGTGGTCGAGCTGCCGAAGAAATTCCGCTACGTCGACGATGAAGACGAGCAGATGGTGGACAGCCTGCGCAGCGACATGGAAGAGCGGGTCGCCATCAACGGCCATACCCCGGACTTTGGCTCAACCGCCATGCTGCCGCCCGAAGGCCTGGACCTGAAAGACTACCTCGGCAACCTCGAACAGGGCTTGATTCAACAGGCTTTGGACGACGCCAACGGCATCGTCGCACGTGCCGCCGAGCGCCTGCGTATCCGTCGAACCACCCTGGTGGAGAAGATGCGCAAGTACGGTATGAGCCGCAAAGAAGGTGATGAACAGGCAGATGATTGACGCCTGTTTTTCAAGCCGCTGATTTATCAGCGGTTTTTTTTCGGCACAAGTATTGCTACAGCCCTCGCAACGTTCCGTTTAACTGACGGTCAGCCAAGCGAGAGAGCATGATGCCCCACGCCGCCCAGCAATCTTCCAGCCCTGCTATCCCTGGGCTCCTTCCGTCCGTAGAGCAGCAAAGCCGTCAGGGTCTTGAACAGGCGTTTTCGCTGTTCAACCAGATGTCGAGCCAACTGACCGATTCCTACAGTCTGCTGGAGGCTCGGGTTTCCGAGCTTAAAGGCGAGCTGGCGGTGGTCAGTGCGCAGCGCATGGCAGAGTTGGCCGAGAAAGAGCGCTTGGCCAACCGCCTGCAAAACCTGCTGTCGCTGCTGCCCGGCGGCGTAATCGTCATCGACGAAGAAGGCCGCGTGCGCGAAGCCAACCCCGCCGCCTGCGACATGCTCGGCCTGCCGCTGGAAGGCGAGCTGTGGCGCCACGTCATCACCCGCTGCTTTGCGCCGCGTGAAGACGACGGCCACGAAATTTCCCTGAAAGACGGCCGTCGGTTGTCCATCGCCACCCGTTCGCTGGACGCGGAGCCGGGTCAATTGGTGCTGCTCAACGACCTGACTGAAACCCGTCACCTGCAAGACCAGTTGGCGCGCCATGAGCGTTTGTCGTCGTTAGGGCGGATGGTCGCTTCTTTGGCGCATCAGATCCGCACGCCGCTGTCGGCCGCATTGATCTACGCCAGTCATTTGACTGACGAGCAATTGCCCGCCGCCACCCACCAGCGTTTTGCCGGGCGGCTCAAAGAGCGGCTGCACGAGTTGGAGCATCAGGTGCGCGACATGCTGGTGTTTGCCCGTGGCGAGTTGCCGCTGACCGACCGCATCACCCCGGCGGCGCTGATGCAAGCCCTGCAAAGCGCCGCCGCGACCCATGTTCAAGACGTGCAGGTACGCTGGCAGTGCGACAGTCACTTGGGCGAGCTGCTGTGCAACCGCGACACCCTGGTGGGCGCGCTGCTCAACCTGATCGAAAACGCCACCCAGGCCAGCGGCCCCGGCGCGCGGCTCAAGGTGCACTTGTATCACCGTGAGCAAACCCTGCGCCTGTGCATCAGCGACAGCGGCAGCGGGATCGAGCCCGCCGTGCTGCAACGCCTGGGCGAGCCGTTTTTTACCACCAAGACCAACGGCACCGGCCTCGGCCTGACCGTGGTCAAGGCCGTGGCACGCGCCCATCAGGGAGAATTGCAGCTGCATTCCCGATTGGGGCGTGGCACCTGTGCATTGATGACCTTGCCGCTGTTTTCATGCGCGGCAAGCGCGGAGTAAAAAAGTAATGGCTATCAAGGTTCTGTTGGTGGAAGACGATCGCGCCCTGCGTGAAGCATTGGCTGACACGCTGCTGTTGGCGGGCCATGACTACCGGGCGGTCGGTTCTGCCGAGGACGCCTTGGAGGCGGTGGAGCAGGAGGCCTTCAGCCTGGTGGTCAGCGACGTGAACATGCCCGGCATGGACGGCCACCAGTTGCTCGGCCTGCTGCGCGCGCGCCAGCCGCAACTGCCGGTATTGCTGATGACCGCCCATGGCGCCGTGGAGCGTGCCGTCGATGCCATGCGCCAGGGCGCAGCGGATTACCTGGTCAAGCCGTTCGAGCCCAAAGCGCTGATGGAACTGGTGGCGCGCCATGCCCTGGGCGTGGTCCCGGCCAGTGAAGGCGAGGGCCCGATTGCCTTCGAGCCGGCCAGCGCGCAGTTGCTGGAGTTGGCGGCCCGTGTGGCGCGCAGTGATTCCACCGTGCTGATTTCCGGCGAGTCCGGCACCGGTAAAGAGGTGCTGGCGCGCTATATCCACCAGCAATCGACCCGCGCCGAACAGCCGTTCATCGCGATTAACTGCGCGGCGATCCCCGACAACATGCTCGAGGCCACGCTGTTCGGCCACGAAAAAGGCTCGTTCACCGGCGCCATTGCGGCCCAGGCGGGCAAGTTCGAACAGGCAGACGGCGGCACTATCCTGCTGGATGAAATCTCGGAAATGCCCCTGGGCCTGCAAGCCAAGTTGCTGCGGGTGCTGCAGGAGCGCGAAGTGGAGCGCGTCGGCGCACGCAAGCCGATCCAGCTGGATATCCGCGTGGTCGCCACCACCAACCGCGACCTTGCCGGCGAAGTGGCGGCGGGGCGCTTTCGTGAAGATTTGTTCTACCGGCTGTCGGTGTTCCCGCTGGCCTGGCGCCCATTGCGCGAGCGCCCGGCGGATATCATCCCGCTGGCCGAGCGCTTGCTGAACAACCACGTCAAAAAAATGAAGCACGCCCAGGCGCGGCTGTCTGCCGAGGCCCAGGCGTGCCTGATCGCCTACCCATGGCCGGGCAACGTGCGCGAATTGGACAACGCGATCCAGCGCGCGCTGATTTTGCAGCAAGGCGGGCTGATCCAGCCCCAGGATTTCTGCCTGGCCATGGGTAGCGGCGTCGCGCCACTCCCGACCCTGGCGCCCGCGCCCGTGGTGGCTGAAGCCGAATCTGCCGGTGCTCTGGGCGACGACCTGCGCCGCCGCGAATTCCAGATGATCATCGACACCCTGCGTGCCGAACGCGGCCGCCGCAAAGAGGCCGCCGAACGCCTGGGCATCAGCCCGCGCACCCTGCGCTACAAGCTGGCGCAAATGCGCGATGCCGGGATGGATGTGGAAGCGTATCTGTTCGCCACATAACCGGTAACAAGGTTGACAAGGTTTGTCGCCTTTTCTTACGAGTTGATACAGAGCTGGCACCCTTGTTGCTACCTCCCTAGTAATTGCGGCGTAGCGTCAAAAAACATGCGGGTTGTCGGAGAGAGAAGTTCATGAGCCAGGGTATTGAGTTCAATCGGTTGATGTTGGATATGCGCTCCATGCAAATGGATGCCATGGCTCAACCGAAATCCGTCGCGCCAGCGCCGGAATTGGGCCAAAGCAGCTTCGCCGACATGCTCGGTCAGGCAATCAACAAAGTCAGTGACACCCAGCAAGCCTCCAGCCAGTTGGCCAATGCCTTCGAGATCGGCAAAAGCGGCGTGGACCTCACCGATGTGATGGTCGCCTCGCAAAAGGCCTCCGTCTCGTTCCAGGCGCTGACCCAGGTGCGTAACAAGCTGGTTCAAGCCTATCAAGACATCATGCAGATGCCGGTTTAAGGACGAGATTTAAGTCATGGCAGAAGCAGTCGTGGACAACGTACCCGCCAAGGCAGACGGCAAGCCGCCGCTGTTTGGCCTGTCGTTCCTGGAAAACCTCTCGGAAATGACCATGCTGCGTCAGGTGGGCCTGATGGTCGGCCTGGCGGCGAGCGTGGCGATTGGTTTTGCCGTGGTGCTGTGGTCGCAGCAACCTGATTACCGCCCGCTGTACGGCAGCCTGGCCGGTATGGATTCCAAGCAGATCATGGAAACCCTGGCCGCCGCCGATATCGCCTACACCGTAGAGCCGAACTCCGGCGCCTTGCTGGTCAAGGCCGATGACGTGGCCCGTGCGCGCATGAAGCTCGCGGCGGCTGGCGTGACGCCGTCCGACAGCAACATCGGGTTTGAAATCCTCGACAAGGACCAGGGCCTGGGTACCAGCCAGTTCATGGAAGCCACCCGCTACCGTCGTGGCCTCGAAGGCGAACTGGCGCGGACCATCTCCAGCCTGAACAACGTCAAGGGTGCCCGCGTGCACCTGGCCATTCCGAAAAGCTCGGTGTTTGTGCGCGACGAGCGCAAGCCAAGTGCCTCGGTACTGGTCGAGCTGTTCTCCGGCCGCTCCCTGGAGCCTGGCCAGGTGTTGGCGATCGTCAACCTGGTGGCCACCAGCGTGCCTGAGCTGAGCAAATCGCAAATCACCGTGGTGGACCAGAAGGGCAACCTGCTGTCCGACATGGCCGAAAACTCCGCGCTGACCCAGGCTGGCAAGCAGTTCGACTACAGCCGTCGCATGGAAAGCATGCTCACCCAGCGTGTGCACAACATCCTGCAACCGGTACTGGGCAACGACCGCTACAAGGCTGAAGTGTCCGCCGATGTGGACTTCAGCGCCGTCGAGTCGACCTCCGAGCAGTTCAACCCCGACCAGCCGGCCCTGCGCAGCGAGCAGTCCACCAGCGAACAACGCACCGCCAGCAATGGCCCGCAAGGTGTACCGGGTGCCCTGAGCAACCAGCCACCGGCCCCGGCGTCGGCGCCGCAAACCACGGGTGGCGCTGCCGCGACCGCAGGTGCGATCGCCGCTGGCCAGCCATTATTGGACGCCAACGGTCAGCAGATCATGGACCCGGCCACCGGCCAGCCGATGCTCGCACCGTACCCGGCGGACAAGCGTAACCAGTCCACCAAGAACTTCGAACTCGACCGTTCCATCAGCCACACCAAGCAGCAACAGGGCCGCGTCAATCGCCTGTCGGTGTCGGTGGTGGTCGATGACCAGGTCAAGGTCAACGCGGCTGACGGCGCAGTTACCCGTGCGCCATGGAGCGCCGACGAATTGGCGCGCTTCACCCGCCTGGTGCAGGACGCCGTCGGTTTCGACGCCAGCCGTGGCGACAGCGTCAGCGTGATCAACATGCCGTTCTCCGCCGAACGTGGCGAAGTGATCGCCGAAGCGGCGTTCTACACGCAGCCGTGGTTCTGGGACATCGTCAAGCAAGTGCTGGGTGTGTTGTTCATCCTGGTGCTGGTGTTCGGCGTGCTGCGCCCGGTGCTCAACAACATTACCGGCAACGGCAAGAAACAACTCGCGGCCTTTGGTGGCAGCGACGTCGAGTTGGGTGGCATGGGCGGCCTGGATGGCGAACTGGCCAACGACCGCGTCAGCCTCGGCGGCCCGCAAAGCATCCTGTTGCCAAGCCCGAGCGAAGGTTACGACGCTCAGTTGAACGCAATCAAAAGTCTGGTGGCAGAAGACCCGGGCCGTGTGGCCCAGGTCGTGAAAGAGTGGATCAACGCAGATGAGTGATAATCGAGCCGCTGTTGCCAAGCTCACCAAGGTCGATAAAGCCGCAGTCTTGCTGCTGTCCCTCGGTGAAACCGACGCCGCCCAAGTGCTGCGCCACATGGGCCCCAAAGAGGTCCAGCGCGTGGGCGTGGCCATGGCGCAGATGCGCAATGTGCACCGTGAGCAGGTCGAGCAGGTGATGAGCGAGTTCGTCGAGATCGTCGGCGACCAGACCAGCCTGGGCGTCGGCTCCGACAGCTACATCCGCAAGATGCTCACCTCGGCCCTGGGCGAAGACAAGGCCAACGGCCTGATCGACCGCATCCTGCTGGGTGGCAACACCAGCGGCCTCGACAGCCTCAAGTGGATGGAGCCGCGCGCCGTGGCCGACGTGATCCGCTACGAGCACCCGCAGATCCAGGCGATCGTGGTGGCCTACCTCGACCCCGACCAGGCCGGTGAAGTGCTCGGCCACTTCGACCATAAAGTGCGCCTGGACATCATCCTGCGCGTGTCGTCGCTGAACACCGTGCAGCCGGCGGCGCTCAAGGAACTCAACACGATCCTGGAGAAGCAGTTCTCCGGCAACTCGAATGCCTCGCGCACCACCCTGGGTGGCATCAAGCGCGCGGCCGACATCATGAACTTCCTCGACAGCTCGGTCGAAGGCCAGTTGATGGACTCGATCCGCGAGATCGACGACACCCTGTCCGGCCAGATCGAAGACCTCATGTTCGTGTTCAACAACCTCTCCGATGTCGACGACCGCGGCATCCAGGCGTTGCTGCGCGAAGTGTCCTCCGACGTGCTGGTACTGGCACTCAAGGGCTCGGACGAAGGCGTCAAGGAAAAGATCTTCAAGAACATGTCCAAGCGTGCGTCCGAACTGTTGCGCGACGACCTGGAGGCCAAGGGCCCGGTGCGCGTCAGCGACGTGGAAACCGCACAGAAAGAGATTCTCACCATTGCCCGCCGTATGGCCGAAGCCGGAGAAATCGTTCTCGGCGGGAAGGGCGGCGAAGAAATGATTTAAGGCGCCATTCATGTCGAACAAAGATGAGGCACCCAGCGATCTGATTCGCGCACGGGATGTCGGCGGGTTCGACATCTGGTCGTTGCCCAGCTTCGATCCGCATGTGCCGGAACCTGAGCCCGAGCCGGTAGAAGAGTTGCCGGCGGAAATGGAAGAAGTGCCGCTGGACGAAGTCCAGCCACTGACCCTGGAAGAGTTGGAAAGCATCCGCCAGGAGGCTTACAACGAAGGCTTCGCCGCCGGTGAAAAAGACGGTTTTCGCAGCACCACCCTCAAGGTGCGCCAGGAAGCCGAGGAAGCGCTGAGCGTCAAGCTGACCAGCCTCGAGCGTTTAATGGCGACGCTGTTCGAGCCTATCGCCGAGCAGGATTCGCAGATCGAAAAAGCCATGGTCGGCCTGGTCGAGCACATTGCCCGCCAAGTCATCCAGCGCGAACTGGTGCTGGACTCCAGCCATATCGAAAGCGTGATGCGCGAAGCCCTCAAGCTGCTGCCCCTGGGCGTCGGCAATGTGCGGCTGTACATCAACCCGCAGGATTTCGAACAGGTCAAAGCCCTGCGCGAGCGCCATGAAGAAACCTGGCGCATCGTCGAAGACGCCGCGTTGCTGCCTGGCGGTTGCCGCGTCGAAACCGAGCACAGCCGCATCGATGCCACGGTGGAAACCCGCATCAGCCAGATCATGGCCAAGCTGCTTGATCAGGTCCACGAGCAGGTCCTGAACCCTGCCGAGCCTGACCTGAGCGTCGACCTGGACGCCGCCGATGCGCCTTGACCGCACCAGCTTCGCCAAGCGCCTGAGCAGCTACGTCGAGGCCACTGAGTTGCCCGGCCAGCCGATTCTCGAAGGGCGCCTGCTGCGCATGGTCGGCCTGACCCTCGAAGCCGAAGGCCTGCGCGCCGCCATGGGCAGCCGCTGCATGGTGATCAACGACGACAGCTACCACCCGGTGCAGGTCGAAGCCGAGGTGATGGGCTTTTCCGGCAACAAGATTTTCCTGATGCCCGTGGGCAGCCTGGCCGGCATCGCGCCTGGCGCCCGCGTGGTGCCGCTGGCCGATACCGGCCGGCTGCCCATGGGCATGAGCATGCTCGGCCGCGTGCTCGACGGCGCCGGTCGCGCGCTGGACGGCAAGGGCGGTATGAAGGCCGAAGACTGGGTGCCGATGGACGGCCCCACCATCAACCCGCTCAACCGTAACCCGATCAGCGTGCCGCTGGACGTGGGCATTCGCAGCATCAACGGATTATTGACGGTCGGCCGTGGCCAGCGTCTGGGCCTTTTCGCCGGTACCGGCGTGGGTAAGTCGGTGTTGCTGGGCATGATGACCCGCTTTACCGAAGCCGACATCATTGTGGTGGGGCTGATCGGTGAGCGGGGTCGTGAAGTTAAAGAGTTCATCGAGCACAGCCTCGGTGAAGAAGGCCTCAAGCGTTCGGTCGTCGTCGCGTCGCCGGCGGATGACGCGCCCCTGATGCGTTTGCGCGCCGCCATGTACTGCACGCGCATCGCTGAATATTTTCGCGACAAGGGCAAGAATGTCCTGTTGCTGATGGATTCGCTCACGCGGTTTGCCCAGGCCCAGCGGGAAATCGCCCTGGCCATTGGCGAGCCGCCGGCCACCAAGGGCTATCCGCCGTCGGTGTTCGCCAAGCTGCCCAAGCTGGTGGAGCGCGCCGGTAACGCCGAAGCTGGCGGGGGCTCGATCACCGCGTTCTATACCGTATTGTCCGAAGGCGATGACCAGCAGGACCCGATTGCCGACTCGGCGCGGGGCGTGCTCGACGGCCATATCGTGCTGTCCCGGCGCTTGGCCGAAGAGGGGCACTACCCGGCCATCGACATCGAAGCGTCCATCAGCCGGGTAATGCCCTCGGTGGTCACGCCGACGCACATGGCCCGTGCGCAACAGTTCAAGCAGTTGTGGTCGCGTTATCAACAGAGCCGCGATTTGATCAGTGTCGGCGCCTATGTCGCGGGCGGTGATCGCGAAACCGACCTGGCCATCGCCCTGCAACCGCAGTTGGTGACGTACCTGCGCCAAGGCCTCAACGACAAGATCAGCATGGGTGAAAGCGAAGCCCACCTGGGCTCGATCTTCGCCCCGGCGCCAGGCGGTTAAGCCATGGCCAGCACCCGCTCTTCACGTCTGGCTCCGGTGGTGGACATGGCCGAAAAGGCCGAGAAAACCGCCGTGCAGCGTCTCGGTTATTTCCAGGGCCAAGTGCGTTTGGCGGAAAGCAAGCTGGGCGACCTGGAGCGCTTTCGCGGCGAGTACCAGCAACAGTGGATCGAGCGCGGCACCCAAGGTGTTTCGGGCCAGTGGTTGATGGGCTACCAGGGCTTTCTCAACCAGCTGGAAACCGCCGTCGGCCAGCAGCGCCAAAGCCTGGCCTGGCACCAGAACAACCTCGACAAGGCCCGCGAGAGCTGGCAGCAAGCCTTCGCCCGCGTCGAAGGCCTGCGCAAACTGGTGCAGCGCTATATCGACGAAGCCCGGGCGATTGAAGACAAGCGCGAGCAAAAGCTGCTCGACGAATTGTCTCAACGTCTTCCCCGGCAATCGCAGTACTAAATGTGGGAGCGGGCTTGCTCGCGAATGCGGTGTGTCAGCTACAAGTTCGTTAACTGACACTTTGCATTCGCGAGCAAGCCCCCTCCCACATTTAATCTGCAGTGTTGCCCACAGCCGGTTCACCTGCTAAACCTTGTTGCATATTGCCCATGACAAGGAAGCGTCGCATGTCAGTCGAATCAGAAGTGTCCCTGGACGGGAAGAAGTTGACGATCGCCATCAAGGGCCGGTTCGACTTCGGCAGCCACCAGGCCTTTCGTGATGCCTATGAGCGTTTCTACAAGGTGCCCGAGCTGTATGTGGTCGACCTCAAGGAAACCACCTACATGGACAGTTCGGCCCTGGGCATGCTTTTGCTGCTGCGCGACCATGCTGGCGGTGAAGAGGCTGAAGTCCAGGTGATCAACAGCAACTGCGATGTGCGCAAGATCCTCGCCATTTCCAACTTCGACAAACTGTTCGACATCAATTGAGTGCCTTGGCCCCGGTCGTTGAGGCGCTGACCATCCTGATCGCGGAGGACAGCGCCGCCGACCTGTTGCTGCTGGCGACCATCGTGCGCCGCCAGGGGCATCTGGTGCTCACGGCCAGCAATGGCGAGGAGGCGGTTGCAGTGTTTGCCCGTGAGCGCCCGCAACTGGTGTTGATGGACGCGCTGATGCCGGTGATGGACGGTTTCGAGGCTGCGCGCCGGATCAAGCAGCTGGCAGGTGAGGCGCTGGTGCCAATCATCTTCCTCACCTCGCTGCGCGAGAGCGCAGCCCTGGCCCAGTGCCTGGACGCCGGCGGCGATGACTTTTTGCCCAAGCCCTACAACCAACTGATCCTGGCGGCCAAGATCAACGCCATGGACCGCTTGCGCCGCCTGCAAGCCACGGTTCTGCAGCAGCGTGACCTCATCGCCAAGCACCACGACTACCTCTTGCATGAGCAGCGCGTGGCCAAGGCAGTGTTCGATAAAGTCGCGCATTCCGGCTGCATCAACGCCGCGCCGAATATCCGCTACCTGCAATCGCCCTATGCACTGTTCAACGGCGACCTGCTGCTCGCGGCCTACACGCCCTCCGGGGACATGCACGTGCTGCTCGGCGACTTCACCGGCCACGGCCTGCCGGCGGCGGTGGGCGCCATGCCCCTGGCGGAGGTGTTCTACGGCATGACCGCCAAGGGCTACGGCCTGGCGCAGACCCTGCGCGAGATGAATGCCAAGCTCAAGCGCATCCTGCCGGTGGACATGTTTTGCTGCGCCACCCTGTTGTGCCTGAGTACGCAGCGCCGGGTGGTGGAGGTGTGGAATGGCGGCATGCCCGACGGCTATGTGCATGAAATCGCCAGCGGTAAGCGCACGCCGCTGGAGTCCCGGCATTTGCCGCTGGGCGTGCTGTCGGCGGACGCTTTTGATGACCGCACCGAAGTCTGGCCGATGGCACTGGGCGACCGCGTGTTCCTGCTTTCGGATGGCGTGCTGGATACCGCCGACGCGAATGACCAGCTGTTTGGTGTAGAGCGTTTGCAGCAGGTGTTCGCCGCCAATCGCGCGCCCGACCGGCTGTTCGAAGACATCGAACAGGCCCTGGCAGCCTTTCGCGGTGAGGTGCGCGATGACGTGAGCATGGTGGAAATCACCCTGCAACCGGGCCAGTCGTTGCGCGCCACCGGGCCGCTGTATGCCGACAGCGGCCAGTCGTGCCCGCTGGATTGGTCGGTGAGCTTCGAGTTTCGTGCCGAGACCCTCAAACGCTACAACCCGTTGCCCTATCTGCTGCAACTGCTGCTGGAGATTCATGGCCTGCGCGAGCAGAGCGGGGCGCTCTACAGTGTGATGGCCGAGCTGTACTCCAATGCGCTGGAGCACGGCGTGCTGGGGTTGGACTCGCGGCTCAAGCGCGATGCCCAGGGTTTTGCCGAGTACTATCGCCAGCGCAACGACCGGCTGGCGCAGTTGAACAGCGGTTATGTGCGTGTGCATGTGCAGGTGGTGCCGACGGCGGTCGGCGGTAAAATGACGTTGCGCCTGGAGGACAGCGGGCCGGGTTTCGACGTGGAGCAGATGTTGGCACGGCCGCTGGATATCGACCGTCTGTCTGGTCGCGGTTTGAGCCTGGTGCGGCAGTTGAGCAGCGATGTACGCTGGTCCGATGGCGGGCGCAGTGTGTGCGTGGAGTTTTGCTGGGGGGCTCTGGCATAATCCGCCGATTCTTGATCAAGGAGCGAGCAAGTGGTTGATATTCATCTGGACCCGGATGTGTTGTCGGGTTTACAGGAGGTCATGGAGGGCGAGTACCCCAAGTTGCTTGATACTTTCCTTGATGACTCCCAGAAGCGTGTCGAAGCGTTGCGCAAGGCGCGGGATGATGCCAAGGCGTTGGGGCGGATTGCGCATAGTTTCAAAGGCAGTAGTGGGAATTTGGGCGCGGTGAGGTTGGCGCAGTTGTGTCAGCGGTTGGAGGTTGAGTCGGTTAGGGCCTGCGCGGACCTGGGGGCGTTGGTGGATCAGATTGACCGGGAGTTTGCTTTGGTTCGGCCGATGTATGAGTTGGAGCGGGAGCGGGTTGCTGGGGTTTGATGTGTGTATATCCGTTGCTGCGGTGAGGGCTGCTTATGGTTCCGCTCTTACAGCGGGTCACTTTTTGAAGAGCGCAAAAAGTAACCAAAAACGCTTCGCCCCAACACTCGGCACCTCGCCTAGGCTCGGTGTGCCCTCACTCCGGCTTTGGAGCGTGGGCCGCCGCGATGGGCCATCCATGGCCCAGCGCGGCTAACCCGGCGTCCTGCCGGGTTGCCCACGCTCCAAAGCCTGCGTTCGGCCAGCGTGTTTTTACGGGGCGCCTAAGATCAAGATCACGATCAAAAGCGCTAGATCAAAAGATCGCTGACTTCGTCAGCGGTAAGGTTGTAAGGGCCAGATCAAAAACAAAGCCAAGCGAGGCGGCCTGACAGCCGGCCTGATCGCTGAAGCCGTACTTGGTTCAAATGTGGGAGGGGGCTTGCTCCCGATAGCGTTGGGACAGTCACAGATGCATTGGCTGACACACCGCTATCGGGAGCAAGCCCCCTCCCACATTTTGACGGCAATCAACAGACTTAACTCCGGTCGGGTCCAAGGCCGCCAAACCCGCCCACAACCCGCGCTTTTGCTCCACACCACTCAGGCCGGCTGTCAGGCCGCCTTGCTCTGCTTTTGATCTGCTTTTGATCTTGATCTGAGGCGCCCCATTAACCACGCTGGCCGCATGCGGGCTTGAATCCGTGGGTAACCCGGCAGGACGCCGGGTTAGCCGCGCTGGGCCAAGGATGGCCCATCGCGGCGGCCCACGGATTCAAGGCTGCGTGCGGGCACACCGAAGCGTGAGCGAGGTGCCGAGTGGTGGGGCAAGAGCCTTTTGGTTACTTTTGGGCTCTTTTCAAAAGTGACCCGCTGTAAGAGCGGAACCAATCCCAGCCGTTACCGCAAAAACGGATATACACCCAATCCAAACCTGCTCGGCTGCCACCCACAAGCCCAGCACCCTAACAACATCCGCTGAAAAAAAAGGGGGGACGATCATATCGCCCCCCCTTTGTGCCGCTATCTGCCTATCAACCCCGACGACGCAACGCGTCAATGCGCTCTTCCAGCGGCGGGTGACTCATGAACAGGCGCGCCATGCCCTGCTTGATGCCACCGTTGATGCCAAACGCGGTCAGGCTGTCCGGCATATGCACCGGCAGGCCCTGTTCGGAACGCAGATGTTGCAACGCGGCGATCATCGCCCCGGTGCCGGCCAGGCGTGCGCCGGCTTCGTCTGCACGGAATTCCCGTTTGCGCGAGAACCACATGGTGATCGCACTGGCCAGGAAGCCCAGCACCACTTCTGCGAAGATGGTCGCCACGAAGTAGGCAATGCCGCGGCCTTCTTCGTTCTTGAAGATCACCTTGTCGACGAAGTTGCCGATGATCCGCGCAAAGAACATCACGAAGGTGTTCACCACGCCCTGCACCAGCGCCAGGGTGACCATGTCACCATTGGCCACGTGGCCGATCTCGTGGGCCAGTACGGCTTTCACTTCATCGTAGGAGAAGCGTTCGAGCATGCCCTGGCTCACCGCAACGAGTGCGTCGTTCTTGTTCCAGCCGGTGGCAAAGGCGTTGGCTTCATACGCCGGGAAGATCCCGACTTCAGGCATCTTGATGCCAGCCTCGCGGGACAATTGCTCGACGGTTTGCAGTAACCATTGCTCATGCCGGGTACGTGGCTGGGTGATGACCTGGGTGCTGGTGCTCATCTTCGCCATCCACTTGGAGATGAACAGCGAGAACAGCGAGCCGGCAAAACCAAAGACCGCACAGAAAACCAGCAGCTGATTGAGGTTCAGGTCAACCCCGTTGGCCGCCATGAACCCGTTGAAGCCGAAAAGGCTCAGGGTGATGCTGGCAATCAGCACGACCGCCAGGTTAGTGGCCAAGAACAGCAGGATGCGCATCATGGTTGTAGAGTTCTCCTCATGCTTAATATGTCGCGTACTGCGGGGTATATAAGGTGCGGCATGGGGTGATTCAACCGAGCGACTATTTCAAACTGTGTCCTACAGCCCGAATGTAGAGCCTTGAAAGGATTTTCCGACAAGAAAACGCCTCTCAGGTTGATCCTCCCGTGCCTCGTAGCCCTTTGATTATAGGGGGCAAGCGCCAGGGTGAAGATGAAAGCGGTGTGAGGCAGAGGGCAGGGTAGAGAAGTGTTGCCAGATAATCGTTGTACGACCTGTTACCGGTCGTACAACGCTGGTCGACCCGTTACTGGCGATAGGATTTGAGGAAGTTGCCGATGCGACCAATGGCCATGTCCAGATCATCCACGCGCGGCAAGGTCACCACGCGGAAGTGATCCGGCCACGGCCAGTTGAACGCGGTCCCCTGGACCACCAGCAGCTTCTCCGACAGCAGCAGGTCGAGCACGAACTTCTCGTCGTTGAAGATCGGGCAGACTTTCGGGTCGATCCGTGGAAACGCGTACAGCGCGCCCATGGGTTTCACGCAGCTCACGCCCGGGATCGCGTTGAGCAACTCCCAGGTGCGGTTGCGTTGCTCCAGCAGGCGGCCCTGGGGCAAGACCAGGTCGTTGATGCTCTGGTAGCCGCCAAGCGCGGTCTGGATCGCGTGCTGGCTCGGCACGTTGGCACACAGGCGCATGTTGGCCAGCATGTCGATGCCTTCGATGTAGCTCTGGGCATTGTGCTTGGGACCTGAAATGGCGATCCAGCCGGAGCGGAACCCCGCCACGCGGTAGGACTTGGACAGGCCGTTGAAGGTCAGGCACAGCAGGTCCGGCGCCAGGGAGGCGGTGCACACGTGCACGGCGTCGTCGTAGAGGATCTTGTCGTAGATCTCGTCGGAGAACACCACCAGGTTGTGCTGGCGTGCCAGTTCAAGCATGCCCTGCAGCACTTCCTTGGAGTACACGGCGCCGGTGGGGTTGTTCGGGTTGATGATCACCAGGGCCTTGGTGTTCGGGGTGATCTTGGCCTTGATGTCGGCCAGGTCCGGGAACCAGTCGGCACCCTCGTCGCACAGGTAGTGCACCGGGTGGCCGCCGGCCAGGGTCACGGCGGCGGTCCACAGCGGGTAGTCAGGCGCCGGCACCAGCACTTCGTCGCCGTTGTTGAGCAGGGCCTGCATGGACATCACGATCAGCTCGGACACGCCATTGCCCAGGTAGATGTCTTCGATGCCGACACCTTCGACCTGCTTCTGCTGGTAGTACTGCATCACCGCCTTGCGGGCGCTGAACAGGCCCTTGGAGTCGCTGTAGCCCTGGGCGGTGGGCAGGTTGCGGATCACGTCCTGGAGGATTTCGTCCGGCGCTTCGAAACCAAACGGCGCCGGGTTGCCAATGTTCAACTTGAGGATGCGATGGCCTTCCTCTTCCAGGCGTTTGGCGTGCTTGAGCACTGGGCCGCGAATGTCGTAGCAGACGTTGGCGAGCTTGTTCGATTTGCTGACCTGCATGGCGATGTGATCCTGAAAATGAACGATCCAGACGGTGAAGGCACTACCGTACTGTGAATCCTGCGTGGCCCGCACCCATAAATACGTTTGAATGCCGGTTGCGCGGGTGCCAGACTGGCGTTTTGAAGAGGCGCAATCATACGTGCCGCCTGATCCATGGAAAAGACACAGATCAGGCTTTTTAAGTTGCCGAGGTGTACCGATGGAAAAGTTAGAAAAAACCCTTCAGGAATGGCAGGACATGCTGGACCCCGCCCAATACCAGGTGTGCCGTCTCAAAGGCACCGAGCGGCCGTTCTCCGGCAAGTACAACGCCACCACCACGGACGGCGTGTACCACTGCATTTGCTGCAACGAGCCGCTGTTCGATTCCAAGACCAAATTCGACGCCGGTTGCGGCTGGCCGAGTTTCTATGAGCCGATCGCCGACAGCGCGATGATCGAAATCCGTGACGTCAGCCACGGCATGATCCGTACCGAAGTCGTCTGCGCCAAATGCGACGCGCACCTGGGGCACGTATTCCCGGACGGTCCGCCGCCGACAGGCCTGCGCTATTGCATCAACTCGGTGTGCCTGGACCTGGTGCCGCGTTAGTGGGCAGGCTGTAAAACGCTGCAGAAATGTGGGAGCGGGCGTGCTCGCGAAAGCGGTGTGTCAGTTGATGTATTCGGTGACTGACACACCGCTTTCGCGAGCACGCCCGCTCTCACATTGATAGTGAGTCATTCGTTTCGAAAATTAAATTGCACACAATTGAATTGCTTACTATGGTTTCCCTTCTTCCCCCCGTATTCGAGGCACTGCCATGAGTGACAACCTGCTGAGCATCCCTTGCACCACCATCAAGGGTGAGCAAAAGACCTTGGCCGATTTCGCCGGCAAAGCCATTTTGGTGGTCAACACCGCCAGCAAATGCGGCTTCACCCCCCAGTACAAGGGCCTGGAGCAGCTCTGGCAGCAGTACAAGGACCAAGGGCTGGTGGTGCTGGGCTTTCCCTGCAACCAGTTCGGCAAACAGGAACCGGGCAACGAAGGTGCGATTTCCGAATTCTGCGAACTGAACTTCGGTGTCAGTTTCCCGCTGTTCAAGAAGATCGACGTCAACGGCAGCGAGGCTCATCCGCTGTTCGTGCAGTTGAAAAAACAGGCCCCGGGCCTGCTGGGGTCCAAGGGCATCAAGTGGAACTTCACCAAGTTTCTCATCGGTCGTGATGGCCAGGTGGTCAAGCGTTTTGCCCCGACCACCAAGCCTCAGGACCTGACCCAAGAGATCGAAGCCTTGCTCAAATGACCGTCTCCCTGGCCCTCGACAATCAGCTGTGCTTCAAGCTCTATGCCGCCTCCAGGGCTGTGACCCGTGCCTATAAACCAATGCTCGACACGTTGGGGCTCACCTATCCGCAATACCTGGTGATGCTGGTGCTTTGGGAGTGGCACGCCGTTGCGCCGAACCAGCCCACGGTCAAGGCGTTGGGCGAACGCCTGATGCTTGACTCGGGCACGCTGACGCCGTTGCTCAAACGCCTTGAGCAACTGGCGTTGGTCAGGCGCCAGCGCAGTGCCCGGGATGAACGTGAAGTGCACCTCAGCCTCAGCGAGCCCGGTGTCGCGCTACGTGACCAGGCCCATGGCCTCAAGACCCGGCTGTTGTGCGACAGCGGCATCGACCTGAACCAGGCTGACGCCCTGCGCGACGGCCTGGACCAGTTGCTCGAGCAGGTCAGAGGCTTGTCGTCTTAGGCACCCACAGCTCCAGCAGGCCGCTGAGTTCTTCGCGACGAAACGGCTTGGCCAGGTAGTCATTCATGCCCGCCGCCCGGCAACGCTCGCGCTCTTCTGACAGGGCGTTGGCGGTCAGCGCGACAATCGGCAAGTCCGGCCAGCGCCCGCTGCGGCGAATCTGTCGGCTGGCTTCGTAGCCATCCATCACCGGCATGTTGCAGTCCATCAGCACCATGTCGAAGTGTTGTTCTTCAAGGAACTTGAGCGCTTCGCCACCGTGGGCCGCCACAATCACTTCACAACCCAATTTGCCGAGCATGCCCTTGGCCACCAACTGGTTGACCGGGTTGTCTTCCACCAGCAGGATGCGCGCCCTGTGCGCGAGCGGGGCGGCATCCAGCTGGACGGGGTCGAGGATGGGCTGGTCGTCGCTGCGCAAATTGCGTTGCAGTATCTGATACAGCGCGTTGCGGCTCAGCGGGCGCGCCTGTTGCTGCAATGGCGCGAGTGCCGCCACCTCTTCGCTGGGCATAAAGTTGCCATACGCGGTCACCAGCAGGATCGGCGCGGTGATGGCGGGCCGCAGGCGGAACAGGCATTGCGGGCAGTCGGTGATCAGCAGGTCAGGCGTTTTCCCAGCCACCTCTGCGTCCTGCGCGAAGCAGCGAGGCGTCAGCCCCCAATGGGGCAACAGGCTGGTGAGCAGCTCGGTGAGGCCGCTGCCGGCGCTGGTAATGGCGATCACCTCGCCTTTGAGCGCTGGCTGTAGGACGGCAGGCAAATGGGTTGGCAATGGCAGGTCGGCGCAGAACTGACTGCCGAAGCCTACCTCCGAGCTGATGCTCAAGCGGCCCTGCATCGCCTCGCACAGGTTATGGGTCAACGCCAGGCCCAGCCCGGTGCCGCCAAACTGCCGCGTGATACCGGCGCCGGCCTGAGTGAAGGGCTGGAAGATTTTTACCTGCGCGTCCTGGGCAATACCGATACCGGTGTCACACACTTCAATCCGCACCCGGCCGTCTATGGCGCACAGGCGCACATCCACTCGGCCAAAGCGGGTGAACTTCAAGGCGTTGGACAGCAGGTTGCTGACGATTTGGCGCACGCGCGTGGGGTCGCCCAGCACTTGCGCGGGAAACAGCGGGTCGATCAGGCAGGTCAGTTCGACGCTCGGTGCAGCGTTTTGCGAGAGCAAGTTGGCGGTGTCTTCCACCAGCGAACCGAGGTCGAACGGGATGACCTCCAGCTCAAGCTGGCCGGCATCGAACTTGGACAGGTCGAGGATATCGTTGAGCAACTCCACCAACACCTTGCCCGAATCATGCGCGATCGACAGTTGCTGGCGCTGCTCGGGGTTCAGCGGGCTGTCCAGCGACAGCGCGATCATCCCCAGCAGGCCGTTGAGCGGGGTGCGGATTTCGTGGCTCATATTCGCAAGGAACGCCGCCCGTGCCTGGGCCATGCCCAGCGCCGTCATCTTCGCCGCTTCCAGTTCTTCATTGGACTGGCTCAACCGCTGGTTACTGGCCTTGAGCTCCAGGGTGCGGGCGGAGACGATGTCTTCCAGTTGCCCCAGGTATTCGGTCAGGCGGTCTTCGGCATGGCGGCGCTGCTGGATTTCTGTCTCCATGTTTTCAAACTGCTGGTTGGCGACGCTGACCAGTACGCCGATTTCGTCATGCTCGTGCCCGCGCGGGCAGTCCAGGCGTGCCTGCCTGCGGTTGCTCAGCTCGCGGATAATGCGCACCAGCGGCTGGGTCAGCATCACGTAGAACAGGCCCAGCAAGATGCCGGTGAGCAGCAGGCTACGGGCAAACCCGTTGAGCAGGGTGATCTCGGCGCGGTGCAGGAAGCGGCTGCCAAAGGCGTAGGTGTCCACGTCCAGGCGCAGTACGCCGAGGGATTCGTTGGGCATATGGTTCAGGAACAAGCGGTCTTCGAACACGCGGTTGGCGCCAAACAGGAAGTCGCTGATCGGCCGGTAGGTGCTTTCCTTGCGCGGCCGGCCCACATCGGCCAGCACCACGCCATTGTTGTCGAGCAACCGGGCGTGAATGATCGCGGGGGAATGCAGCAGGCCCAGGGTCAGTTCCTGGGCCAGTTCGGCGTCGATGTTGTAGGCAATGCGTGACGCGGGGTTATGGCTGATTTCAATCAGCGAGCGTATTTCACGGTTGATGGATGCGTCTTCACTGGCATAATCAATGCCGATTTGGATCAGGCTGAGCAAGGTTCCCAAGATAAAACCGACCAGCACAGTCAATCTCGCTTGTTTATAAGACAAGCGGTGGGCGAACTTGATATCCATCGAGTGTTGAACCACTTCACGTTTCCCTTCGCCCGGCAAGCATAGCTGAACATCCACAGGCTCTGGCTTGCCCGGCATGAATCGTTTATTACGCGGCCTCATGCGGTGCGCCGCAGCGTTGCCAATACGCCATCTTTTGCAAGAAGTTGCCAGAGGAATAATTGTGGATTCTCGATTGATTGCCTTTCTTGAGCGGGCCGATGCCGTGCTCGCCCGCCTAGAACCCTTGTTGCCCGCGCCACGTCAAGCCATCGACTGGCAGCAGTGCCTCGCCGCCCGTTGGCAACGCGAAGGCCGCAGCGGCTACCTGTTGCCGCTGGACGTGAGCCTGGACATGCGCCTGTCCGACCTGATCGGCGTGGACAAGCAGCGTGAGCAACTCGCCCGCAATACCCAGCAATTCATTGAAGGCTTGCCCGCCAACCATGCGCTGCTCTGGGGTTCGCGTGGCACCGGCAAGTCGTCCATGGTGCGCGCCTTGTTGGCCCAACATGCCAACGCCGGCTTGCGCCTGATCGAAATCGAGCGCGACCACCTGGCCGATCTGCCGCGGATAGTCGAGCAACTGCTCAAGCTGCCGCAGCGCTTCATCCTGTTCTGCGACGACCTGTCCTTCGACGCTGGCGAAGGCGATTACCGTGTGCTCAAGAGTGTGCTGGACGGCTCTTTGGAGCAGGCGCCGGAAAACGTGCTGCTGTATGCCACGTCCAACCGTCGCCACCTGGTACCGGAAAATCAGAGTGACAATGACAACTGGAAACGCGTGGACGGCGAGCTGCACCCCAGCGAAGCGGTGGAAGACAAGATCGCCTTGTCCGACCGTTTTGGCCTGTGGCTGTCGTTCTACCCGTTCAGTCAGGAACATTTCCTCGACGTGGTTGAGCACTGGATCGGCGAGCTGGCCTCAAAGGCGGGCTTGCAGTGGCAGCGCGATGAAGCACTCGACATCCTTGCCGTACGCTGGGCCACCGGGCGCGGCAACCGCAACGGCCGTTGCGCGTATCAATTCGCCCGTTACTGGGTGGGTCTCAAATTGCTGGAGCGTCAACCATGATCGATCTACAACACGCCGGCACCGGCCTTGACGGCTATGCCATGCTCGCTGCGCAATTGGAGTCGCTGTTGGCCGATGAGCGAGACTTCATTGCCAACAGCGCGCAGTTCTCCGCGTTCCTGTTCAGCCAGTTGGATGACCTGAACTGGGCCGGTTTTTACCTCAACCGCAATGAAGAGCTGGTGCTTGGTCCATTCCAGGGGCAGATCGCCTGTGTGCGCATTCCGTTTGGCCGTGGCGTGTGCGGCGCCGCTGCAGCGACGCGCCAGACCCAACGCGTTGAAGATGTACACGCCTTCCCAGGGCATATCGCCTGTGACAGCGCGTCCAACAGCGAGTTGGTGGTGCCGCTGGTCAAGAACGGCCAACTGATCGGCGTGCTTGACCTCGACAGCCCATCGCTGGCCCGCTTTACCCCGCAGGACCAGGCGGGTATCGAACAGCTGGCGGCGATTTTCCTGCGTCTGACCGACTGCTGATCCAGGAGGGGGCGAATGCCCCCTTCATTGATTGTCCAGTTCGTGCAGCTGCACTTGCAGCATTCTCTCCAGCTCCAGCATGAGCTTTTCCAGGGTTTTCACTGCCGCTTCGACCTGGGCCGGTGCATCGCCTCGGGCGCAGGCCTGTTCGATGACTTCGCATTGCGAGGCCAGTGCGTTGGCTTGCACGATGCGGGCGGCGCCCTTGATCTTGTGGGCTTGTTCGGTGATGTCGTGGGCAGAGGCCTGTGCGGCCATCAGCGTGAGCATTTCCTGACGGTCCTGGCGACTGCTGCTCAACAGTTCCTCGAGCAGGCGTCGGCTCATGTGCGGGTCAGCGCCGGTAAGGGCCTCGAAGTTGGCGAGGTCCAGGGTCAGGCCGAGGGGCTGTGGCTTGACCTTCGCCAACTGGCGCTCCAGCGCCGTGAGGCTGATGGGTTTGAACAGGCAGTCGTTCATGCCCGCCTGAGCGCAGCGCTGCTTTTCTTCTGGCTGGGCATTGGCGGTAAAGCCCAGCACGATACAGGGTGTCAGTTGCTCGCGTGCCTCGTACTCGCGGATCGAACGACTCAGTTCGTAGCCATTCATGACGGGCATATTGCAGTCGGCTATGACCAGGTCAAAGTGCTCCTGGCGCCAGGCCTGAAAGCCGGCGGAGCCGTTCTGGGCGGCGGTGAACTGGTGACCCAGGTAGCCGAGCTGCTGGCACATCAACAGACGGTTCGCCGGGTGGTCGTCCACCACCAGCACATTGAGCACGGGCGCGGTAGCGGGCGCTTGGGGCATGGGTTCGGTCACCGACAGCACAGACTGCAGGCGTGTCATCTTGAGGCTGACATGCACTTGGGTGCCCACCATCGGCACACTGCTCAGGCTCAGTTCACCGCCCATCATCGCGCACAGGCTGCGGCAGATCACCAGCCCGAGGCCAGCGCCGCTCCTGGCCAATTGCCCGGAGTTGTCGGCCTGGGCAAAGGGTTCGAACAGGCGCATCTGGTCGTCTCGGCTGATACCGATGCCGGTGTCCTCTACCACCAGTTTCATCTCGACTTGCTGCGGCAGCTGGGTGGGTAATATTTCCACCTTGATCTTCACCTGGCCATGCTCGGTGAACTTGATCGCATTGCTGACCAGGTTGGACAGCACCTGCTTGAAGCGCAGCGGGTCGATCAGTACTTCGGTGTCGTCAAGCTCGGGTTTGAACTCCAGCAACAGGCTGAGGGTTTTCTGGCGTGCCAGGCCATCGAACACGCGTACCACCGACTCGATCACCTCCCGCAGGTTGACGCGCTCCGGCGCCAGGCTCAGGCGGCCGGATTCGATACGGGCGATGTCCAGGATGTCGCCGATCAGCTCCAGCAGATCCCTGGCCGAGTTGTAGGCCACTTCGATGGCCGGACGGTCGAGGTGGCCCTGGTCCGCGCGCTTGAGGGTCAACTCGAGCATGCCGATCACCGCGTTCATCGGTGTACGGATTTCGTGGCTCATGGTGGCCAGGAACGTGCTCTTGGCGCGGTTGGCCTCGTCGGCGCGTTCCTTGGCGGCGCGAAGTTCGTCGAACAACAGGCGGCGTTCACTGATGTCGATCCAGCCGCCGATGATGCCCTGTACCTCGCCATCGGAATCGCGGTACGGCAGGATCCAATGGTAAATCGTGAGTTTTTTCCCGTGGATATGCAGGACGCGGTCCAGGATCAACGGCTTTCCTTCGGCCACTACCCGCTGATAGTCGGCATGGTACTGCGCCGCCTCTGCGGCAAAGGCGGTGCTGATCTGCATCACGCTTTTACCGATGACGTCTTCGCGCTTGACGTCGAACACCTGCAAGTAGCTGTCGTTGCAGGTTTGCAGCAGGCCCTTGCGGTCACGTACGTAAATCGGGTGCGGGGTTTCGTTGACCAGCGCGCGCATGAACTCGAACTGATCGTTGAGGGCGCGCTCGGCCATTTTGCGGTGCTTGATCTGGCGGCGCATGTAAGCGTTCCAGCTCAGGGAAATCAGCAACAGCACTCCGGTGCCGATGACGATGCGGGCGATCAGTTGGTGATAGTCGCGCCAGTAGCTGTCGGAGGCCGCCGTATAGCCGCGCCAACGACTGTTGATGACCCCTAGCTCATCCGGTGCAATGCTGAGCAGGGCCTTGTCGAGGATCGAGCTGAGTTCGGTGGCGCTGCGCGAGGTCGCCAGCGAAAAGTTGGCGGGGATCGTGCCGATACTGAAGCTGATTTGAGCCTTGTCCTGGAAACCATGGGAAGACAGCAGGTAGTTGGCCACCACCAGGGTATTGACTGCGCCGTCCACGTGGCCCTGCACCAACAGTTCGGTGGCGGCGAAGGTATCCCCGGTTTCCACCAGCTGGATCCTGGGGAAGTGCTCTTGCAGGAATTTCTTCAGCGGGTTGCCTTGAATTATGGCCAGGCGCCGGCCCTCCATTTCCTCCAGGCCGGTGGGAGCCTGCGGTTCTTTGCGCGTCAGCATGACGTAGGAGTTTTCAAGGTAGGGGCGACTGAAGCTCAGGTGGGCTTCGCGTTCAATGCTGGGGGTGATCGCGCCAATGATGTCGGCGTTGCCCGTCTCGACCTGTTTGATGATCGCGTTCACGTCGCGCCCGCGCTGGACCTCGAAGCGTAACCCGGTGCGCAGGCGAATCAGTTCCAGCAGGTCGGCGGTGATGCCGCGAAAGTTGCCGTCGTTGTCGAAGAATGTCAGCGGCGCAAAGGTTGCGTTGACGATCACCTTGACCACCGGGTTGTCTTTGATCCAGCGTTCTTCGCGTGGGCTCAGTTGCAGCTTCTGGTCGGTCAGCAGGATGTCGCTGCCGGCACTCCAGCGTTTGGCGATGGTTTCCCGTTCGCTGGTGGGCACGGCCCGTAGCACGGTGTCGACGATGCTCTGCAGGGTGTGCTGGTGCTGAGGCATGGCGAAGCTGAACCCATAGGCCTCATGTTTGCCGAAGTTCGCCATGCGGACGTTTTTCAAATACCCCTTGTTGATCATGTAATGGGTGGAAATCGTATCGCCTAGAAACACGTCGGCCTGGTCGAATGCCACCGCATTCAAGGCGTTTTGATAGGAGGGGTAGGCGCGGATGATTGCCTTGGGGTACAGCTTTTCCACCTCTCCCAGCGGCAGATAGTGGTAGACCAGTGCCAGGCGCATGCCGGCCAGCCCCTCGCTGAGGCTGCGGGTTTCGCTTTCGCGGGTGACCAGTACCGGGCGGTCCACCGCATAGGGCTCCGACAGGGTCAGGTTGGGGTTCGCTGCTTCAAAGCCGTTGGAGGAGCCCAGCAAGTCGATATCGCCCGTTTCAAGGGCGCGGATAGCGGCCTCTCGAGAGCCGTAGCGCAACACCTTGACCGGTACGGCGAGTGTCTTGGACAGCAGGCCCGCGTAGTCGGCGGTAAGGCCCTCATAGTCACGCCCGCTGGAAGTGAGGTCGAAAGGCGGGTAGTCAGGAAACGAGGTGCCGAGCACCAATTCACGTTTGTTCTGCAGCCAGAGGCGTTGTGCCCGGCTCAGGTGAGTTTCCAGTTGTACGGCGCTGGCGCGACTCAGTAGGTTGAAATGTTCCGGGCCCGTTTGCGGGGACGCAGGCACGGCGGTGCTCAAGCACAAACCGGCACTCAATATAATCAGATAGTCCTTTATACATCTGGGCATCCGTTTTCTCACACTAGCGCGTTTCGTTTTGCCATCTCGATAAGTTCTACCAAGGACTTGGCTTGAAGTTTTTGCATTAGCCTCTTTTTATAAGTGCTGACAGTTTTATTGCTGAGGAACATTCCTTTTGCGATTTCTTTGTTGGTACGGCCTTGTGCAAAAAGTTGCAATACCATCAACTCTCGATCGTTGACCGCTTTGAACAGGTCAAGCTCCCGAGTATCCACGCCTTCAGCACCGCCACTGTTCAAGGCCTGGCTGGGGAAATAGTTGTAACCGGACAACACCGCACGAATGGCGCTCAGCAGTTCGCTCAGGTCGCCTTCCTTGCACACATAGCCATCGGCGCCCGAGCGCATGCAGCGCGTGGCGAACAAGGTGGGGGACTGGGCTGTCAGCACCAGTGTTTTCATCGCGGTGTTCATGGCATTGAATCGGCACAGCACCTCAAGCCCGTCGAGCTTTGGAATGCTGATATCGAGGATGATCAGGTCGGGCAGGCATTCGCGGACCATTTGTATGGCGTCGCATCCGTTATCGGTTTCGCCGACCACTTCATAACCTTCATGCTCCAGTAACATGCGGATAGCAAGTCTTATAACCGGATGGTCATCAATAATAAAAACTGTGTTCATGATTAGATTCCATGCAAGTGCAAATAAAGCGGGCACATTAGCTCAGAAGCCGAGGGCAGAGCATGAAGTTGAGGGGCGTTAGATATAAAACAGGAACTTTCCTACATAAAAAAAGGTAGGAGCTTACGTATTGTCAAGGCTTTGTGAGGCGTGAAGTCAGGGTTTCGCGGGCGCGCTTGGCGAATCGTGATTCCAGGGATTTAACGGGGGCGCTGCGGGTATTTTTCAACGGGTTTATACGTTTTAAGTCCTACATTTATAACGGGGCGAGTGAGACGGTCAGACGCTCCAGCTCCTCCTGGTTCAATGGCTTGGACAAGTACCCGAGCAGCGGCAGCCCGCGCGCCAGCGCTTGGGTGTGCAGCGCTGCGAGTTCGGCGTGGGGAAGCCCGCTGAGGAGGATGGCGGCCCTGACGAAGCGTCGGCGACTGGCGATGTCGATCAATTCAAGCCCGGGCAGGTCAGGCAGGCACTGATCGCACAGGATGATATCGAAAGGGCTGTCGGCCGACGTCATCAAGCGGATCGCCTGTTCGGCATTTTCGGCCGGCGTGAGCTGTTGGAAGCCAAAGCTCCTCAGCAGGCACTGGGTGGCGAGCAGTTGAAAAGGGTGGTCCTCCACCAACAGGATGCGAAGATCGGTACTGGGCATAGAAGGCACACGATGAGTCAAGCGTCGAAGGAGGGGGCACGTCAGCACTAATCGCCAGGTTTACCCGGAGCGTGCGTGATTATTCTTTGGGTTCTTGTGCGAATTCGATCAGGCCGCTCTGTTCCCGTCGTAAGTTGATTCTGTTCAGTGAACAGGCGGCTGGATCGGTCAGGTTACTGCGGGCTGGAGCGCCCCGTCATCTCCCGCGCCATTTCGGTGGCATAGCTGTCAGTCATGCCGGCGATAAAGTCGATCATGCGCAGGAACGACGCGTGCAACGGCCACGCCGGGTTCGGCGCATTGTTGCCGAGCAGGTCGAGGATACGCCGATTCTTGAAGGAGGGGGTACGCCCGCCATGTTGCTCGAGTGCTGCGCCGCAAAAGGCGTTCAAGAGAATTTCCAGGGTGGTGTAGGCGCCGATCTCATGCAAGGTCTTGCGTTTGTCCTGGAAGATTTTCTTGCGCGCCATGTCCTTGGCATCCAGCACGCAGCGTTTGGCGGGGCCGTGCATGTGCTCCACCAGGTCGCCGGGCAGGGTGCCGGCCAGCAAGGCATCCTGTTGTTCCACAAAGGCGCGCGCCGCCGCGTTGGTCAAGTGCTCGATGGCCTTGCCGCGCAGGATCGCCAGCTTGCGTCGGCGCGAATCCTGGGGCCCCAGTTGTCGATAGGTCTGGGGCAGGTCGTCGCCCACCAGGTCGAGCAGCAGCGACTCGACCTCGGCGTATTCGAGCAGCTCCATTTCCAGGCCGTCTTCCAGGTCGATCAAGGCGTAGCAGATGTCGTCCGCCGCCTCCATCAGGTAAACCAACGGGTGCCGGGCCCAGCGTTGTTCTTCGAGTTGCGGCAGGCCGAGCTTGTGGGCGATCTGCTCAAGGATCGGCAGTTCGCTCTGGTAGCAGCCGAATTTGTGTTTCTTGTAGCCCAGGGAGTCCGCGTGGCGGGCGGTCCAGGGGTATTTGAGGTACGTGCCCAGGGTTGCAAACGTCAGCCGGGTGCCGCCGTCAAACTGGTGGTATTCCAGCTGGGTCAGCACGCGGAACCCTTGGGCGTTGCCTTCAAAGTTGAGGAAGTCATTGCGCTCGGCGCTGCTCATGTCATCCAGCCAGCCGCGCCCCGCAGCCTGCTGGAACCAGTGGCGGATGGCATCTTCGCCGGAATGCCCGAACGGCGGGTTGCCGATGTCGTGGGCCAGGCAGGCCGATTGCACGACCATGCCCAGGTCGCTTGGGTCGCACCAGTCGGGCAGGGCGCTGCGCAGGGTTTCACCGACGCGCATGCCAAGGGAGCGGCCCACGCAGCTGACTTCCAGCGAATGCGTCAGGCGCGTGTGGATGTGGTCGTTGCTGGACACCGGGTGCACTTGGGTCTTGCGGCCCAGGCGACGAAACGCGCCGGAGAAAATAATCCGGTCGTGGTCCTTGTGAAACGGGCTACGGCCCAGTTCTTCCGGGCTGTGCAGGGGTTTTCCAAGACGTTCGCGGGTAAGCAGGGTGGGCCAATCCAAGGCGGGTACTCTCCGTGCGGTGAATGACCCTCCCAGCTTCCCGGTTCAGCGTGGCCTCGGCAAGCGAAAATCTACAGGCCGACCGCGTCGATATCGATTAACAGCAAACGTTGACCGTTATTGAAGAATTGTCCGGCGGTGAGGCAGTACTGGTTGGTGGTCGCGTCGCGGTAGGTAGAGGACAGCGTCAGGCGGCGCTCCTCCCAACCTTCGGCCAGCAGGTGATAAAAGTACGGGCGCCACGACCAGTTGTGGCCCAGGTAGCGGCTGTCGGCTTGCCAGGCGTCCTGGCGCCATTCGAAGTTAGGGGTCAGTTGGGTGCCATGCCGGTCGCACTGATAAAAGCGCAGCAGCCAGGGGAAGGCCGGCAGCTTGGGCAAGTCACTCAGCGGCGCCTGGGTTTCGGCCCAGCTCTGCAGGATTTTCATCAGCTCGGCCAGTTGCAGGCGTAACTGCATGAGGCGCCCGCGTTCCGCGAGTTTCTGCTGCACGTAAGCCCCGCGCAGTTGGGCAAAGTGCGGCACGAAGGCGTCGGCGGCAAACCAGTCCAACTGCGCCTGGGCAAACAGATAACCTTGCACATAACGCGCCCCGCATTCCAGGGCGAAACTCAGTTGCGCCTCGGTTTCCACGCCCTCGGCAATGATCCAGCAGCCGGTTTTTTCCGCCATCTGTGCCAGCGCGCGCACCACGTCACTGCTCGGCCCACCCTTGGCGGCTTCCTGAAACAGGCGCATGTCGAGCTTGAGGATATCCGGCTGCAACGCCAGCACCCGGTCGAGTTGGGAATAACCGGCACCAAAATCATCAATGGCGATGCGCGCGCCGGCCTCGCGATAGCGCGCGACCACCTCGGCCAGGCGCCGGATGTCACCGCCCAGCTCAGTGATCTCGAACACGATGCGCTGCGGGTCGACCCCATGGCTGTGAATCTGCTTGAGGCTCGGCAGCGCCTGGCCCGGGCGTAACCGGTTGATCCAGCGCGGTGAGATGTTCAGGCTCAGGAACCAGTCTTCGGGGGCCTCGTGCAAGCGGCTCAAAGCGTTGTCGCGGATCTGCCGGTCGAGGCGGCGCAGCGTCACGCCCGGCGTACGCGGGTCGGCGAACAGCGGGCCGACGGACTGCAAGCGTCCATCGGCCTGGCGCAAGCGGCCCAAGGCTTCGACACCGGCGATGCGGCCTGTGGCGGTGTCGATGAACGGTTGGAAGCAGGCGAGCGGTTGCCCGTCAATCACGGGGCCTCCTTAGGGATGCAGGCGAAAAAAATGGCCCGGCCCTCGAAAACAAGGGCCGGGCCGATTCTGTTTGCAAGAATGCAGCCAGCAGGGCTCAGCTTTTACCTGACCTGCCTTGCATTGCCAATTTGATCAGCGGGATCAACCCGGCACCGAGCCGTACCAGGCGCGTCACGCTGCTGATACTGCCTGCCTTGGCACCCTTGCCGGTGAAAAAGCCCATCAGCGTCACGGCGGCCACGCCCCACAGCGGCGCGTGCTTGATGCCCAGGCTGTCCTGCCAGTTGCTGCCCATGTTGCGCACCCTGTTCAGGGGCATCACCAACTGTTGGGACTCATGACGGATTTCCTGGCGGTGCATTTCCATGCGCAGGCGAATCAACGCCTTGCGCATCTCCCTACGCGAGGTTTGCTGGATTTCTTTTGAGCTCATGGCAGCAGGCGCTCCCGGTCATTGGCCAGCTCTTCGAGGGTGGCGTGGAAGGGCGTGGACTCATCGAACACGGCCGCTTTCAAGCGCACTCCGCAGAAGGCTGCGGCCAGGCTGTAGAACACGCACAGGCAGATGATCCCGGTCAGGCGGTAACCGGTGTCCCACACCAGAATCATCACCAGCGTCGATAACCCCACCAGCAACAGCAGGGCAAACACCAGCGCCAGGCCGGCAAACAGCAGCAGGCTGACAGTGCGCGCCTTCTGCTCCTGCAATTCAATGCCAAACAGTTCGACATGGCTGTGCAGCAAGCCCAGAACGGCCGCGCCCAGACGTCGAGAGGTTGAGCCCGTGGACGAGCTGCTTTCGCCGATAGACATAATTTAGCGCCTTGTAGCCAGCAAACCGATCAGGAAGCCCACACCCGCCGCGATACCCACCGACTGCCACGGGTTGGCTTGTACGTAATCCTCAGTGGCGGTGACCGCCGCCTGGCCGCGCTCGCGCAGCGAGTCTTCGGTCAGTTGCAGGGTTTCACGGGCCTTGAGCAAGCTGTCATGGATCTTGGTGCGCAACTCATCGGCTTGATCCCCGGCCAGGGTGGCGGTGTCGTCGAGTAACTTTTCGGTGTCACTGACCAGGGTTTGAAAATCCGCCAGCAGTATTTCTTGAGCAGTCTTTGCAGTTCTTCTGGCCATGGTTATCTCCGTGATTGGCTGGGTGTGACTTGCATACGTGTGGTTTCGAGTCACCGCTATCGGTGAAGGTTCAGTGCAATTGTCTGGTACAGCTTTTGCTTTGCCTTGGTGCGCACGCTCAGGTGTCTGCGCTGAATCCGGGCGGCCCAAGGCCAATGCCTTGAAAAACCTTACCCTAAATCAATGAAACTCGCGGAAAAACCCTGACGGCAACAGCCTGCTGTGTTGATCGCTGCGCTAAAGCGGTTCACGCCCTCTCAAGAGGGGCGGGGCCGGTGGTGCCAATTTAGTGCGCGCAACCCTGGCTTGAACCGCTTTGGTGCTTTTTGCCTTGAACGCAGGCCTGCCAACCTCCATGGAAAATTTGCAAAGCGCGGTGGATACCCTCGTCCACAGTTCCAACACCCTGTTTATCCTGATCGGTGCGGTCATGGTTTTGGCCATGCATGCCGGCTTTGCGTTCCTGGAAGTCGGGACCGTGCGCCAGAAAAACCAGGTCAACGCCCTGTCCAAGATCCTCAGCGACTTTGCCATCTCCACCCTGGCTTATTTCTTTATAGGCTATTGGATCTCCTATGGCGTGAGCTTCATGCAACCGGCGGCGGTGATCAGTGCCGACCATGGCTACGGGCTGGTGAAGTTTTTCTTCCTGCTGACCTTCGCCGCGGCGATTCCGGCGATCATTTCCGGGGGCATTGCCGAACGTGCACGTTTTGTTCCGCAGCTGTGTGCCACGGCGCTGATCGTGGCGTTCATCTACCCGTTTTTTGAAGGCATGGTGTGGAACGGCAATTTCGGCCTGCAGGCCTGGCTGCTCGCGACCTTTGGCGCCAGCTTTCATGACTTTGCCGGGTCGGTGGTCGTGCACGCCATGGGCGGCTGGTTGGCGCTGGCGGCGGTGTTGCTGCTGGGCCCGCGCAACGGGCGCTACCGGGAAGGACGGCTGGTGGCCTTTGCGCCGTCGAGTATCCCGTTCCTGGCGTTGGGGTCGTGGATCCTGATCGTGGGTTGGTTCGGCTTTAACGTGATGAGTGCGCAAACCCTGAACGGCGTGAGCGGCCTGGTCGCCGTCAACTCGCTGATGGCCATGGTCGGTGGCACCGTCGCGGCGCTGGTGATCGGGCGTAATGACCCAGGCTTTCTGCACAACGGTCCTTTGGCGGGGCTGGTGGCGATCTGCGCCGGTTCGGACCTGATGCACCCGGTGGGCGCGCTGGTCACCGGTGTGGTCGCCGGCGGCTTGTTTGTGTGGTGCTTTATCGCCGCCCAGGACCGCTGGAAGATCGACGACGTGCTGGGCGTGTGGCCGCTGCATGGCCTGTGCGGCGTATGGGGCGGGGTCGCCTGTGGCATTTTCGGCCAGTCGGCGCTGGGTGGGCTGGGAGGTGTGAGCTTGATCAGCCAGTTGATCGGCACCGCCCTCGGTGTCGCGGTGGCGTTGCTCGGCGGCCTGCTGGTGTATGGCGTGATCAAGCGCGTGCACGGGCTGCGTCTGAGCCAGGAAGAGGAGTATTACGGCGCGGACCTGTCGATCCACAAGATCGGCGCGGTCAGTCAGGATTGATCGGCGCGTCTTCGTCGTCGTGTGCGGGTGGGTAAAAACCGTGCAACAGGCGATAGCGGTTGTGCCGCACTTCGTCCAGCCGCGCCTGTACCTGTTGGGCGGGCAGGCCCAGCAGCGCCAAGGCGTGGGCGGCGAGCATCAGGCTCGACTCCAATAGCTCGGGCACCACTTCGGTGGCGCCCGCGGCTTTCAATTCAGCCCACTGGCTGTCATCGCGAGTGCGCACCAGGATGGGCACCGCGGGGTTGATCCGCCTGGCCTCTTTCAACACGGTCAGGGCCACATCGCTGTTGTCCACCGCAATCACCACCAACCGCGCACGTTCCAGGCCGACTGCACTGAGCAGCGCGCCACGGCGACAATCGCCATAGTGCACGCTGCTGTCTTGGGTGGCGGCTTCCTGCACCCGCTCCGGGTCATCATCCAGGGCGATAAACGCGTGTTGCTCGCGGCGCAGAAAACGCCCGATGGATTGCCCGACGCGGCCATAGCCGCAAATCACCGCATGGCCCTGCAGCTCAGCGTTGAGCGCGGTGATTTGTTCCAGTTGCACCTGCTGGTTAGGCTTGCGGTGCAGGCGCAGGGCGATGGCCGGCGCGGCACGCAGCAGCAGCGGTGTCAGTAGCATCGAGCAGAAGGTGGCCGCGAGCAGCAACCCGTTGAACTCATCCGGGATCAGCCGGCTTTGCTGCATCTGCGCCATCAAGGCAAAGCAGAACTCGCCGCCTTGGGCCAGGGCCAGGCCGCTGCGCCAGGCGGTTTCACTGTCGCTGCCACGCAGCTTGACCAGTGCCGCCACCACGCAGCCCTTGACCACCATCAGCGCCAGGGTCAGGCCGAGGATCAGCAGGCTATGGCTGACGAACAGCTGCAGGTCGATCAGCATGCCGATACTGACAAAAAACAGCCCCAGCAGGATGTCGCGAAACGGCCGGATGTCCGCTTCGATCTGATGACGGTAATGGCTTTCGCCCAGCAGCATCCCGGCGAGGAACGCGCCGAGGGCAGGGGACAGGCCCAGCAGGTGCGTGAGCCAGGCGGTGAGCAACACGATCACCAAGGCCAGCAGCACAAATAGCTCGGCCGAGTGGGAGGCGGCCACTTCATGGAACAAGCGCGGCAATAACCAGCGGCTGGCCAGCAGCAAGCCGACAAACAGCAGCACCGTTTTCCCCAGGGTCAGCGGCAACGCCCAATACCAGGCTTGCTCGCTGCTGCCGGCAAACACCGGGACCAGCGTCAGCAACAGCACCGCCACTACGTCCTGGAACAGCAATACGCCAATCGCGTTCTGGCCATGGCTGCTGAAGATCTCCCCGAGGCTGGTCAGCTCTTTGCTGACGATGGCCGTGGACGACAGCGCCAGGCCCGCGCCGAGCATTAACGCAATGCCCGGCGCCACCCCCAGAGCCATCAGCAAACCGCCCAGCAACGTCGCACAGCCCAGCACTTGCAAACTGCCCAGGCCGAACACCACGCGGCGCAGGGCGAGCATCTTGGTCAGGGAGAACTCCAGGCCCAGGGAAAACAGCAGGAACACCACGCCCAGTTCAGCGAGGTCGGGCAGGTCTTCGCTGTCGTTCACCCAGTCCAGCGCGGTAGGCCCCACGGCCAGGCCCACGCACAGGTAGCCCAGTACGGGCGGCAGTTGCAGGCGGCGAAAGAGTGCGATCACCACCAGGGATGAGGCCAGAATGATCAGCAGGTTGGCAAACACACGCATCTCCATTGCAGGGGGCAGGCAAAAAGCCGCGAGAATCGCTGAATCAGTTATAGGCCATGCTGATCTGCATCAGGGTTTAATGTCGCGTGTGGCGCCATTGTGGCAGCAGGCTTTGGCTAGCAGGGCTTGTTGTGGCGAGCGGGCTTGCCCGCGTTGGGGGGCGCACTGGCCCCTGCCTCGGCGCCCCCCTCCTTTTTAAAGAAAACCGTTGCCGGGGCTTTTTGTGGCCTTCCGCCCCTGCGCCTGC
>NZ_WKCB01000160.1 GCF_021606685.1 Pseudomonas syringae
GGGCCGCCGCGATGGGCCATCCTTGGCCCAGCGCGGCTAACCCGGCGTCCTGCCGGGTTACCCACGGATTCAAGCCCGCGTGCGGCCAGCGTGGTTAATGGGGCGCCTAAGATCAAAATCAAAAGCAAAGCACGGCGGCCTGACAGCCGGCCTGAGTGGTGTAGAGCAAAAGCGCGGATTGTGGCTGGCTTGGCGGCCTTGGACCCGACCGGAGTTACGTCTGTTGATTGCCGTCAAAATGTGGGAGGGGGCTTGCTCCCGATAGCAGTGGGTCAGCCAATGCATCTGTGACTGACCCACTGCTATCGGGAGCAAGCCCCCTCCCACATTTGAACCGAGTACGGCTTCAACCATCAGGCCGGCTGTCAGGCCGCCTCGCTTGGCTGTGTTTTTGATCCGGCCCTTACATCCTTGCGGCCTGAGTGGTGTAGAGCAAAAGCGCTGTGTGGGCTGGCTTGGCGGCCTTGGACCCAACCGGCGTTACGTCTGTTGATTGCGGTCAAAATGTGGGAGGGGGCTTGCTCCCGATAGCGGTGTGTCAGCCAATGCATCTGTGACTGCCCCACCGCTATCGGGAGCAAGCCCCCTCCCACATTTGAACCGAGTACGGCTCAAGGATCAGGCCGGCTGTCAGGCCGCCTCGCTTTGTTTTTGATCTGGCCCTTACATCCTTTGCGCTGACGAAGTCAGCGATCTTTTGATCTGAAGCTTTTGATCGTGACCTTGATCTTAGGCGCCCCATA
>NZ_WKCB01000161.1 GCF_021606685.1 Pseudomonas syringae
GCACGAGTTGGTTGAGGTCGGCGCGGCAGTTGATCATGCGCTTTTCGTCAACGGCGACGCGGGCGGCGGAGCCTTCGAGTTCGGCGAGGCCTTCGGCGACGTCGAGTTTGTCGAGGGCGGCCTTGGCGCGCACGATGGCGGCGGAGTCACTGGCGGTGACGGCGCGGGCTTCGATGGCGGCGGCAGCGCCGGCACCGTCGAGGCGGTCCATGTTGGCTTCAGTGGCGTGGCCGGCGTTGGCGCCTTTAGCGGCTACTTCGCCTTCTTCTTCTTTGTCGAACTCGTCCCAGCTCAGCATGACGTGTCGTCTCCTGCGTGAGGGCTCAAAGGTGCCCGTGTGAAACCGGATGGTTGGGTGTTCACACGGCCCTGAGGCCGCGGTGGATCTAAGGAATCGTTTGTTGCAGCAGCTAGCGCAGGCATTAAACGGAATTGGGTAACGGGTGCTCTGCGTGAGGCTTGAGGGGCGGAGCGGTAGGTGCTTGCTCCAGCGGGGGCCTCAGGTCTGGCTCTTCATCCCAGTGTAAAGGGATATTGCAGGCCCGATTTACCCGCGCATTATAGGGAAAAATTCGGCTTTGTGTTGCGGCGGATGGTCTCGGATCAGAGACAAAAAGCCTGCTATTTACGCCAGAGTGAGGGTTTACAGGGGTTTGATGGGGTAGGAAATTTTTGACGGGCGGTGGGCTATTTAT
>NZ_WKCB01000162.1 GCF_021606685.1 Pseudomonas syringae
GCGTTGGGGGGCGCAGCAGCCCTAAAACCCGACGCCGCGTTGTATCTGACAAAACGTAGTTAACTGACTGGGGCTGCTGCGCAGCCCAACGCGGGCAAGCCCGCTCGCCACACAAGCCTGCTTGCCCACAAGCCTGCTTGCCACACAAGCCTGCTTGCCACACAAGCCTGCTTGCCACACAAGACCGCTTGCCACACAAGCCGAATTACCACAGTAAGCCGGCTCGCGGCGGCATAGTCAGCCGTCGGGATCAGTCGTAGATGACTTTCTTTTTCCACTCGGCGTCGGCGTCGACCGCTTTCAAGCCTTCGGTCAGTTCGTTGGCCTCGGCTTCGGTCTGCTTGCTGTTGGCCAGTACGGTGGAGTTGGCGCGGGCCAACTGACCTTCCAGCAATTGCAGCTGCGCACTGTAAAGCACCGGTTCCGGCTGTTTGCGCAAATACTGGACGCCACGTTCGAAGGCCAGGCGCGCCTGGCCCGGCTGGCCTTGTTGCAGGGCATGCTGACCGAGGTTATTGAAGAACTCGATGTGCAACAGCACCAGGATATGGCGGATTTCCTTGATCCAGTGCTTGGCCTCGTTGGCCGGCAGGAAACCGTCCTGGGCGGCACGGGTGACCTGGCCATGCAGGGCTTCGAGCAGGAAGCGCACGTCCTTGGCCTTGGCTTCGGTCTGGAT
>NZ_WKCB01000163.1 GCF_021606685.1 Pseudomonas syringae
GGGTCGCGAAGCGGCCCTGAAAGCAGATGCAGAGACCTTCCTGGAGTAACGCGGTGGGTTTACGGGGGCTGCTGCGCAGCCCAACGCGGGCAAGCCCGCTCGCCACACAAGCGTGCTTATCTGAGTTTTTGCTTACTTAATAAAATACCCACAACCGTTGCTCACCCTGGTGCAGCACGCAGCACTGGGCGTTTCGTTCATGAGGTTGATACACCTCTGACCAGCAACCTACCTCTTGTGGCGAGTGGGCTTGCCCGCGTTGGGTCGCGAAGCGGCCCTGAAAGCAGATGCGGAGATCTTCCTGGAGTAATGCGGTGGCTTGACGGGGGCTGCTGCGCAGCCCAACGCGGGCAAGCCCGCTCGCCACAAAAAGCGCGCTCATTTGAGTTTTTGCTTACTTCATAAAATACCCACAACCGCTGCTCACCCTGGTGTAGCACGCAGCACTGGGCGTTTCGTTTATGAGGTGATACACCTCTGACCAGCAACCTACCTCTTGTGGCGAGTGGGCTTGCCCGCGTTGGGTCGCGAAGCGGCCCTGAAAGCAGATGCGGAGATCTTCCTGGAGTAATGCGGTGGCTTGACGGGGGCTGC
>NZ_WKCB01000164.1 GCF_021606685.1 Pseudomonas syringae
CCGCAGCCTTGAATCCGTGGGCCGCCGCGATGGGCCATCCATGGCCCAGCGCGGCTAACCCGGCGTCCTGCCGGGTTACCCACGGATTCAAGCCCGCGTGCGGCCAGCGTGGTTAATGGGGCGCCTAGATCAAAATCAAAAGCAGATCAAAAGCAGAGCACGGCGGCCTGACAGCCGACCTGAGTGGTGTGGATCAAGAGCGCTGGTCGTGGGCTGGCTTGGCGGCCTTGGAGCCGACCGGAGTTACGTCTGTTGATTGCGGTAAAAAATGTGGGAGGGGGCTTGCTCCCGATGGCGGTGTGTCAGCCAATGCATCTGTGACTGCCCCACCGCTATCGGGAGCAAGCCCCCTCCCACATTTGAACCGAGTGAGGCTTCGAGGATCGGGTCGGCTGTCAGGCCGCCTTGCTTTGTTTTTGATCTGGCCCTTACATCCTTTGCGCTGACGAAGTCAGCGATCTTTTGATCTGAAGCTTTTGATCGTGACCTTGATCTTAGGCGCCCCATTAAACACGCTGGCCGAACGCAGGCTTT
>NZ_WKCB01000017.1 GCF_021606685.1 Pseudomonas syringae
ATCCCGAACTCAGCAGTGAAACGATGCATCGCCGATGGTAGTGTGGGGTTTCCCCATGTGAGAGTAGGTCATCGTCAAGATTAAATTCCAGAACCCCTGTTTGCTAACGCAAACAGGGGTTTTGTTTATGTAGAAGTCCATGAATTTCATCGGCACGTTGCTAGCGCAACGGTCCGGTACACAGAATTTCTTGACGACCATAGAGCATTGGAACCACCTGAGCCCATCCCGAACTCAGCAGTGAAACGATGCATCGCCGATGGTAGTGTGGGGTTTCCCCATGTGAGAGTAGGTCATCGTCAAGATTGAATTCCGAAACCCCTGTCTGCTAACGCAGACAGGGGTTTTGTCGTTTCGAGGGGTCGGTTTGCCAAACCTCTACTGCCCAGTAGAGGAAAGTAGGGCAAGAGAACGCCCAAACACCCCAATGCCTGAATCACCGCTGCGTTGTTCAGCGCTATCCAAACCTGACTGATAGCAGATCGTAGCCGTGAAGTGACGGCCTTCGCTGAGAAGGCGTTTCAGTGCCTGCCGCCGTTCCAGCCCTGTGCATTGTTCTCCAGGGCGCTTGCTTTATGAGGGGTTGCCAGCGGGTGCTACTCCAGGCCTTGTACGACAACCACTTGTCGGTTTCCTACGTAAAACGAGGATAGATCTCACAATTTCCTAAGTTTTGCCTCGGATTGGCCGAAAGCCTGATGAGCCATGCGTGCACCGAAATAGAGCGGCCAGAGACGCTGCCTATACCCGTACATGGAATGTTCCCTTCGGCACGCTCACCCCCCCTTTGGCAAAAAGAAGTCGATGAAATGAATCTCAAGTTCAGTCATAAAATTCTGCTGGCCGCGTCTGGCGTTGTTGTCCTGGCCTTCGCGTTATTCACCCTCTACAACGACTACCTGCAGCGCAGCACCATCAAGCAGAATCTGGAGTCGTCTATCCAGCAATCCGGTGAGCTCACCGCCAGCAGTGTGCAGAACTGGCTCAGTGGTCGAATACTGGTGCTCGAAAGCCTCACTCAAAACATGGCCCACCAGGGCAGCGGTGCGGACCTTCCGGGGTTGGTCGACCAAGCAGCGTTCACCTCGAATTTCCAGTTCACTTATGTTGGGCAAACCAATGGCGTATTCACCCAGCGCCCGGACGCGAAAATGCCCGACGGCTACGACCCACGCCAGCGTCCCTGGTACAAGCAAGCAGTGGCCGCTGACAAACCCATGCTCACACCGCCTTATATGGCTGCAGTGGGCGGGCAGATCGTAACCATTGCGATGCCGGTGAAAAAGAACGGTGAACTGCTGGGTGTGGTCGGTGGTGACCTAAGCCTGCAGACCTTGGTGAAGATCATCAATTCGGTGGACTTCGGTGGTATCGGCCATGCGTTCCTGGTCAGTGGCGACGGCCAAGTCATCGTCAGTCCGGATCAGGACCAGGTGATGAAAAACCTCAAGGACATCTACCCAGGGACCAACCTGCGAATCGAGAAGCTGAGCCAGGACGTTGTTCTCAATGGCCAGGATCGGATTTTGTCGTTCACCCCTATCAGCGGCTTGCCAGGTGCGGACTGGTATATCGGTCTGTCGATCGATAAAGACAAAGCCTACGCGCCGCTGGGGAAATTCCGTACTTCGGCCTTGATTGCCATGCTGATCGCGGTGGTCGTGATTGCCGTGCTGTTGAGCTTGCTGATTCAAGTACTGTTGCGCCCCCTGACCACCATGGGCGTTGCGATGCAGGATATCGCCCAGGGTGAAGGCGACTTGACCCGTCGCTTGGCCGTCACCAGCAAAGACGAATTCGGCGAAGTCGGCAGCGCGTTCAATCAGTTCGTGGAGCGTATCCACGCCTCTATTTCCGAAGTGTCGTCGGCAACCCGCCAGGTACATGACCTGTCCCAGCGCGTGATGGCCTCTTCGAACGCCTCGATTATCGGCTCTGACGAGCAGAGCGCGCGCACCAACAGCGTGGCGGCTGCGATCAATGAGTTGGGGGCCGCCACCCAGGAGATCGCACGTAACGCCGCTGACGCTTCGCAGCACGCCAGCGGTGCCAGTGAGCAGGCTGACGATGGGCGCAAGGTGGTGGAGCAAACCATTCTGGCAATGTCGGAACTGTCGCAGAAGATCAGCCTTTCCTGCACCCAGATCGAAACCCTGAATGCCAGCACCGACAACATCGGCCACATCCTTGATGTGATCAAGGGCATCTCTCAGCAAACCAACTTGTTGGCGCTTAACGCAGCCATTGAAGCGGCCCGAGCGGGTGAGGCCGGGCGTGGTTTTGCGGTGGTCGCTGATGAGGTGCGCAACCTGGCTCACCGTACTCAGGAGTCGGCTGAAGAAATCCACAAAATGATCACTTCGCTGCAAGTGGGCTCGCGTGAAGCGGTGACCACCATGAATGCCAGTCAGGCCTCCAGCGAAGAAAGCGTAGAGGTCGCCAACCAGGCCGGTGAGCGCCTGATCAGCGTGACGCAGCGGATCGTCGAGATCGACGGCATGAACCAGTCGGTTGCCGCCGCCACCGAGGAGCAGACCGCTGTGGTCGAAACCCTCAACGTGGACATCAACCAGATCAACCTGCTGAACCAGCAGGGCGTGACCAATCTGAATGAAACCCTCAAAGACTGCGATGCCCTGTCGCAGCAGGCCAATCGGTTGAAGCAACTGGTCGATAGCTTCAAGATCTGACCCGCAGGCTGATCAGGCAGGAGCGAGCCGCCTCGCTCCTGCCGTTTAGCCAAGCAGACGGCGTACATTCTCCAGTGCGCTGTTGGCAAAGTCCTGCACAAACTGTTCAAACCCTGCCTGCGCCGTGTCTACGGGCTCGGCAATGATGGTCCAGGTCACCTTGGAGCGCTGCGCGCCCAGCGCTTGCACATGCATGGCTGCCCATAACCTGGCCACGCCGAGCGTGTTGTAGAGCGTGGTCCAGGTCATGTGCATGGCGTGCTCGTCGCGGCTATTGAGCTGCTCCCTACACAGTTGCCGTCGTGGAAAAACTTCGTGCGCAAAGCACCCACGCCGCTGCCAATCATTTCGATACGCATCAGGGCCGGGATGAACGCATCGAAGCCTGCGAATTGGCCGACCATGTTCCACAGGCGAGTGGCAGGGCAGTCGACCACCACGGACGCCACTATTGGCAGGCCGGTCGGGTTGCGGATTAACGTATCGGGTTGCAGGGGGGTCATGGGAGGTGTCCTGAGGCGTTTCACAGAAAGCCAATGGTCTTGAGGTAATTGCAGCCTTTGCTCAACAACGCTGCGTCTTTTTCGGGGTAGTGCTCGCCCATTTGCTGAATGCCTCGTCGAGCATTGTCATGGCGAATCTTCGAGGTATCGCCGATATCCTCATCCAGGTGATCGAGGTAAAACCCGAGCACGCCAAACAAGGCGTTGTCCTGGTTCACCGTGCGCAAGGCCTGTTGCCATTGCGCAACGCTCACCCGCTCGAATGGGTGGCCCGCCCGGCTGAATGCATCCAGGTAGTGCTCCCAACTCAGAGGCTGCGGGTTATGCAGGTTGAACACGCTGCGCTCGGGGTGAAAGCTGGTGCAGTGGAATGCGATGAAGCGCGCCAGGAAATCCACCGGCATCAAGTCGAAGTTCAGCGCCAGACGAGGCAGCAGACCCAACTGCAGCGAGCCCTTGAGCATCAGCATCAAGCGATTTTTCCTGGGCTGGCAAACACCGTTGAGGCGGTTGAAACTGATGTTCCCGGGGCGATGAATATTGACCCAGGCGCCTCGCTCGACCGCTCGCCCCAACTGCTGCTCGGCAACCCATTTGGACAGGTTGTAACCGTTCTTGATGTACAGCGGCAACGTCGCAGCAGCAGGAGTCTCAAGCACATACCCCGACGGATCGATGCTGCTGGCGGCCGACAGCGTCGAGATAAAATTGAAGACCTTCTTGCGGTGGGTTTCACACAGACGCAGGCATTCGAGTATCGGGTCGACATTGTCCCTGGCCAGTGTGGCGTACTCCATCACGTGGTTGACCCGCGCCGCGTTGTGCACCAGCACCCCGTAGTCCTTGGCCAGCGTGTCGTACACGTCGTTGGTCAAACCCAATTTTGGCAAGCTGATGTCGCTGGCGAATACCCGTACCCGGCTCAGGTCGAGGTGTTCCAGACGGTATTCGCGCAACGCCTGGTTGAAGCGCGCCATCGCCGTGTGCCCCGGTTGTTCGCGCACCAGGCACGCCACGTCGGTTGCACCCGCGGCCAATAACGCTTCGACGATATGGACGCCGACAAAGCTGTTGGCCCCCGTCACGATCACCTTACGGGGGTCGCCCGCGCAGTCCTTGGGCAGGGTGTTGATCGCCGACTCCCGTCGAGCATCCCTAAGGGCGTGAGCGTAGGCAGCATCCGGTCGTTCTCCGTCCTCCAGCAGCGTTGCAAGCGTGCGGATCGTGGGTACTTCGATAAAGTGGCTCAACGCGAAACCGCGACCGAACTGCTCACGCACTCGCAGCAACAGAGTCGACAGCAGAATCGAATGGCCGCCGAGGTCGAAGAAGCCTTCATCGATAGACAGCGCATCCACGGGCAGCGCCAGCAGTTCACGCCACAGCTGGGCCAGACGTACTTGAAGCGGTGTGCGCGCCGCGTTAACGCAAGCCTGCAAGGCAGGCCGCGACGGTAATGCCAGCAGGGCTTCGCGGTCCACCTTGCCATTGCTGGAGTGCGGTATGCCGGGTAACACGCTCCAGCAGCCGGGTTGCATGTAGTCCGGCAGCCACTGCCGGGCATGCTGCTGCAAAGCGCTCAGTGTGGCGTGCGGCTCTGGCTGGGCGACAAAGCAGAGGATACCGCCGGCACGGCCGATGACCACCACTTGGCGGTATAGCCGGCTGCTGCGCAAGCATTGCTCGATTTCCTGAGGCTCGACGCGAAAGCCGCGGATCTTCACCTGTTCATCGCGCCGCCCGCCCAGCACGATGCCTTCAGCCGTCCACTTGGCCAGGTCTCCACTGCGGTAAGCGCGCAGGTTCTGGCTGCCTGGTACGATCAGTTCGACGAACGCGCTGGCGGCCTGTTGCGGCGCGTTCACATACCCCAGGCTTACCCCGGGGCCGAGGATGTAGAGCTCGCCCATCACCTGTTCATCCACCGGTTGCAGAGCATCATCAAGGATCAGCACCTGGCTGTTGGCGATGGGCCGGCCAAGGTTGCGATTGCTGTCAGTGGGGTGCAACGTCCGGTGGGTGACCAACACCGTAGCCTCCGTGGGGCCGTAGAGCTTATGGAATTGACACTGCCCTGCCAGTCGTTCGATCACATGCGGCTCGCAGGCATCGCCCCCCGTCATCAGGTGTTTCAGGCCCAGCGGCTGATCGAGCGGCAGGATGCTGAGCAGGGCGGGTGGCACGAAGGCGTGGGTGACGCGTTGGCGGTGCAGCAGTTCCAGCAGTTGCCGAGGGTCGCGGCGTTGCTCTTCACTGGGTACGATCAGCTCGGCGCCCGCTATCAATGCAGGGAAAATATCGATCAGCGACGAGTCGAAACTCAATGGCGAAAACTGCAGCACACGGCTCTGCTCATCCACGCCCATACACGCCCGATACCACGCCGTGAAGTGCGCGAGGTTGCCTTGGCTCAGCATCACGCCCTTGGGCTGGCCGGTGGTGCCGGAGGTATAGAGCGTCATACAGGGCGCATCCGGCTCGGGGCGTTGTCGCATGAGCGGGGACGTGATGTTGGCACCCACAGGGTCGACCGTGCTGACATCCAGTGAGATGTAGTGATCGCGCCATGGGCACTGGCCCGCATCCAGCAATACGCGAGCCCCGGCGCCTTCGAGCATCACCTGATGGCGTTGAGGAGGATGCTCCGACCCCAACGGCAGGTACACCGCCCCGCAGCCCAGCACCGCTAGAATGCTGGCGTAGAGCTCGACGGATTTATCCAGCTGTACACCGATCACCGCTGGCGTTTCAAACGCCTTCAGCAGAGGGTGCAACCGTTGTTGGATTGCCACGGCGTAGGCCTGCAGTTGACCGTAGCTCACCTGGCGGCCGGCGATGTTCAGTGCTGGCCGTTCGGCGAAGGTGTGAAGGCTGACTTGCAGCCGTTCGATCACCGGCACCCGAGCTTCCTGCAACAGTGCGGGGTGTGCGGTGCGATTGAATCGATGTTCGAACGCCAGCGCTTCAAGCGCTTGCAAGCCTTGTTCGGGCCATTCGTTGGCGCAGGCGCGCATAGCGAAATACCCAGCGTCCCGCGAGAAGCCACTGACGTGCAGGGCGGCCCATTCGACCAGCGCCCGCGTGACCTGCCGTCGCAGGCGCTGGCCGTTGCCACTGGGCTCATCGGCGATGTCCAGTACCGCCAATAACCGTCCGCGACCTTCGTAGGCGCGCAGTTGCAGCGCGGGCAGGCCGCAGTCGGTGACCGGGCCGATACCCACACGCAGGCTTAACCGTGCAGGGTGGTCCACGTTGGCGGCCAGCGGCTGACTGCCGTCTTCAATCAGCAGATCGATGGCTTCCTCACACGAGAGGTGCCCGTACTCTTCCACTGCCTGCCTGATGGCGCCCAGGGCACTGCCGGCACCGCTCCAGCCGATTTTGAGGCGCCTCATGCCGGCCTCCCCGACACGGGCAGATAACCGTGGAGTGCCTGCACCACACTGGGCGTTTGCAGCAGGCCGCTGTGTTGCAGGAAGCCTGCGATGTTGCCCATCAACGGATGCTGGCGGGTGATGGGGAACGCCAGCGCCATGACTTCATCGCGCAATGCGCTGCGCACGGCGTGGTCGATGTCGAGGTGCTCGATCAGCTGCAGATCGAAGCGCTTCTGCAGGTCGTTGGTCAGGTAGTGCGCCAGAAACGTCGGCAGCACCTGGGCGATGCTGTCGCGATCATCCGGGCTTGCGGCGTGCCAATACAGGCGCACCAGGCGCGTCCAGAATTGCGCATGGCGGCCTTCGTCAAACAGGTGGTCGGCCATCAGGCCACGCACCGAGGCTTTGACGCTGTTGTCCTTGGCAAACGCCGCCACCTCGTGGGTCACGGTATTTTCAGCGATGGCCACGCCAATCAGTTCGACTGCGTCGCGCAAGTGCGCGGGGGCCAAGGCCTGGGCTGCCGGCACCGCGCGGCTCAACTCGATCTGTTCGGGCAGGTTCAGCGGTTGTATGCCGGTCATTGCCACGGTTTGTTGCAGGAAGTCGAGCGCGACCAATGCGTGGTAGTCCTCGTCCACCACCACCGTCATCGCATCCACGCGGCAGATCAGCGGGAAGGGCACCGAGAAGCGATTCTTGGCAATGCTGCGTGCAGTCCTGTCGACGATTTCGGTTTCGAAAATCACCACGTCGTTGATGAATTTATAGAAGCTTTGCGTCAGCACGAAGTCGCGCCACTGCGGGCAGTGCTCAACAAAGGTCGCACTGAGTACCAGGGGTTGGCGGCACAGCGGGTAGATCACCTTGTCGTCGTTTTCCAACAAGCGGCGAGGGCGCGTGCGAACGGTTGCGCGCTGCTCCCAGTCGTCAGCAATCGGGAGGTAGTCGGCGATGTTCATGGGTGCACCTCTTGCAGCGAGGCCCGCACCTCATCCCAGAACGTTATGCGGCTTTCAACGGCGGCAACGGCGGCGGCGTTTGCCTGCTGCGCGAACGCTGGATTTACGTTGACCAGGCGTTCGAGCAATTGCTGCGCTGCGGGGCCGTGATCCTGGGTGTCCAGTTCGATGTGGCGCTTGAGATAGCCGAACAAGGTAGGCGCCTGCTCATGGATGACCTTGTCGACCTGCAGGATGCGTTGGAACATCGCCGGAAGCACGCATTCGCGACCGTGCACAAACGCCGCCGCCACACAGTGGGTGGGCGCGTTCAACGCACTGTGCAGCGTGGCGCTGACGAAGCGGGCCACGCCGGGTGGAGGGTCAACCTCGCGCAAGGCCGCGTTTGCCTCCTGGCCCTCGCGCAGCAGCGCCACAAAGTGGTTGATTGCCGAGGTACGGGCGCCAACTTCGGCCATGGCTTCCAGGTACAACTCGAAATGGCTGCAATGGCCTTGGCGTGGATGCCTGTCTGATTCTTCGCCCAGCACGATCTCATTGATCAGCCGCGCGGCCTGAGGGTCGACGGGCGGCAGCCAGGGCAGACGGGTGCACGTAAGGTCCTGTTGAAGGCGCTTGGCGAGTGTCATGAAATCCCAAACAGCGAAGACATGGCTCTCCATAAAAAGTTGTAACTTGCGAAGAGAAGTTATTTCATCAAATAACGGATGGCTGCATAAGTGCAGTTTTGTTTTTTCAAGTAACGGTTGGTGCATGGTTGATGCCTATAAGTTGTTGCGTCTGCTGTACAAACAGCGATGGGCTTTTTTTGAATTCGGCAGAAGAAGTACGTGTGTGTAAACCAAACCCGGCGCGCAGTGCCGCTCACATAGGTGAGGGCGCCGACGAATAAAGTGTCTGGTTTAGTAATAAAAGATAATAAGCTGGTTAAACAATCAGACGGGCATATAAAAGTGTTAGATGTTTTTCCAAATAATATTGGATGTCAGAAAGTTGCTTAGTTAGAGGTGGGAAGTTTCTTGTGTGCGAGCCCCTGCACGAAGAGCAAGGGCCTGCGGAATGTGGAAATACAGTAGAAAGAGCTATTGGTGTGACTTACTTGCCGGCGGCCTCCAGACCATTGAGGTAGGTGGTGATCACTTCCATCCCGCGCATCAAGTGGTTACGCAGCGTCAGGATGCTTTCCTCGGTTTTCTTCTGCGCCACGAGGTTCAGCAATTCACGGTGGTCTTCCTGAGACGTCTCACCCAGCCCCATTGCTTCAAGATTGAAGCGTAGAAAGCGCTCCTCCTCATTTAAGCCGTGTTCAACCAACTTGAGCAGCCGCTGGTTGGGAGCCTTGCCATAGAGGGCCATGTGGAAAAGACGGTTGAGGCGGCCAATCTCGGTGTAGTCTTTTTCCTTCTCCAGGGCACAGATGACGGCGTCGGCCTCAGCGATATCCGCAGGGGTGAGCAAAGGAATCGACAAGCGCAAGGCTTCCGACTCCAGCAGCATGCGCAGGGCATAGGTTTCGGCCGAGTTATCCTCGATCAACGGCGCCACCACCGCCCCCTTGTGCGTCACTACATGCAGCAGTGACTGGGCTTCCAGTTGGCGCAAGGCTTCGCGCACCGGCATGCGACTGACCCCGAACAGGCTGGCCAGCTCCTGCTGGCGCATGGCGGTACCGCAAGGTAATCGCCCATCCAGGATGGCGTTGCGCAAGGTTTCTTCAATTACGGAGCGAGCGAGATGAGCCGGGATGGGACCGCTGATCTTGATGCTGTTCAAAGGGTTCGGCTTCTGCGTCACGGTTACGCTATCCTCCTTGATTAGGATAGGTGGCTAATTGGATCCAATGAACACTAGAGACTGCTCATAAGCTTGTCAAACGGGCACGGTTTCGGCTTGTAAGCGTTTCAACAAGGCGCTCCGCGCGCCGACAGCTGGCTATTATCGCGTCTTACGCGATCGGTACATTCCTTTCTATCGATATTCACTAACGGTATTTAAAATGCCGTTCTTATACCTATAAAGTCACTCTCCTGTCTGACCGGGAGTGACCTCATGTCCGCCACCTCTACTGTTCCAACAGCGACCCCTACCGCTCAAGCGTTCGAGATTCGTCCACTGCCCGGCAGTGTTGGCGCCGAGATCATTGGCCTGGACTTGTCCCTGCCGGTCAACGACGAGGATTTCGCGCGCATCCACCGCGCGCACCTGGACCATCACGTCGTGGTGTTCCGTGATCAACGCATCACCCCCCAACAACAGATCGCCTTCAGCCGCCGCTTCGGCGTGCTGCAGATCCATGTACTCAAGCAGTTCCTGCTGGCCAACCACCCGGAAATCCTGATCGTCTCCAACATCATAGAAGATGGCCAATCCATCGGCCTGGGGGACGCCGGCAAGTTCTGGCATTCGGACCTGTCCTATAAAGAGCTACCCAGCCTGGGTTCCATGCTTCACGCCCAGGAACTGCCCTCCGAAGGCGGCGACACCTTGTTCGCCGACATGCACAAAGCCTGGGACCAGTTGCCCGAGCACCTGCGCAAAGCGGTAGAGGGCCGCAGTGCCGCGCACTCCTATACCGCGCGCTACAGCGAAACCAAATTCGAAGGCAACTGGCGCCCAACCCTGACGCCGGAGCAACTGGCCCAAGTGGCCGAAGTGGTGCACCCCATTGTGCGTACCCACCCTGAGAACGGCCGCAAGGCGCTGTTCGTCAGTGAAGGTTTCACCACGCGCATCGTTGGCCTGCCGGAAGACGAAAGCCGTGACCTGCTGGCCCAGCTCTACGCCCACAGCGTGTTGCCGCACAACATTTATCGCCACCAATGGCAGCCCCACGACCTGGTGTTCTGGGACAACCGCTCGCTGATCCACCTGGCCGCCGGTTGCCCCAGCCACCTGCGCCGCAAGCTGTTTCGCACCACCATCCAGGGCGACGCGCCTTTCTGATTCGGAGCATGACCATGTCCAGGAAACTTCCATTTGCGCGGCTCGCCGCGACCCTCGGGCTGGGTGTCAGCTTGCTGGCGGGCAGCCTCGTGGCCCCGGCGGCAGCGCAGGCCGAAGGCGAGATCCGCATCGCTGAACAGTTCGGCATTGTCTACCTGTTGCTTAACGTGGTGCGCGACCAGAACCTGATCGAGAAATACGGCAAGCAGGAAGGCATCGATATCAAAGTCGATTGGACCCAACTGTCCGGCGGTGCGGCGGTCAACGACGCGCTGCTCTCCGGCTCCATCGACATTGCCGGTGCCGGTGTCGGCCCGCTGCTGACCATTTGGGACCGCACCCACGGCAAGCAGAACGTCAAGGCCGTGGCGTCACTGGGTAACTTCCCGTACTACCTGGTGAGCAACAACCCCAAGGTCAAGACCATTGCCGACTTCACTGAAAAAGACCGTATCGCCGTGCCGGCGGTAGGCGTGTCGGTACAGTCGCGCTTCCTGCAATACGCCGCCGCCAAACAGTGGGGCGACAAGGAATTCAATCGCCTCGACAAATACACCGTCGCCGTCCCGCACCCTGACGCCACGGCTGCGCTGATCGCTGGCGGCACCGAGCTGACCGGGCACTTTTCCAACCCGCCGTTCCAGGACCAGGCCCTCGCCAACCCTAACGTGCATGTGGTGCTCAACACCTACGACCTGCTTGGCCCGAACTCGCCGACCGTACTGTTCGCCACCGAGAAATTCCGCAACGACAACCCTAAAACCTACAAGGCCTTCGTGGAAGCGTTGACCGAAGCCGCGCAGTTCGCCCAGAACGACAAAGGCGCTGCGGCCGACACGTACATCCGCGTCACCAAGGCCAAGATTGACCGCGCCGAGCTGCTGAAAATCATCGATAACCCGCAGTTTGAATTCAGCGTTACGCCGAAAAATACCTACCCGCTGGCGGAATTCCTCTACCGCGTCGGTGCCATCAAGAACAAGCCTGAATCGTGGAAGGACTACTTCTTCCAGGACGCCAAGCCCCTGCAAGGAAGTTGAGATGAACGCGCCTTTGCAAGGCCACACGGCCAGCAACCTGCACACCCCCTTGCCGTTGCTGGCGGTGGATAAGGTCAGCCTGGAATACCGCACCCCCGAGCGCGTGGTGCGGGCCACCCACCAGGTCAGTTTCGAGATCGACCCGGCCGATCGTTACGTGCTGCTCGGCCCTTCGGGTTGCGGCAAATCCACACTGCTCAAGTCCATCGCCGGGTTTATCAAACCCTGCGAGGGCGAGATTCGCCTGTTAGGCCAGAAGGTCGAACAACCGGGCCCGGACCGTATCGTGGTGTTCCAGGAATTCGACCAACTGCCGCCGTGGAAAACCGTCAAACAGAACGTGATGTTCCCGCTGCTGGCGTCAAAAACCCTCAAGCGCGCGGAAGCCGAAGAACGTGCGCTGCACTACCTGGAAAAAGTCGGCCTGAGTGCCTTTGCCGATGCTTACCCCCATACCCTTTCCGGCGGCATGAAAGCCCGCGTTGCCATTGCTCGCGCCCTGGCCATGCAGCCGAAAATCCTGTTGATGGACGAGCCCTTCGCAGCCCTCGATGCCCTCACCCGGCGCAAGATGCAGGAGGAGTTGCTGCTGCTCTGGGAAGAGGTGCGCTTCACGCTGCTGTTCGTCACCCACTCCATCGAAGAGGCGCTGGTGGTGGGCAATCGCATTCTGTTGCTGTCGCCGCACCCGGGGCGTGTACGCGCGGAGATCCACAGCCATCAATACGATCTGCACAGCCTGGGCGGTGTGGAGTTCCAGGCGTCGGCGCGGCGGATTCATCGCCTGCTGTTCGACGAGGCGCAAGAAGCCGAACGTGAGTTGGGTTTCGCCGATATCCGCATCGCTTACTGAAGGGACAACCCATGCGCCAGGAATACGAAATCACCCTCGAACCACTGCTCAGCGTCCCCGTGGAACGCGAGCTGCCGCTGCGCCAACGCCTGTGGCAACAAGGCTGGCTGCGCAAGGGCTTGATCCTGATCGTGCTCGCCATCCTCTGGGAAGCGGTCGCGCGTTATCAGAACAATGACCTGCTGCTGCCGAGCTTTTTGCAGACGTCTGTCGCGCTGTACGACGGCCTGCTCAGTGGCGAGTTGCTCAGCAAAGTCAGCATCTCGCTGGCGGTGCTCATCAAGGGGTACCTGATCGGCATTGTGCTGGCGTTTGCCCTGACCACCCTGGCGGTGTCGACCCAGTTGGGCCGCGACTTGCTGAGCACCCTGACGTCGATGTTCAACCCATTGCCGGCGATTGCGTTGCTGCCGCTGGCGCTGTTGTGGTTCGGCCTGGGCCAGAACAGCCTGATCTTCGTGCTGGTGCATTCGGTGTTGTGGGCCTTGGCGCTGAACACCTATTCCGGCTTTCTCGGGGTGTCCGAGACCCTGCGCATGGCCGGCCGCAACTATGGCCTCAAGGGCATGCGGTTTGTGTTGTTCATCCTGATTCCGGCCGCGTTGCCGTCGATCCTCGCTGGCCTGAAAATCGGTTGGGCCTTCGCCTGGCGCACCCTGATCGCCGCCGAATTGGTCTTCGGCGCCACCAGCGGCAAAGGCGGGTTGGGTTGGTACATCTTCCAGAACCGCAACGAGCTGTACACCGACAAGGTGTTTGCCGGGTTGGCCGTCGTGATCCTGATCGGCTTGCTGGTGGAGAACCTGGTGTTTGACACCTTCGAACGGTTGACCGTGAAGCGTTGGGGCATGCAGCGCTAATTGCCTTATCCCTGCTAGGATTGCGCCCAGTTCACTCTTCATTTATCACGAGTGCTTGGCATGCAACTACCGGACATGAACCTGCTGGTCGCCCTCGACGCTCTGCTCGACGAGGGCAGTGTGGTCGGTGCCGCGCGGCGCATGAACCTCAGCCCGGCGGCCATGAGCCGCACTCTCACGCGTATTCGCGAGGCCGTGGGCGACCCGATCCTGGTGCGTGCCGGTCGCGGCCTGGTGCCGACGCCCAAGGCTTTGCAGTTGCAGGGCCAGGTGCGCAACGTGGTGGAACAGGCCGCGCTGCTGTTTCGTTCGGCCGACCAGGTGGATTTGAGCACCCTGCGCCGCCGCTTCAGCGTGCGTGCCAATGACTTTTTTATCGGCGTATATGGTGGGCGTTTGTTCGACACCCTGGAACGCGTGGCGCCGTTGTGCGAGCTGTGCTTCGTACCCGAACCCGACACCGATGACGACGCGCTGCGCGAAGGGCGGCTGGATCTGCGCGTGAGCAACACCCTGCCGTCCAGCCCTGAGGTGAAGGTGCAGAACCTGTTCTCTACCAACTTCGTGGGCCTTGCTCGGGACGACCACCCGTTGTTCGACGAAGAGATCACCGCCGCGCGGTTTGCCAGCTATTCCCATATCAGCATCTCGCGGCGCGGCATTGCCCGGGGGCCGATCGACACCGCGCTGAATGCCCAGGGCCTCGAGCGCCGCGTGGCGATGATCGCGCCGGGCTTTCACGGCGCGATGTTTATGCTGCCCGATTCCGACTTGATTCTGCCGGTGCCCAAAGAGGCGCTCTACAGCGCCAAACGCCTCAAGCTGCCATTGCGCGCGTTTGCCCTGCCGATCTCGCTGCCAACCCTGGTGTTGGCCCAATCCTGGCACCCGCGCTTCGACAAAGACCCGGCGCACAAGTGGCTGCGCGAAACCATGCGCGAGAGTTGCCATGCCACCTGGCTGGAAGCCCAGCCGACCTGATTCCCAGGTCATACAGGACCAAAATGTGGGAGGGGGCTTGCCCCCGATGAGGGTGTGTCAGTTGATAAATGTGTCACTGACCCACCGCCATCGGGGGCAAGCCCCCTCCCACATTTGACTTCTGGTGGACTGGGGTTTGCGTCTGGCGCACTTATAAACTACCGATAAGTAACTTTTTGTCATGTGTGTGCCTGATTAAACTGCTCGGGTATTTCCCATCCCGAGCTACCCGTTCATGACTTCCCTCGCTGCCCCCACGCTTGCGGCCGCAGCCAAACCCGTCGCGATGACCCCTCCCGTGTTCGGCCCGCGCATCATTATCGGCCTGGTCGGTGTGTTGCTGGCGGTGCTGGTGTCCGGTCTCAACGAGATGGTCACCAAGGTGGCGCTCGCCGACATCCGTGGCGCGCTGTACATCGGCTTTGACGAAGGCACCTGGCTGGTGGCTGCCTATACCGCCACGTCCGTGGCGGCCATGGCCTTCGCGCCCTGGTGTTCGGTGACCTTCTCCTTGCGCCGCTTCACCCTGTGCGCCATCGGCCTGTTCACGGTGCTCGGCATTCTGTGCCCGTTTGCCCCGAACTACGAAAGCCTGCTGTTGCTGCGCACCGTGCAGGGCTTGGCAGGCGGGGCGCTGCCGCCGATGCTGATGACCGTGGCGCTGCGCTTCCTGCCGGCCAACGTCAAGCTGTATGGCCTGGCTGGCTACGCGCTCACCGCCACCTTCGGCCCGAGCCTCGGCACGCCGCTGGCGGCGCTGTGGACCGAATACGTCGGCTGGCAGTGGGCGTTCTGGCAGATCGTGGGGCCGTGTTTGCTGGCCATGGCCGCCGTGGCCTACGGCTTGCCACAAGACCCGCTGCGCCTGGAGCGCTTCAAGCAGTTCAACTGGCGTGGCCTGCTGCTGGGTTTCCCGGCGATCTGCATGCTGGTGATCGGCATTCTGCAAGGCAATCGCCTGGACTGGTTCGAGTCCGGCCTGATCACCTTCCTGCTGAGTGGCGGCAGCGTGTTGCTGGTGCTGTTCATGGTCAATGAATGGTCGCACCCGCTGCCGTTTTTCAAGTTGCAGATGCTCGGCCTGCGCAACCTGGCCTTTGCCCTGATCGTGCTGGCGGGGGTGTTGATGGTGCTGACCTCGGTGATCATCATTCCGTCGAGTTTCCTCGCCCAGGTCCAGGGCTACCGGCCGCTGCAAACGGCGCCGGTGATGCTGCTGATGGCGTTGCCGCAGTTGATCGCGCTGCCCTTGGTGGCGGCGTTGTGCAACCTGCGCTGGGTCGATTGCCGCTGGGTGCTGGGCATCGGCCTGAGCCTTTTGGTGCTCTGCTGCATCGGCAGTTCGCACCTGACCTCGGCGTGGATTCGCGATGATTTTTATGGCTGGTACCTGCTGCAGATTTTCGGCCAGCCGATGGCGGTGTTGCCGCTGCTGATGCTGTCCACCGGCAGCATTCAACCCATCGAAGGGCCGTTTGCCTCGGCCTGGTTCAACACGGTCAAAGGCCTGGCCGCCGTGGTCGCCACCGGCGTGCTGGATGCGCTGACCACCCAGCGCCTGCACTTTCACTCGACCATGCTGGTGGACCGTCTGGGCAATTCGCCCCTCGCCGACGGCGACGCGCCGGGCCTCGCCCACCGCCTGCACGAGCAAGCCGTGGTGCTGACTTCTTCGGATCTTTATTACGTCATGGCCGGTGTCGCGGTGGCGTTGATCCTGCTGATTTTCTGGATGCCCACGCGGATCTTTCCGCCTCGCGCACCGACCTAGCCCCAAGGACTTCTCATGAAACGCAAAGACAAAATCGCCGTCTCCGTCATCACCGTGTTTGCCGTTGGCGTGCTGGTGTACCTGGTCGCGCCGGGCCTGTTGGGCAGCAAGCGCCAGAGCACCAACGATGCCTTCGTCGCCGCCGACTTCACTCTGGTCGCGCCGCGAGTGGCAGGGTTTATCAAGGAAGTGCTGGTGGAAGACAACCAGCGGGTCAAGGCCGGCCAACTGCTGGCGCTGATCGACGATCGGGATTTTCGCGCCGCCGCCGAGGCCGCCGATGCCGACACGTTGGTGGCCCAGGCCCAGCTGAAAAACGCCACCGCGACCCTCGAGCGCCAAAGCTCGGTGATCGCCCAAGCCCAGGCCACTGTGGCGGCAGACCGTGCCGAAGTGGCCTTTGCCGAACACGAACTGAACCGCTACAACCACCTCGCCGGCGTTGGTGCGGGCACTGTGCAGAACGCCCAGCAAGCCAAGACCCGCATCGACCAGGCCACCGCGCGCCTGGCCAATGCCACGGCTGTGCTGGCTGCCGAGCGCAAGCAGGTGGAAATCCTCAGTGCCCAGCGTGATGCGGCGCAGGGCGGGCTCAAGCGCGCCCAGGCTGCGTTGGAATTGGCCAGCTATCAGCTGTCTTACACGCGCATTGTCGCACCGGTGGATGGCATGGTCGGTGAGCGTGCGGTGCGGGTCGGCGCTTATGTGACGCCGGGCAGCAAGATCCTCGCCGTAGTGCCGCTGGCGCAGGCCTATGTGGTGGCCAACTTCCAGGAAACCCAACTCTCCCATATGCACGCCGGTCAGGCCGTGCAGGTGCGGGTCGACAGCCTCGACGGCGAACTGCTCAACGGCCACCTGGAAAGCCTCGCGCCTGCCACCGGGGTGACCTTCGCTTCGGTCAAGCCCGATAACGCCACCGGCAACTTCACCAAGGTGGTGCAGCGCATTCCGGTGAAGATTGTGCTGGAGCCTAACCAGCCACTGACCGAACGCCTGCGGGTGGGCATGTCGGTGGAAGCCAGCGTCGATACCCAGCCGGTCGCGCAGCCGCGTGAGGTGGCCCAGCAATGAGACATTTTGCCTGGCTCACCTTGAGCCTGATCAGCCTGAGCGCCTGCACCGTCGGCCCGGATTTCCAGCGGCCCCAAGGCCCGCAAGTTAATCAATGGAGCGAGCCCCAGGGTCGTCAGGCCGCCAGCCGCGCCGTCACCGACCCTTTGCAGGAGCGCTGGTGGGATGTGTTTCACGATGAGCAACTCTCGGCGCTCACACGACGTGCCCTCACCGATAACCTTGACCTGAAACTGGCCAGCAGCCGCCTGGAGCAAAGCCGCGCCGTGCGCCAGGTGACCACCGCCGAGCGCTACCCGACCGTCAACGCAACCGGCGATTACGCGCGCCAACGCAACAGCGCCAAAGGCTTGAGCGACCCGTCCGGCAACAACGGCCGTGCGGCGTTCAACCAGTGGGACGCGGGGTTCTCAGCGTCCTGGGAGCTGGACTTCTGGGGCCGCGTCAAACGCGAAACCGAAGCCGCCGACGCCACCCTGCAAGTAGCCGAAAACGACCGCCGCGCCGTGCTGCTGTCGGTGCTCGCTGAAACCGCCCAGGACTACATCCAACTGCGCGGCGTGCAAAACACCCGTGCCGTCACCGAGCAAAACCTCGACGTCGCGCGCCACAGCCTCAAGCTCTCGCAGCTGCGCCTGGGCGACGGCGTAGCCACCGACCTGGACGTGGCCGAAGCCGCCGCCCAGGTCGCCGCCATCGAAGCGCGCCTGCCGGATCTGCAACAGCGCCAGGACCAGTTGATCAACGCCCTGAGCTTGCTGATGGGCGAGCCGCCGCAAGCCTTGCACGCGCAACTGTCCAATGACGCCGCCGTACCGCAGACCCAACGCCAGGTCGCCATCGGCTTGCCGTCGGAGCTGGCTGAGCGCCGCCCGGATATCCGCCAGGCCGAAGCCCGTTTGCACGCCGCTACCGCCAGCATCGGCGTGGCCAAGGCTGATTTCTACCCGCGCATCACCTTGTCGGGCAGCCTCGGTTCCCAGGCCATGCAGCTGTCGGATTTCGGCTCCTGGGGCTCCCGCGCCTTTGCTTTTGGCCCGCAGTTCAGTTTGCCGCTGTTCAACGGTGGGCGCTTGCAAGGCATGTTGAACCTGCGCGAAGCCCAGCAACAGGAGGCGGCGCTGGCCTACCAGCAAACCGTGCTGCGCGCCTGGCATGAAATCGATGACCAGTTGACCCGCTACAACGCCAGCCAACTGCGCCGCGACAGCCTCGCCGAAGCCGTGCGCCAGAACCAGATCGCCCTGACCACCGCGCAGCACCAGTACGTTGAAGGCGTGGTGGATTTCGTCAATGTGCTCACCGTGCAAAGCGCGCTGCTGGCCACGCAAGAGCAGTGGGTGGAAAGCTCGACCGGTGTGTCGTTGGCCATGGTGGGGCTATACAAAGCCCTCGGCGGCGGGTGGCAATCCGTCTACCCTGAAACCGCCGCCATTCCCGCAGGCTGACACCCTCCTCATGTGGGAGCGGGCTTGCTCGCGAAAGCGGTAGATCAGCTGTGAATGTGTTGGCTGACACACCGCCTTCGCGAGCAAGCCCGCTCCCACACGGTTATTGCGTAATCACGGGTTCTGCAAGAACACCACATACCCTCGAAACCACTCTCCACCCTTCAGATACCCCGGCTCCTCCCACTCGCCACCCTGAATCAAGCCGATTTTGAACGGCAACCCGAGCCGATTCATCCGGGGCAAATACGCCGCGTAATCCGGGATGCTGTGGCGGCCCTGGTACGTCTGCACCACCACTTCATCCACCACCCCCTTGAGCTGGGCGATAGCGGCCGGGTCGGCGTTGCTGCTCCAGTCCATCAGGCCGGTGATGCTCAGGCGCAGCTCCAAGGGCAGGCGTTGGCGCAGGTCGCGCAGGAAGTCGGCGTATTCGTGCAGGTACTGGGTGCGGGCGTCGAAGTCGATCTGGATACCGACCACCGGGTTGCCCGCGTCGCGCCAGCGTTGCACCTGGCCGAGCACTTGGGTGTAGACCCGTTCCGGCCAGTGCAGCGTGTGCGCGCGGTAGACCAGCCAGACTTCGCCGCGCGTGAGGCGCGGCACGCTGATGCCCTGGGCAATGATCTGCACGCCGCGTTGCGGCGCGCGGCGTGTCGAGTTGATCTGGCCCTGGAGGATGTACAGGGTTTTGGCCTGCTTGAGCACTGGCTGCGGCGCGACGCCGCTCCACAGCCAGAAGGCGTCATAGTCACGGGCGTCGACGGCAGCGAAGGCCGGGCTTGCCAGCAACAGCCAGGCGAACCACAGGTGTTTCACCAGTAGTACTGCAGCGATTTGCCCCACTGGGTATCGGCGAAACCGCTTTTGAGCTGACGGAACCACGCTTTACGCACAGCGGGCTCAACGTCCTGGCCGCCGCAGCTGTTGTAACCGGCCGGTGCGTAGCAGTTGATCGCGCGGAACAGGGCGTAGGCTCTGTCGGTCTTGGGCGCCTTGGCGTTGCCGATCACCTGTTTGTAACCGTCCAGGCGCGAGAAGGTTTCACCCTTGAAGCCTGACGCACTGCTGCCCAGGCTGCCGGCGGCGCGGGCCTGCTCCAGGGGCATGCCGTCCAGGTTGTTGCGCAGGATGAATTCGCCTAGGCAGTTCAGGCCTTGCGGGTTTTTTGCGTCGTTCTGCAAGGTCGCAGCAGTTTGCGCGATGCTCGGGCAGGCATAGCCGGATTCGGCTTTGTCGCCGTTCCACTGGAACAGTTTCAAGCTCTGGCCGCCGCTGTAGACGTAGCCCAGGCTGGTGCCCAGTTTGTCCTCAGGGGCTGTGGCTGGCAGTTGCTTGAGGTCGTCGGCAAAGGTTGCGAACTGGCTGCGCAGCAAGTCTTTATAGAGCAGCACGAATTGCGCGGTCTGGCGCTCCAGCGGGTCGTTGGCCTGGGTGATCTGCTGGCGCAGCAGCTCAGGCCCTGCGACGTTGCGCAGCAGTATGTAGCGCACCTGCTTGGCGCTGATCGGCGAGTCGGCCGCGAACACTTTGGCCAACTGGCCGCTGCGTTCGTAGTTCATTGCCAGGGCCAGCTCAAGCTGGTCGCGTTGCAGGGGTTGCTTGGCGAGTGGCAGCAATTGCAGCCACAGCGCTTCGGCGGCCTTCCAGTCTTGCTTGGCTTCCAGAGCCAGGGCGCGCAGGGTCTGCTGGCTGAAGGCGAAGTAATCCAGGCTCGACGGTACAGCCTCGGGCAGGTGCTTCAAGGCGGCGTCGGGTTGATGCTCGACGTACAGGGCGAACGCCGCTTGCAGGTAGTCGAACAGGGCCGGATCGTTGGCAAACACGCTTTTCTGTGCGTCGAGGTCGGCTCGGGTCAGGCTGGGTGGGGTGTGGGCGCGCATCGACATCAAGTCGGTGACGAGCTGGATCATCGGGGTTGTGAGGGTGCCGCGATAGCTCATCAACAGCTTGAGGTCAGCCTCTTCCACCAGTTCATCCAGGCTCACGTTGCGCTCGGCGTCGGTGGCTTGCGCCAGTTGCCAGGCGTAAGCCTCGGCGAGCTTGTCGGCGTCGTCGGCCAACCAATACACCCGGCGCAGCAGCCCGCGTGCGGAGGCGGCGTAGTCGCCCTGTGGATAAGTTTTCAGGTAGTTGAGAAAGCCCTGTTCGGCAGCGGCCAGGGCGGCCTTATCCACATGCTCGAGTTGCGGCATGTCGTATTGGTCGAACGCTTGAGCCTGGGCCTGGTTGAGTGACGTGCGCGCGGCCATGTACAGCGCAGTTTCCTTCAGCCAGGGCAACTCGCTGCTGCTGGCGGCGGCAAAGCCGCGTTCGGCTTCACCGAAGCGACCACTGTAGAAGTCCGCGGCCGCTTGCAGGTAGGTGCGCAGCAGGCGGCCGTTGGAGGAGTCGATCGGCTTGGCGACAATCTGGCCATCCGAACTGCAGGTGGTGAGCAACTGCAGCCGCGCCTTGACCAGTTCATCGCGCTCGGCGGCGGGCACGTCGGCCTTGATGACCTGGCTGATAAACGCGGTGGCGCTGTCGTCGTTGTTGCTGCGGCAGCGGCTGCCTTCGCCGCTGAGGAACGCGTCACCGGCGGCCTCGGCGTTGTCACGCTGGATACCCAGGGGTTTGAGCAGGGCGTCGAGTTCGGCGGTACGCGAGTTGTCCGGCTGGTTGTCGGGTTCTTCGTTTGTCGCGGGCACAGGCGTCAGGCGATACACGGCAAACGGCACCGGGCCAAAGCCCTGGGCCAGGTCGTCTGCGCTCAAGGCATTGGGCGTCAGGGCGGCGGCTTTCTTGTCGGCCAGCAGCAGGCGCAGGTTCACACGACTGTCGTTGCCGGGGCTGAGGAAGGGCTGGTTGCTGCAGGCGTCGAGGCTGTCACGCGAGACACGCCAGTCGGGGTAGCACGAATCGTCTGAGCTGGCCTGGGCCGGTAGGGAAATGGCGGCGAGCAGTGCCAGGGGTGACAGAAAACCGATGCGCATGACGTGTCCTTGATCCTGAGTCCTTGGAGGGGCGCAATAATAGCTTGTTCCTGCTGGCGCTTAGGTGAAGCCCTACACAAAATGCTGATTTGTCCGATTCCAGAAGCGAGTCAGAGGCTTTTGTCCTAGAGTGGCGGTGGTTGCACTGAGGCAGTCAGGGCAGTGGCAGGGGAATCGAAGTGCGACGGTCTGTGGTAGAGCAAAACGGTAAGGCCGGGGCGGCAACCGCGTTCAACCGCCTCGCGTGGGAGGGCGTCGGTTGGCTCGGCCGACTGTGGTGGGTGCCGATCCTGGCACTGGCTATGGCCCTACGGTTTTACCACCTGACGTCGGCGGCGATCTGGGGCGACGAAGGCTCCAGCCTGCTGCTCAGTGAATACGCTGCGGCCGACCTGTGGTTTCACGCGGCCCATGATGTGCACCCGCCGCTGTATTTCTTCATGCTGCGCGGCTGGATCGAACTGTTCGGCGACGGCATCTGGTCGATACGCGGCATGAGCGCCCTGCCTGGCGTGGTGGCCGTGGGCCTGGGCATCTGGCTCACGCGGCAGTTGTCCACCCGGTGTGCGGCCGTGCTGGCTGGTGTCCTGCTGGCACTGCTGCCGACGGCGGTGCGCTACAGCCAGGAAGTGCGCATGTACTCGCTGCTGGCCGTGTGGCTGTTGGCCGCCACGCTGGCGCTGGTGTACTGGGTGCGGCAACCCGAGCGCACGCGTTATCTCATCGCGTATGTCGTGTTGATGAGTGCCGGTTTCTATACCCACTACTTCACCGCGCTGTGCGTGCTGGTGCATTGGGCCTACCTGGGTGTGCTGTGTTGGCCTCAACCGCGCGGGCAGCGCCTGATCGTGCGCCCGGCGTGGTGGTTGACCAACGTCGCGATTGTGCTGTTGTACCTGCCCTGGCTGCCGAACCTGGTGGACCTGGTCCTGCATGTCGAAGAGCTCAATGTGGGCGGGGATATCGGCTGGGAAGAACCGGTCACCCTGTTCTCCCTGCCGTCGATGCTCTGGCAGTTCTTGCTCCAGGATGAAGGCGATGGTGTCTGGCTGCCGATGTTCTGGCTGTTACCGTGCTTGCTGATCGCGCTTGTCGTAGTGACCGCCGCGCGCGACCGCGAGCGCTACCGGCCCGCCAGCCTGCCGGCGCTGTTGTTCTTGCTGCCGTTGTTGCTGGTGTACGCGGTGTCGTTTATTTCACCGGTGTTTATCGAGCGCTACCTGACCGTGTACGCCCTGGGCCTGCCAATCGTGGTGGCTATAGCCATCGACCGTCTGCCGCCGCGCCTGTCACTGCTGGGGGTGGGGGTGTTTGTGCTGTTTGTGGGCGTAGAACTGGCGGGTCTCAAAAATACTTTAACCGTGGATGAACACGACCAATTCAACGTGCCGGTGGAGTTCGTCAATCGCAACTACCAGGAAGACGACCGCATCGTCCTCAGCGACATGCTGTGGTACCTCAGCTACGTCTATTACGACCAGACCGACGCCCAGTTGCAGCTGTACACACCGCCCAAGCCCGATGGCACGCCAACCCGGCCGAATGCCTATGGCTTCGGCACGCTGGTGGACCAGGATGGCGGGCGCATCTACCTCGACCATCTGTCGGCGTTGCCTGCCGGCACCCGTCGCGTGTGGTTGATCAGCAGCGACGACACGGACGACTTCGCACCGCTGCCAGACGGCTGGCGCGAACTCAGTCGCCAGGACGGCGGCGGCGCGCGTGCCCGCTTGTTCGTGTTGTGCAACGCGGCGCCGCCGCAACCCCAAGGCTGCCGCTAGACTCGTTTAAACCTTTGCCATCAGGAGCCCACCATGGAATCGCCAGTGCACAGCCTACCCTCACTGTTCAAGCAGCTTGGCCTGCCGGACGACCCGGTCAGCATTGAACAGTTCGTGGCCGCTCATTCGCCGCTCAAGCCGGATTTGAAATTGGCCGATGCGTTTTTCTGGACGGCCAGCCAGCGCGCATTTTTGCGCGAGGAAATTCTGGAGGATGCGGATTGGGCTGAGGTGGTGGATGAGTTGAATCTGATGTTGCGGGGTGGGCGAGGGGTGTGACGCAACGGGCTTTAAACGAGCAGTCAAATTGCCCTGAGGTAGCAGGTTAGGAAGTTTCCTATCGACTAAACGGAAGTGGACGATAGCGACCAGCGTGAGGAGCCCTGTATTAACAGGCGCTGATTTCCTCCTCTGGAATAAGCATGAAACGACTAATTCCTCGCGCGGATATTGAAAAGTATGACCTCGCAAAAATCGAGAGCCCTTATTTTTCTGTAATCAAGGTCAGAGAGTTCTTCCGTGCACCTTTTGCACTGCCGGGGCTGAGTGAGCTTCTTAATGAGTGCGGTTTATCCCCTGTTTGTTGTCCCACGGGAAAAGATCAGCATCGGGTGCTGGACAAACTGGCAGCCGGAGATTGGTTGTTCTTGATGGATCATCCCTTTCTTCCTCTGAGTAGAGAATGTCGCGTTAGATATGGGCATTTGATGGGGCGTCGGCGTTATATCGGCCCGGGTAAATGGGAGAAGGTCGGTATTGATTATGACGGTGTTAAAAACACCGCGATCCTGGCCGCTAATCGGCTGGTTTCCTTAGGGGATGAGGGGCGAGTATTTGCATCGAGCGGCAAGGATCTCGCGAACACCACAAGGGTTATGACCCAACGATGGGTAAGGCTTGATAGTCGCGATGAGCAACTCACCCACCAATCGGTTGAGCGTCGGTACGGTGAGCTGCGGCACGTCAAGCAACGCTATCTTGAGGGGGATGATAGCTGGCAAGTGGGTGGCCAATCATGGCACTGGCAACCTGTAACACCGGATATAGCCTACGAATACAAGGATGATGAGACATGACGCGTAAGCAGGTTTTCTGGTTTTGGGGTGGGATGGATGCCATCTATTTGGCTCGGTATGTCATCACCAGCGCAATGGGCGGAAGAGTTCCCTATTTTAGTGATGCACAGAGTGCGCTATGGCTTCTACGCGAGCACAGTGTTGTACCGCTTTATATGTTTGGGTTTGCCATGTTGTTGCAAGTCTCCGTCATCATCTCTTGTGTGCTCTTTTTCCTCAAAAGCGCAGCAGTAAAATGGGTTGTCTATCTTCAAACACCGTTGCGGCTAGCCTTAGTAGTTCCTTCCGTCTCGCTCCTGTTTTTGGGCGCTAAGGCAGTTCCAAGCTATAACCTGGTGTTAATGGCTGCGTTGCTCGTTCTATCCGAAACAGCGAAGGTCTGGAGCGTTTGGCGGTGGAGCAGACGGAATGCCCATGCCGAACAGCCGGCCTAAGGCCACCTCGGATCTAAATGTGGGAGGGTCGGTGTTGCAGCTACTGCTGAAAACCCACCACCCACGCCAGAACCGGCTTTACTCCTCCCTACCTCTTCCCACCACCCATCAGCAAAATTGTTTCAAAACTTGACGCATTTGGTGTCATCCATCATATTGATAGTTAGCAAACTAACTGTATGCGAACTATCCAGTGTCCCAGACCCTTGAACAACTCCACATGAACCTCAGCAGCAGCATGGTGGTGGGCGCCCGTAACTGGCGCAAAATCTGCCAGACCACGCTGGTGAGCTATGGTATTTCCGAAGCCTGCGCCGTGCCGTTGTTGATGATCGGCCGCTTGGGCGATGGCGTGCATCAGGTCAAAGTGGCCCAGGCGTCGGGGATGGAAAGCCCGTCGCTGGTGCGCTTGCTCGACCGCTTGTGCCACGACGGTTACGTGTGCCGCACCGAAGATGCCCACGACCGTCGCGCCAAGGCCCTGAGCCTGACCGAGCGCGGCCGTGAGCTGGTGCAAGCAGTGGAGGCGCAGTTGGTGCGCCTGCGCAAGGATGTACTGGCGGATATCGCCCCCAATGATCTGGAAGCCGCGCTGCGGGTGTTGCGCGCCTTCGAGGCAGCGACCCCTTGAACGGATTTTTTACCGGCTTCCCGCCCGCCCGCGACTGGTTCTATGGGGTGCGTACCTTCGCCGCGTCGATGATCGCGCTGTATATCGCCATGCTGATGCAGATGCCGCGTCCGTATTGGGCGATGGCCACGGTGTATATCGTCTCCAGCCCGTTTGTCGGCCCTACCAGCTCCAAGGCCCTGTACCGTGCCATCGGCACTCTGATGGGGGCGGCGGCGGCAGTGTTTTTTGTGCCGATGTTCGTGCAATCGCCGTACATTCTGGTGGTGGTGATTGCGCTGTGGACGGGCACCTTGCTGTTTCTCTCCATGCACCTGCGCACCGCCAACAACTATGCGCTGATGCTGGCGGGCTACACCCTGCCGCTGATCGCCTTGCCAGTGGTCGACAACCCCTTGGCGGTGTGGGATGTGGCCGAGGCGCGTACCGAGGAAATTTTCCTCGGTATCGCGGTAGCCGCCGTGGTGGGCGCGATGTTCTGGCCACGCCGACTGATGCCGGTGTTCGACGGCTCGGTAGCCAAGTGGTTTGCCGATGCGCAGGTCTACAGCCAACGCTTTTTGACCCGCAATGTCGAGCCTGAAGAGGTCAGCACATTACGCGGCGGCATGGTCGCCACCTTCAACACCCTTGAATTGATGATTGGCCAGTTGCCCCACGAAGGCGCGCGACCACAGACGGTGCGCAACACCAAGGAACTGCGCGGGCGCATGATCCACCTGCTGCCGGTGATCGACGCCCTGGACGATGCGATTTACGCGATCGAGCACCGCGCACCGGAATTTCTCGATCAGCTCACGCCGTTGCTGGAAGCCGCCAATGCCTGGCTGCAGAGCACCACTCAGGCAGCGCCCCTCGAGCGCTGGCGCGTGCTACGCGACGCAATCGATGCCGCCCAGCCCCAGGGCGAAGCGCTGGACGATCGCCACACGCTGTTGTTTTCCAACGCCCTGTACCGCCTGGGCGAATGGGTTGACCTGTGGCAAGACTGCCGCAGCCTGCAAGCCGCCATCCAGTGCGAAAGCCAGGACACCTGGCGCGCCGTCTACCGCCACTGGCGCCTGGGCCGGCTGACGCCATTTCTCGACCGTGGCCTGATGTTCTACTCGGCGTTTTCCACCGTCTCCGCGATCATCGTCGCCTCGGTGCTGTGGATTCTGCTGGGCTGGACCGACGGCGGCAGCGCGGTGATCCTCGCGGCCGTGGCCTGCAGTTTTTTTGCGACCATGGACGACCCGGCGCCGCAGATCTATCGGTTCTTTTTCTGGACCGCCATGTCGGTGCTGTTCGCCAGCCTCTATCTGTTCCTGGTGCTGCCCAACCTGCACGATTTCCCGATGCTGGTGCTGGCGTTTGCGGTGCCGTTCATCTGCATTGGCACGCTCACGGTGCAGCCGCGTTTCTACCTGGGCATGCTGCTGACGCTGGTGAACACCTCGTCGTTCATCAGCATCCAGGGCGCCTATGACGCGGACTTTTTAAACTTCGCCAACGTCAACCTGGCCGGGCCAGTGGGCCTGCTGTTCGCCTTTGTGTGGACGTTGATCGCGCGGCCCTTCGGCGCCGAACTGGCGGCCAAGCGCCTGACCCGTTTCAGCTGGCGCGATATCGTCAGCCTCACCGAGCCCGCGACCCTGGCCGAACACCGGCATATGGCCGCGCAGATGCTCGACCGCCTGATGCAGCACCTGCCGCGCCTGGCCCTCACCGGGCAGGACACCGGCATTGCCCTGCGCGACTTGCGCGTGGCGCTCAACCTGCTCGACCTGCTGGCCTACTCGCCACGCATCCTCGGCGTGCCACGGGTGCTGCTCAACCAGGTGGTGGAAGGCGTGGGCGCTTACTTCAAGGCGTGTCTCAAGGCGGGTGAACGCTTGCCGGCGCCGAGCGGTCTGCTGATGACCCTCGACCGCACGCGCCGCGCCCTCAACGGTCAGGGCCTGCAAGACGAAGACGATACCCGCGTGCACCTGCTGCACGCACTGGCTGGTTTGCGCCTGGCGCTGTTGCCCGGCGTGGAATTTATCGGCGGCAGCGAGATGGAAGCGCCGCTGCCTGATGGAGCGCCTTTATGATCGGTGATCTGGATATCAGCGGGGTGTTCCTGCCCACGCTGCTGGTGCTGATGGGCATTACGTATGTGTTGTTCCTGGTGGTGCACGGGTTGTTGACCCGCCTCCACTTCTATCGCCTGGTCTGGCACCGGGCATTGTTCAATGTGGGACTCTATGCGCTGTTGCTGGGCGCGGTGGACTCACTCAGTCGATACCTGATGACATGAAAAAACCTTTTTTGACCATCGGCCGTGTAGTCCTCACGTTGTTGATCGTGACGTTTGCGGTTGTCGTTGTGTGGCGCATGGTCATGTACTACATGTTTGCCCCCTGGACCCGCGACGGGCACATTCGTGCCGACATCGTGCAGATCGCCCCGGACGTGTCCGGGCTGATCCAGCAGGTGGACGTGCGCGATAACCAGTTGGTGAGCAAAGGCCAGGTGCTGTTTGCCGTCGACCAGGACCGCTTCAAGCTGGCGCTGCGCCAGGCCCAGGCCGCCGTGGCCGACCGCCAGGAAACCCTGGCCCAGGCCAGCCGTGAGTACAAGCGCAACCGTGGCCTCGGCAACCTGGTGCCCAGCGAGCAGCTGGAAGAAAGCCAGTCCCGCGTGGCTCGTGCCCAGTCGGCCCTGGCCGAAGCGCAAGTGACGGTGGATGCCGCCCAGCTCAACCTCGACCGTTCGGTGATCCGCAGCCCGGTGGACGGCTACGTCAACGACCGCGCGCCGCGTGCGCAGGAGTTCGTCACCGCCGGGCGCCCGGTGCTGTCGGTGGTAGACAGCAACTCATTCCATATCGACGGCTACTTCGAAGAAACCAAGCTCGACGGCATTCACGTCGGCATGGCGGTGGATATCCGCGTGATCGGTGACAACGCCCGCCTGCGCGGGCATGTGCAGAGCATCGTCGCCGGTATCGAAGACCGTGACCGCAGCAGCGGCTCCAACCTGTTGCCCAACGTCAACCCGGCGTTCAGCTGGGTACGCCTGGCCCAGCGGATTCCGGTGCGCATTGCCTTTGATGATGTGCCGGCGGACTTTCGCATGATCGCCGGGCGCACGGCGACGGTGTCGATCATCGGCGATAAGGTTAAAGACGGAGACAAGCCATGAAGCAGCTCCTGGCAACCGCTGCGCTGGGGTTGTTGCTGTCGGCCTGCCAAGTCGTGGGGCCCGATTACACGTTGCCGGAAAAGTCCGCGGTCAAGCGGGATGACCTGCAAGGCCAGCTGGCGGGCGAGGGCAGTAATGTGGTCTCGGCGCCGGTCCCGGCCGACTGGTGGAAGCTGTACAAAGACCCGCGCCTGGATGAGCTGGTGCGTCAGGCCATGGCCTCCAACAGCGACCTGCGCGTGGCGGCCGCCAACCTGCAGCGTGCGCGTTTCCAGACCGAGCAGGCTGAATCAGCCGGCGGCTGGAGCCTCGGTGCCAAGGCCGAGGCCCAGCGCCTGCAGGAGTCCGGTGAAGCCTTTTTGCTGACCGAAAAAGTCCCGGTGGGCAACATCGGCGCCGCCAGTATCACCACGTCGTATCAATTCGATTTGTTCGGCACTTTGCAGCGCGGCATCGAAAGCGCCCAGGCCAGCGCCGACGCAGCGCAAGCCGCCGCCGACATCGCACGCATCACTCTGGTGGCGGATGTGGTGCGCTCCTATACCCAGGTGTGCGCGGCCAACGAAGAGCTGGCGATCGCCAATGAGTCCCTCGACCTGCAAGCCCAGAGCACCACACTGACTCAGCGCCTGCGTGACGCCGGGCGCGGTGATGAAACCCAGGTGACGCGCTCGCAAACCCAATACAAATCCCTGCGCGCCGACATGCCGCGTTATGAAGCGGCGCGCCAGGCCGGTTTGTTCCGCCTGTCGATGCTGCTCGCCAAGCCGCTGGACCAACTGCCCGCCGGCACCGGCAACTGCGCCGAGCTGCCGCACATTGCCCAACTGCTGCCGGTAGGCGACGGCGCGGCGCTACTCAAGCGTCGCCCCGACGTGCGTCAGGCCGAACGTCAATTGGCTGCCGCCACCGCGCGTATCGGCGTGGCCACCGGTGCGCTGTATCCGGATATCAGCATTGGCGCCACCGTCGGCACCGTCGGCCTGCTCGAGAACCTGGGCACACCGGCCACCAACCGCTGGGGCTTCGGTCCGTTGATCAGCTGGACAGTGCCGACCAACGGTGCGCGCGCACGTATCCACGAAGCGGAGGCCGCGACCCAGGGCGCTCTGGCGCACTTCGACGGCGTGGTGCTCAACGCCATTCGCGAAACCCAGACCGGCCTGGCGCAATACACCGCGCAGTTGCAGCGCCGCGACGCGCTGGCCGAAGCCGGCGACTCGGCCAAGGAAGCCGCAGACCAGACCCACCGCTTCTTCCAGGCTGGCCGCGCGTCCTTCCTGGCGGACCTGCAAGCCACCCGCACCTACACCGATGTGCGGGCGCAACTGGCGGCGGCGAACACCCAGGTTGCCATGAGCCAGATCGACCTGTTTCTGGCGCTGGGCGGCGGCTGGGAAAGCGGACGAACGCAAGCGTCACCGCCCGGCAAACCCTGAGCGACTAGCTATGCTTTGTCAGGTGGATCGCCGTGATGGTCCACCTGACACTGCTCGCGTTTGCTCATGGGGATTCCAATAATGAAAAACCCTTATGCTCCCGCTTTCTGGTGCGTGCTCTTCGCACTGGTGCTGTTATCGGCCGCGTATTTCTACGGCGTCATGCTCGCCCATCAACTCGACAAGGCCATGGTGTTTCTCGACAGCGCCTGCCTGGTCATCGGCACGTTGTCCATCGGCGTGGTGGCGTGGGCCTCTTACCAAAATCAACGGGTGAAGAGAAAACTGCTCGAGCAAGGCAAGACCCGCGTGGCCATCTGGGATACCAAGGTTGCCTTGCGTCGTGTCGAAACCGTGTTCGACCGCTATTTCTGGGGCAGCTACTGGCAGCCCGGGCGTACCTTCCAGGAAGTGATGGGCGACCTCACCGGCACACCGCTCGAAAAAAGCCTCGAAGTCCTGAAAAAACAGTGCGTGATGCTCGACCAGCAGGTCGCCGACGGTAGGCATTGGCTGAATAACGCACGGGAATTGTCCGACGTGGCCACACAGATGGCCCGCGAGCGCTACCAGCTGGACTTCTGCGACCCCAAGGCCGATACCCCGGGCAATGCCGTGATACACCGTGAGTTCGAGGTGCTGGTGTACACCTGGACCGCGCGGTTGAAGAGTTTTGACCACCAGCTCGACGAGATAGAAATGGAATACTCGTGAACCAACTGCAGACCTGACCCCTCTGAGAAAGCTGGGCCGTTCCTGGCCGCCAGTGCTAATCTTCCCCCGCTTTCGGCGGGCTTGAGCCAACCCCTTGGGGTTCAAGGAAGACAGCCCACTTCTCACAGGATTTGATCAGGTCACTTCATGAATAAGCCAGCAGTTGTTCTTTTGGGTTTTGTTGTCGCCGTTGGCGTCGTCAGTGCAGGCGGCGCCTGGTACACCGGTAAGCAACTGGAGCCGGTGCTGCAAACGGCGGTCCAGGACGCCAATAAAGAACTGCAACGCTCCATGGCCGGCGTCGACGGCAGCGTCGCCCTGGAACTGGTGTCCCTTGATCGTGGCTTGTTCAGCAGCACCGCGCACTACCGCCTCAAGGCCCAAGGTTCGTTCCTGGGCGAACAGAACCCCAACCCCGAGTTGCTGTTCGTCGACCATATCGAACACGGCCCGCTGCCGTTCTCGCGCCTGGTGACGCTCAAGTGGCTGCCGGTCATGGCCACCAGTCACTTTGCAGTGGAAAAAAACGCCACCACCGAAAAATGGTTCGCGGCCGCAAAAGACGTGTCGCCGCTCAAAGGCGTGGCCAATATCGGCTACAACCGCTCGGTCAACGGCAATATCGAACTGCTGCCCGTGGAGTTCAAGGACGACACCTCGTCGGCGAGCTTCTCCGGCGCCAACCTGGACTTCGACAGCACCGCCGAGGGCAAGAAGGTCAAGGTTGATGGTTACATGAACAGCCTCAAGATTGCCGCGATCGACGCCAATGGCGCGCCGTTCGACGCTGAGTTCGCCGGCCTTACCGTCGCCAGCAACCTGGAAAAATCCACCTTCGGCTTCTACACCGGGCAGAACACCGTGGAACTGACCGACGGCAAGTTCACCGTTGGCCCACAAAAGACTGTGCTGACCCTCAAGGGCTTCGAGCAGAAAGACACCAGCGAAATCAAAGACAACAACATGAACGGTCGCGTCGATTACAAGATCGATGAGATCGGCTTCCAGGGCAAACCTGTCGGCTCCGCCGCCATGGCCATGAGTGTGAAGAACATCGACGTGCCATCGGGCTTGCTGCTGACCAAGCTGTACCAGGACAAGATGGTCCCGGTCCAAGCCGCTGCCGCCGCCGGCCAACCGGTGCCGGAGCTGCAACTGACCGAAGCCGAACAAGCCCTGGCCGAAGCCAACGTCAACCAGTTGCTGGCCGCCAAGCCGCATCTGGCGCTGGAAAACCTGTCGCTGAAAACCGCCCACGGCGAAAGCAAATTCAACCTGCTGGTAGACCTGACCAAGCCGTCGACCATGGAGCTGCCACCGGTTGAGCTGGGCAAGCAGATGGTGTCGCTGTTGGATGCCAACCTGACCTTGTCCAAACCGATGATCGCCGACGTGGCGGCCCTGCAAGCGCAGGCGGGCGGCGTGACCGATCCCAAGGCCATTGAGCAGCAATCCCAGATGGCCAGCGAGATGATCAGCGGCATGGCCGTTGGCACCCAATTGGCGACGCTGGTGGGCAGCGATGTGGTGTCCAAACTGCACTACGCCAACAATGAAGTGACGTTCAACGGCCAGAAGATGACCGTCGAGCAGTTCATTGGCTTCGTGATGGCCAAAGTCGGTGCGGTCAGCGGCGCGCAGTAACGCATTCAGCAGCACAGAAAAATCCGGGGGAGCGGGGTTGCCCGCGATAAGGGTCAAATGTTCGACGCAGACGTCGGCCAGGGCTCCGTTATCGCAGGCAAGTCCGCTCCCCCGTTTGTTTTTCAGATAGGTGGGCAATTCTGAACAATTGTTCTGATTTGTCCTTTTTCCTACGTGTGTCGGGGATAGTCCCTACAGGAAAGCTAGGTCGGGTCATCAGACGCCGGCACCCTGCCGCCACTGTGCGCAGGACCACCTATCGTTAAAGCTTTCCGTGTGTAAGGAAGCTCACGATATGTTGCGAAACCCACCACTCAGTGCATCAGGCCGGTTGCGACTGCTCGTCGGGGTCGCCTTGTGCAGCCAGTTGTTGATGCCCACCTTTGCCATGGCCGATCCGGCCTATGACGCCTTGATCATTCAGGCGCGCAACGGCAATTTCACACCCGCCCTGACTCAGTTGCGCCAGACGCCTGCCGAGCGCCAGACACCAGGCCAGATCAGCGATCACCTGGTGATCGCCGGTTGGGCCGGGCAGGACGCCGAAGTGCTCAAGGTCTACGAGACCCAGGGCACCCACCGTGACTTGACCTCGCAGGCACTGGCTACCGTCGCACGGACCTATCGCAACCGGCAGCAGTGGGCGCAGGCCGAAACCGTGTATCGCCGGGCGCTGCTGCGTGAGCCCAATAATATCGACCTGCAACTGGGCCTGGCCCTTACCCAGGCCGATGGCGGCAAGGCCAGCGAAGCCGTGCAACGCACGCGTGCGCTGGTGGCGGCCAAGCCCGATGACCCCAACCGGCGCATGGCCCTGGGGTATGCCCTGAGCCGCGCTGACTTGAACTACGACGCACTGTTCGAGTTTGACCAGGCGTTTATGCGTGCCGGAGACAAGCCGGAAGTCGCCCGCGAATACATCGTCGCCCTGCAAAAAGCGCGCTTGCCGGAAGCTGCGTTGCGCCTGTCGGCCAAGCGCCCGGGCCTGCTCGACCCGGTGACCCAGCGCCGTCTGGAGGGTGACCTCGCCGCCGAGCGGGTGCGCATGGCCGAGTTCGCCACGCGCTCCGAGCAAGAGCGTTATGTGATCGCCGACCGGGCGCTGCAGGATTACGACAAACTGCTCGCCCGCTGGACCCCCGACGCCACCGCCCATGACGACGTGGTGCGCTGGCGCATCGACCGCCTGGGCGCACTCAAGGCGCGGGCGCGCACCGCCGAGGTGATCCGCGAGTACCAGACGCTCAAGGCTGAAGGCGTGCAATTGCCGACCTACGCCGTGCGCTGGGTGGCCGCCGCCTACCTCGACCAGCGCCAGCCGGAGAACGCCGAGCCGCTGTATCGCGAGGTCCTGACCGCACCGGACGCCGACCCCGCTGACCATGTGGAAGACAGCACGGCGTTGTTCTATGCCTTGATGGAAAGCGACAAGGTGGCGCAGGCCCGCGAAGTGGCGAGCAACCTGGCCAAGACCCAAAACCCACGGGTAGAACTCAAGGGCCTGCCGGTCGGCAACCCCAATGACAGCTGGATGGACGCGCAACAACTGTCCGCGCAAGCCGGCGTTTACGGCGGCGACCTGCCGGGCAGCGAAGCGGGCCTGGAAGCCTTGGTGGCAAAAGCCCCAGGCAACGTCGGCCTGCGCCTGGCCCAGGCCGATATGTACCGCGCCCGTGATCTGCCACGGCGCGCCGAAGGCATCCTCAAGGAAACCGAAGCCCAGGCGCCGCGCGATATCGGCCTGGAAGTGAGCCAGGCCTACACCGCCATGGACCTGCAGGAGTGGCGCCAAATGGACACGCTCACCGATGACGTGCTCGCGCGCAACCCGGATAGCCGCCAAGTGCAGCGCCTCAGCCGCCTGCGCGACGTGCATGACATGGCCGAGTTGCGCGTCGAGGCCTACACCGGCAAAAGCTTCGGCGGCGGTAACAACGGCGATGCGGGTGCGGTTTCGGGGAGCCGTGACTGGGGCATCGAAAGTCGTTTGTACACGCCGCCCATCGACGAAGACTGGCGCCTGTTTGCCGGTGCCGGTTATGCCCGTGCCGATTTCGACGAGGGTACTGGCCAGCACCGTTGGCAGGTTGTCGGTGTGGAGCGGCGTACCCGCGACATGACCATCGAAGCCGAGGTGTCCAACCATTCCTACGGCGATGGCACCAAGCAAGGTGCCGCCGTGTCGATTGCCCGCGACATCAACGATCACTGGCAATACGGCGCCAGCCTCGGCTACCTGCTCAGCACCACGCCGCTGCGGGCGCTCAATGAGGGCGTCACGGCCAACGGCGGCAGCGGCTTTATCCGCTGGCGCGCGAACGAAAGCCGCGAGTGGAAACTGTCCCTCAGCCCGTCCCACTTCAGCGATGGCAACGACCGTTTCGAAGCCTTGCTCACCGGTCGCGAGGGCATCTACAGCTCGCCGAACGTGCAGGTTGACCTGGGCCTGGAAGTCGGCGCCAGCCGCAACAGCAAGGACGACACGGTGTATTTCAACCCCAAGTCCGACCTCAGCGTGTTGCCCACCGTGACCGTCAATCACGTGCTCTATCACCGCTATGAAACCCAGTGGAGCCAGCAATTCCAGCTCGGTGCAGGGACCTATAGCCAGAAAGATTACTCCACTGGCGGCGTCGGCCTGGTGGGTTACGGCCAGCGCTATCGCTGGAACGACGTACTGGAAGTCGGCGCCAACCTGAGCCTGATCAGCCGACCTTATGACGGTGATCGCGAACGCGATCTGCGCCTGCTCGTCGACCTCACTTACCGTTTCTAGAAGAGCCTGACCATGACCGTCCTCAGCCGTTTTCTGCTGGTCCTGGGTGTATTGCTGGCCAGTGCCTGCGCCCAGCAACCCGCGCCATTCACTCCACCCGCGCAGCGGCCAATACCGCCCAACGAAGCGCCGTGGCCGAAAAACCATTTCCTGGGCATCGCCTATCACGACGTCGAGGACCGCGACCCCGACCAGGCCGTGGTGGCCGTGCGCACCGAGCGTTTGATCGAGCAATTGGCCTGGCTGCGGGAAAACGGTTACCAGGCGGTCAGCGTCGACCAGATCCTGGCTGCGCGCCGTGGCGGCCCGCCCTTGCCGCCCAAAGCCATCATGCTCAGCTTCGATGACGGCTATACCAGTTTCTACACCCGGGTGATGCCGATCCTGCGGGCCTACCATTGGCCTGCGTTGCTGGCGCCAGTGGGCAGCTGGATCGACACGCCGCTGAACAAACCCGTGGACTTCGCCGGCTCGCCGCGCCCGCGCGGTGAGTTTCTGACCTGGCAGCAGATCCGCGAAGTGTCGCAGTCGGGCCTGGTGGAAATCGCCGCGCACACTGATGCCAGTCACACCGGGATCCTCGCCAACCCCCAGGGCAACCTGGAGCCGGCGGCGACATCCCTGCGCTACGACCCGGCCACGGGGCGCTATGAAACCCCGGCCCAGTTCCAGGCGCGGATGCGGGCGGATGTGGTGGCAATCACCAACAAGCTCCGTGCGGTGACCGGCAAGGCGCCGCGGGTATGGGTATGGCCCTATGGCGCGGCCAAGGGCACCTCGCTGGCGGTTGTCGGCGAGCAGGGCTACCAGATGGCCCTGACCCTGGATGACGGCCTCGACGACACGCGCAACCTGATGAACAGCCCGCGCTTCCTGGTGGCGTCCGACCCGGACGGCGAGCATTTCGCCAACAGCATTGTCGCAGTGCAAACCCCGGCACCGCTTAGGGTGCTGCATGTGGACCTGGACAACGTCTACGACCCGGACCCTGCCCAGCAGGCACGCAACCTCGATCAGTTGGTACAGCGCGTGGTGGACATGGGCGCAGGCACCGTGTTCCTGCAAGCCTTTGCCGACCCCAAGGGGGACGGCCTGGTGCATGAACTGTACTTCCCCAACCGCCACTTGCCGGTGCGTGCCGACCTGTTCAACCGCGTTTCCTGGCAGCTGCACACCCGCGCCCATGCTGCGGTGTACGCCTGGATGCCGGTGCTGAGTTTCGCCCTCGATTCCAAGCTGCCGCGCGTGACCCGCTGGGACCCGAAAACCGGCAAGGTCGGCACCGACCCTGACCAGTACAAACGCCTGTCGCCGTTCGACCCGCAGGTGCGCAAGATCATCGGCGAGATCTATGAGGACCTGGCGCGCAACAATGCCATCGACGGCGTGCTCTACCACGACGATGCCGTGCTGTCGGACTTCGAAGACGCCAGCCCCGCTGCGCTCAAGGCCTACGCCGCCAACGGCCTGCCCGACAGCATCGCGGCCCTGCGTGCCGACCCTGCCGTGATGCAACGCTGGACGCGTTTCAAAAGCCGCTACCTGATCGACTTCACCCATGAGCTGACCGCCAAGGTCCGCGCCATCGGTGGGCCGCAGGTGCAGACCGCACGCAATATCTTTGCCGAACCCATGCTCAACCCGACCAGTGAGGCCTGGTTTGCGCAGAACCTCGATGATTTCCTCCAGGCTTACGACTGGACCGCGCCCATGGCCATGCCGCTGATGGAAGGTGAAGCGCTCAGCACCTCTAATGCCTGGCTGGAAAAGCTGGTGGCCACGGTCAAGGCCCGCCCCGGTGCGCTGCAGCGAACGGTCTTCGAACTGCAAGCCAAAGACTGGCGCACCAAGGCTGCGCCCGATATCGACGGCGCGCAGATGGCTGAATGGATAGGTGTGCTCAAGCGCCAGGGGGTCACGAGTTTTGGCTACTACCCGGACAACTTCCTGGAAAATTCCCCGGACCTCAAGACTGTGCGTCCGGCCCTTTCCAACCAATGGAACCCTTGACCATGTTCGACAGAATCCTGGCTTTATTCGTGTTGGCTCTGGTGTTAGGTGTGCCCCTGGGCCTGATCTTCCTGGCCACCGGGCAGTTCCTGATGGACTTCGTGTTTTTCTACCCGTTGTTCATGTCGGCGCTGTGGATCGCCGGCGGCTTGTACTTCTGGCTGCACTGGGAGCGCCATTGGCCCTGGGAAGAAGACACGCCGGCGCCGACCCTGGCCGGCAACCCGCTGATCTCGATCATCATCCCTTGCTACAACGAAGGGGAGAACGCCGCCGATACCATCCATGCGGCGCTCGAGCAGCTGTACCCGAACATCGAAGTGATCGCCGTCAATGACGGCTCCACGGACAACACCGCTGCGGTGCTCGACGCCCTGGCACTGGAGCACCCACGCCTGCGCGTGCTGCACCTGGCGCAGAACCAGGGCAAGGCGGTGGCCCTGCGCATGGGCGCTGTGGCCGCGCGCAGCGAGTACCTGGTGTGCATCGACGGCGATGCGTTGCTCGACAAAAATGCGGCGGCCTATATGGTCGCGCCGATGCTCGACAACCCGCGCCTGGGCGCCGTCACCGGCAACCCGCGCATCCGCACACGTTCGACCTTGATCGGGCGGGTGCAGGTAGGCGAGTTCTCTTCGATCATCGGCTTGATCAAGCGTACACAGCGGGTGTTCGGTCGGATCTTCACGGTGTCCGGCGTGGTCGTGGCGTTTCGCAAGAAGGCGCTGGACCGCATCGATTACTGGAGCACCGACATGATCACCGAGGACATCGATGTCAGTTGGAAGCTGCAACTCGATCATTGGAGCATTTTCTACGAGCCCCGCGCCCTGTGCTGGATTCTGATGCCGGAAACCGTCGGCGGCCTGTGGAAGCAGCGTCTGCGCTGGGCTCAAGGCGGCGCCGAGGTGCTGTTCAAGAACATCCGTGGGATCTGGCAATGGCGCCATCGCTACCTGTGGCCGCTGCTGTTTGAATACTGCCTGTCCACCGGTTGGGCCTTTACCTTCCTGCTGTCGGTGATCTTCTGGGGCCTGGGCAAATTCATGGTGCTGCCGCCGGCACTCACGGTGGCCTCCCTGGTACCCCCGGCATTTACCGGCCTGGTGCTGGCGATGGTGTGCCTGCTGCAGTTTGCGGTGAGCATCCTGATCGACCGTCGTTACGAGAAGGACCTGTGGAAAACCCTGTTCTGGACCGTGTGGTACCCGATGGTGTTCTGGCTGGTCAGCCTGTTCACCACCCTGGTGAGTTTTCCCAAGGTGCTCTTCAACCAGCACCAGAAGCGTGCGCGCTGGGTCAGCCCGGATCGCGGTATCAAACCTGCTGAAGAGGAGGCGTGATCATGAAACTGGTCAGAACCCGCCAACGTTCCGTGATGTGGATCATCGATGTCCTGCTGACCCTGATGGCCTGGGCCGGGTTGATCTGGCTGCTGGCCCGCGGGATTGGCTCGATGCTGGAAACCCACGGTGGCCCGCGCATCGAGGCGCCGATTTTTGCGGCGCTCAACACCCTGCAGATCTACTTGTGGATCGCCGTTTTCAACGCGGTGATCCTGATCAGCTGGGCACGCTACCAACAACACCGCGGCCGCCAGTTCGCCCAGCGCCGCGCCGACGCCAAGGCCCTGACCGACAAAAGCCTGAGCGAAAGCTTCAGCCTGGGCGACGGCGATCTGGAGCAGCTGCGCCGTCCGGGCGTATTGGTGATCCATAACGACGAGGAGGGCGGGGTTGCGCAAGTGACATCCCACGTCTCGCGTGACGTGGAAAAGCCCGGTTTGACCCTGGTGCCCGGCCAGGACCGCGACAAGGACGTCAGCTGAATCAACCTGGACTTAAGTGGCGAGCGGGCTTGCCCGCGTTGGGCTGCGAAGCGGCCCCAAAATCAGTCAGTCGATTTCTAGCTGAAAATGTGCGGCGCCGAATGGGGCCGCTTCGCGCCCCAACGCGGGCAAGCCCGCTCGCCACATAGGCCAGGCACCACATAGGCCAGGCCACCACCCTAGGCCGTTTGTTACATGGGTGTGAATGCCCATAAGTGCGATCCAATTCACAAAATGGCCGAGAACTTTTTTGCATTTTTCGGTACTAACTTATCTCGGCAATAAACTTGATGGCCAACTAGTGGCAACTTTCAAGTTATCCGACGAACCGCTATCAAAACAGTAACCGCTTGTCGGAATAATACTTCCAGTCACAGGCTGTCTGTCTTTTTGATAATTTTTTATTGTTATTAATCAAGTAGTTGGCCGATTAGCAAGCGCGAATGGGTAACTAATCCGATTTCTTGGGTTAGTGGAAGTTCGATGTTAGTTTGCCGCCAGTTGATTTTCGATGGATCGAACATGTCGTTGTTATTGCCACGGACTCGGTATTTCCTGTGCACTTTGTTGCTCGCTTATTTGAGCCTCAACAGCGCCACGGCCGCCCCGACGCCAGGGGATCAGGACCTGATTCGCGATCGCCAGAATCGCCTGCTCGAAGAGCAGCGCCGGCGCCTGGAAGAGCTTCAGGACCTGCCCGGCAAAGAAGCCGCTCCCCAGGCCCCGGCGCTGCCTGCCGATACCCGTTGCTTCCCCATCAAAGACATCGAGCTCAAGGGCGCCGACAGCCTTACCGCCGCCGACCGCACACGCCTGCTCAAGCCCTATGCCGGCGAGTGCCTGGGCGTTGCGCAGCTCAATGAATTGCTCAAGGTCATCACCGACTACTACATTGCCAAAGGCTGGGTTACCAGCCGCGCCTACCTGCCGCAACAGGACCTCTCCAGCGGCCACCTGCAAGTGCTGGTGGTCGAGGGCAAACTCGAAGGGTTGAAGGGCGCACAAGGCAGCAGCGTGACCGACCGCGAACTGGCCATGGCCTTTCCCGGCAAGGTCGGCGAGGCGCTCAACCTGCGTGAAGTCGAGCAACTGGTGGACCAGTTGAGCCGCTTGCCCTCCAGGCAGGCACAGATGGAATTGACCCCAGGCAGTGAGGTGGGCGGCAGCGAAGTGCTGGTCCGCAACGAGCCGCAAAAGCCTTGGCGCGCCAGCCTGTCACGCCACAACGATGGCCAGAAAAGCACCGGCGAACAGCAGTGGGGCGCTGGCCTGGAGTGGGACAGCCCCCTTGGCCTGGCCGATCAACTGGTCGTGCGCGGCGGCCATGACGCCATGAGCGACCACCAGAAAACCTCGAAAAACAGCATGTTCTATTACAACGTGCCGTGGGGCTGGTGGAATTTCAGTTACACCTACAGCGAGAGCGATTACCGCACGTACAGCTTGACCCAGGGCTTGAAGGTCAAGCAAAACGGCGACAGCCAGAATCACCAACTGCGCGCCGAGCGCGTGATCCATCGCGACGATGTGAGCAAGACCTCGGTCAACGTTGGCCTGGCGCATGTGCGTACCAACAATTACGTGCTCGACACCCGCATCGGTGGCAGCAGCAACCGCCTCAGCGAGTTCCAGGTCGGCGTCAACCATGGGCGGCGCATCGGCAGTGCCTTCGTCAACATGGATGTAGGAATGCAGAACGGCATCGGCGCCTTCGACGCGCAGAGCGATGACCAGACGCGCCTGCGCGGCGACCTCACCCCCACACCGCGCTATCGCAAATACACCGCCACCCTGAGCTACCTGCAGCCCTTCACGCTGTGGGGCGAGTCGTTGAGTTTTTCCAGCCTGGCCACCGGGCAGCGCAGTGAAGACGTGCTGTTCGCAGCACAGCGCATGAGCCTTGGTGGCTCGTACTCGGTGCGAGGCTTCAAGGACCAGCAATTGAACGGCGACAGCGGCGGCTACTGGCGTAACGAAGTGCGCTGGGCACGGCCTGTGACCCTCGACTGGATGCGCCCCGCCTTTGCCGAATACGGTGCCAGCGTCGGCTATGACCAGGGCGTGATTCGCAACGATCGCTACAACGATACCCAGCACGGCCGTGTGTCGAGTAACTCCATCGAACTGTTCGCCCGTGGCAGGCACGTCAGCACCAGCGTGACCTTTGCTCATTCCCTGGAGAGACCCGGTGTGGTGACCGAGCGCGAAGCGCCGGTGTATTTCCACCTGGATTTCTTCCTGTAATTCAACGCCCGCTGCCTTGAGATTTTGAATATGGATGTTCGCCCTGTTTCTGCCCTGAAAACCCTGAGCCAGCGTGGCTTGGCGTTGATCCTGGCCAACGCGCTGTTCTGGCAGCCGCTGCTGGCCCAAGCCGACGGTATCGTGGTCAGCGGCCCGGGCACCACGCTTGGCCAGGCAGGCAACGGCGTGCCCGTGGTGAACATCGCCCGCCCCAACGGCAGCGGCCTGTCCCACAACCAGTTCAAGGACTACAACGTCGGCCCCAACGGCGTGATCCTCAACAACGCCACCGGCGTGGTGCAAAACACCCAGTTGGGCGGGATCATCGTCGGCAACCAGAACCTCAAGGGCCGCGCTGCGAAAATCATCCTCAACGAAGTAAACGGCGGCAGCCCCAGCCAGTTGCGTGGTTACACCGAAGTGGCGGGCAAATCGGCCAAAGTGATCGTGGCCAACCCCTACGGCATCACCTGCAGTGGGTGCGGCTTTATCAACACGCCCAATGTCACCTTGACCACCGGTAAGCCGATCATCGACAAGACAGGCCGTCTGGACCGCTACGAAGTGGACGGCGGTGCGGTGACCATCGACGGCCAGGGCTTGAACGCGAGTAACGTCGACCGCTTCGAGATCATCACCCGCTCGGCCAAGATCAACGCACAGATCAATGCGCGCCAACTCACCGTGATTGCGGGGCGCAATGACGTCGATGCACAAAGCCTGAAAACCACCGCGCGCGCCGATGACGGCAGCGCCAAGCCGGAACTGGCCATCGACTCTTCGGCCCTGGGCGGCATGTACGCTGGCGCGATCAAACTGGTGGGCACCGAGGCCGGTGTGGGCGTGAAACTCGACGGCACGCTGGCGGCCAGTGGCGGCGATATCCAGCTCGACGCCAACGGCCATCTGAGCATGGCGCAGGCGTCGGCCAGTGGCGCGGTGGACATCAAGGCCGCGAGCCTGGACGCCAATGGTCCGGTCTACGCCGGTACCCGCCTCAAGGCGCAAACCAAGGGCGAGCTGAAAAACCGCAAAAGCCTGGCTGCCCGTGACAGCATCACCCTGGCCAGCAACGGCCAACTGACCAACAACGGCATCATCGAAGCCGGGGTCAACGTCGACAACACCCGCAATGCCGGTGGCGACGTCACCCTCGACGCGCAGAACCTCACCAACACCGGCACGGTGATCGCCAATCGCGACCTCACCGCCACCGTCACACAACACCTGGACAACCAGGGTGCCAGCCTGAGCGCCAAGCAGACGCTGAACATCACTGCCGGTAGCCTCGACAACCGCAACCTAGGCAAATTGCTCAGCGATGGCGTACAAACCCTCAATGTTGCCGGCCTGCTCGATAACAGCCAGGGCGGCATCATCGACAGCACCGGCGCGTTCACCCTGCACGGCAATAGCCTGAACAACAGTGACGGTAACGTCACCGGTGCCAGCACGGTTACCCTCGACCTGCTCGGTGACTTGATCAACCGTAACGGCAAGCTGGCGAGTGCCGGGCCGTTGCTGGTCCAGCGCGCTGCACACATCGACAACCAGGGCGGCAAACTTGCCAGCCAGGGCCTGCTGACCCTGTTCGCCAACAGCATCGACAACCAGAACAACGGCACGATGGCCGCCAATGAAGGCCTGAGCATCACCGCCGGCGGCCTGGTGCAAAACGGTGCGAATGGCCTGATCCACAGCGAAAAAGCCGGCGTCACGATCACTGCCGGCACCCTCAATAACGACGGCGGACGCATTGCGGCCAAAGCCGGGAATACGGTGATCGACGCCACCGACTTCAACAACGGCAGCGGTGCGGTATTCGCCCGTAATCGCGTGGGCCTCTCGGGTGTGAATGTGGATAACGGCGGCGAGATCGCCGCCGACCAGGTTGATCTGCGCCTCACCGGCGCGCTGACCAACCGTGGCTTGATCGAAAGCGCCACGACCCTGGATGTCGACACCGCCAGCCTCAACAACAGTGGGCAGATGCGCGCCCTCGGCACGGCCGGCAAAACCCGCTACGCCATCGGCGGCCTGCTCAATAACAGCGGCAGTCTGGAAACCGCCAACGACCAACTGAGCCTCGCCGCCACCGCCTTCCAGAACACCGGTGGCAAGGTGTTGCACGTGGGCACCGGTGTGCTCGACCTCACGGGCATCAGCCTCGATGACGTCGGCGGCAGCCTCGTGACCCTCGGCGACCTGACCCTGGACAAAACCCACTGGACCAACAGCACCGCCATTGAGGCCGGGCGCCTGACGGTCAACGTCGACAACCTGCAACAGACCGCCACCGGCAAATTGCTTGGCACCCGCAGCCTGGTCGGCAAAGGCCAGGACTGGACCGTCGGCGGCACCCTCGCCAGCCAGGGCAGCCTCGACCTGTCGGTGGGTAACGTGCTCAATGACCACGGCTTGATCTTCAGCGGTGGCGACATGAACCTGCGGGTCGACCGCCTGAAGAACCTCGGCGCCAGCATCTACGCCATGGGCAACCTGCGCATCGACCGTGACGGCCAGGGCGGGCTGGCCACCAGCATCATCAACAGCTCGGGGACCATCGAAAGCGAGCGCAACCTGATCCTGGCCGCCAGCACCCTCGACAATATCCGCACCGTGCTGACCACCCAATCCGGCCTCTACAGCGCTTCCATCACGCCCACCGCTTGTATCGAAGGCGTGACCGGCGGCGACTGCAGTGGCGGCAAGCAGAACCGGCCGTTCCAGATCACCGAGCGCGATCACTTTATCGTCAGTGATGCGACGCCAGCCTCCAGCATCACTTCGGGCGGCGATATGCTGCTGACCGGTGGCGAGCTGCTCAACAGCAGCAGTAGCATCGCCTCCGGTGGCGCCATGACCATTCTCGTCAACCAACTGACCAACGTTGGTGTGGCCACCCACGACACCTTGTACACGCGCATTTTCACCTCCGCTCGCGAACGCAAGCCGGGAGGCTGGAACCGCTACGCGGCGAACTTCACCGATCGGTATTCCGTGGGCGGCACCCAATACGACGCCAACAACCTCGTTGGCCTCGAAGCCGGCCTGGCCGAATTCATCGGCACCATGGAATCGGAGCGCATTGAACTGCGCACCACCACCGAGCTGGCGCCGTCCGATCAGAGCTATGCCGGCGTGATCCAGGCCGGTGGCGCCGTTGGCGTGAAGGCGCAGGACGGTATCGATAACCGTGTGGTGCAGCGTGGCTATAGCTACGTTGGCAGCGGTGCCAACACGCACGCACCGGGCTACTCGACCGAGGTCAGCCTCAACCCGCAATTGCCGCCGGACGTCGCCCAGCAACAGGTCAACCCGTTGGGCCTGCCCGGCTTCGACCTGCCCACCGGGCAGAACGGCCTGTTCCATCTCAACGATGGCAAAGGCGTGAGCGACCTGCCCAACAGCCAGTTCGCGGCCAACCCGCACAAATACCTGATTGAAACCAACCCGCTGCTCACCAACATGCGTCAGTTCATGAGCTCGGATTACATGCTGAGCAAGCTCGGCTACGACCCTGACACCGCCCAACGCCGCCTCGGTGACGGTTTCTACGAACAGCGCCTGATCCAGCAAGCCGTACTCACGCGTACCGGCCAACGGTTTATCGATGGCCAGACCAGCGACGCCGACCTGTTCAAGCACCTGATGGACAACGCCATCAGCAGCAAGGATGCCCTCAGCCTGTCGGTGGGTGTGAGCCTCACTGCCGAGCAGGTCGCGGCCCTGACCCACGATATCGTGTGGCTGGAAGACGCCACCGTCGCCGGGCAAAAAGTGCTGGTGCCGGTGCTGTACCTGGCTCAGGCGAATAACCGTCTGGCGCCCAACGGCGCACTGATCACCGGCAGCGACGTCAACCTGATCACTGGCAGTAACCTCAATAACGCCGGTACGTTGCGCGCCACCGGCAGCCTGTTGGCGAACGTCGGCGGCAACCTCACCAACAGCGGCCTGATGCAAGCTGGCGGCCGTCTCGATCTGCTCAGCGGCAGCAACCTCACTAACCGCGCAGGCGGTGTGATTGCCGGCGGCGACGTCAACCTCACCGCCGGTGCCGACCTGCTCAACGAGCGCACCGTCACCACCCACGAAAGCGCCAGCGCCTACCGCACCGAGCGCAGCGACTTTGTCGACAGCGCCGCGCGTATCGAGTCGGCCAACACCTTGGCCCTGCGCGCAGCGGGCAACATCAACAACGTCGGCAGTGTGCTCAAGAGCGGCGCCGATACCGCGGCAACAGCGGGCGGTGACATCAACATCACGGCCTCGAAAAGCATCAACAGCGGCGCCGTCGGCAGCCGTTCAAGCTTCAACACCATTGCCCAGCAAGGCTCCGTGGTGGAGGTCGGTCGCGACCTGTCTATGCTCGCCGCGCGTGATATCAACGCCGTGGCCAGTGAGGTGGAGGCCAAGCGCGACATCAACCTGATTGCCACCCGCGACTTCAACGCTGTCGCGGCGGCCAACGAGCAGCATTCGACGTCCAACTCGAAAAAGGTCAAGAGCATCGAGGACCACGTCCAGCAGGTGTCCAGCGTGATCAAGGCTGGAGGCAAGGCCAACCTGAGCGCCGGTCAAGACCTGCAACTGGTGGCCAGCCAGGTGAATGCCGGTACCGAGGCCTATCTGGTGTCTGGTCGCAACCTTAACCTTAAAGCGGCCGAAAACCAGGACTACAGCTTCTACAGCAAGACCAAGAAAACCTCCCAGGGCAAGAAATTCCGCCTCGATGAAACCGGCGCGGTGAACAACGTCGGCAGCCTCGTCAGCGCCGGAACCAACAGCACACTCATGGCCGGTGAAGACCTGCTGCTGGCTGGCAGTGTGGTCACGGCCGAAAAAGGCGCCGCGCAATTGGTCGCCGGGCAAGATGTGAGCATCCTCTCGGTCAATAACGCCGACAGCGCCCGTCACGAACGCAAAGAGAGCAAAAGCAGCTGGGGCGGGCTCAAGTCGAGCAAGGTCCAGGACAAGGTCGACGAAAAACGCACCACCGCCATGGGCAGCATGGTCTCCGGCGAAACCGTCACCGTCTTGGCCGATCGCGATGCCACCGTCACCGGTTCTTCCCTGGTCAGCAGTGGCGACCTCGTCATGCAGGCCGGCCGTGACCTGACCATCGACGCGGCGCAAAACACGTTCGCCCGCACCGACATGCACAAGGAAAAAAATCGCGACCTCACCGGTGTGCTCACCGGCAACTCGCTCGGCCTGGATGACATCACCGGCAACCAGAAACTCTACATCAACAGCTCGAAACACAACGGCACGGCCAATGAAACGACCCTCAGCGGCAGCACCATTGGCTCCAGCGCAGGCAATGTGTCGCTGACGGCGGGGCGTGAGTTGGCAGTGATTGCCAGTGACTTGGTCAGCACCAAGGACATGCAGCTCGTCGGGTCCAACGTGAACATTCTCGCGGGCGCCGAAACCGCTCGGCAAACCACTCAAGACAGCTCCAAGAGCTTGGCGGTGGGTCGGGTGATCGGCGGCGCGGTGGTCGACACGGCACGCAGCATTCGTGATGCAACTGAGGCGGCGAAGAACGCGGATGACCCGCGCCTCAAGGCGGTGAAAATCGCCCAGGCCGCGCTGGCTGCCTACAACTTGGGCGGCCAGGCCGCTGATGCCAATGGCCAGAGCACCGGCTTCAAGGACAAACAGGGTGGTACGCCGGGCAACGGTTCGCTGATCAAGATCGGCACTGAGCTGGCCAACACGCGCAGCAAGAACAGCAGCGAATTCAACAGCCTCACCGTGCGCCAGAGCACGCTCAATGCCGGGCAAGAGCTGTCGGTGATTGCCACCGGCGCGGCGCAGGGCACGCAGGGTGATATCCAGATCACCGGCAGCAGCCTGAAGGCGGCCAACACCGCGCTGCTGGCTGAAAACAACCTGCTGATGCAAAGCGCGCAAAACACCGTCGACCGCAAGAACCAAGGGTCGAGCAACAAGACCGCAATCGGCGCCAGCTTCAATATCGGCGAGCAAAATGGCTTCACCCTGGACCTGGGTGCACAGGGCGCCAAAAACAACGGCAACGGCCATTCCGTGACCCAGGTGAATACGACGCTGGACACCGGCTCCCTGCTGTTGCAAACCGGTGGCAACACCACGCTCAAAGGCGCCCAGGTTCGCGCTGACAGCATCAAGGCCGACATTGGCGGCGACCTGAATATCATCTCGCTGCAAGACTCCGAGTCGTCGCGCAGCAAACAGAGCAGCGCCGGTTTCGGTGCGAGCATCTGTATTCCGCCGTTCTGCTACGGCTCGACCGTCGCGGGCTCGGCGAGCCTGGCGGCGGCCAAGATGAACAGCGACTACAAGGGCGTGACCGATCAGAGCGGGCTGTTCGCAGGTGCCGGTGGGTACGACATCAATGTCGGCAAGACCACCACACTCAAGGGCGCAGTGATTGCCAGCGAAGCGGCTGCCGACAAGAACCGCCTCAGCACGGATCGCCTGGTGGTCAGCGATATCAAGAACGTCAGCGAGATCGAGAGCCAATCGGCCGGTCTTTCCGTGTCTTTCAGCAGCAGCGGCGGTACCACGCCGGGCGGCAGCATCCCGGTTGCCCTCAAGGATAATGACCGCAGCTACACCCGTAGCGCAGTCAGCGAAGGCTCGATTGAGGTGCGCAACCCCGAGGGTGCCAATGACCTGGTGGGGCTCAACCGGGACACCGCGCATGCCAATGACAAACTCGACCGGCCCGATCAAAAGGCCATGCAGGAGCGCATTGACCTGATCCAAGGCTCTGCGCAATTGGCCAGCGGCATCATCAGCACGATTGGCAAGGCGAAGGCGGATGAGGCCAAGGCCCTCGCCGACCAGGCTAAAACCCAGAGCCAAGCCGGCTCGCCCGATGCCGGCGCGACGGTGCTCGCTGCCAATGCCGCGTACGCTGAAGCACAACGCTGGCAGGTGGGTGGCGACAAGCGCTTGATGGCGGATATCGCCACCGGGCTGATTGCTGCCGGCCTGGGCGGCGCCCCGGCGGGAACCACCGTTGGCATTGTGGCCAACACCGCCTCCGCCGATATCTTCAGCAAGATTGGTGACTACGCTCAATCGCGCGCGATCGACCCTGAAGCGGACGCCGCCACCCGGGCTGCCTGGGCCGAAGGTGGCGCGGCACGTGTGATGCTGCACGCCCTGGCTGGCGCGGCAATCGGCTTGTCCAGTGGCAATGTGCAAAGCGGCGCGTTGGGCGCAGGTGCGTCAGCGGCGCTGATGCCGACTATTGCCGAAGCGTTGTCTAAAAATGACATCAAGGGTGTGGATCAAGACGCGATGGCCGCGTTGATCGCTGCAGGCGTCGGCGCCGTGGTCGGTTCCGGCAGCGGCACCGCCGGCGCAGCTGTTGCGGGCGGCAACGCGATCTCGGTGGATGTCTACAACCGTGCTGCGCACGAGGACGAGCTGGCGGCCATCAAAGCTGAGGCGCAGAAGGGTGACTTCACCGAAGAGAACCTGAAAAAAGCTGTGTGCTTCTCCATCAAGTGCTGGGCGCATCTGGACAGAGGCTCGAAGGAGTACCAGGAGGCGTATCTGACCGAGGCCGATATGGTCGGGTTGAGCAATGAGCTTGAGTGGGCGGATGCGCAAAGGGACCGCGGGTTGTTCACATACTCGGTAGTCGATTCCGTATTGGACTTCGGCACACGCGATGCCGTACCTGTGGGCAGGGACGTCGGTGCCATCGGGAGCGGGGCGGTCAGCGTGGCGGCGGGTTATACCTTATGTGCGTCTGTCATCGGCTGTGGCTTCGGCATTCCGATGGGGGCGTTCGGGCTCGGCAACATTACGGAAGGCGGAACGAGCGTTTATAACCACTTCAACAATGAAAAGGGCGGTTACAACCCCGTCAAGGAAGTATTCAACGAGATTCCCGGTGGTTACGGACCGCTTATCTATAGCGGTGCGGATTTCGCATTGTCACTGGGCGCGGGCTTCGTTAAGGTCCCGCTTAGATTGGGCTTGAAAGACGGCCTCAACAGGAAGGATTCGATGTTCGGAGTTACCGTGCACGGCTTCGATAACAACAAGTTCACGCTTGGCAAAAAACTGCCTTACGGGGCGGCACTGGGGTCGTATCTGAATGGTGTTGCGGGTAAAGGGTACGTGTTCTACGAGGAGGCTTCGCGTGAGAAGAAATAAATGGATAGGAGGGTTCTTCTTATCGATCTCTCTGTTTTCCATGATCCTGGCGGTTAGCCTGCTATTCGCGATGATCATCGCGGCGGTGATTTCGCTTGCCCTGCGCACGGACTCACCGTGGGTGTACAACTGGATCGGCTTTCCCCTGACGTTTGTATTCGCCGCGTATTGGATCTGCACACGATGGACGTACGTGAAGTCGTTTATATCCGGCGACGAGGGGATGTAGCCACCCTGGGGTTCTCCAGGGAGCGGACCGGTGTGCCGACGGGGATCTCCGGCTGGCATCAGCCCGGTGGCTTCAACCGTGTAAAAGCCTTTGCTGGCCCATGAGGTCGGCAAAGGCTTTTTAGCATCTGGCTGTCAGTTCACCAGAATGTCTGTCGGCTTGATCAATTGCGTACTTTTCAGCAGGAAGTCCGCTGCGCGGTTGCCGGTCAAGTCGATGGCGATGAAGTAGCGTTGGCTCTGCGGGTTGTAGCTCACCATCGTTTCGCCGATGCGCCCGGTAAAGGCGCTGACGAGGGTCAGGCGCGTATTGGCTTTTTTTTCCACTGCACGAAGATCGATCTGGTCGGTGCCCGTGGTGAAATCCAGGATCAAGTCCGGGTTTTCAGGGGTGGAGTCGCTGGCGTGGTTATAGACGTAACTGTCCGCGCCGCGGCCACCGCGCAAATGGTCGGCGCCAGCCCCGCCGGTTAGCCGGTTATTGGCATCGTTTCCGATCAGCGCATCGTGGCCTGCGCCCCCCACGGCATTTTCGATGACGCAGTCCCGGGCAATCGAGACGTTGCCCAGATAGCCTCCTACATCGGAAAACGAACCGGCCCTCAGGTTGATCACCTGGTTCTGGCGGTAGCCCGACACGTCCAGCGTATCGTTGCCCGCGCCGTCCCATATGCAAAAATTCGCGGCATCCCAATCGCTTCTCAAAGAGTAATAATCCCTGCCGGCATTCGAGTTGAAGCCGTAGGTGTTGTTTTCCCGGCGGGTGCGATGGTTGACGCCGTACTTTTGCTGAATGGCACTGATGTCATCCATCATCGGCGCCATGGGACTGTTGCCTATATTTTTGCCACTGTCTCGTGCATCGAAGTAGCTCATGACGGTATGGGCTTTGGAGTCCTGTGCGTAAACACGCTGTGACTCATTCGAGGTGCCGTTGTAATTGCCCGGGTGAGTCAGGCCAAGGCTATGCCCGATTTCGTGGGTCATCACCGGGCGTGATACGAAACCCGGGTTGTAAAGGGTGTCGCCGCCGCCAGGAAAATTGCTTGGATAGAACCCTTGGGCGGTTGTTTCGTAGTTGGATATCTGGAAGGACAATTGGCCTTCTGTGTTGCGGCCGTTTTCAATGAACGCCAGGTTGGCCACATCGCCCCAGGACTGGATCGAGCGCCGGGCTTCCTGCTTCTGTTGTTCGCTGAATGCGTAGCCCCAGTTGTTCTTGAAGTGGTAGCCAATCTCGGTCTGGCTATTGCGGTTCGAGTCCCCCCAGATGCCCGTTCCTTGTGTGAGCTGCCCAATGGCGCCCTGTTTGGTATAGGACGGCTTGTTGTTTCTGGTTATATGCGGATCGTCTGGGCGCTGGGTAACGTCATAGTTGTTCCCAAGGGCGGGAGGTGTGCGGGTAGCCACGGTGCCCCAGAGGGGATTACTCGTCAGCTTTTGTGGGATAGATGGATGGGAGTGACGGTAGGCCGGCTTCTTTTGCTGTGGCGCCATGCGCACAAAGCGGTGTGGCATCAGAGGTTGAGTCAACGCGCGCAAGACCAGCCCCACAGGATGCGGGCGAGATGAAGCCTGTGGGGGTTGGCTGACGTGCGGCAGTTGGAGATAAAACGGCGTTATAGAATCTATTCTCAATGTAATAAGTCCTACTGGGTAGTTGCGTTTGTTCTTCCTTGACTGGGCTCGCAGACTCCATGGTGCGAGGTGCAAACCTGCCAGTCTCAGAACAAAATCCCAAAGGCTGATATGTATCTGGTCACGTCTTTGAAGCGATGTTTTTGATGTAGCCAAACTGTTGTTTTCATTAACAAAATGTTTGATTTAAAGGGTTTGCCCCCGGCATTGCTGGCGGCCAACTGCTGGGCGACTTTACCCGCGTCGGCTGCCGGGTATTAACCCGAACCGCAGGAGCTTCACGTCTGACCTTGTGAGCGCATTATTCATTCATGAGGTTAAGCCAATGTCCCGTCCTCACCTTCGCCCTGCTGCCCAGGGTTTTGCCGTCACTTTGCTTGTCGCGCTGGCGGGTTGTGGGTTGTCTTCCTCCCATGATGTCGCTCAGCCAGAGCAGGCTGCGCCCGTTGCTGAACTGAACAGCGAACCTGTCCAGAGCGCGTTGGCCAAACGCATGTCCCTTGCGGCGCCCATGCCTGCACGGCACCTCATGCGGGATTCGGCGGCGCAGGAGTACCGCAGCGCGCCACGCGAGCAATACGAAAGCCTGCCGGAAAACCCGGTGCATCGGGTGGCCGAAACGCCGGTCTCCACCTTCAGCGTTGATGTCGATACCGGCAGTTACGCCAACGTAAGGCGTTTCCTCAACCAAGGCCGCCTGCCGCCCCAAGGTGCTGTGAGACTGGAGGAAATGCTCAATTACTTCCCCTACGATTACGCACTGCCCACCGACGGCTCACCCTTTGGTGTCACTACCGAGCTTGCCGCCACGCCGTGGAACCCGAACACCCGGTTACTGCGCATCGGCATCAAGGCGGCGGATCGCGCCGTGGCAGACCTGGCGCCCGCCAACCTGGTGTTCTTGGTCGATGTGTCCGGCTCCATGGACCGCCGTGAAGGTTTGCCTCTGGTAAAGAGCACCCTGAAATTGCTCGTTGACCAACTGCGTGACCAGGACCGTGTGGCGTTGGTGGTCTACGCCGGCGAATCCCGTGTGGTACTCAAACCCACGTCCGGGCGCGAAAAAGCCACGATCCGCAATGCCATCGATCAACTCACCGCCGGCGGCTCAACGGCCGGCGCCTCCGGCATCGAACTGGCCTACCAGATGGCCCGCGAAGGTTTTATCGACAAGGGCATCAACCGCATCCTGCTGGCCACAGACGGTGACTTCAACGTAGGCATCAGCGACTTCGACAGCCTCAAGCAGATGGCCGTAGAGCAACGTAAAAGTGGTGTGTCGCTGACCACCCTCGGCTTTGGCGTGGATAACTACAATGAGCACTTGATGGAACAACTGGCCGACGCGGGCGATGGCAACTACGCCTACATCGACAACCTGCGCGAAGCGCGCAAAGTGTTGGTGGAGCAACTCAGCTCGACCCTGGCGGTGGTGGCCCGCGATGTGAAACTGCAGGTGGAATTCAACCCGGCCCGCGTCAGCGAATACCGACTGCTCGGCTATGAAAACCGCGCCTTGAAGCGTGAGGATTTCAACAACGACAACGTCGATGCCGGTGAAATTGGCGCAGGGCATACCGTAACAGCGCTGTATGAAATTGTGCCTAAGGGCCAGAAAGGCTGGCTGGAGCCTCTGCGTTACGCGGCATCAAGCTCGGCTGAAAGCGCATCCGAGGAACTGGCGATGCTGCGCGTGCGCTACAAACCGCTGGCGGGCGCTGACAGCCAACTGATCGAACGGCCTATTGGCGATCAGCCCGTCAAGGCCAGCGATGACCTGCGTTTTTCGGCGGCGGTGGCAGCCTTCGCCCAACAGCTCAAGGGGGATGGCCGCTACACTGGCAGTATGAGCTTGCAGGACACCGCCGCACTGGCCCGTTCGGCGCGGGGCGACGATCCCTTCGGCTTGCGCAACGAATTCGTGCAACTGGTTGAGCTGACCCAAAGCCTCAAACACTGATTCCGAACACGACATTGAACAACTGTGGGAAGGGGCTTGCTCCCGATGACATTGGATCAGCTACAGATAAGCTGCCTGATACCCTGCCATCGGGAGCTATCCCATCCCACATCCTGCTTGGGCTGACCGAAGGAGTTCTCCCACTACATGGCCGTTCCAGATGACTCACCCAGCGACGAATCGCTGCTGGCCCGCTACCGAACCGGTGACGCCGCTGCGTTCGAGGCCTTGTATGCGCGGCATCGCCAAGGCCTGTACCGGTTCCTGGTGTCCCTGAGCAACAAGGCCGAGCTGGCCGAGGAGATTTATCAGGAAGCCTGGCTCAGCCTGATCCGCAGCAACACCCAGCCACAGGGCCGGGCGAGTTTTCGTACGTGGTTGTTCCAGATTGCCCGCAACCGCCTGATCGATTACTGGCGCAAACACGGCATCCACAACCCGTTGCATGACAGCTACGACGAGCAACTGCACGCCCAGGCCGACGACAGTGCCGGGCCCGAGCAGCAACTGAGCCTGAGCCGCGACCAGGCGCGCCTTGACGCCGCGTTGCAAGCCTTGCCCGAGGACCAGCGCGAAGTCTTTCTGCTGCGCCTGCACGGCGACCTCGACGTGCCGCAAATCGCCGCACTCACCGGCGCCCCGCTGGAAACCGTAAAAAGCCGCCTGCGTTACGCCCAGCAGAAACTGCGCCGCCTGCTGGCCGAGGAGATAGCCGTATGACCGATTCCCGACAGACCCCGGACCCCGACGACGCGTTGCTCCAGCACTTTCGTCAACACAGCAGCGGCGAGCCGCCCGCGTCCCTCGACGCCTTCATCCTCAACGTCGCCCGCCGTGAAGCCCCAACGCCCCAGCCGAGCCTGTGGCAGCGCTGGCTACTCGCATGCCAACGCCCACGCTGGCAAATGGCGTTTGCCACCGTGGCGGGTTTGGCGCTGATGATCGGCGTGGTGATGCGCGAGCCTGTGCCGCAATCCGACATCTCCACCGCAACCTTCTCCGCGCTTCATGAGGACGCTGCGCCTACTGCGCCACCGCCGATGTCCGCTCCTGCACCGGTGGCCCGAATGGCTGTGGCGCCCAAGGCTGAACGTGCGCAGGTCATGGACTCGATGGCGCAGGAATCGACCGCCAAACTCAGTCAGCGCGCGCCGGTGGCCTTGCCTTCCCTGGAGGAGGGGCTGCAAGAGATTGTGAACCTGCGCCGTGCGGGAGAAACCCGAGCAGCGGATGAAAAGCTGCTGGCGCTGCATAAACGCTTTCCCGAAGCAGACTTGCCAGCGCGGTTGGAGGGCTTGCAGCAGCGTTAACTCGACACCCAAAAAAAGCCCCAGGTCTTTCGACCTGGGGCTTTTTCATTTGTATCTGGTGCCCCGGCGTCGTTTGAACTGGAAGGTAAAATGCCCGTATTCATTGGGTGCGTTTGGTGGTTTTTCGGTTAGGCATACACGTGGGCATACACGGCGCTTCTTTCTGGCCACTTTTTCGAGGTAGGTAAAGAAACACTAAATGGTTGCTGATGCGTTGCCATCCAACTGAGTAGTTACTTCCTCGTTCGACCTTCTGCCGCAAGTGAGGCAAGCGCAAGGGTGATAAATCCTGCATTTCCATCCAGGGTATCCAGTGCCCCTCGAATGTTCTGTGCCACTTCTGTAGATCCTCTTCGCTCAACCCAGTTTGACAGCTCCTCGATAGCTGCCCCCAGGGCCAGTTGGTTTTCATTCATGCGCTTGAGCAATGACGCAAGCAAAGGGGTGTCTTCCATGATGTTCTCCCGCCGTGTTGTCAGGTAGTCAATCTACCTCGAGCCAGTCGCATTGCATATCAGCTGTCCTCACCACCTGGTGATCGGAAATCGCGCTGGTCATCTTGATTCCCTAGATGCGTAGTTGCATGGACTTGACCAGTCGTTTGCATCGGATTTGACCAGCACACTGGGTGTCCCGTGATCGGCAAGAAACGGCCAGTAGCTGACCTTCAGGCCTGAGAACATAAACGCGCTCCCTTTTTTTGAAGTCATTGCAGCGAGTTCGAATAGGCCATATCCTAACGACGGTTTTGAAAGCTCCTGCCTCCCCTATCGCACATACGTGCACGGTAAATGCTTTCTCCTCCTCCGCTTGCGGAGGCGCGACAAACTCATGCATGGCCCTAAATCAGCCCGATCTAGTGTCTGTAACCGGGGGAACCAGATGCACATAGATCGCTAATCTGGTGCCTCGTATGTCGATACCCGCGCTCTCCTCGCACGATGTAAAACTGCTATCGCAGATTCTTCACTCCACATCCAAATCTCTTGGCTGCGTCAGCAAGCTCGCCTCTCAGCGAGAAATGCTCAGCCAGCTTCTCGGTTTCCATGATTGGAATGGGGCATGCGCAATGCTGCCTGCGCACCTACACGAGACTACGCATGTTGCTATTGCCTTACTTGAGATACCGTCCCTAGCACCAAAGCCGTTCTTGAGCGTTGGCACCGACGCGCTATGGCGCTTACCCGAGAAGATTCGCGATTACCTGATAAACCAATCTTTCAATCCAACAAGCCTCACCGCCTCACACTACTCAAGGCCTGATCCGGCAGGAGATGTGAAACCACTACACTGGGCTTACATGTGCGCTCCGTCCCCCGGCCGTCTCCTGGAGCAGAGAGTGGCATTTGCTCCTCACGAGCCCGACTACGGCAACGGCAATCACACTCCTACCGTGATGACTTTCGCCAACGCTCACGGCCAAGACGCATTCACGGTCACTGTCTGGTCAATTACCCTACACCCAGCCTCCCGACAGGCGACGAACTTCACCGGCGCGGTATCGATGCCGCTATACAACACCTTCATTGAATCCATAACTGGCCGCACACCCGAACTGCGCCAAGCCTTCTGCCTGGTAAACAGCCGACAGGACGGCTTTGCATACGCAATCGCCAAGTGCGATGAAAGAGGCCACGAGCTAGGTGTAGTCGAACATATTCGGCACATGAATGTTGCAGAGGCCTGGGCAATGGTCGAACCACACAACAAGGCGCTTGGCCTATCGCTTCTGGATGTTGCCGATATCACAAGCGCGTGCATTGATGCTGACATTGAATAGGTAGTGAATCTCCAGGCGGGCCCAGGCCATGGCAACCATCAACAATCGGTCATGTTCTGTAAGCCCGCTTCTGGTCGATTGCTATTTTTCGCGAATGACACAATTTGGAAAGGCAGCATCCGAGCACATATCCGGCCCTCCTCCAAAACTGGTGTAACCGGTGTTACGAGTGTAACGACCTTCACCAAACGCCCGGTTTCTTTGGCTTTCATGCCTGTTACACAGTTGAGCGACAGAGCGTACCCCCGATGTAACGCTGCCCCTGCGTGTAACGCTAAAGTCAGCATCCGGGTGTTGTGGGCAGGCGCTTTGCGCCAGAGCCTACCAAGGGAATTTCGCTGGCCCCACCTTTTGATGAGAGGAAATCAGGCTGGGGACCCTGAGAGCTTTAGCTTCACACGGGGCATGAAACCCGCGGGATCGAGGTAGCGGCAACCACACCAGCTTACTGAAATTTCAATGTTGAAATTGAAAGGAGTTTGAAGAAAAAAGGGCATCGTTGCCGTATTGGTAACGGTACTCGCAGATGGCTGAAAGAGTAGGGCATATGCACAGGTGAACTGGAGTTAACCAGGTTCACCTGGTCCAACTGTTCAACAAGCTGTGCATCTTTACACCAACACGGTCACGCTGGTTTCCAACCCTGCATTTAGTCAAACGCCCAAGGGCCCCTTTCAATGGATGGTTCAGTCATGATCATGACCCTATGTCGCTGGAGGTGTATCCATCACGGGGGCCAGGGGTTCTAAAATCTGATGTTACAGGTGTTACGGGTATCGCAAATTTATTTATCTATATATTTTTTATAGATATTTAGATGGTCACACCTCTGTGCGCAACGATCAAAAGGTGGTGTTATAAGCTATATAGGTGTTACATCTAGAGACTGTGTCTCGAGCTGAATACTTCCAGTCACGGATGAGGCGCTTGAAGATGGGGCGATTAGCAACGAACACGTAATGCTAGGCGAAGAAGGGCTGTGCCTGATCACAGTCATGCGACTACAGCGGAGGTAGGGATGGCGTCTGCAGAACACGACTATCAGCACTTCATTCAATGGCTTCATCGACCTGACGGAGAGGTACCAGAAGACGTGCGTCGTTTTGGACGGCTGGTCCTGGACAACTTTGAAAGTGTCAGTGCAACTACACGTCATCGGAGCCAGCGGTCGGTACATCTAGTCGATCTGGCGCGCGAGCGGTTCCTTGCTAGTGATCCGGGCCAACCTATGCTGGAACAAATAGCAGCAGGTGCAGGATGGCATTGGGAGAAGTTATGTCATCTCTCCCTTGGGCCGTTCCGAGGTTTTCGGAATGCTGAGGCGTTTGACCTCACACGGCGCATCGTTTTGTTTTATGGTCCCAATGGTAGCGGCAAGACCAGCCTTTGCGAGGCGCTCGAGTTTGCCCTGCTCGGAGCTGTAGATGAGGGGGCGCAAAAGCGAATTGATGCTGCTCAGTATCTACGTAATGTCCATGAAGGTCGGTTTGTACCCCCTCAGTTGACGGCGTTGGACCCACAAGGCCAGCGAGTTGCCGTTCAGGCGGATACCGATGCTTATCGGTTCTGCTTCATTGAGAAAAACCGTATTGATTCCTTCTCGAGGATCGCTGCGAAACCTGCCGGTCAAAAGACAGAGCTAATAGCCGCGCTGTTTGGTATGGACCACTTCAACGAGTTCGTAGGTCAGTTTAATGAGTCAATTGATGGGCAGTTGTCGCTTCTGCCTGTGCAAGGTCAGGAGCTGACACGGAGACGTCAAGCGATCGCTCATGACATCGAACTACTTGCTGGTGAGGCTGAGAGTATTTCTGCACTTGATCTGGCTGAGCGGGAGTACGCGGAGGCTTTTCAAGCCGGGTTGACGTATGCCCAGTTGCAACAGGCGGTGGGTTCTAACGACGTCCCCGGTAGACTGCAGGCGTTGATAGAGATACTGAACCAACCTGCGCCGGCCCTTCTGGGTATTCGGCAGCAGGATCTTCTTACAGTATTTCGCGCAGCAGATGAGTCTCACGAACTTGTTGAGGAGCTTGCTGGTCAACTGGCCTTGCAGCAGGATGGCGCTACCTATCAAGACCTCTACACTGCAGTTCTTGAGCTACAAGCGCTTTCTCCTGATCGTTGCCCAGCATGCGAGACTGCAATTGTTGGGGAGCAGCATGTCCACGTTGATCCTTTTTTAAAGGCTGCACAGGGTCTTGAGCATCTGCGAGAGCTGACTCAGCTCAAGCAGAGGTTCCAAGCAGCTGTTGATGAGCGGCGGCTTGCCTCAGATGCATTAAGCGCATACTTCGCTAATTTTGCCCATCGCGTCGGCGCTACGGTCGACAGTGAGCATGAAGTTATTCGCTATTTGGCAAATCCAGGTGTTCGACCCGATACGGCATGGTGGAGGCCAGGGTACAACCCCGTAGCCGGGGGTGTTTCGCTGTCACAACAAGCAGTTAACTACGCGCGGCTGTTGGAGGAAGCGGATGCCGTTACTCAGCAAAACTTGGAGCAGCGTGCACGAGTGATTGCAGAGCGGGATCGACTTTCCGTTGCCCGCATCGTAGTAGTTGAACAGGCAACCCGACGCCAACAAACTATCGCAGCCATTGCGGGGGCCCGTCAGCGTATCGATGCCTTTGATGCGCAGAACGCCGGACTGATCGCTGCTGCTGCGGAGGAAGAGACACAAGTTGTAGCAGAGGTAAGAATTCAAGTCGCCTACAATGAATTTTTGGGCCTGCTAAGGCATTACCGATCGGAGCTACCGGGAACGTTGTTGGCAGGTCTGAACAATTTGGCCATGGAATTGTACAACGAGTTCAACGTCCGTGATGCACCGGAAGACAAACTGGCAGCACTTCACCTACCCATTGCTGGGGACGGTCGTATCGAATTGAGTTTTCAAGGCTCCCCGCAAGCGCGTGTTGATGCTCTGCAGGTACTGAGTGAGGGGCACGTCCGCTGTTTGGGATTGGCCATCTTGTTGGCAAAGGCTTCCAACATCCAGGCGCCTACGGTGATCTTCGATGACGCGATCAATGCTATCGACCATGAGCATCGTCAGGGAATTAGGGAGGCCCTGTTCCAGAGTAGACGCTTTGCCAATACGCAGATCATCGTGACCTGCCACAGCAATGAATTCATCAAGGACATCCAGAACCATGTTGATAGAGCTCAGTGGTTGTCTTACACGTTTCGTCATCACACCGGCGATCATCATCCGCGCGTTCTGCGAGATCTACCGCCACAAGCCTATCTTATAAACGCTAGGGCTGCTGTTGACCGAGGAGACCATCGTGGGGCTCTTCAGCCGTGCAGACAGGCGTTAGAAATGCTCGCTAACAAGATATGGCGATGGTTGGGGCAATGCGACTTAGGCTTAATCAGTGTCAAGTTGGCTGGTGTGGGAGATCAGCCCTCATTGCGAAATTTGTGCGATGGTCTCCGCGCAAGACTGAATGCCGCGGGCACATTCGAACATATCGACAAGCAGCCTTTGCTGGATGGATTGGGGCAGATTCTCGGAATACCTGAGCAGACGTTGTTATGGCAGTACTTGAACAAAGGAACTCACGAGGAGCAGGACCGGGAAGACTTTGATGAGGGGGTGGTTGAGCAACTGGTTGGTTTAATGGAAGGGATGAATGCTTTGAGGCTACGTAACCGTTAAAAGTACATTCTGAAAATAGCCTCCATGATGTAGCGGACAGGCCCTTCATGAATGCTGCCAGTAACATCCTATACACTGCCCAGCCAATATGTCACCAACTTTAACTGGCCAAACCTCACTTTCGATTTAGAAGTGGCGTTTTTCAGAAATCAAAAAAGTAATAGTAATGGTGTCGTAGGTGTTTGAGCTTGTAATTGTGCGTATTAATATCAGGAAGATAAAGAAATGACAGCAGTAGGACAGCGGGTGAATGCGGTTCCAGCATTAAGCAAAATTCTTGCCTCTGGTACTGAGGGGGGCAAAGAGTTTGGGAGGATAGTTGGCTTATTACTATTTAATGATGCAAAACGAAGGGGGGAAGAATTCAACCTGTTTGATGATGCTTCTGGAGACTTTGAAGGTCTGGACGGTTTTTCACGAACAAAACAATCTAGCAGTGCTATAGGATATCAATATAAATTTTTTTCTTCCCCTTTAAGTAATGATCATCGCCAGGAAATTATTAAGTCATTGGATAATGCTTTAGAACGCAATGAAACTCTGAATTTGGTAAGGTGGGTTCTAGTTACTCCGGATGATTTCAAAAATCCAGCGCAGCGTAAGGGAGGAGGCGACGTTGGATGGTTTGAAAAGTTGAAGGTGAAATATAAAGACAAGCTTGAGTTAGATCATATTGGCCATTCAAAACTTCAAGATCTGTTTCTTCAGACGCATCACTTGTGTTTATATTATTATCCGGGGCACGTAAATTTAGGGGTTGAAAGGCGAAAAACTATCCATGAGCTAAGAGCTCAGTATGATGAAAATATGCGTCGCAGATATGGACGGATTGAATTTGTTGGTATGTCTGTATACAAAGAGGAAACTTCTAGACGAATTCCTCTTGAGGATATCTACATTCCATTGTCTTTGGTTTCTGAACGAGCTAGTGAAGAGACTGATCAAACTCCGAGAATAGAAGCGCTTAGCCTTTTAGAACCAGGATCTCGATCTGTGATATTGGGTGATCCGGGGTCTGGCAAGTCTACATTGTTAGCCTTTTTAGCATTGGCAGGGATAAGCGAGCGACTGCAGTCTCGATGCGGTTACTTTGCAGATGGCAGGTTAACTATAGTTGTGACTTTGCGGCGCTATGCAGATGAGCTTAAGATTGACAAGAATTTATCCATTCTTGAATACGTTAGAAAAGTTGCGGAAGCTGACTTTAACTTGAGTGGTTTAAGCCCCGCTTTCTATGAGTATTATCTAGAAACTGGGCAGGCAGTTGTGCTTTTTGATGGGCTGGATGAGTTGCCGGGATACCAATTCAAGAACATTGTAAGGCATCGAGTTGAATCGTTTACATCTAATTTTCCGGGTAATACAATTATTTTGTCCTCTAGAATAGTTGGATATGAGGCCGAGGCGCGATTCGACGAATCTTATAACCACTTTCGAGTTGCCAAGCTAAAAATTGAGGAAGTGAAGAATTTTATTATCGATTGGTATTCTTTAAGAGTTGAGGACGTCAACGAGAGGGATAGAAACGCGAATGATCTAATCAGGGTGATTGTGTCTCCTGAAAGTGACTCAATCAGGGCTTTAGCTAGAAATCCATTGTTGCTCACTATCGTTGCTCTAGTGCATAGAATTGATGCGGTATTGCCTGATCAACGAGTAGTGCTCTATCAGAAGTGCACAGAGACACTGCTGAATACATGGTATAAGGCAAAGCGTAACGATGAAGAAGTAGTAAAGGGGCGAATTGAGCAGCGTAATCGAGTTAGAGTCGAATCAATTGCTTATTGGATGCATACCAGGAGCGTTCGCGCGCAAGGGCGTTCAGTTGCGGAGCATAAAGAGCTATTGGAGTTTTTAACTGACCATATAAAAAAGTATGAGTCTATTAAGGAGGCTGATGATCATGCCGAAGATCAGGCTGAGGCTTTCCTTTCTTTCATAAAAAACTCTGCTGGGTTACTTGTTGAAGCCGGTGACGGATTATATAGCTTTATTCACCTTACCTTTCAAGAATACCTTTGTGCGACTTACCTCCTGGCTTTCGGCGAGACTAGAGGAGCCCAGTCAATTTGGGATGAGTTACATGGTGCGTTACAAAATCCACGATGGAGAGAAGTAGTTCGTCTGTTAGTTGCAAGCCTAAAGTCTTCTTCCGGCAAGGCATTTTTTATTGATAAGCTTTTGGATGAACCTAGTTCCGCTAGTACGAGAGATACGGCACTGCTACTTTTGGGGCTTCTCAGAGATTCTATTGAAGCTGCGGAGCTTCGTGCTGAGGATATATTTTCCGTCACGCATAATGCACTCGCTTTATGTCAGGAGATAGAAGACTTTGTTGACTTGAAACAGTCTGTCGAAGGGCTTGTGACAAAAGATGCTATTAATCTCTCTCATGCATTGTCAGCATTTAATTCGCAGTTTCAAAGAGCCTCAGCTTCCAATAGGCTAAGGCTGGCATTAATAAGCTATTCTTTGGGTTATCCGGGTTTAGATGGAGGTTGCTCCGGTCTTGATATAAGTATGTCCGAAGAAACTTGTGCTGTGTTTAATGCGCTGGTTTTATCAAGGTCTGACTTTGTTGTTGGTGGCGGTCCATTGGGTAAGTTGAGGTATGTCTATAATGAATGGGCTACTAAGAACTCTGAGGCAAATGCGGCATCAACTGTTGGTCTTGGTGTTTTGATGCTTCTTGATCCATCTAATCAAGCGGAAAAATTATTCGATCGAGAACTGTTTCTAATGTTCTCTAGAAATTTTGGTCCACATCATGATCATGGCTTGCACCTCGCGGCAATCGCCTGCGCATCGACTACCATGCATCCTACGATGATCAAAGCATTAGGTAATGCACTTCGCGGTTCTAGCCATACTAATAAGAAGCAAGTTAGGTCATTTTTGGCGCCTGCAATCAAAGTTTGGCTTAGTGAGAACCTATCACGACCAACGGGTGTGGAAAGGTTTTATGATGCCCTGGATGAGCGTCAGAAATTCGAAGAGTCAGGGATAAAATTTGAAGATGAGAGGAGGTTGATGCGTCGCGGTCGAAGTCAGGCTTTTCCAATATCTTCGTTGAGAAGAAGTCTAGTAGGTACCAATGGATCGTACGATGACTCTTACTGGGAGGGGATCAGGAAAACGGATGTTTTCTCGAATTACTTAGTTCCGTCGTTAGAGGTCGCTTTTGAGGAGAGCTTTGATTTTTATTGGGGCGAAGCTTTTAGAGGTTCGCTGAAGTTGTTGCCGTTAAGTTTTAATAAGTACTTTGATCCTGATGAATGGCTAGATTTGGCGGTCAGGATTAAAGATGGTAAATATAGCGTTGATGATGTGAACTTTGCGGCGTGGTTAATATTGTATGATGTTTGGGTCTACCTTCGTAAAGGCTATGATGAGGAGAGTATGTCTCCAATTGCAGAGTTAATTTCCATTGTTTCAGGATTAGATGAGCCGAAAATAAAGTTATCAATTGTCCTTCGCAGCTCTTTTTTTAATAGCACAGAGTCTGTCGGGGGGTTGTCAAGTTTGCTGGCTTCTGACGAAAGAGTCATGGAGGTTTTAGAAACGATTGGGTGGCCGAGTGCGGCTTTAATTACAAAAGTGAAGGCCAGTAGGCGTAATTCTTTACATGCGAACAATGTCGAGGACGATGTCGTCGAAATTTAGTATTGAGCCAAGCTGACAAGTGATGTTGGCTTGGTTTTTTGTATCCTGCGGCTTAACGTGTAGCTGGTTGGAGTGTAGACGGCTACCAGTTCAGAACAGATTCAGAATAACGGCATGGTCGCTGCAGTTGCGCATCTGTCCAGTCGTGCTGATGGGTGGAGTAAACAGCCCGCGAGAGCGGGCTGATTTCGGGGTTACGCGGCGATTAGGTCGTCAAGGGAAATATTACGGGCCGCAGCTGCCAAATCGGAACGATTAAGTCTTGAATGGAAAGGGCCGAAGCGAGGCACCTCTAGTCCAGACAAGGCATCGCCCATTCCTCCTTTTAGGTAGCTGAGGGCAATTATTCGGGCGCCTACAGCGAGAAGTTGCTCGGTCGCAGCGTTCCATTCCTCGTTAAAGGCAAACCCGACCGCGTTCAATACTGCGGTCTTGGCTTCATCTGCACGTTGGCGGGCATTCGTGATTTGAGCCTCAAGAGTATCAAGCTCGACTTGGAGAGCACTGAGGATAAGGTCTTGCCTTCTGACCTGCTCGTCCGTTGTTGCCAATTGCTTAGCCGCCTTTTGCATTTCGCCGCTTGCTGATTTTTCCCCTTCGGCGTCACCGCTTGCCAGGCTTTTGGCGTAGTACGTTGCAGCGTCGCGCTCGGCTTGTTGCGCCTTTTCCAGGGATTGATTGGCTTCTGATTGAATTGTCTGAAACCGCTCACTCAAGTGCGTTTTTTTCCGTTCCAGCGCTTCGACTTCAGCTGTTGCATCGGTCATCGCTTGAATCGCATCAGTTTTGATCTGATCAATTTTTTCAAGCTGCTCCAGGTGCTTAATTTTCCGATTAATTGATGCGAGCTCGCCTGGAATCACATGTATCCGGGCTTCGACGCTTGAAACTTTCTCCATAGCCTCGCGACCCTCCGGGCTCCCAATTACGTTGCCATTCGCACTGAATCCGCTGGGTGCGTTGCGCCATTCGGCCTCCAGTTTCGGCAGGCTTTCTTCCAGTGTTTCCAGTTCTTGAATCAAAGCGGCTTGTTGCTGTTTTAGCTGGTTCATGTTGCGTTCCTAAAGGCGAGAGGTTGATTGGTTTTTTTTCGTTGGCGGGCCAGGCCAAAGTGAGCCTGCATTCCTCATGGCGCTGCCGTTTTAGGCCGCCTGGGCGCCGTGATCACCTTGTTCTGGCACTGCGATAACCACATAGCAACGCTGCAAGCCCAGCCCAGGTAGTCGCACTGCGGTCGAAGCTTTGCCATCCTTTCCCGGCTCTAAAACGCCTCGTCGCAGGAGCTCTTTGTTAACCGCACTCAGGTTCATGCCTCGGAAGATTTCGGAGCGCCATGCTTCCGGCAGCACGTAGTAGGTGTTGGTGGTGTGCAGGGCATCGCCCATGCCGTATTCCATCGTCTTGCGAAAGCCCAACCGGTCAATCGTGCGTGGGCCGTGTTCGTCGATCTTGGCGGCGGCAGATTCCCAGCGGGTAAAGCGGCTTTCTCCAAAGCGCTCGATGACCTGGCGCAGTCGAGTCAAGATCGCATCACCCTCGAAATTTCCGGCGCCGCCACGCTCGGCTAGCCACGCATGCAGGCAAACCCGTGCAGCGGTCGTGGCCGTGCCATCCGGCCAGCCGGTGACGCCGAAGGCGGTAGCCAACTCTCCGGCCGCTGCTGCGAGCCCAAAGCGGAGGGCGGCACGTTGCGCCTGACCACTGGCCGACGCCGGCAGGTTTTGGGTGATGAACTGCTCCACCGTGCGGCGAATGATCACCGACCACCTGAGCATTTCTCCTGGCGCGCACAGTGCGTGCAGGAAGGCGCTGAGGGGTGTGCCGTAGTATTTGGCTACACGGGCCTTGAGCGCATCGGAGAGGGCGGCTGCGTCTTCAAATCCGTTCAGCACATCGAACATGCCGAGACCTTTGCTCGCATCGGCAGGGACGGCAAGCATGCGCACCTCCATACCGGCTTTCAGCTCCTTGTTGGCATCCGCCATGTGCTGCGCCAACGTCTTCTCGCCGGTCGAGAGAAACAGCAAGCGCCACTCCTGCACCTGTCGGCCCGCTTGTCCTCGATCATTCGCCCGGGCTTTACCAGTGCCATTGCCGAGCATGTACACCGTCTCGCCAATAATGCGCGGGTCACACATGCCGATTTCATCCAGTACCAGGAGCCCGTCTGAATGGGCGGCTGCGATGGACTCCAGGGCGTTATCTGTCGAGCGCCATGAACGCACTAGGCGCGGCCCGCCATAAACCGAGGCGGCAACTTGTAGGTGAGTGGTCTTGCCCCCGGAGCTGTCGCCGTAGAGGTGGAAGCCGCCCGACTCATGCCCCAGCAGGTTCAACAGAGGACCAGCAAAGGCCACAGAGACGACAAACGCCAAGCGATGGTTGCCAACGCACAGTACGCCGATTTGCTGCTGCCACTGCTCCAGAGAGCCCGCCTCGCTGATCGGTGGCAGCTGGGCACCTGCCTCATAAAAATGCAGGTGTTCGGCATGCGAGCCAATCTGTTGTTCGGGCAATAGAAACGCCTTGTCGTGCCAACCCAAGCGCGTTACCAAGCGTGCGCGCTGGGCGCTATCGAAGCCGCCGAGATAGCTCTGCAGATCATTGCGTGCGTTACGCCCAGATCGACTTCCTGCAAGGCGCAAACCCATATCTACCAGTGGCCCGAGTACGTCCTTGCCGAAGTCGCCGGTCATGGTCCGGGCTGGAATGTTCCAACGTTTTTTAGTGCCGTCCGGGTCATCGAACTCAACCAACAAGCCCCAGTTGTGGCCCTTGTCGTCGCGAGTGCGAGCGATGATTTCGAGAGGCGAACACACGGGGCGTGCCTCACCATCGTCGCCGGAATAAAACACCCCTTCAGCGGTCAGGCGAAATCCGCCCGGCAACAGATCATTTCTCGATTTCGCGGGGCGTTTGGTGGGCGCCGTGGCCTTCAGTTGTTGAAATTCGGTTGGCTCAGCGGCACCGCCGAAAAACTCACCGCTGCGCACCAACTCGGCTACGTGGCCAGCGGTCCAGCCTTTGGCTAATGCGTCTGCTGCATCGTCGCCGTCTGCCCATTTTCCACCTTTGACGAGTGTCGGCTTGCCGCCTTTGCTGCTGGGCTTGAGCTTGAACAGATCGAGGGAGATTCGTTGCACCGAAGCGGCGCCCAGCTCAATCAACTTGAGCTCGATGGCGTCCATGCAGGTCTTGCCGCTGGCATCGTTATCCGGCCACAGCACAACGCTTCGCCCTTTGAGTGGCGTCAGATCGGCCTTGTGCCAAGAGTTGGAACCGTTCGGCCAGCAGGTGGCCACGTGTTCGGGCATCAGCTCGGCAGCGGCATCAGATGCTTTTTCACCCTCACACAGCACCACAGGCGCATCGATACGCTGTGCCAGCTCATCCAGGCGCAGCAATGGCCGAGGCTCAGGCAATCCTTGCCAGCGCCATTGTGTGGTTTGCCCATCGGAGCGCTTGCACCAGGTCAGCGGTGCAAAGACCTTCCTCGGTTTGCCGTCTTCATTGGGGCCCAGATCAAAGCGATACAGCGCCATGACCGGCTGGCCCTGAGCATCGCGATAGATCCACACTTTGGACGGAACACCGTGTTGTCGGTGTTTGGTTGGACACTTGTTCATGGCCTCGGCCGGGATCGGTTGAATCGCGATCCACTCCGGCGTTGCGCTTTTGGCCGGTGCGCTTTTGGTGGTCGCGGAACCAGCGGAGACGTTGAGCAGATCCGCCAGTTTTTTGCAGGCTTCAACGTCCGTGCCGCCGTCGATGTAGCGCACCAAATCGATCAGGTCTCCGCCCTTATCGCCGGTGGCAAAATCCGCCCAGGTGCCTTTGCTCAAATTGACCTTGAGTGAGCCTGCACGTTTGTCCGTGCGCGTCGGGTTTGGTGCGGTGTATTCCTTGCCACCATCGACGCGTTTGCCGTTCGGCAGCCAGTGCGCAAGCACACGGTCGATGTGCTTCAGGGCAACGCTTTTTACGTCGGCAAAGCTGGGGCGTTTTGAGGTGTTGCCGGTGCGTTGAGTCATAGGGCGGCCCTCGACTCAAGCAACGCCTCGTTCACGTCGTCGATTAGCGCCTTAGCCATCTCGCCGAGGTAGAACGCAGGCCAACTAAAGCGCTCGCCCGCATCGCTGATGGCGGCGTCAAGGATCAGTTGATTGGCGTGGTGCAGAATTTGGGAGACGGCTTCAAGTGCGTCCTCCAGTGGGATACCGGCATTCACCCGAAACAGGTTTTGGCCGTTACCGTTGGCAGGAGAAAACTCGGGGCGTCCACGAGTGCTGGAGTGGGTCATAGCGCACCGCCTTTCTGGCTCATCGGCACAGAAGAGGCATCACCGTACATGGTGAGTGTTTTGATCAAACCCAAAGTGCCGCGCACGTCCCAAATAACAGACGAGAGCACGCGGTTGGAGAGCAGGGGTTTATCCCCGTCTAAGTGGTCCTCCAGCAGCATTAGAACGGAGTCGGCACGTTCGAGCGCACAGGTGATGGCGTCGATAGGCAGACCTGCTTCGGCGTCCTGGCTGACGCAGAGGAGATCCTCGGGCAGTGCAAAGCCTGGGAGCATGTTCATTGGGCACCCCCTGCGGCTTCCAGCGCGCGAGCCTTGGACATATGGGCGTTGTAACGGGAGAGGCGTGTAGCGAGGCTGGAGTTTGCGTGTAAAGCGGCGAGAGCCATTGCTCGATGAGCGGCGGCGCGAATTTTGGAGGGATTGAGGGCGTGCATGTGGTGAGCTCCTACTTTCAGACTGGAGCCGCCACCGTCCTTCCTACGGGATTGGGTGGCAGCTGTGCACGGGGTAGGAATACCGGGATAGTAGGCACCCGGCCAGGCCGAAGCCTGCCCGCACACAGCCGCCATAACACGTAACTGCGGACGAAAAAAAACGCCGGCAGTTGTGATCTGGGCGCTGATGCGCCTACTAGTTATCGGGTTCCTACGCCCGGTCGCTGAATTTGCAGCGACAAGCGAAGAGTAACGTTCGTTTTTTGAAAGTGCAACTGTGCTGATAGCTTGCGGAATTTTTTGATGCGGCATAAATTGATTAGGCATGTAGATTTACCTCAACGCCTCCGGTTGCCGCCGGGGGCGTTTTCATTTCAGGCATGGATTTCCCAGCTCAGGGAAACAAAGGGCAAGAACTCGCTATCGAGGCAAGCGCGTGCATCTTCGTAGGCGTCTATTTGTTGGCCTTCGTCTACGATGATTGCCCGGGGGGCTTGGCAGGGAACTGACAATGTGCACCAGATGCCGTCTGCCCATCGCATCACCATCACGTCCCGATTCAGGCGTTTTTGCTCAGTGCGGTAGCGTTCGAAGCGCTGCATCCACCGAGGCGTGAATCCGACTGTTCTGAGTACAGAAAAGGGCTGCAAAATGGCCTTATTGGCGACTCGATTTTTCATGCTGCCACCTGGTCGCGAGCCTCTATGCGACTTCGTGCCCATGTTTGGATTTCAGATAAAACCCAAGCTACGGGTGCACCGCGAGCGTTGCTGTTGCTCAGTTTGACAGGCAGGGGAAAGCCGCTATCTGTGCGCTGCATGAGTTTGTAGATGGTGGAACGCTTCATGCCCACGATCCGCTCGACCTCGGGCATACGGATCAATGTCGAAGATGCGTCAAAGATGGGGTTTTGAATGGTTGGGCTAAAGCCAGGGAGTTCGGTGGTAGAGGCTTTCATAGGTCTTGCTCTCGACTGGTTAGGACTGAGAGCAATGATCTAGGTCGAGGTCGGAGGTGAGCAGTTCACTTCCAATTGAAATCCGATTGAAATTTCTGGCTTACAGTACGAAATAGCGTTTGAGAATAGCCTCAACTCTTTTGCGAGATAAGGATTTTTCGGTCTCAAGTGCAATCCACTCAGGCCGTTGTTTTGGAGGGTTTGCGACCTCACGCTGTAGCCAGGCATGTACCTTCGTTGCGACGTTACGTTTGGGCATCCCCGCTGCGCGGTAGTGATGTCCCTGTTTAACTAGCGCGGCGTCTCGAACGCTAATCTCATCGTTACGCTCCATCCCGCTAATGAGGCCGCCTTTTTTGCGGATGGCATTTCTGATCGCTCGTTCGGCGATGGGTATTAGTTCATCGTCGGCCAGGCAGTGTAGGGATGTGATCGGTTTGAGATAGAGGGCGTAATCATCAAGTGTTTGAATGCGCTCATCCGGATCGATCTGCATCTCGACGAACTCGCAGTAGAGAGCCCTCGGCCAGTCGGTGGGAGCTTCAGAGGCATGAGACCAAGCCTCTTGATCAGCTGTCTGCATCCAGTTGGCTAACGTTTCCAGCGCTTTTACGGCACAAGCCATGATGTATGCAGAATGAGCATCACGCTCTGATGCCGAGTAGCAATTGCTGTACAGGCGGACCCAATGCGCGAGGCGTGCACTAGTGTCGGTGGAGGCATACTGAAAAATTGTCTCCTCATGGATCGTCGTCTGAATGCACATGCTGGCAAGATCTTTGTTGATATCGTCACCATGAATGCGCAGAAAGCATTGGTCGATCAAACGGCAGGCGTCAGCGACCTGCTCACGGCAGAGGTCATAGAGCGGTTGCGTAGAGAGATAACTGAACAAGCCTCGGCTTAACGCCAAATGCAAAATGAGTTGGTGATCATTCATTGCCAACTGTCTCAGGCACCGTGTAACGGGGAGTCCCGCGCCCTGCATTCAAAGCGAGTAGCCAGCGAAAGCCGTTTTGTAGGCGCAGGTTTAGACCGCTTGCCCACAGCAGGCGTGTAAAGACTTTGGCGTTACACGCAAGGGCAGTGTTACATCGCATGTACGTTAAGCTGCTGAACTGTGTAACGGGCGTGAAAGCCAATGAATTCGGGCACTTGGCGATGGGCGTTACAAGAGTAACACCCGTTACACCGGTTTTAGAGCGGGGTTGGGTATGTGCTCTCATACTGTCTTTCCAAATTGCCCCTGCACGACATTTCCACTCACTAGGGCATCAAGGTGATCGGAGTACCACTGCATCATCACTCTGCGCTGAGGCAGGTACACCGCTTTGTTATAGACCCCGGCAATCCCCTCCTTTGCATGAGAGAGCTGGGCCTCAATGTGATTCTCATCGAAACCTTGCTCATTGAGTATTGTGCTCGCGATGTGACGAAAGCCGTGGCCTGTTTGCCGACCGGCATACCCCAGTCTGCGGAGTGCCATCAGAAAGACGGTGTTGCTACGGGGGATTGTCCTGTCTTTCCTGCCGGGAAATAGTAGAGGGTACCCACCTGTCAGTGTCCGTAACTCCGTGAGTGCTTCGACTGCCTGTCGAGAGAGAGGCACTACATGTTCGCGTCGACGCTTCATTCGTTCGGCAGGGATCGTCCATAACTTTTTGGAGAGATCGATTTCTGACCAGCGTGCTTCTCGAATCTCGCTCGGACGCGATGCTAATAAGGAAAGCAAGCGAAGCCCTATACGAACGTCCTTTGCGTGAGGGTAGGAGTTGATCGCTCGAAGTAGCGCAGGCAGTTCTTCAATCGAAACGTGTGCATAGTTTTCAGCGCTACGTGATTGCAGGAATTTGCTGAGACCTTCAAGGGGGTTGTGGACGGCTCGTCCTGTTACGCGGGCCAGGTCATAGATCTCTTTGCAAAAGGCGCGAACTCGGCCCATTTGCTCAATGATCCCCTTCTGCTCCATGCCGCGTAGAAACTCCATCCACTCCAGGGGCAGTATTTCTGTGTATACGCGTTTGCCGAACACGGGGAACACGTGAAGCTCCAGTGCGCCAAGCACTCGTCGAGACGTACCTGACTCCCAGCTTTTGCGTCTGGCCTCAAACCACTCACGGCCTAACGCTTCAAAAGTGTTGTTAGCAGCGACCTGGTCTGCAACCTTCCGAGCTTGTTTGCTCACCAATGGATTTTTGCCGGTCGATGCATCTTCCCGCAGTTGGGCTGCTTTCTGTCTCGCCAAAGAACCACTGATTTCCGGGTATCCGCCGAGGCCTAACCAAGACCATTTACCGTCTGGCTTTTTATAGCGCAGCTCCCACGATTTTTGCCCGTTAGGTTTTACCCGGAAGTACAGACCATTCCCGTCCTGCTCCCTATACGTAGCGTGCTCAGGCTCCAGGCCTGCAAGCGTGGTGTCTGCTAAGGGGCGGCGTTTGATTTCAGAGCGCTTCACTTCCTGTATGCCTCCAGTTATAGGAATCTCAAAGCATACACGTGGGCATACACGGCGGGAAGTTATAGGGGTAGACAGGGACGGATAGCCAGAAACAAGAAAGCCCGCACAGGGCGGGCTTCTTGGGGTGTTTCGTAGACTGTTTGAGACAGCCCGAGACTGCTATATGGTGCACCCGGCGGGATTCGAACCCACGACCCCTGCCTTCGGAGGGCAGTACTCTATCCAGCTGAGCTACGGATGCTTGTGCGGGCGACATCATACCCATGTCGCCCTTGGGCGTCCATGCTGGTCTTTGGCCGTTTATACGTAGGAATTAGCCCGGCAGAGGCCCTGGTCCGGGTGCCGATGATCGATGTGCTGGAACCTGGCTGAAACACGCTGATCAGAAAGTTTCGGCAAATGCGCCGTTTTCGTTCTTTTTTTCGAACAGACTATTGCCCTGTACCCCCATTGATCCTAGGATTCGTTTGAGATTTCAAACGCTCTGTCTCCCGTGCGCCGTTCATTCAAGCTTGCGTGCTGGGGCTGATTTCCCTGACGGCAGCCCACAAGGCGCCTTTCAACAACTCTAATTCGCTCCGCGTGCGCGCGGTGCTGTTAAGGAAACCCGACATGCAGCTCAAAGATACCCAGTTGTTCCGCCAGCAGGCCTTTATCGATGGCGCTTGGGTCGATGCGGACAACGGTCAAACCATCAAGGTCAACAACCCTGCCACGGGCGAGATTCTCGGCACCGTGCCCAAGATGGGCGCCGCCGAAACCCGTCGCGCCATCGAAGCGGCCGACAAGGCCCTGCCGGCCTGGCGTGCACTGACCGCCAAGGAGCGCGCCAATAAGCTGCGCCGTTGGTTCGAGCTGCTGATCGAAAACCAGGAAGACCTCGGTCGCCTGATGACCCTGGAGCAGGGCAAGCCGCTGGCCGAAGCCAAGGGCGAAATCGTCTACGCCGCGTCCTTTATCGAGTGGTTCGCCGAAGAAGCCAAGCGTATCTACGGTGATGTGATCCCCGGCCACCAGCCCGACAAGCGCCTGATCGTGATCAAGCAGCCGATCGGCGTGACCGCTGCGATCACCCCGTGGAACTTCCCGGCGGCGATGATCACCCGTAAAGCCGGCCCGGCCCTGGCCGCCGGTTGCACCATGGTGATCAAGCCCGCCTCGCAAACCCCGTTCTCGGCCCTGGCGCTGGTCGAGCTGGCGCACCGCGCCGGTATCCCCAAAGGCGTGCTGAGCGTGGTCACCGGCAGCGCCGGCGACATCGGCGGTGAGCTGACCAGCAACCCGATCGTGCGTAAATTGTCCTTCACCGGCTCGACCGAAATCGGTCGCCAGCTGATGGCCGAGTGCGCCAAGGACATCAAGAAAGTCTCCCTGGAGCTGGGCGGCAACGCGCCGTTTATCGTGTTCGACGACGCCGACCTGGATAAGGCCGTCGAAGGCGCGATCATCTCCAAGTACCGCAACAACGGCCAGACCTGCGTCTGCGCCAACCGCCTGTACATCCAGGATTCGGTGTACGACGCGTTCGCCGAGAAACTCAAGGTGGCCGTGGCCAAGCTCAAGATCGGCAACGGTCTGGAAGACGGCACCACCACCGGCCCGCTGATCGATGAAAAGGCCGTGGCCAAGGTTCAGGAACACATTGCAGATGCCCTGAGCAAAGGCGCCAAGCTGCTGGCTGGCGGCAAGGTGATGGAAGGCAATTTCTTTGAGCCGACTATCCTGGTCGACGTGCCGAAAAACGCCGCTGTCGCCAAGGAAGAAACCTTCGGCCCACTCGCGCCGCTGTTCCGCTTCAAAGACGAAGCCGACGTGATCGCGATGGCCAACGACACTGAGTTCGGCTTGGCGTCCTACTTCTACGCCCGCGACCTGGGCCGTGTGTTCCGCGTGGCTGAAGCCCTGGAATACGGCATGGTCGGTGTCAACACCGGCTTGATCTCCAACGAAGTGGCGCCGTTCGGCGGCATCAAGGCCTCCGGCCTGGGCCGTGAAGGCTCCAAGTACGGGATCGAGGATTACCTGGAAATCAAATACCTCTGCCTGGGCATCTAAGCTCGGCGAGAGATCGCAGCAAACACAAAGGGCACGAGAGCGCTGACCCTTTGTGTGTTTCAAGACGTTATTAAGAGTGGCCGGGAACGCTGTGGCAGTCGATCATCGCATGCTGCCGCAGTTGCCTCCCGCCACGTATTCCTTGGACCGCGCCACCCGATGAGTGGCGAATGAGGACTTTATGAGCAAGACCAACGCATCCCTGATGAAACGCCGCGAAGCCGCTGTACCGCGCGGTGTTGGCCAGATTCACCCGATCTTCGCCGAATCCGCGAAGAACGCCACCGTGACCGACGTTGAAGGTCGCGAGTTCATCGACTTCGCCGGCGGTATCGCCGTGCTGAACACCGGCCACGTGCACCCGAAAATCATCGCCGCCGTGACCGAACAACTGAACAAGCTGACCCACACCTGCTTCCAGGTTCTGGCCTACGAGCCTTACGTGGAACTGTGCGAAAAAATCAACACCAAGGTCCCTGGTGATTTCGCCAAGAAAACCCTGCTGGTCACCACCGGTTCCGAAGCGGTTGAGAACGCTGTGAAAATCGCTCGCGCCGCCACTGGCCGTGCCGGCGTGATCGCCTTCACCGGTGCTTACCACGGCCGCACCATGATGACCCTGGGCCTCACCGGCAAAGTCGTGCCGTACTCGGCGGGCATGGGCCTGATGCCGGGCGGTGTGTTCCGCGCGCTGTTCCCGAACGAGCTGCACGGTGTGAGCGATGACGACTCCATCGCCAGCATCGAACGCATCTTCAAGAACGATGCCGAGCCGCGTGATATCGCTGCCATCATCATCGAGCCGGTACAGGGTGAAGGCGGTTTCTACGTCGCGCCTAAATCCTTCATGAAGCGCCTGCGCGAACTGTGCGACAAGCACGGCATCCTGCTGATCGCCGACGAAGTGCAAACCGGTGCCGGCCGTACCGGTACGTTCTTCGCCATGGAGCAGATGGGTGTTGCCGCCGACCTGACCACCTTCGCCAAATCCATCGCCGGCGGCTTCCCGCTGGCCGGTGTGTGCGGCAAGGCTGAATACATGGACGCCATCGCTCCAGGCGGCCTGGGCGGCACCTACGCCGGTAGCCCGATCGCCTGCGCCGCCGCCCTGGCGGTAATGGAAGTGTTCGAAGAAGAGCACCTGCTGGACCGCTGCAAGGCTGTCGGCGAGCGCCTGGTGACTGGCCTCAAGGCCATTCAAGCCAAGTACCCGGTGATCGGTGAAGTGCGTGCCTTGGGCGCGATGATCGCGGTCGAGCTGTTCGAAGATGGCGACAGCCACAAGCCCAACGCTGCAGCCGTGGCCTCCGTGGTGGCCAAGGCGCGTGACAAGGGCCTGATCCTGCTGTCCTGCGGCACCTACGGCAACGTGTTGCGTGTACTGGTGCCGCTGACCTCGCCGGACGAGCAACTGGACAAAGGTCTGGCGATCATTGAAGAGTGCTTCTCCGAGTTGTAATCGAAAGCTGATTTGATCGACCTAAAAAAACCCGCTCAGGCGGGTTTTTTTATGCCCGTTGCTGCACATTCAGGTGTTGTTCATTGTACGTAGGCAGCTGCATTGACTAAGGTGCAAGCATTGCCGATGGAGCGTGCAGGATGAGTGCCGTTGATTTGCCCGCTGTACCCCGAGTGTTGATTGCCGAAGCGGACCCCTGGTCGCGGGATCTGCTCAAGCAAGTGTTATTGAATGTGCGCTGCGACGCGCGGCTGGATGTGTGTGCCGATGGGCAGCAGGCCGCAACGTTGCTGCGTGAGAAGGCCTACGACTTGATCCTGGCGGATTGGGAGTTGCCGGGCGTCGATGGCTTGAGTCTGCTGCGCAACGTGCGTCAGGCGCGACGCTCGCCGTTGCTGCCGTTCATTTTGCTGAGCAGTCGCAATGACAGCGCCAGCGTGCGCGAAGCCCTGCCACTGGCGCCCACCGCCTACCTGACCAAACCCCTGAATATGGAAGGCCTGACGCAGCGCCTGCAAGATCTGCTGCTGAACGAAGGTGAGAGTGTGTATTGCGAGATTGCGCCGCTGGCGCCGGGCATCACCTTGCCGGTGTTTCTGGAGCGCCGTCGCGAAGCCTCCGACGGTGCGCCGCTGCGGGTCGACGTGAAAGCTGCCGTGCAACACAGCCTCGGGCCTGACGGCCTGGACCTCAAGCTGCTGGCAGACCAGGTGCGCATGGACCCGCAAATCACCGCCGTCCTGATCGCCGCCGCCAACAGCGCCGGTCATCACGGCACTCCGGTGCAGACCCTGCCCGCGGCACTGCACAAGCTGGCGGCCGGGCAAAGCATGAACCTGATCCTTGGCCTGGCCCTCAAGCACAACGTGGTGCTGGGCGACCCGGCGCTGCTGGCATATGCCGAGCGTTACTGGCAATTGTCGCTCGATACCGCCGACTACGCCCGCGGCCTGGCGCGCATGCTGGAGCTGGACCACGAGCGCTGCTACTGCGCCGGCATCTTGCATCGGCTCGGCGATTTGGCCTTGTTGCGTTGCCTGGAAGACTGGCGCCAGGGCGGTGGCGCGCTGGATGATGAGGCGATTGGCGAGGCGCTCTACACCTTTGGCGCGGCCTATGGTTCGGCGCTGCGCGCCCGCTGGCGCCTGCCGTTGGAGCTGCGCCAGTTGATCGCTGCGACCTATTCACTCGAGGGCGGGGTGTACGCCCGTGATGCGCTGGTGGTGAACCTGGCGGCGCAAATGGCGCGGTTGACCGAGCACCAAGGGCTGGAAGCGTTGGCGGCGGGCAAGACCGCGCGGTTGCTCAAGGTTGGGTTGGCCGAGCTGGAGCGGGTGCGCAAGGCCTAATCTTCAATGAGTTCAAAAGTGGGAGGGGCGGTGCGACGATTCGACTTGCCCCCGATGAGGGAGTGTCAGTCAACCAATAAGTGCCTGACACACCGCTATCGGGGGCAAGTCGAATCGTCGCGCCGCCCCTCCCACATTTGTCCGGTGTATATCCTTCAGCCCGCGACGACCCGATTCTTGCCCAGGCGCTTGGCCTCATACATGGCTGCATCGGCCCGGGCGAACAGGCTGTCGAGGGTCGAGTCGGCTTCGCGCAGGTTGGCCAGGCCCTGGCTGATCGTTACGCTGAACGCCTGGCCTTCGAAGCTGAAACTCAGCTCTTGAATCTCCTTGCCCAGGCGTTCGGCCACTTGCAACGCCATCTCGGGTGCACACCCCGGCAGTACGGCGGCGAACTCTTCGCCGCCAATGCGCCCGAACAGGTCGCCACGGCGCAATACGCCTCGACCGCTCTCGGCGATACGCCGCAGCACTTGGTCGCCCTCCAGGTGGCCGTAGGTGTCGTTGACGTCCTTGAAGTCATCGATGTCCAGCAGCAGGAAGGCCAGCGGGGCGCCTTGGACGCAGGCAGTGTCGAACGCCTGGTTGGCGCATTCGAAGAAGTGCCGACGGTTGCTGCTCTGGGTCAACACGTCGGTGGTGGCGAGGCGGTGCAGTTCCAGTTCCAGCTGTTTCTTTTCGGTGATGTCCTCGGCCATGCCCACCACGATCAGTGGCTCGCCCGGCTCCACCTGCTGGTTGATGTAGCACTTGTCGCTAAGCCAGCGTATCTGCCCGTCAGCGGTGATGATGCGGTACTCGCGGTCTTCCACGGCGCCCTGTTCGAGCACGCGGGCCAGGCTGTGTTCTGCGTAGTCGAGGTCTTCGGGGTGGATGCTGTTGCGCCATTCCCGGTGGTCGGCAAGCAACAAGCCGGCAGAGCGGCCGAATACCCGCTCGTAAGCCGGGCTCACGTACAGCACGCGACGCGTCTCCCAGTCGATGGCCCACAGCACGGCGTTCACGCTGACCAGCAACGAACTCAGGAGCTGCTCGCGTTCGCTCAACCGCTCGACTTCTCCTTGGGCATGCATCAGCGCAAGCAGGGTCGCAGCGGCAGCCGGACGCGGGCTGTCAGCGACGGGAGGATCGGGCAAGTAGGGTTTTTCGTGAACCATCGGCACAACTCTCTCTGGGCGCGCCGCAGGGTGGAGCAGCGGTCACAACAAGGGGCCACCATGATGGCGAAGTGTTGATTGAGAGAGGCGAATTGCAGTGAAGTTCCGTCAACGGTACCGATTAGCGGTGCCCGGTAAATGACGTCAAAAAGCCGCTGAGTGGGAGGGCGAGCCCTCCCACGGCACGGTCAGGCCGCCGCAGGACGCAGCGAATAGGTCTTCAATTGGTGGGCAAAATCCCGCAGGGACTGGATGCCGCTGGCCTCGGCCTCATGCACCCATTCCTTGATGGCCGCCAGCATATCGTGGCCGTTCGAGCTGGTCTTGAGCCAGATCTGCTGCAGTGCCAGGCGCTTTTCGTAGATCACTTTCAGTGCCTGGCTGTGTTCCAGCAGGCTCTGGATGCGCACGTGGTGGCGGTCATCCAGCAGGCTGGTCTCACGTGACAGCAAACGCTTGGCGCGGTGGAACTGGTGACGCACCGAGTGATCGACTTTTTCCAGCTCCTGCTTGACCAGCGGGCCGATCACCAACTTGCGGTACTGGGCCATGATCTGGAAGCGGTTGTTGAGGATCGCCATGGCGGTGTCCATGTCCAGGTGGCCCTTGCCCTCCACGCGGTGGGCGATTGGCGCAACGCGTTGCACCTTGGCCAGGCGCAGGAAGCTGAACACCTTGATCCACGCCCAGCCCAGGTCGAACTCCCACTTCTTCACCGACAGCTTGGCGGAGTTGGGGTAGGTGTGATGGTTGTTATGGAGTTCTTCGCCGCCAACGATGATGCCCCACGGCACCAGGTTGGTGGCGGCGTCACGGCATTCGAAGTTGCGATAGCCCACGGCGTGCCCCAGGCCGTTGATCACGCCGGCGGCCCAGAACGGAATCCACATCATCTGGATCGCCCAGATGGTAATGCCGATGGTGCCGAACAGCATCAGGTCGATCACGCCCATGATCGCCACGCCCAGCAGCGGGTAGGGGGTGTAGAGCTTGCGTTCGATCCAGTCGTCCGGGCAGTTCTTGCCGTAGATGCGCAGCGTCTCGGGGTTTTCCGCCTCGGCGCGGTACAGCTCGGCGCCTTTGCGCAGCACTGTGGACAGGCCCTTGATGACCGGGCTGTGCGGGTCATCGACGGTTTCGCATTTGGCGTGGTGCTTGCGGTGGATGGCCGTCCACTCGCGGGTGTTCTGCGCCGTGGTCAGCCACAGCCAGAAGCGGAAGAAGTGTTTCAGGCCGGCATTGAGCTCCAGGGAGCGATGGGCTGAATAGCGATGCAGATAAACCGTGACCCCGACAATGGTCACGTGGGTCATCAACAGAGTGACTGCAACCAGTTGCCAGGCTGACAAGTCAAGAAAACCGTTGTACCACATAGGCTGTATGGCCCTCAGATAAAGAAAAGAACAGCTCACGCATTATCACTAAGCCTACACAGAAAACCAGCCGCCCTTTCAGATAGGAGTGACGGGATGTTTCTTATTCTATAATCCGCAGCCTTTGTGGGGCGATTCTGTTTTTCGGGTAAGGATTACTGAACATATGCTGTTTTCATACCGAGGTGCCCTGCGTGCGGGGCTGGTATACCTGCTGATTTCGATTGTGTGGCTCCAGCTCAGCCAGCATTTATTGATCAACTTTCTCGATGACCCGCGAGAGTTGGGGCACTGGTTGCAGGTGCGCGGCTACGTGTGGGTGGCCGTCAGCGCGTTAGCTATCTACCTGATGGGCAGCCGTTTTGCCCGGGCCCACGCGTTGCAACAACCGCACGAGGCAAACCGCGAACGCCTGCGCCAGGCCGCCGCAGTGTTCGATTGCACCCGCGAAGGCGTGCTGGTCACCGACGCACAGGGCCTGATCGTGCATGTGAACCGGGCCTTTATGGCGATCACCGGTTATCAGCGTGAAGACGTCATGGGCCAGCAGCCCAGCTTGTTCAAGTCCGGTCGCCATTCGTCGAATTTTTATCAGCAGATGTTCCAGAGCCTGGAGCGTAACGGCGAATGGAGCGGTGAGATCTGGAACCGGCGCAAAAGCGGCGAGATCTACCCGCAGTGGCAGACCATCCGGGTGATCCACGATGACCAGGGCCACATCAGCCACTACGTCGCAGTGTTTTCCGATATCACCGCGATCAAGGATTCTGAGCACGAACTGGCCCACCTGACCCATCACGACCCTTTGACCGACCTGCCCAACCGCCTGCTGTTCACCGACCGGGCCGAGCAGGCGCTGGCCTCGGCGCAGTACCACAAGCGCGGCTGCGCCCTGTTGCTGCTGGATCTGGACCACTTCAAGATCATCAACGACAGCCTCGGCCATAACGTCGGCGACCAGTTGCTCAAGCTGGTGGGCGAACGGCTCAAAGGCTTGTTCGACCCCGGCGTGACCCTGGCGCGCCTGGGCGGGGATGAATTCGCAGTGCTGGCGGAAAGTTGTCCACAGGTGATGCAGGCGGCGGCGATGGCGCAGCGCATGCTCGACGCGATGAAACAGCCGTTCGTGTTTGATGGCCATCAGCTGTTTATCAGCGCCAGCATCGGCATCAGCCTGTTCCCCAACGACGCCCTGAGCGCCGAGCAGCTGCTGCGCAATGCCGATTCCGCGCTGTTCAAGGCCAAGAGCACGGGCCGCGAAGGTTATGCCCTGTACACCGAAGAACTCACCGCCCACGCGCAGAACCGGGTGGAAATCGCCAGCGAACTGCGCCGCGCCCTCCATCAGCAGGAATTACGCGTCTTTTACCAGCCGGTGCACGACCTGCGGGGCAGCCGCTTGATCGGCGTCGAAGCGTTGGTGCGCTGGCAACATCCGGAACGCGGGTTGGTGCCGCCGGGCGAGTTCATCCCCATCGCCGAGCGCACCGGGCTGATTGCCGATATCGACGCCTGGGTGATGGACCAGGCTTGCCGCCAGATGTGCCAATGGCTGGCCGACGGCATGCCGCTGAGCTTTATCGCGATCAACGTGTCCAGCCGCCTGTTTGCCCGGCGCGAGCTGTACGAGCAAGTGGCCCAGGTGCTGCACGACACTGGCCTGGACCCCGCTTTCCTTGAGCTGGAAGTCACCGAAAGCGCGGTGATGGACGACCCGGAAGTCGCCCTGGAGCAACTGCACCGCCTGCGCGAGCTGGGTTTGCGCCTGGCCATCGATGATTTCGGTACCGGCTATTCCTCGTTGCTGCGCCTCAAGCGGTTGCCGGTGCAGAAGCTCAAGATCGACCAGGGGTTTGTCGCCGGCTTGCCATGGGACGAAGATGATGCGGCGATTGTGCGTGTGGTGATCGCTCTGGCCAAGAGCATGGGCATGCAGGTGCACGCCGAGGGCATCGAGCAAGTGGAGCAGGCGCGGTTCCTGCTGGAGCAGCAGTGCGATTTGGGGCAGGGGTATTGGTTCGGGCGGCCGGTGCCGGCAAATGAATTGGATTGGGACCGCGCGCCCTCTATCAGAACTTGAAATACAGTCAAAATGTGGGAGCGGGCTTGCTCGCGAAAGCGGTCTGTCAGTGACAGGTGTTACAACTGAACCACCGCATTCGCGAGCAAGCCCGCTCCCACATTCAGATCTTGGCTCGGCTTATTTCCGAGGGCGAGCCCGCAAAACTCGCCGCAACCCCACGCCCCATCAGAAAATTCTTTCTGGTTATATAAACATTCTTAAATAGTATTTTTAAGAATATCCGCGCTTATCTACTATCGCCCTCACGCCGCAAGCAGTGCCGCCACTGCGAGGCACTATTCATTTCAGGAGCGAGACCATGAGCGCATCTCTACGTAGCGTCGACGGCCAGGACGAAGCAGCCATTTTGCGTGAGATCCAGAGCGCATTGCGCGATCTGCGGTTTGGCGCGGTGGAAATCACTGTGCATAACGCCCAAGTGGTACAGATTGAACGCAAGGAAAAATTCCGTCTGCAGAACCCGGGTAACAAACCGAGCTAAGCCGTCACGGTGATTCGCACGCTAGACCCGCAACTATAAGAAAAAGCCAACACCCAAGAATTTCAGGAGCTTTCTATGTCGTCGATTCGCCGTTATGCCCTGGCCGCCCTGGCCAGTGCCGTGTTTGCCGGTTCCGCCGTTGCCAAGGACTACGAGTTGCTCAACGTCTCGTACGACCCTACCCGTGAGCTGTACCAGGACTACAACGCTGAGTTCACCAACTTCTGGAAACAGTCCCACCCTGGCGATAACGTAAAAATCCAGCAATCCCACGGTGGTTCGGGCAAGCAAGGCCGGGCGGTGATCGACGGGCTGCGCGCCGACGTCGTCACCCTGGCCCTGGCCGGTGACATCGACGAAATCGCCAAGCTCGGCAAGACCCTGCCGGAGAACTGGCAGACCCGCCTGCCGGACGCCAGCACCCCGTACACCTCGACCATCGTGTTCCTGGTGCGCAAGGGCAACCCTAAAGGCATCAAGGACTGGGGCGACCTGATCAAGAAAGACGTGTCCGTGATCACGCCGAACCCGAAAACCTCCGGCGGTGCCCGCTGGAACTTCCTCGCCGCCTGGGCCTATGGCCTCAAATCCGGTGGCAGCGAAGCCAAGGCCCAGGAATACGTGAAAGAGCTGTTCAAGCACGTGCCGATCCTCGACACAGGCGCGCGCGGTTCGACCATCACCTTCGTCAACAACGGTCAGGGTGACGTGTTGCTGGCCTGGGAAAACGAAGCGTTCCTGGCCCTCAAAGAAGACGGCGGCGCCGACAAGTTCGACATCGTCGTACCGTCGCTGTCGATCCTCGCGGAGCCGCCGGTGGCCGTGGTCGACAAGAACGCCGAGAAAAAGGGCAACACCGAAATCGCTACTGAGTACCTGAAGCACCTGTACAGCCCGGCTGGCCAGGAGATTGCGGCGAAGAACTTCTACCGCCCACGCGATGAGAAAGTCGCTGCCAAATACGCCCAACAGTTCCCGAAACTGGACCTGGTGACTATCGACAAAGACTTCGGCGGCTGGAAAACTGCCCAACCGAAATTCTTTAACGACGGTGGCGTGTTCGACCAGATCTACACGGCGCAGTAAGCCAAAGTACCTGTAGGAGCCCGCTTTCTGTGGAAAGGCTCCTACTGTGGCGTGCTCCTGCAGTGGTTTCTACCTTTTAACCAAGGACTCTTATGTCGCGTCGTATTTCCCCCGTCATACCCGGCTTCGGGCTGACGCTGGGCTACACCGTGGTGTACCTCAGCCTGATCGT
>NZ_WKCB01000018.1 GCF_021606685.1 Pseudomonas syringae
GTTAGATAATTGTCATATAGGGCTTTTTCAGGTTTTTCATAAATTCGCGGATAACAGCACATACGTTCAAGCATGCTGAAAATTTACCGAGCGCCGCCCTTTTTTCGTCAAAAACTCATTAATGTTGCCGTGGCCCATTCGCCTGTCACGCCGAAACACCTGATCTAGACGCTTCGTTCAAAACCACGGATTGATGGCCAATGGCTTTTTAATCTGTTGCCAAATATTGCTCGGCATGAAATATTCGCCCCGTCTCGTCGTATGACGTCCGATAACAAGATGAGTTATTCGATAAGCCATCAGAGCTTACGAATCCGTGAAAGCCATGAGTGCAGTTCTGTAGGGTAAATAGACATGCCGCGTAAAACGGTTGGGGAAAAAGGCCTAAGACGTGCCTTGGCGGGCGTACTGACGCTGGTGGTATGGGGGGCCGGGAGTGCATCTGGCCAGGCACTGGATGCCACGGCATCGGCGGGCAAGCGCCTGGCGGTAGCAGCGGATTGCGTGGCGTGCCACACCGCGCCAGGTGGGCAGCCGTTTGCTGGCGGCTACCCGCTCAGTTCGCCGATGGGGGTGATTTACTCGACCAACATCACGCCTTCCAAAACAGCCGGTATCGGTGGCTACACTGCCGAGCAATTTGCCCGTGCGGTGAGGGATGGAGTGACGCCGGACGGCACCCATCTCTACCCGGCCATGCCGTACACCTCCTACGCGAAGATGACCGACGCTGATGTGGCGGATCTCTACCAGTACTTCATGCACGAAGTGCAGCCGGTCGACGCGACGACCCAGAAAACCAACCTCGACTTCCCGTTCAACATCCGCGCCTCCATGCTCGGCTGGAACGCGTTGTTTCACAGCCAGAAACGCTTCACGCCAGACCCTGCCAAATCCGCCCAGGTGAACCGGGGCGACTACCTCGTCAATGCGCTGGCTCACTGCGATACCTGCCACACCCCGCGCAATGTGTTGATGGCTGCCGATAACAGCAAGCCCCTCGCCGGTGGCGCGTTAGGCAGTTGGTACGCACCCAATATCACCTCGGACAAAACCAGTGGCATCGGCGCCTGGTCCAGCGATGAGCTGGTGGCGTACCTGCGTACGGGCCATGTTGAAGGCAAAGCCCAGGCCGCCGGCCCGATGGCAGAAGCGGTCGAACACAGCCTGCAACACCTGGACGATGTCGACCTCAAGGCCATCGCGGCCTACCTGCTGCAAACCCAGCCGATCAACACCGGCGAGGCCAAGGCGCGCCATGAGTTCGGCCAGGCCTCCAGTGATGAGCTGAGCCTGCGTGGCGGCAAGCCCGAGGACAATCCGGGCTGGCATATCTTCAGCGGCACCTGCGCCAACTGCCACCAGGCGAACGGGCAGGGCACGCGTGAGTATCCGTCGCTGTTTCACAACACGGCCACCAGCCGCAGCGACAACCTGATCGCTGCAATCGTCTACGGCGTGCACCGCGAAGTCGACGGTGTCGCCATCGACATGCCGGCGTTTGGCCCGGATGCGCTGTTCACCGACCGTCTCAACGACCAGCAGATCGCCGATGTGAGCAACTATGTGCTCTCCCGATACGGCAATGACGCGCTGACGGTTACCGCAGCCGATGTGGCCCAGGTTCGCGAGGGCGGGCCCAAGGCACCGTTGGCGGTGATGGCCAGGTTCACGGTCCCGGCCATCGTCATCGCCTGCATCCTGATTGCCTTGGCGGCGATCGTTATTGTCCGTCGCCGACGTCGGGAGGTTTGAATCATGGACTCATCTTTGAATGCACTGGCGCTTTCACGTCGTAGCCTGCTGCGCGGTTCGGTCACCTTGGGCCTGACCGCCCTGGTTGGCGGGCTGATGCCTTGGCAATCGGCCATGGCTGCTGCCCAGTCGGATGCGGATTTCGCGGCCTTGTCGCAGTTTCTGGTCAGCCGCCCGGTCAACCCGGTTCTGGCGGCGCGCTACTACGCGGCGCTGGACAAGCGTGCGCCGAACTTCGCGACCAACGTGATCGCGCTCAAGCAATTGGTCGCCGAGCGCGGCCTCACGCATGTCGATGACTACCTGGCGTTGGCCGATGCCGACCCTTCATTGAAGGCCACGGCCACCAGCATTATTTCGGCCTGGTACCTGGGCATCGTCGGCGAGCCGGTCGACGCCGAGCTGATCAGCTACAGCGAAGCGCTGATGTATCGGCCCACCCACGGCACCCTCATCATCCCCACTTACGGTGGCGGCCCGGATTCATGGGGCCCCAAACCTAAAGCGCCACAGGATTTCAAACTATGAGCAACGCTGATTTCGATGCCGACGTAGTCATCATCGGTTCCGGTGTGATGGGCGGGCTGATTGCAACCGGCCTGGCCAAGGCCAACAAGTCGGTGATCGTTCTGGAAGCCGGCCCCCGGGTCAATCGCCGGGACGTGGTGGAAACCTTCCGCAATGCTCCGGTCAAGCTGTCGCTGGCCAACGCCAAGCTGCAGGGCGCGGGCTCACCGTACCCAAGCCTGCCGCATGCGCCGTCGACCTATGGCGATTACTTGCAGCAGGTCGGGCCGGTCAAATACAACACCTCCTACCTGCGGGTGGTGGGCGGTACCACGTGGCACTTCGGTTCATCGCTGTGGCGTATGTTGCCGAACGATTTCCGCCTGAAGTCGTTGTATGGTCGTGGCCGCGACTGGCCGATCAGCTACGACGAGCTTGAACCGTTCTACGCGCGGGCCGAAACCGAGCTGGGCGTGTCCGGCGTCGATGGCCAGGATGAGAGCGGGCAGGGCGGCGACGCTTTCCCGCCACGCTCGATTCCGTACCCGATGGAGGGGCTCAAGCCCAGCTACATGTTCACCCGGCTTTCGGAAATGCTCGGCAAGGGCGGCTATAACCCGATCCTCGAGCCCAACGGCCGCGCCACTCGCCCGTATGGCAAACGGCCGCCCTGCGCCGGTAACAACAACTGCAACCCGGTGTGCCCGATTGCCGCCAAGTACGACGGCTCGATGCATATCGACGAGGCGGAGCGCCACGGCGCCAAGGTCCTGGAAAACTCGGTGGTGTACAAAATCGAGGCTGGGGACGACGGCAAGATCACCGCGATCTGGTACATGCGCCCGGACAAATCGACCCACAAGCTGACCGCGCGCTATTTTGTGCTGGCCGCCTATGGCATCGAGTCGCCCAAGCTGCTGCTGATGTCCACGTCCGACAAATACCCCAACGGCATTGCCAACTCGTCGGACCAGGTCGGTCGCAACCTGATGGACCACACGGGCATCAGCATGAACGTCATGACCAAGGAAGACATGTGGCCGGGCGAAGGCCCTACGCAGCTGCTGGTCTACCTGAACAGCCGCGACGGCGCGTTCCGCAAGGACTACCCGGGCTACAAGATCAAGGTGCGCAACACGGTCCCGGCGTCGCAGATCACCTCCAACCTGATTGCCAAGGGGGTGCTGGGTTCCAAGCTGGACGAGCAGATCCGCTTGCAGTCGGCGCGTTCGCTGAACTGGGCGGTGGACTTCGAAACCCTGCCGTTGCCGGAAAACCGCGTAACGCCGAGCAAGACCAAGTTCGACGCCATTGGCCTGCCGGTGCCGGAGATCTACTACAGCGTGCCTGACTACTGGCATGCGGGTAAGGAGAAGGCGCTGGAGGACTTCAAGCAGTTCGCCACGCTGCTGGATGCCGACATTCTCAGTACGGATGTCGGCTTCCAGAACCGTCAACACATCATGGGCACCACCATCATGGGCGATGATCCCAAGGACTCGGTAGTCGACCGCGATTGCCGCAGCCATGACCACGCCAATCTGTTTATTGCGGGCACCAGCGTGATGCCGTCGTCGTCCTGCGTGAACCCCACGCTGACCGGTGCGGCGTTGAGTATTCGTATTGCCGATGTGTTGGTGAGCGAAGTCTGAGGCGTTAATTGACGCAAAAAAAAGCCCCCTGGCGCTTCAAGCGCAGGGGGCTTTTTCGTTTGGCTTCACATCAGTCGATGTATTCGAACACTTTTACGATTTTCTGCACGCCGGACACACCCTGTACCAGGTTCGCGGCGCGGGTGGCTTCTGCCTGGGTCAGCAGGCCCATCAGGTACACGATACCGTTGTCGGTGACGACCTTGATCCGTGAGCCCGGGATCGCATTGTCAGTCAGCATCTGCGCCTTGATCTTGGTGGTCAGCAGGGCATCGTTACTGATGGCCAGCAGGGTGATCGGGTCCATCACCTGCAGTTCGTTGTGCACCTTCTTGACCCGCTGCACCGCCGCAGCGGCTTGTTCGGCCTGGGCCTTGAGGTCGGCGCGCGGCGTCTGGCCGGCAAGCAGCACAACACCGTTGAAGCTGGTCACGATGATGCGCGATGCACCATTGCCCAGGTCGGTGGCGGCTTTGGCGACGTTCACCTCGACCTTGGTTTCGATCAGCGAGTCATCGATCTTGCTGCCGAAGGTGCGAGTACCCTTGTCGTCCTGGATGGGGGTGTCACGTGTCGCGGTAATGGCCGTGCTGCATCCGCTGATGCCGAGGCACAGCGCGATAGCCAATAGGCTGAGACTTTTAACGGTCATTCTTCACTCCCGAACAGTTGGCTGTCGATCAGATCGCACAGGCAGTGGATCGCCAGCAGGTGGACTTCCTGAATACGTGCGGTGACATTGGCCGGGACGCGAATCTCTACGTCTTCGGGCAGCAGCAGCGAGGCCATGCCGCCGCCATCGCGTCCGGTCAATGCTACGACAATCATTTCGCGATCATGTGCGGCCTGGATCGCTTGAATAATGTTCGCCGAGTTGCCACTGGTGGAAATCGCCAGCAGCACATCGCCCGGTTGGCCCAGGGCGCGGATCTGCTTGGAGAAGATTTCGTTGTAGCTGTAGTCGTTGGCAATCGAGGTGATCGTCGACGAATCGGTGGTCAACGCGATGGCTGGCAGGCTCGGGCGCTCACGCTCGAAGCGGTTGAGCAACTCGGACGAGAAATGCTGGGCATCACCGGCCGAACCGCCGTTGCCGCACGAAAGCATTTTGCCTTCGTTGAGCAGGGCATTGACCATGACCTGACTGGCTTGCTCGATGTGCGGTGCAAGTACGTCCATCGCCTGTTGCTTGGTGTCGATGCTGGCCTGGAAAAGCTGGCGAATTCGGGATTGCATGTCCATCTGTGTGACCTTAATTAGCGCGGCTGTTTGGCACAGAAATGTGCAGCCCGCAAAGCAAAGAGCAAAAGTGTGTGGTGAAGGTGTCCGGCGAATCAGCTGTCGAAGGCACTTTTGAGCCAGTTCAGATCAGCCTTGCCTGACGGTGTGCTTTCTATGGCAACCACATCGAAACGGCAGGGGGAATCGGCCCAGCGATGCTCTTTTTGCAGGTAAAACTGCGCGGCGAGTATCAGCTTCTGACGCTTGCGCCCGTCGATACTGGCGAGCGCGCCACCCCATTGTGCGTGTTTTCTGTAGCGGACTTCGACGAATACTACTGTATCGCCGTCAAGCATGACCAGATCAAGCTCGCCGCGTTTACACAACCAGTTCTGCGCCAGAAGGCGCAGACCCTGTTGTTGCAGGTATTTCAGAGCAAGCAGTTCGGCATCCTTGCCGCTTTGTGCGCTGGACCGCTCGGGCATCAGCGCGGGGTGTCCGGCAGGCGCTGGATCTCGCCGCCGACGAACTTGGCCCATGGCATCTGGCGGTCGACGCGTTGGTTTGCGCTGATGCCGAGGTTGCCCGACAGGCCATCAACGCGAGTGTCCGGCAAGGCCTTGAGCTGGCCCAGGCGTGGCGCCAGGCGGTAGGCGTCGACGCCCATCGCGTACAGGCGGCCAAGGCTGCCATTGGCTTGCGGCCATTGTGCGGCAACCTGGTTGCGCAGCGGGTCGGTGGTGTTCAAGAGCCAAGGGGTTTCGCAGAACATCACGTTGGTCATGTCCAGGTACTGGTTCTTGTCACCGCTGGCACTGAACACGTGGGACGTCGCGTACACCGGCACATCACCCGCGTACTGGAAGTTCAGGGTCGGCTTGATCTGCTGGGCCAACTGCGGCGTTACGGCCAGGAAGATGAACTCGATGTCCTGGCGACGCGACGGTTGTGCCGCTACGTCGGTGCCGACGGTGTTTTGCAGGCTCTTGGCGCGACCTTCGCTTTTACGCAGTTGGAACAGGTCAGCGATCTGCTGCGCCAGGGCCACGGGCTGGTCGACATATTCGACACCCACGACGGTCCCGCCGTTGGCTTCCCAGTCCTGGCGGAAGGCCTTGTAGACACGCTCGCCCCACTCACCGCGCGGCACCATCGCGGCGGCGCGGTGCAGGCCGTCGGCACGGGCGCGGCGCGATACTTCGCGGGCTTCGTCTTCAGCGGCCAGGCCGAACTGGAACAGTTGCGCAGGGCCTTGATCGGTTTCGCTGTAGTTCAGGGCCAGGGTGGTGATCGGCAACTGAGGGCGTGCGCTGAGCTGCTTGACCAACGGTTTTTCCAGCGGGCCGACCACCAGTTGCACACCGGCGGCCTGGGCCTTGGCGTAGAAGTCGTCGATGGAGGTCAGGCGCGAGCTGTCATAGAACTCGATGACCGGCGGCTTCTGCCCGGCTTGTTCGGCCTGGTAGTGCGCGGCCATGAAGCCTTCACGCAGTGCCTTGCCAACGGAGGCCAGCGGGCCATCCTGAGGCAGCAGCAGAGCGATCTTGCTCAGGGGCTGGCTGGCCAGTTCCTTGAGCTTGGTCAGCGGCGTCGGCAGTTGCACGGCAGCCGGGTGGCCCGGGTTTTGTGCGCGCCAAGTGTCGATGGCGGCCTGTTGCTGTTCAAGCGTACCGGCGCCTTTGACCGACTTGGCCAGGGTGATCCAGCCGTCGAGCACCGGGTTGCCGCTGGCTTGCAGCTGTTCGGCGGGCAGGGCGGCAATCAATGCCCAGATGGCTTCGTGGTTGCTGTTGGCGGCGTCGCCGGTCAGCAGCGGGGCCATGGCCACACGTTCGCGGGCGGCGGCCAGGGTCTGGCCGTCTGCTTCGTACGCGCGGGCATGCACGGTGCCGGTGCGGATCTGCTGTTCAGCCGGCAGCTCCTTGAGGCTTTGCAAGCTTGGATGGCTCAAAGCAGTCAGCGCGGCCTTGGGCTGGTTGCGCGCCATGGCCAGTTCGGCGGCCAGGGTGCTGGCGAACACTTGCGCAGCCGGCTTCAGCGTGTCGAGGGGCACTTGCGCCAGAATCTGCGCCGAGCGGCCAGGGTTATTCTGTTTGTAGGCCATGTCTGCCGCACTCAGGCGCAGTAGCGCGGCCTTTTCTGGCGTATTGGCGGTAGTCGCCTGTTCGAGCAGTTGCTCGATACTGGCGTCCGGGGTCCGTGGTAGGTCGCCAAGGCTGGACGAGGGCGAGCTGGCACACGCGGCCAACAAGGCAGCGAGGCAGAGGGCGGAGAGCAGCCGCAGGCAAGCGATCATGTAAGTGTTCCTGATACCGATCAAATTAGCGTGGAATTGTACCCAAGCACTGGCCCAGGCGCGATGTTACTGGCGTGAAACCGTCGATTTAGGTCATGCAAGTGCTGCAAACGGCCGTTGACGGTTGGGGTGGCATCGACTTGGGCGGCATATTATCAAGGCGTCTACGCGCTACAATGCGATTTTTCCCAACCATCGAGGTGTGCGTTTTGACTGCTCCAGGTCCTTTGAATTCCACTGCAGGCTCGCTTTTTGTCGTGGCGACGCCCATTGGCAACCTGGACGACATCAGTGCCCGGGCGCTGAAAGTGTTGCGCGACGTTAAACTGATCGCGGCTGAAGACACGCGGCACTCCCAGCGATTGATGCAGCATTTTGGTATCAGTACGCCACTGGCGGCCTGCCATGAGCACAACGAGCGTGAAGAAGGCAGCCGTTTCATCGTCCGTTTGCTGGCGGGTGATGATGTGGCGCTGATCTCCGATGCAGGCACGCCGTTGATCTCCGACCCGGGTTACCACCTGGTTCGTCAGGCGCGGGCTGCTGGTATCAATGTAGTGCCTGTTCCGGGAGCGTGCGCGCTGATTGCTGCACTATCGGCGGCTGGTCTGCCGTCGGATCGGTTTATTTTCGAAGGTTTCCTGCCGGCCAAGGCCGTGGGGCGCCGCGCGCGTCTTCAGGCCTTGAAGGAAGAGCCGCGCACGTTGATCTTCTACGAAGCCCCGCATCGCATCCTTGAATGCCTGCAGGACATGGAGCTCGTGTTCGGCGGCGCGCGCCTGGCCCTGTTGGCCCGCGAACTGACCAAGACCTTCGAAACCCTCAAAGGCCTTCCGCTTGAAGAGCTGCGCGCCTTTGTCGAAGGTGACAGCAATCAACAGCGCGGTGAGTGCGTGGTGCTGGTCGCGGGCTGGACCGCTCCGGAGAATGAAGATGCCGTGGGCAGCGAGGCGATGCGCATCCTGGACCTGCTGCTCAAGGAAATGCCGCTCAAGCGTGCAGCGGCGCTGGCGGCGGAAATTACCGGCGTGCGCAAGAACGTGTTGTATCAAGTTGCGCTGGATAAACAGAAAGGCGAGTAGTTCCGGGGTAAACCGGTATTTCGTCCGAACGTGATGGCAATACTGCGCTTTTAATACTTGTCCTCAAGCCGCCGTGCCGTTAACCTGCGCGGCGGAGAGTCGATTGGACAGTCGCTGCCCTCTATGAAAATTAGGGGGGGGAGGAAAGTCCGGGCTCCATAGGGCGAAGTGCCAGGTAATGCCTGGGAGGCGTGAGCCTACGGAAAGTGCCACAGAAAATAACCGCCTAAGCATTTCGGTGCCGGTAAGGGTGAAAAGGTGCGGTAAGAGCGCACCGCACGACTGGCAACAGTTCGTGGCTAGGTAAACCCCACTTGGAGCAAGACCAAATAGGGTCCCAAGGCGTGGCCCGCGCTGGGACCGGGTAGGTTGCTAAAGATGTCCAGTGATGGCCATCGTAGACGAATGACTGTTCAAGACAGAACCCGGCTTACAGATCGACTCTCCACCTTTTTCCTTTTGTCCGAATCTCGGGCAAAAAACCGGTAGTAACGCAAGAATCCCTCCCTGCCGAATCATTGGCAGATGCATCTTCGTAATACCAAAAAAATCTTACTCTTAATAAATCACTTTAACTTTAAACCATAGCTCTTTGAGCTATTTGCGCTTGATGAGCCAAAAACATCGCCGAACTCTGGTTTCTCCTCCGTTTACGCTCCTAAATCTCCGTTCTGTAAGGCTTTTCCTTGAATCCGCGCCTTGACGGTGTGGTGGGCGCATTCCTATAGTGTGCGCAAGTGGCGGAAAGTGGCACAAAGTGGGTTTTTTGAACGTAAAACGCTAAAATTTGGAGAAACGCATCTGTGTTTCGCGGAGCTAACGCTATCAGTCTCGATGCAAAAGGCCGTCTCGCTATGCCGAGCCGGTATCGTGACGAGCTGATTTCGCGAAGTTCCGGGCAGTTGATCATCACCATTGATGCCGTTGACCCTTGTTTATGTGTTTACCCGCTCGATGAGTGGGAGTTGATCGAAACCAAGTTGCGCGCGCTGCCTTCATTGCGTGAAGAGAACCGTCGCCTTCAGCGTTTGCTGATTGGCAATGCCGTCGACCTCGAGCTCGATGGCAGTGGTCGTTTCCTGGTGCCACCGCGTTTGCGCGAGTACGCCAGGCTGGATAAGCGCGCAATGCTGGTGGGCCAGCTGAACAAGTTCCAATTGTGGGACGAAGATGCCTGGGATGCTGTGTCTGCAGCTGACCTGGCTGCTATTCAACAACCGGGCGCTATGCCTGATGAACTGCGTGATTTGATCCTGTGACTATTGATAGCGGCTTTAACCACATCACCGTACTGCTTGACGAAGCCGTTGAGGCTCTCGCCGTACGCGCGGATGGCTGCTATTTGGATGGCACCTTCGGCAGGGGCGGGCATAGTCGGTTGATACTCAGCCAGCTCGGGTCCGACGGTAAGCTCCTCGGGTTCGACAAAGACCCCCAAGCGATTGCCACCGGGCAAGCGCTAGCGGCCGAAGACGGCCGCTTTGTCGTTGTGCAGCGCAGCTTTGCCGAGCTGGGTGCCGAAGTCGCCGAGCGCGGTATGGCGGGCAAGGTGGCCGGGGTTTTGCTCGACCTCGGCGTCTCCTCGCCGCAGCTCGATGACCCGGAGCGCGGTTTCAGTTTCATGAACGACGGCCCGCTTGATATGCGCATGGACCCGACCCGTGGCATCAGCGCGGCCGAGTTCATCGCCACCGCGTCACACGAAGAAATCACTCGCGTGTTCAAGGAATACGGTGAAGAACGCTTCGCCGGTCGCATGGCGCGTGCCGTGGTCGAGCGCCGCGAAATCCAGCCGTTCGAACGCACCGCTGATCTCGCCGAAGTGCTGAAGGTCGCCAACCCCGCGTGGGAAAAAGGCAAGAACCCGGCGACCCGCGCGTTCCAGGGCCTGCGTATTCACGTCAACAACGAATTGGGCGACCTGGAGGCCGGCCTTGAGGCTGCCCTCGAGGCGCTGGAAGTGGGCGGTCGCCTGGTGGTGATCAGCTTCCACTCCCTGGAAGACCGTATCGTCAAACTGTTCATGCGTCGCCTAGTCAAGGGTGAGTCTGACAACCTGCCGCGCAACCTGCCGGTGCGTTTCGAAGCCTTTGTGCCGAAAATCAAAATTCATGGCAAGGCGCAGTTCGCTTCCGAAGCCGAACTCAAGGCCAACCCACGTTCGCGCAGCGCCGTCATGCGCGTCGCGGAGAAGTTGCGGTGAGCAAGCTTTTCGCCAAGCCCCTGCCGGGCGGCAGCTTCTTTATGCTGCTGCTGTTTGTCGGCGTGCTGATTTCCGCGATTGCGGTGTCCTACAGCGCGCACTACAACCGCCAGTTGCTCAATACCCTGTACGGGGAGTTGAGCGTGCGCGATAAGGCGCAAGCGGAATGGGGCCGGCTGATCCTCGAGCAAAGCACCTGGACCGCCCACAGTCGCATCGAAGTGCTGGCCACCGAACAGCTGAAAATGCACATCCCGGGCGCGGCCGAAGTTCGCATGGTGGCGCCATGATGAAACTCGAAGGCGCACTCTACCCATGGCGTTTCCGCCTGATGCTCGGCTTGCTGGCATTGATGGTGGGTGCGATTGCCTGGCGCATCATCGACCTGCAAGTGGTCGATCGTGACTTCCTGATCGGCCAGGGCGATGCCCGCAGCCTGCGTCATATTCCTATTCCGGCGCACCGCGGCCTGATCACCGACCGTAATGGCGAGCCTCTGGCCGTCAGCACCCCGGTGACCACCCTGTGGGCCAACGCCAAAGAGCTGCAAGTGGCCAAGGACCGCTGGCCGGCACTCGCCGCCGCGCTGGGCCAGGACCCGAAAGCCTTGTCCGAGCGTCTGGAAGCCCAGGCCAATAAAGAATTCATCTACCTGGTTCGCGGCCTGACCCCCGAGCAAGGCCAGCAAGTACTCGATCTTAAAGTCCCCGGTGTCTATGGCATCGAGGAATTCCGTCGTTTCTACCCGGCCGGTGAAACCACCGCGCATATGGTTGGCTTTACCGACATCGATGACCACGGTCGCGAAGGTGTCGAGCTGGCCTACGATGAATGGCTGGCCGGGGTTCCCGGCAAACGACAAGTCATCAAGGATCGGCGCGGCAGGTTGATCAAGGATGTCCAAGTCACTAAAAACGCCAAGGCCGGTAAGCCCTTGGCGTTGTCGATTGACCTGCGCCTGCAGTACCTGGCCAACCGCGAGCTGCGTAACGCGATCATCGAAAATGGCGCGAAGGCCGGCAGCCTGGTGATCATGGACGTGAAGACCGGCGAGATCCTCGCCATGGTCAACCAGCCGACCTACAACCCGAACAACCGTCGCAACCTGCAGCCGGCGATGATGCGCAACCGCGCCATGATCGACGTGTTCGAGCCGGGCTCGACCATGAAGGCCATCTCCATGAGTGCCGCCCTCGAAACCGGGCGCTGGAAACCCAGCGACAAGGTCGAGGTGTACCCAGGCACGTTGCAGTTGGGCAAATACACCATCCGTGACGTGTCCCGTACCGAAGGTCCGGTGCTGGATTTGACAGGTATCCTGATCAACTCCAGTAACGTGGGCATGAGTAAGGTCGCCTTCGATATCGGCGGCGAAACCATTTACCACCTCGCGCAAAAAATCGGCCTGGGCCAACCCACTGGCCTTGACTTCCCGGGCGAGCGCGTCGGCAACCTGCCGAATTATCGCGACTGGAAAAAAGCCGAGACTGCCACGCTTTCCTACGGTTACGGCCTGTCGGTGACCGCGATCCAACTGGCCCATGCGTTCTCTGTATTGGCGAATAATGGCCGCATGGTTCCGCTGAGCCTGATCCACGTCGACGAAGCGCCTAAAGCCACCCAGGTGATCCCGGAAAACGTCGCCAAGACCATGCAAGGCATGCTGCAACAAGTGATCGAAGCGCCACGCGGCGTGTTCCGTGCCCAGGTGCCGGCCTATCACGTGGCCGGCAAGTCCGGTACCGCGCGTAAGACATCGGTAGGCACCAAGGGCTATGCAGAAAACTCCTATCGCTCTTTGTTCGCCGGTTTTGGCCCAATGAGCGACCCTCGCTACGCCATCGTCGTAGTGATCGACGAGCCAAGCAAAGCCGGTTACTTCGGCGGCCTGGTATCCGCGCCGGTGTTCAGCAAAGTGATGTCCGGCACCCTGCGCCTGATGAACATCACGCCGGACAACCTGCCGCCCACTCAACAGGCGAATGCCGGACCACCGGTCGCTGCTGTCAAAGCCAATGGAGGGCGCGGCTGATGTCTCTGAGCCTGAACAAGATTTTTGCCCATGCCGGTCGCGATCTGTTGATCCGTGAGTTGAGCCTGGACAGCCGCGCTGTACGCGCCGGTGACCTGTTCCTGGCGGTGCCTGGCGGTAAGTACGACGGCCGTGCGCACATTGCCGATGCACTGCAACGCGGTGCGGCCGCCGTGGCCTATGAAGTGGAATGCGCCACCGTGTTGCCGATCACCGACGTGCCGCTGATTCCGGTCAAAGGCTTGGCCAAGCAGCTGTCGGATATCGCCGGGCGCTTCTACGGCGACCCGAGCCGCCACCTCAACCTGGTCGGCGTCACCGGCACCAACGGCAAAACCAGCGTGACCCAACTGGTCGCGCAAGCGCTTGACCTGTTGGGCCAGCACTGCGGCATCGTCGGCACCCTGGGCACCGGTTTTTATGGCGCGCTGCAAAGCGGCCTGCACACCACGCCCAACCCGATCGCCGTGCAAGCGACCCTGGCCGACCTGAAAAAGGCCGGTGCCAAGGCGGTTGCCATGGAAGTCTCGTCCCACGGCCTGGACCAGGGTCGCGTGAGCGCGCTGGCGTTTGATGTGGCGGTGATGACCAACCTGTCCCGCGACCATCTCGACTACCACGGCACTATGGAGGCGTACGCCGCCGCCAAGGCCAAGCTGTTTGCCTGGAATGACCTCAAGTGCCGCGTGGTGAACCTGGACGATGAGTTCGGCCGCGAACTGGCTGCCCAGGACAGCGAAGCGCGCCTGATCAGCTATAGCCTCAAGGATCCCAGCGCTTACCTGTATTGCCGCGAAGCCCAATTCAATGATGAGGGCGTGCGCGCCACGCTGGTTACGCCGCAGGGCGAACACCATGTGCGCAGCACCTTGCTGGGGCGTTTCAACCTGAGCAACGTGCTGGCGGCCATCGGCGCTTTGCTCGGCCTGGATTACGCCCTCGATGAAATCCTGCGCGTGCTGCCCAAGCTCGAAGGCCCGGCCGGGCGCATGCAGCGCCTGGGTGGCGGCACGCAACCGCTGGTGGTGGTCGACTATGCCCACACGCCGGATGCCCTGGAAAAAGTCCTCGAAGCCTTGCGCCCTCATGCCAAGGGCAAACTGCTGTGCCTGTTCGGCTGTGGCGGCGATCGCGATCGCGGCAAGCGCCCGCTGATGGCCGAGATTGTCGAGCGGCTGGCCGATGGTGTGCTGGTGACCGACGACAACCCGCGCAGCGAAGACCCGAGTCAGATTTTCGACGACATCCGCGCGGGCTTCAAAGACGTGTCCAAGGCCACCTTCGTGACCGGTCGCGGTGCTGCGATTGCGCAACTGATCGCCAGCGCCAGTGCTGACGACGTGGTGGTGCTGGCCGGCAAAGGCCACGAGGACTACCAGGAAATCAACGGCGAACGGCATGCCTTCTCCGACCTGGTCGAGGCCGATCACGCCCTGACCGCCTGGGAGGTCGCGCATGCTTAAAACGATGAAATTCAGCGAACTGACCCAGGCCCTGTCGGCCCGCGTACTGTCGAGCGATTGCAGCTTTGATGGCGTCAGTATCGACAGCCGCAACATCCAGACAGGTCAATTGTTCGTTGCGCTGGCCGGCCCGCGTTTTGACGGCCATGACTACCTGAATGACGTAGCCGCCAAAGGCGCCGTAGGTGCGTTGGTGCAGCGCGAAGTCGCGGACTCCACCCTGCCGCAATTGCTGGTCGCCGATACGCGTCTGGCCCTGGGCCAACTCGGCGCGCTCAACCGCGCCGCGTTTGATAAGCCCGTGGCGGCCATCACCGGCTCCAGCGGCAAGACCACGGTCAAGGAACTGCTCGCCGGCATCCTGCGCACGCGCGGGCCGGTGCTGGCTACCCGTGGCAACCTGAACAATGATTTCGGCGCTCCGCTGACCTTGCTCGAACTGGCCCCGGAACACACCGCCGCCGTGATCGAACTGGGTGCTTCGCGTATTGGCGAGATCGCCTACACCGTGGCGCTGACCAAGCCCCACGTCGCGATCATCAACAACGCCGGCACTGCCCATGTGGGTGAGTTCGGCGGCCCGGAGAAAATCGTCGAAGCCAAGGGCGAAATCCTCGAAGGCCTCGATGCCTCGGGCACTGCGGTATTGAATCTGGACGACAAGGCTTTCGAAACCTGGCGCGTACGCGCTGCCGGGCGCAAGGTGCTGACGTTTGCCGTGCTGAATGCGGCGGCGGATTTCCATGCGACCGACATCACGGTCGACGCCCGAGGCTGCCCGTCCTTTACCTTGCATACCCCGCAAGGCAGCGAGCATGTGCAGCTGAACCTGTTGGGCAACCATAACGTCGCCAACGCCTTGGCCGCCGCCGCTGCCGCGTACGCCTTGGGTGTGTCGCTGTTCGGCATTGCCACCGGGCTGGGCGCAGTGCAGCCGGTCAAGGGCCGCACGGTGGCGCAGTTGGCGAGCAACGGCATGCGGGTGATCGACGACACCTACAACGCCAACCCGTCCTCGATCAATGCGGCGGTTGACCTGCTCAAGAGCTTTGCCGGGCGCAAGGTGCTGGTACTGGGTGATATCGGCGAGCTGGGCGACTGGGCTGAACAAGGCCATCGCGAAGTCGGCGCCTATGCCAGCGGCAAAGTCGACGCGCTTTACGCCGTTGGCCCGAACATGGCTCACGCCGTCGATGCCTTTGGCCTCGGCGCGCGGCATTTTGCAACCCAGGCCGAGCTGATCCAGGCGCTGGGCGTGGCTGAACACGATAAAAACACAACCATTTTGATCAAGGGATCGCGCAGCGCGGTGATGGAAAACGTCGTCGCGGCCTTGTGTGGCTCAAGTACGGAGAAACATTAATGCTGCTGCTGCTGGCTGAGTATCTGCAACAGTTCCACAAAGGCTTCGCGGTCTTTCAGTACCTGACCCTGCGCGGGATCCTGGGTGTGCTGACCGCGCTGTCTCTGTCGCTGTTTTTGGGGCCGTGGATGATCCGCACCCTGCAGAACCTGCAAATTGGTCAATCGGTCCGTAACGACGGCCCGCAGTCGCACCTGTCCAAATCCGGCACTCCGACCATGGGCGGTGCGCTGATCCTGTCGTCCATCGGCATCAGCACCTTGTTGTGGGCCGACCTGCACAACCGCTACGTATGGGTGGTGTTGTTGGTGACCTTGCTGTTCGGCGCCATCGGCTGGGTCGATGACTACCGCAAAGTGATCGAGAAGAACTCCAAGGGGCTGCCAAGCCGCTGGAAGTATTTCTGGCAGTCGGTGTTCGGCCTCGGCGCTGCAATTTTCCTGTTCATGACGGCGCCAAGCGCGGTTGAAACCACCCTAATCATCCCGATGCTCAAGGATGCCAGCATTCCACTGGGCGTTGGTTTCGTGGTGCTGACCTACTTCGTGATCGTCGGCTCCAGCAACGCGGTGAACCTGACCGACGGCCTCGACGGCCTGGCGATCATGCCGACGGTGATGGTGGGCGGCGCGCTCGGCATCTTCTGCTACCTGTCGGGTAACGTGAAATTCGCCGAATACCTGCTGATCCCGTACGTACCGGGCGCGGGCGAGTTGATCGTGTTCTGCGGCGCATTGATCGGTGCCGGCCTGGGGTTCCTGTGGTTCAACACCTACCCGGCACAAGTCTTCATGGGCGACGTCGGCGCACTGGCGCTGGGCGCGGCCCTGGGCACCATCGCGGTGATCGTTCGCCAGGAAATCGTGCTGTTCATCATGGGCGGTGTGTTCGTGATGGAAACCCTGTCGGTGGTCATCCAGGTGGCTTCCTTCAAATTGACCGGGCGCCGCGTGTTCCGCATGGCGCCGATTCACCACCACTTTGAACTCAAGGGCTGGCCTGAGCCACGCGTGATCGTCCGTTTCTGGATCATCACCGTGATTCTGGTACTGGTCGGCCTTGCCACCCTGAAACTGAGGTAGAAACGAGTGTCCCTGATCGCTTCAGACCACTTCCGCATCGTTGTCGGCCTCGGCAAGAGCGGCATGTCCCTGGTTCGCTTCCTGGCGAACCGGGGCAAGCCGCTTGCCGTGGCCGATACGCGGGAAAATCCACCGGAGCTGGTCACGCTGCGCCGTGACTACCCGCACGTGGAAGTGCGTTGTGGCGAGCTGGATGTCGAGTTTCTGTGCCGTGCCGATGAGCTCTACGTGAGCCCAGGCCTGGCCCTGGCGACACCGGCCCTGCAAGCGGCGGCGGCCCGTGGCGTGAAGCTGTCCGGCGATATCGACCTGTTCGCGCGTAACGCGCAGGCGCCGATCGTGGCCATCAGCGGTTCCAACGCAAAAAGCACCGTGACCACCCTGGTCGGCGAAATGGCGGCTGCGGCCGGCAAACGCGTGGCGGTGGGCGGCAACCTTGGCACCCCGGCGCTGGACCTGCTCAGCGACGACGTCGAGCTGTACGTGATGGAGTTGTCGAGTTTCCAACTGGAAACCACCCACGACCTCGGCGCCGAAGTGGCCACCGTGTTGAACGTCAGTGAAGACCACATGGACCGCTACAGCGGCCTGCCGGCGTACCACCTGGCCAAGCACAGGATCTTCCGCGGCGCCCGGCAGGTGGTGGTCAACCGTCAGGATGCCCTGAGCCGTCCGTTGATGGGTGAGGGCCTGCCGTGCTGGACCTTTGGCCTGGGCAAACCGGACTTCAAAGGCTTCGGCATTCGTGAAGAGAACGGCGAGAAATACCTGGCCTTCGAATTCCAGAACCTGATGCCGGTGCGCGAGCTGAAAATCCGTGGCGCGCATAACCAGTCCAATGCCCTGGCGGCCCTGGCCCTCGGGCACGCGGTGGGCTTGCCGTTCGACGCCATGCTGTCGGCCCTGCGTAGCTTCGGCGGCCTTGAGCATCGCTGCCAATGGGTGCGCGACCTGAACGGCGTCAGCTATTACAACGATTCCAAGGCCACCAACGTCGGTGCCGCCCTGGCCGCCATCGAAGGCCTGGGCGCCGATATCGACGGCAAGCTGGTACTGATCGCCGGTGGCGACGGCAAGGGTGCCGACTTCAAAGACCTCAAAGGCCCAGTGGCTGCGCATTGTCGCGCCGTGGTGCTGATGGGCCGCGACGCCGACCTGATCGCCGCCGCCCTCGGTGATGCCGTGCCGCAAGTACGTGCCACGTCCCTGGACGATGCGATTGCCCAGTGCAAAGCCCTGGCCCAGCCCGGTGATGCCGTGCTGCTGTCGCCGGCGTGCGCCAGCTTCGACATGTTCAAGCACTACGAGGAGCGCGGCCAGCTGTTCGCCAGCGCCGTGGAGGGCTTGGCATGAACATCAACTTGAGAAATATCATCAAGCCGTACCCGTCGCCGATCATCACCGGGCGCGGTATCGATTTGGATTTCCCGATGCTCGCCGGTTGCCTGGCGCTGCTGGGCCTGGGCCTGGTGATGATCACGTCGGCGTCCTCCGAAGTGGCCGCCGTGCAGTCGGGCAACACCCTGTACATGATGATCCGCCACCTGGTGTACCTGGTGATCGGCCTGGGCGCGTGCATCGTGACCATGATGATCCCCATCGCCACGTGGCAACGCCTGGGTTGGCTGATGCTGATCGGGGCCTTTGGCTTGCTGATCATGGTGATCCTGCCCGGCATCGGCCGCGAGGTGAACGGTTCGATGCGCTGGATCGGCTTCGGCGCGTTCAACGTGCAGCCTTCGGAAATCGCCAAGGTCTTCGTGGTGATCTACCTCGCGGGCTACCTGGTGCGCCGCCAGAAAGAAGTGCGCGAAAGCTGGATGGGCTTCTTCAAACCCTTCATCGTGCTGCTGCCGATGGCCGGCCTGCTGCTGATGGAGCCGGACTTCGGTGCCACCGTGGTGATGATGGGCGCGGCGGCGGCGATGCTGTTCCTCGGCGGCGTCGGCCTGTTCCGCTTCACCTTGATGGTGGTGCTGGCGGTGGCTGCCGTGACCATCCTGGTGCAGGCGCAACCCTACCGGATGGCGCGTCTGATCACCTTTACCGACCCGTGGTCCGACCAGTTCGGCTCCGGCTACCAACTGACTCAGGCATTGATCGCCTTCGGTCGCGGTGAGTGGCTGGGCGTAGGCCTGGGCAACAGCGTGCAGAAACAGTTCTACCTGCCGGAAGCGCACACCGACTTCGTGTTCTCGGTACTCGCCGAAGAACTGGGCGTGGTCGGCTCGCTGTGCACCGTCGCACTGTTCGTATTCGTGTGCGTGCGCGGCATGTACATCGGCTTGTGGGCCGAGAAGGCTAAACAGTATTTCGCCGCCTATGTGGCGTACGGCTTGTCGTTCCTGTGGATCGGCCAGTTCCTGATCAATATCGGCGTGAACGTCGGCCTGCTGCCGACCAAGGGCCTGACCTTGCCGTTCCTCAGTTACGGCGGCAGTTCGTTGGTGATTTGCTGCGCGTGCCTGGGCTTGTTGCTGCGCATCGAGTGGGAGAGTCGAACCCACTTGGGCAGCGAAGAGATGGAGTTCAGCGAAAGCGACTTTGCCGAGGAGCCGACCCATGGGCGCTAATGTGCTGATCATGGCGGGCGGCACCGGGGGCCATGTGTTCCCGGCCCTGGCGTGTGCGCGCGAATTCCAGAACCGTGGCTACAGCGTGCACTGGTTGGGTACCCCGCGCGGTATCGAAAACGAGTTGGTGCCGAATGCCGGTTTGCCGTTGCATTTGATCAACGTCACGGGCTTGCGCGGCAAGGGCAAATTGTCCCTGCTCAAGGCGCCGTTCGTGTTGCTTAAAGCCGTGTGGCAGGCGCGCAAGGTGATCCGTGAATTGAAGCCCGTGTGCGTGCTCGGCTTTGGCGGTTATGTGACCGGCCCAGGCGGCGTTGCTGCCAGGTTGGCCGGTGTGCCGGTGATCGTGCATGAGCAGAACGCCGTTGCCGGTACCGCCAACCGTTTGCTGGTGCCCCTGGCGGCGCGTGTGTGCGAGGCGTTCCCGAATACCTTCGGTGCGTCGGACAAACGCCGCACCACCGGCAACCCGGTGCGCACCGAGCTGTTTATGGACATCGCACGCCAAGCGCTGGCTGGGCGCAAGGCGCACCTGCTGATCCTGGGCGGAAGCCTGGGCGCCGAGCCGTTGAACAAATTGCTGCCGGAAGCGGTGGCGCAACTGCCTGTGGAGTTGCGCCCGGAGATCTTCCACCAGGCTGGCAAGAATCACGATGAAGTGACCGCCACACGCTACCGCGAGGCTGGGGTCGAGGCGAATGTGCAGCCCTTCATCAAAGACATGGCCCATGCCTATGGCTGGGCCGACCTGGTGGTCTGCCGCGCTGGTGCGCTGACCGTCAGTGAACTGGCCGCCGCCGGTCTGCCGTCCTTGCTGGTGCCTTTGCCCCATGCGATCGACGATCACCAGACCCGCAACGCCGAATATTTGGCCGGGGAGGGCGCTGCCTTCCTGCTGCCGCAAAGAACGACTGGCGCCGCCGATTTGGCCGCACGCCTGACCGAGGTTTTGATGCAACCGGAACGACTCAACAGCATGGCGAGCACCGCAAGCCGCCTGGCCAAACCTGACGCAACCCGCACCGTGGTCGATATCTGCCTGGAGGTGGCCCATGGTTGAGAATCAGAAAGCCATGCCACAACCCGAGATGCGCCGCATCCGTCGTATCCACTTCGTCGGTATCGGCGGCGTGGGCATGTGCGGCATTGCTGAAGTGTTGCTCAACCTCGGCTACCAGGTGTCCGGCTCCGACTTGAAAGACTCGCCGGTTACCGAGCGTCTCAAGTCCTTTGGCGCGCAGATTTTTATCGGCCACCGTGCCGAGAACGCCGCCGAGGCTGACGTGCTTGTCGTGTCCAGTGCTGTGAACACCTCCAACCCGGAAGTGGCCACCGCTCTTGAGCGACGCATTCCAGTCGTGCCACGTGCCGAGATGCTGGCCGAGCTGATGCGCTATCGCCACGGCATCGCCGTCGCCGGTACGCATGGCAAAACCACCACCACCAGCCTGATCGCCTCGGTGTTCGCGGCCGGTGGCCTGGACCCGACGTTCGTGATCGGTGGCCGCCTGAATGCCGCTGGCACCAATGCCCAGCTGGGTACCAGCCGCTACCTGATCGCCGAAGCCGATGAAAGTGATGCGAGCTTCCTGCACTTGCAGCCGCTGGTCGCCGTGGTCACCAACATCGACGAAGACCACATGGCAACCTACGACGGTGACTTCAACAAGTTGAAGAAAACCTTCGTCGAGTTCCTGCACAACCTGCCGTTCTACGGGTTGGCTGTGGTGTGCCTGGACGACCCGGTGGTGCGTGAAATCCTGCCGCTGGTCAAGCGCCCCACCGTGACCTACGGCTTCAGCGAAGACGCCGATGTGCGCGCAATCAATGTGCGTCAGGAAGGCATGCAAACCTTCTTCACCGTGCTGCGCCCGGACCGCGAGCCGCTGGACGTCTCGGTGAACATGCCGGGCAACCACAACGTGCTTAATTCTCTGGCGACCATCTGCATCGCGTCCGATGAAGGCGTCAGCGATGAAGCCATCGTCGAAGGCCTGTCGCGCTTTGCCGGTGTGGGCCGTCGCTTCCAGGTCTACGGGCAACTGCCGGTAGACGGTGGTGACGTGATGCTGGTGGACGACTACGGCCACCACCCGACCGAAGTCGCTGCCGTGATCAAAGCCGTGCGCGGTGGCTGGCCGGAGCGCCGTCTGGTGATGGTTTACCAGCCGCACCGCTACAGCCGTACGCGCGACCTGTACGACGATTTCGTCAATGTACTGGCCGATGCCAACGTGCTGCTGCTGATGGAAGTCTACCCGGCCGGTGAAGAACCGATCCCCGGCGCCGACAGCCGCAAGCTGTGCAACAGCATCCGTCAGCGTGGCCAGTTGGACCCGATCTACATCGAACGCGGTGTCGACCTGGCGCCGATCGTCAAGCCGCTGCTGCGCGCCGGTGACATCCTGCTGTGCCAGGGCGCCGGTGATATCGGTGGTCTTGCGCCCAAGTTGCTTGCCAGCCCGCTGTTTGCAACGGCGCAGGGGAAATCGAAATGACCACGAATTACGATGCGCTGTTTTCCACTGTCGCCCCCGCCGACTTCGGCCGCGTGGCTGTGCTGTTCGGCGGCAAGAGCGCTGAACGTGAAGTCTCGCTCAAGTCCGGCAATGCCGTGCTCGAGGCGCTGCAAAGCGCGGGTGTGAACGCTTTCGGTATCGACGTGGGCGATGATTTCCTCGCGCGCTTGCAGGCCGAGAAGATCGACCGTGCCTTCATCATCCTTCACGGTCGTGGCGGTGAAGACGGCAGCATGCAGGGCCTGCTGGAGTGCGCTGGCATCCCTTACACCGGCAGCGGCATCCTCGCGTCGGCACTGGCGATGGATAAGCTGCGCACCAAGCAGGTGTGGCACAGCCTGGGTATTCCAACCCCGCGTCACGCTGTGTTGTGCAGCGAAGACGATTGTATTTCTGCGGCCAAGGAACTGGGCCTGCCTTTGATCGTCAAACCAGCCCATGAAGGCTCCAGTATCGGCATGGCCAAAGTGAACTCGGCCGCCGAATTGATCGACGCATGGAAAGCGGCAAGTACCTACGATTCGCAAGTGTTGGTGGAACAGTGGATTCAAGGCCCTGAGTACACCATCGCCACCCTGCGTGGGCAGGTATTGCCGCCTATCGCATTGGGCACGCCCCATACCTTTTACGACTACGACGCCAAGTACGTGGCTTCCGATACTCAGTACCGGATCCCGTGCGGCCTCGACGCAACCAAGGAACAGGAATTGATGGACCTCACGGCGAAAGCCTGTGAGGCGCTGGGTATCGCCGGTTGGGCGCGGGCAGACGTGATGCAGGACGACCAAGGGAATTTCTGGTTCCTGGAAGTCAACACCGCACCGGGCATGACCGATCACAGCCTTGTACCTATGGCCGCCCGTGCCGCCGGCCTGGATTTCCAGCAGTTGGTGCTGGCGATCCTGGCCGCAAGCATTGAGCCTAGAGGCTAAGCACATGAAAGGCGCATCGCTTCGTCATCAGCCCCCACAAGCACCCGGCCGCAAGCCGGTGCCACGGGGTGCCAGCCGAATGGTGGCTAAAGAGCCGATGTCAGCGCGCCTGCCGAAAGCCAATTTTGGTTTTATCAAGGCGCTGTTCTGGCCGGTGCTGCTGGTGGTGTTGGGCTTTGGCACTTACGAGGGTGCACAGCGTCTATTGCCGTACGCCGACCGGCCGATCACCAAGATCAGCGTGCAAGGCGACCTGAGCTATATCAGCCAGCAAGCGGTGCAGCAGCGTATCGGCCCGTTCCTGGCCGCGAGCTTCTTCACCATCGACCTGGCGGGTATGCGCGCAGAGCTGGAACAGATGCCGTGGATCGCCCACGCCGAAGTCCGCCGTGTATGGCCGGACCAGGTGACGATCCGCCTGGAAGAACAACTGCCTGTGGCCCGATGGGGTGACGAGGCGCTGTTGAACAACCAGGGTCAGGCGTTCACCCCGCGTGAACTGGCCAACTACGAGCACCTGCCGCAGTTGTTCGGGCCACAGCGGGCGCAACAGCAAGTGATGCAGCAGTACCAGGCCTTGAGCCAGATGCTGCGGCCACTGGGCTTCTCCATTGCACGCCTGGAACTGCGTGAACGGGGTAGCTGGTTTTTGACGACCGGGGCAGGCAGTTCCGGCCCAGGCATCCAGTTGTTGCTGGGACGCGACCGCTTGGTGGAAAAGATGCGCCGCTTTATCGCCATCTATGACAAGACCTTGAAAGAACAGATTACGAACATTGCGAGCGTCGACCTGCGTTACGCCAACGGCCTTGCCGTCGGCTGGCGTGAACCGGCTGCGCCCACGGCAGCGCAACCCGCTGTCGCGAAGAATTAAGAAGAGGCAGGACCCATGGCAAACGTGCAAAGCGGCAAAATGATCGTCGGTCTCGATATCGGCACCTCCAAGGTGGTGGCGCTGGTGGGCGAGGTCGGGGAAGACGGCACGATCGAAATCGTCGGTATTGGCACGCATCCGTCCCGGGGCCTCAAGAAGGGCGTGGTGGTGAACATCGAGTCCACCGTGCAATCGATCCAGCGCGCTATTGAAGAAGCGCAGCTGATGGCCGGTTGCCGGATCCACTCGGCGTTCGTCGGCGTGGCGGGTAACCATATCCGCAGCCTGAACTCCCACGGCATCGTGGCGATCCGCGACCGCGAAGTCAGCTCGGCCGACCTTGAGCGCGTCCTCGACGCCGCCCAGGCCGTGGCGATCCCGGCTGACCAGCGCGTGCTGCACACCCTGCCGCAGGACTACGTAATCGATAACCAGGAAGGCGTTCGTGAGCCCCTGGGCATGTCGGGCGTGCGTCTGGAAGCCAAGGTCCACGTGGTGACCTGCGCCGTCAACGCTGCACAGAACATTGAAAAATGCGTACGCCGCTGCGGCCTCGAAATCGACGACATCATTCTTGAGCAGTTGGCGTCGGCCTACTCGGTACTGACCGACGACGAAAAAGAACTGGGCGTGTGCCTGGTCGACATCGGCGGCGGCACCACCGACATCGCGATTTTCACCGAAGGTGCGATCCGTCACACCGCTGTGATCCCGATTGCCGGCGACCAGGTCACCAACGACATCGCCATGGCGCTGCGTACACCGACCCAGTACGCCGAAGAAATCAAGATCCGCTACGCCTGTGCCCTGGCCAAGCTGGCCGGTGCCGGTGAAACCATCAAAGTGCCAAGCGTCGGCGACCGTCCACCGCGCGAACTGTCGCGCCAGGCCCTGGCCGAAGTGGTCGAGCCACGCTACGACGAGCTGTTCACCCTGATCCAGGCTGAACTGCGCCGCAGCGGCTACGAAGATTTGATCCCGGCCGGCATCGTGCTGACCGGTGGCACCTCGAAGATGGAAGGCGCGGTCGAACTGGCCGAGGAAATCTTCCACATGCCGGTCCGCCTGGGCGTGCCCCATGGCGTCAAAGGCCTGGGCGACGTGGTGCGTAACCCGATTTATTCCACCGGTGTGGGCTTGCTGTTGTACGGGCTGCAAAAGCAGACCGACGGCATTTCCCTGTCGGGCCCGAGCAACCGTGACAGCTACCGCAGCGACGACGAGGCGAAAGCGCCGTTGTTCGAGCGCTTGCAGGCTTGGGTCAAAGGCAATTTCTAAAGATTTACCGCTACACCGCAACACAGAAAGAAGCAGTAGGCGAAAAAACTAGAGATAACGAAAGGAGAGGGAACATGTTCGAACTCGTAGACAACATCCCCGCCAGCCCGGTCATCAAAGTGATTGGTGTTGGTGGTGGCGGCGGCAACGCTGTCAACCATATGGTCAAGAGCAACATTGAAGGCGTTGAATTCATCTGCGCCAACACTGATGCCCAGGCGCTGAAAAGCATCGGCGCGCGGACCATCCTGCAATTGGGCACAGCCGTGACCAAGGGCCTCGGCGCTGGCGCCAATCCGGAAGTCGGCCGTCAAGCCGCCCTGGAAGACCGCGAGCGTATTGCTGAAGTGCTGCAAGGCACCAACATGGTGTTCATCACCACCGGCATGGGCGGCGGTACCGGTACCGGTGCAGCTCCGATCATTGCCGAAGTGGCCAAGGAAATGGGCATTCTGACAGTTGCTGTCGTGACGCGTCCGTTCCCGTTCGAAGGTCGCAAGCGCATGCAGATCGCCGACGAAGGCATCCGTCTGCTGTCTGAAAGCGTCGACTCGTTGATCACCATCCCCAACGAGAAACTGCTGACCATCCTGGGCAAGGACGCCAGCCTGCTGTCCGCATTCGCCAAGGCTGACGATGTACTGGCCGGTGCCGTTCGCGGTATCTCCGACATCATCAAGCGCCCAGGCATGATCAACGTCGACTTTGCCGACGTACGTACCGTGATGAGCGAAATGGGCATGGCGATGATGGGCACTGGCTGCGCCAGCGGTCCGAACCGTGCACGCGAAGCCACCGAAGCGGCCATCCGCAACCCGTTGCTGGAAGACGTGAACCTGCAAGGCGCGCGCGGCATCCTGGTGAACATCACCGCCGGTCCTGACCTGTCCCTGGGTGAGTACTCCGACGTGGGTAGCATCATCGAAGCGTTCGCTTCCGAGCACGCCATGGTCAAGGTCGGTACCGTTATCGATCCAGACATGCGCGACGAGCTGCACGTGACCGTGGTTGCTACCGGCCTGGGCGCGAAAATCGAGAAGCCTGTGAAGGTTATCGACAACACCCTGCATAACAGCCAAGCCAGCCACGCCAGCCAAGCGGCTGCTGCTCCAGCGCCTTCGCGCCAGGAACTGCCGTCGGTGAACTACCGTGACCTGGATCGTCCGACCGTGATGCGCAACCAGGCTCAGGCCGGTGCTGCGGCGTCCCGTAGCCCGAATCCGCAAGATGATCTGGACTACCTGGACATCCCGGCATTCCTGCGTCGTCAGGCCGATTAATGGAATGTATCAGGGCTATGAAGGTGATTGGTGTTCAGCAAAGGTCTGGTCTGCTATTATCGCCAGCCTTTGTTGATACCAGTTCGCAATTTGCGCTGAAGCGGTCCAAGCCATGATTAAACAACGCACTCTGAAGAATATTATTCGTGCCACAGGTGTAGGTCTGCACTCCGGGGAGAAGGTATACCTGACCCTCAAGCCTGCACCTGTCGACACCGGCATCGTGTTTGTGCGTGCCGACCTGGACCCTGTGGTGCAGATTCCTGCTCGCGCGGAAAACGTTGGCGAAACCACTATGTCGACCACATTGGTCAACGGTGACGTCAAAGTGGACACGGTGGAGCACTTGCTCTCGGCCATGGCTGGCCTGGGCATCGATAACGCCTACGTCGAGCTCTCCGCGTCCGAAGTCCCGATCATGGATGGCAGCGCTGGACCCTTCGTATTCTTGATTCAATCTGCCGGCCTGGAAGAACAGGACGCAGCCAAGAAGTTCATTCGCATTCTGCGGGAAGTGACAGTAGAAGACGGCGACAAGCGCGCCACCTTCGTCCCGTTCGAAGGCTTTAAAGTGAGCTTTGAGATCGATTTCGATCACCCGGTATTCCGTGACCGCACCCAAAGTGCAAGCGTGGATTTTTCCAGCACTTCGTTCGTAAAAGAAGTCAGCCGCGCGCGTACCTTTGGTTTCATGAGTGACATCGAGTACCTGCGCAAGCACAACCTCGCACTCGGCGGCAGCGTGGAAAACGCCATCGTGGTCGACGCGGATGGTGTACTGAACGAAGACGGCCTTCGCTATGAAGACGAGTTCGTGAAGCACAAGATCCTCGATGCAATTGGTGACCTCTACCTGCTGGGCAATAGCCTGATAGGCGAGTTCAAAGGCTTCAAGTCGGGCCACGCCCTTAACAACCAGCTGCTGCGCAAGTTGATTGAGCAGACAGACGCTTGGGAAGTCGTGACCTTCGAAGATGCCAGCACCGCACCGATCTCTTACATGCGTCCCGTTGCGGCGGTGTAAGTAACAACTCTCTTTCTTTAGTTTTAAAAGGCCACCTCAGGGTGGCCTTTTTTTATCTGCCCGATTACATAAGGCCGATGAAGATCCACTGTGGGAGGGGGCTTGCTCCCGATAGCAATGTGTCAGCTACCCATGCGCTGGCTGGCACACCGCTATCGGGAGCAAGCCCCCTCCCACAGTTGGATCTGATTCAACATCAGAGGGCAGCAGCATCCACAATCCGATTGCGCCCAGTGTGCTTGGCCTCATACAACGCTTGGTCTGCACTCAGCAGCAGTGCCTCCAGTGACATACGGCTGCGCTTATCCCAGGTGCTCATACCAATACTCACCGTGATCGGTCGTTCGCTCCCCGCCACTCGAGGCAAGTGCTCGACGCTGCTGCGAATATGCTCGGCGATAACCATAGCGCCCTTGGCATCGGTCACCGGCAACACCACCGCAAACTCCTCACCGCCGTAGCGTGCCGCCAGGTCAGCCGGGCGGCGGATGTTGGTGCCGATTACCTGCGCCACTGTGCGCAGCGCCTCATCGCCGCCTTGATGGCCGTGGCGGTCGTTGAAGGCCTTGAAGTGGTCCACATCGATCATCAGCACCGTCAGCGGTTCGGTCGAGCGTTGCGCGCGGTCCCACTCCAGCCGCATGCGCTCGTCAAGCATGCGCCGATTGGCCAGGCCGGTCAGGGCGTCGGTGGCTGCCAGTTCTGACAGCACCCGTTCCGCGCGATGGCGGCGGTGCAGTTCCCGGCGCAGCAGCCAAGTGAGCCATAACAGGCCAATGCAGAGGATGCCGGTGGCGCCGCTGGTCAACAGCGCGGCGCGCTTCCAGGGGGCGAACACATCCTGGCTGGACAGCGCCACCACCACAATCAGGGGCAGTTCGCCAACATTGGTGAAGGTGTACAGGCGCTCCTGGCCACTGATCGCCGAGATGGCCTGAAAGCTGCCACTGCCTTCACGCAGCATGCGCTTGAAGTTCGGCCGTTCGCTCAGGTCCTTGTCGATCATGTCGCGTTCCAGCAGCGGTTGCTGGGCCAGCAGGATGCCTTTGTTGTTGAGCAGGTTGACGGTGCTGCCGTTGCCGATGGTCAGGGTATTGAACAGTTGATCGAAATACGCCAGGCGCATGGTCGCCACCGCCACGCCGGCGAACTCACCATTGGGGCCCGACACGCGTCGGCTGAAGGCCATACGCCAGACCTGGTCACAGTTGCAGTGGATCTTGAACGGTCGGCTGATAAACAAGCCGACCTGGGCGTCCTTTGCATGTGCCTGGAAATAATCGCGGTTGGCAAAATTGCGCGGCGTGGGGTGCAAGGTTGATGAATCCGCGATGACATTGCCCTCGGCATCCAACAACAGCACTTCGCCCTTGAAAGGCGCGGCCGTGGACAGGTTGAACTGCACCTGATGCTGGATATTCGCGGCTACCTGGGACAGGTCTTCGCGTTGTGTGGCGGCGATCAGCCCTTTGAGGGCCAGGTCGTACAGCTCGACGTTGCGCAGTACGTCGGCATTGATCAACTGGGCAATATTGGTGGTCGAGCGTTTGGCTGCCTGCAGGGTGCTGCTGTGTTCGCGGATCAACAGCGCTGCGACGATGATCACAATCAGGACGACGGTCAGGCCGCTGCCGAGAATCAGCAGCCGCTCCGGGTGTGCAGGTGGGGTACGAACACGGTGTTGATTCATCGCGCAGACTTCAGCAGGGAAGATGCTGGCAGTTTAGTTCTACGCGATGAAAATTAAATCACCGGTTCAAAAGAAAGATACGTCTGTCAGAACACGTTGATCGGGTAGTCGACGATTACACGGTATTCATCCACATCCCGGTCTACGGCCGAGTAACCGTTGCTGCCACGGTTGGTTGCCCACTGCAGGCGCACGGCCAGGTCTTTGGCTTTACCGCCTTGTACGACGTATTTCAGGTCGATATCGCGTTCCCAGTGCTTGGCGTCCTTGCCGTCGGCGCTGTACCAGGCGCTGTAGCCACGGCTTTGCGGGTCGACCTTGGTCAGGTCGGTCTTGCCGCTGATGTAGGACACCGCCGAGCTTAGGCCGGGCACGCCCAGGCCGCCAAAGTCGTAGGCGTATTTGAGCTTCCACGAACGCTCGTTGGGGCCGTTGAAGTCCGAGTACTGCTGGGAGTTGTCCAGGTACACGCTGTCGCCCTGGGCGATGTAGTCGAACGGCGTGTTGCCGTTGACCCGCTGGTACGCGGCGGTGACGCTGTGATGGCCGATGTCCACGGTGAAATGCAGGCTGTAGGTGTTGTTGTCGATATCGCCGAGCAACGACTGGCCGGTGTCCTGGGTGTGGTAGTAGTGCAGGCCTGGGTTGAGGCTGATCATCTCGTTTACGACATAGGTGTAGTCCAGGTCGTAGTAGTACTGGTGCCACACGTCCTTGAGTTCAGAGGCGTAGAGGTTGCTGGTCACGCCATCAATGCCGCTGAACGACACACCGGCCCAGTTCATGTGCTGGCTGTCTGTGTGGGTTGGCAATGCGCCGTAGCTGGTGCCGATGCGCCGATGGCCGCTCTGGTTGTAGAGCTTGGTGAAGCTGGCCTGGCCGCCCTCGAACATCCAGCCGTCGAAGCTGTGGTTGGTCAGGCTCACGCCACGGAAGGTCTGCGGCAGCATGCGGGTCATGCCACCGGCGATCACCGGGTTATTGAGGAACAGGTCGCCAGCCTTGAGTTCGGTGTCGAAGGCGCGCATTTTCAAGGTGCCGCCCGCTGTGGAGAACGAGCCGGGTGCCTTGCCGTTGCCGCTGCCGTACGGAAGGATGCTGGAGCCGTCGGTGCCGCCACCGCCGTCGAGCTTGAGGCCGAGCATGGCGTGAGCGTCCAGGCCGAAACCGACGGTGCCTTGGGTGTAGCCGGATTCGAACGTGCCGAGAAAGCCTTGGCCCCACTCCTTGCTGTCATCGGTGGGGATGTCGCGGCGGTCGCGGTTCATGTAGTAGTTGCGGGTGTTGATATTGAGATGAGCGCCTTCGACGAAGCCGTCGGCGGGGGTGGTGTCTGCCGCGTGGGCAAGGGGGGCAATCGTTGCTGCAATCGCGAGGAATAACGGGGTCAGCGTCAGCGAGTTCTTCACCGGTAAAGCTCCTTTGGTCAATCGTAAACGGCCAATGTCGTGGGTGTGCCTGGCCTTTTTTTGCGGCAAAAAAAAGCCGCTGAAGTCAGCGGCTTTAAGACAGATTCCCAGTGTAGAGCCCTGGAAATAAGTCGAGGGAAAATTGGGGGCGCGGGGGCTGTCTTTGCCGTGGCGCTCAGGGGTGCGTCAAATTAACGCGGGTGAGCGGTGGGGTACAGAGTGTAACAAGATAATGACTGTTGCCCAAATGGCAATAGTCGGGGAGTGGGGGGATTGGGGGCAGATCCGTTGCTGCGGTAACGGCGGCTTATGGTTCCGCTCTTACAGCGGGTCACTTTTGGAAAGACCCAAAAGTAACCAAAAGGTCTTCGCCCCACCACTCGGTGCCTCGCCTAGGCTCGGCATGCCCGCAATCCGACAGTGATTTGGGGGGCCGCCGCCACGCGCCATCCATGGCGCGGGGCGGCTAAACCGGCATCCCTGCCGGTTTACCCCCCAAATCCCTGTCGAATTCCGGCCATCGTGGTTGACGGGGCGATTTCAGATCAAAATCAAAAGCAGATCAAAAGCAGAGCACGGCGGCCTAGTAGCCGACCTGAGTGGTTAGATCAAAAGCGTTGTTGCTTTGTTCTGCTCTGCTTTGTTTTTGATCTGGCCCTTACATCCTTTTCGCTGACGAAGTCAGCGGTCTTTTGATCTGCGCTGTTGATCGTGATCTTGATCTTAGGCGCCCCGTTAAACACGCTGGCCGAACGCAGGCTTGAATCCGTGGGTAACCCGGCAGGACGCCGGGTTAGCCGCGCTGGGCCAAGGATGGCCCATCGCGGCGGCCCACGGATTCAAGCCGGAGTGAGGGCACACCGAGCCTAGGCGAGGTGCCGAGTGTTGGGGCAAGAGCCCTTTTGGTTACTTTTGGGGCTCTTTTCCAAAAGTGACCCGCTGTAAGAGCGGAACCAATAGCCGCCGTTACCGCAGCAACGGATATGTACCCCGACAAACCGCCATCGAGTACAACCCCCCTCCCACATTAATCCACATTAGTTGAGCGCCGCGCTTCAGGCGCCTTGCGCACCGGAAACGGAAAATAGAAAAACCGCAAAAACGCCACCCGCTTGATCACTTCACCAATCAACAACGGCACCACCACCGCCACCACAAAACCAATGCACGCCGCGGCAAATGCGTGCAGGCCCAGGTGCTCCAGCAGGTCGAAGGTCTTGTGCTGGATCTCGCCGTGAAAGATCAACAGAATCAGCGTCGACTGCCCGATGTAGGTCATCGCCCGGGTCACCAGCGCCGATACCATCAGCACCTTTGCCAGGGCCCAGCACGCGTACACGCCGATCACCGCCAGCAGGCTGGTCCACAACCAGTGGTCGTACCGGCGCTGGGCGAGGTCCATGGTGTCGCCCCGGTACAGAAACACCGCGGCGAACAGCACCACTGAAACCAGCAGGGTCAGCCATGAGCCCGCATGAGTGCGCAGCCAGTCGCGCAGCAGGTAGCCGTAGATAAAACAGGTGCTGCTGATCAAGGTGATATCGAGGCTGAACGGCAAGCCCGGCAGCACCCAGGTTTGCCCTCCCAGGGTGACCGGCAATTGCCAGAAGAGCGGCAGTATCCAGATGCCGAGCAGCAGCGGTATCACCATCACCAGGCAGCTCACCGGCAGCGGCAGGCGCTGGATCAACCGCAGCCCCCCCCAACTGAACAGGATCGCCACCCAGAAGTGCGGCAGAAACCACAGCGCCTGCCACGGGATGGTGTCCACCGAGGCATACAGCACGCCACCGATGTCCGGCAGCAGCGGTTGGCCGCGCAGCACGGCACGCACAGTCACATACAGCAGCATGGTGAAAAAAAACGGCTTGAGCAGGCCATCGGCCTTGCGCACCGCCATTTCCACGAACGGCTGCTCGGGCTTGAAGAACACCCCGGACAGGAAGAAAAACAGCGGCAATATGAACGACGCCAGAATCGGGTACATCAGGTCCGGGGACGTGGCGACAAACCAGCTATGGGCATACACGATCACCAGGATGCCGATGCCCTTGGCGATATCCATTTGAATCCAACGATGCTTCATCCGCGTATCCCCGACCGATCATTCATGCCTTGCGCCACGGCTTGAGCCACAGCCCCATCCCGAGCAACACCACGGCGCCGGCCAGGGTGCTCAGCCCCAGTTGCAGCCACACGCCGTCAATGCGAAACAGCAGCAGCGCGGCCACGCCCATCACCCCGGCGCTGAGCAACCAGTGCCTGGCCCAGGGCAGCGCACCGAGCAGCGCCTGGCGCTGCATCAACAGCAGCGCGGTGCAGATCACCCCGGCCAGTGCGGCCAGGGGGATGCCGGCCAGGCCGAACACAAAGGGCAGGGCGCCCAGCAGCAGCACATTGACCAGGCTGCCAAGCAATTCGCAGCGCAACGGTTGGCGCGTGTCACCGGCGGCGTAGGCGTAACGCGCGAGCAAGGCGTTCCAGGCGCCGAACACCAACGGCACGGCGAACCACGCGAGCAACAGCGGCAAAGGCGAATCCGCCGACTGCGCGGGCAACAACAGCGCTACCAGGCTCGGCGCCGCAGCCACCAGGCCGACCCCGGCGGGCAGGGTCAGCAGGCTGGCGGTTTCCAGGCCTCGCTTGAGCAAGGCCAGGCGCTCATCGCCCTGGCGCCGGCTCATCATGCCCAGCAGCACCTGGTTGAGGCTCATCAGTGCAATCAGCGGCAGGTTCATCAGCTTGCGCGCCAGGTTCACCCAGGTCACCGCACCCTCACCGAGCAGCGACGCCACCAGGCGCTCGATCAATGCCAAGCCCTGGCTGGCACCATTGCTCAGTAGCAACGGGCCGATGCGCTGGCCCAACTCGCGCAGCGGCGCCAACGACAGCTGCCAGCGCCAAGGCCGCCAGCCTTGGCGCCAGATCGACGGCAACAGCGCCAACGGCATCAGCAGGCTACCGGTCAGGCACGCCAGGGCCAGCGAGTGAGGCTGGGTCGCGGTGCCAGCGAGGGCGAGGTAGGTCACCGGCGGCAGGTTGAACAGCAGCGAGCCCAACCCGGCCAGCACAAAACGCTCGCTGGCCTGCAACGGAATACTGAACAGCGCATGCAGGATCAAGCCCGGCACGCACCAGGCGACGATCTGCAAATTGCTGGCGGCCAGGGCCGTGGCGCTGTCCGCCAACCCCGGGCCAAGCAGTTGCACCAGCCAGGGCGCCAACAGCGTCAGCACCAGGCTGGTGACCAGCGCAATCAGCATCAATGCCGGAAACAACACCGCCAGCCAGTCCAGGCGCGCACCGTCCTTGCGGGCCAGGTACAGCGGCAGCGCGGCGGCGCTCAGGACCCCGCCGGCGAGCGACATGCGCAGCGCCTCAGGCAAAAACAGCGCGATCAGGAACGCATCACTGCGTTCCCCGGCGCCCCAGGCCGCCACCAGTAACCATTCGCGGGCAAACCCCAGGCACAGGCCCAGCAGGGTCGCCAGGGTCAGCCAGGCGGCGGAGCCCAGCATCAGGGTTTCGCGCCATCAAGCAGCGGTTTGTGAGACGCCACGTGCTTTACCTGCGGCAGGCGCGCCGGAAACAACCGGCGCGCCTCCAGCACATTGATGCCGACCATCAGCCAGAACAGCGCCACCATCACCACCGCAAAGCTGAAGTAGTGGTCAAACAGGCCACTGACCAGCGCCGACAGAATCCCGCCGGTGGTGCCCAGCCAAAGAGCGTTGTCCTTGGTCAGGCGGATCGGGCCTTTTTCCGGCCGGGCTTCGCGCCACCAGCGCACGGTCACCGCAACAAAAAACAGCATGCCGACCAGGCCGATCTTGTAGATGTAGTTCAGCCACAGGTTGGAGATCCCCAGCAATTGCGTGCCCGGCACCGGCGGGTCGACCTTGAAGCCGATGCCGAGCGGGTAGGCCGCCACGGCCTGGGGGAACATGCGGTATTCGTCAAACCGCACCTCGGTACTGGCGTTGTTCGAGGAGAAAATCGTCGCCAGGCGCTCCTGCAGCGGTGGGTAGGCGATCACCAGGGCCACCGTCAGCGCGGCGCCGATCATCAACAGGCGGCCGGTGTAGGGCACGCGACGCGTGGCCATCCACATCAGCACCAGTGCGAGGCTGACCATCGCCCCGCGGCTGCTGGCCAGCAGCAGTGCAGCCGCACCCAGGCAGGCCACGCCCAGGCCCAAGGCGCGCTTCCAGCCCTGCTCGGTCATGCCGAAGCAGAACGCCAGGGGCAGCAGCAGTGCCATGATCCCGCCGATGGCATTCGGGTGGGTCCAGGGCGAGCCCATGCGCGACGACATGGCCTCCAGGCCGAATTTCAACATGTCGAAGTTGGCGTAGTTGAACATCCCCAGGATCGGCGCAATACCGGCCCCGGAGCGTGTGCGCACAAACACCCCGATCGACAGCACCAGCATTGCCAGGGTGCCCAGCAGCAGGGCGATCACCAGGCTTTCGCGGTGCTTTTGGTCGACCAGTAGTCGCGCGGCGATGAACACCCCTGAGAGGTTGAGCAGCCAGCGCAGCCAGTTGGCCACGCCGCTGGTGTCGGCGTGAATGGTCACTTGGCCGACAATGAACGGGAACACGCTGAACAGCATCAGCCACAGCAGCATCTGGTCGGTGGGGCGTTGCGCCAGGCGCGGTGCGTCAGGCAGGCTTGCCAGCAAGCTGCGCCACAAAATCGCGCCCCAGGTCAGCGCCAGGATTGCCTCACTGACCGTACTGCGGATGCCCAGGTTGACCGTGGAAAACGGCATGAACGTCGCCACAAAGGCAAACAGCAACAGGCCCCAGAACGGAAAACGCAGGATGGTCACGGCACCCGCCAGGCCAACCACGGCGAGGAACGCCTTGGCCGGTGACAGCAGCAGGGCCAGCGCACCAAACAGCAGGCCAAGAAGGATCGGGACGAGGCTTGCCAGGTTCACTCTCACGTGAGTTCCTCGATCAGTTCGGCGAGGCGCCGGCGATAGGCGTGGTGGTTGAAACGTTCGGCCCACTGGCGCCGTTGCTCGGGGGATTCTTCATCGGGCCGCTCGCTCAGGTTAAGCATCAACTGCACCAGCGCCGGGCCGTCGGTGGGCGAAAAGCGTGGCGCCGACGGCGGGGTGATTTCATCCAGCGAGGTGCCGCTGGCCACGGCGACCGGTGTACCGACGCTCAGCGCTTCAATCACCGGCAACCCGAAGCCTTCAGCGTAGGACGGCTGCCACAGGCGCGCGGCGTGACGGTACAGCGCGTGCAACTCGGCATCCGAGACACCGCTCAGCGCGCGAATCCCCGGCAGGATGCGCTGAGCAGGCGGCAGATGGTCCAGGCTGCCCACCAGCACCAGTTCAGGCACGTGGGGCGATTGGCGGCGCGCCTGCTGCCAGGCGTCCACCAGAAACGGTACGTTCTTGCGCAGCTCGCGGGTGCCCACCAGCAGCCAGTAACGCGGCGGCAGTTGGCGTGTGGAGAGGTCTGCCGCCAGCTCGATAAAGCTGTCGACCTGGTTGGGCAGCACGCGAACCTTGCCCGCGGCGTTGGGAAACAGTCGCGCAGTTTCATCGGCGCTGTACTGCGACGGCGTCCACACGCGGTCGGCACTGTGCACCGCGTAGGCAATCGACAAGCGATCGCTGGTCTTGTAGATCAGCGCTTTGAGGCGGTTGGCGTGGTAGTTGTCCAACGTGATCTGGAACAGGTCATGCAGCAGCACCACCGTGCGCAAGCCCTTGGGCTTGGGCGGCAACGGCAGGCCCATATTGAAGGTGCTGATGTACAGATCGATGTGCTGTTCACGCAGTGCCCGTGGCAAAAAACCGGCCTCGAAGCGCAGCCGGTTCTGCGGCTGGTGCATGGCCGTCTTGGCACAGCCCCAGTCCGGGCAATGGGCCTGCAAGCGCGTTTCATCACCCAGGGGCGCCACGGTAAAGCGCTCAAGCTCGATGCCTGGCAACGTCTGCAGGGCGCTTTCCAGGGCATACACCTGGCGGCTGATGCCTGATTGCGGCGAGGTGCCGACGGTGCGGTAATCCAGGCCTATACGCATGCGGGCTCCTTTTGGTTGAGCGGCACCAGGCTGGCGTACACCTGCTCCAGCTGGCCGGCGGCGACGCTCCAGTCATGGGCGCGGCGCACGTAGGCGCGGCCCGCGTCCCCCATGGGGGCGGCAGCGTCGGGGAACTGCAACAGGCGTATCACCGCGTCCGCCAGCTCGGCGGCGGTCTGGCCGCCGAGGTAGTCCAGGCCTTCCACCAGGTCCAGCCCCGAGACGCCTTGCTCGGTACTCGCCAACGGCAGGCCGGCGGCCAGGGCTTCAAGTACCTTGAGCTTGGAACCACCGCCATGGCGCAACGGCGCCAGAAACACCGAGCAGCTCGACTGCAGGTCCAACAGGTTGGGCACAAAGCCTTGCCATTCGATACGCGGGTCCGGCCAGCGTTCGCGCCAACTGGTCGGCATGCCGAAGCCGCACACGCTCATGCGCGCATCCGGGCAGCGCGCCCAGACCTTGGGCAGGATTTCATCCAGGGCCCACTCGATGGCATCCACGTTCGGCGCATATTCATAGTTGCCCAGAAACAGCACGCGGCGGGTCGACGGGTCGGGGCGGGCCGCGGCGAAGTGGTCGCAGTCCACCCCATTGACCACCACGTGCACCGGTTTGCCGGCAATTTTTGCCAACACCTTGGCGTCGCTGTCGGTCACCGCCACCACCTGCTTGGCCTTGCGCATCACCCGTTGTTCCCAGCGCGCATAGCGCCATTGGTCGTAGCGGATAAACGGCAATGACCAGTTCGGCAAACGGTCGTAGGTGGCGGCGCCGAGGGCCGATTCCACATTGTGTTCGGTCAGCACGAACGGTTGGGCTTTGCGCGCCAGCGCCTCTTCGTAGGGCTGGAAGCTGTAGCTGTGCTCGATCTGCACCACGTCCCAGTACTCGCCCAGCAACCAGTTGAACGTGTCCTGCAACTGCCCCGACAGGCCATTCACACTGGCCAGCAGCGGGTAAGGCGCAAACAGCCCGGCCAGCAGGGTGGTGACGCTGCGCAGCGGGCGGCGCGGCAGGATGATCAACTGCTCGACAACCGCCTCCAGCACCTGGCGGTCGGCGAGCGACACCGGGTGCTTGTCATGCAGCAGTAGGGTGATCCGGTGCCCGCGCGCCGCCAGGCTGCGCAACAGGTGGAACTGGCGCGTCTTGCCGCCGCTGGTGGCGGGCCAGGGCGAGTACGGCAGGATCCATAGAATGCGCATGGCAGGCCTCAGTCCCATAACAGAATTTGCAGGTTCGGCTTGACCGTCACGGTCAGGCCGTTGGTACCGCTTACCGGGGTTTGCGTGCCGCGCAGCGGGTCGTACACGGTGGCACTGGCCACGCCGGGCAGGTGTGCGTTGCCGCCCTCGGCCGCCCAGAAAAACCAGACTTTGCGCCCATCGGCACGGGTCCAGCCGATGCTGAACAAACCATCGGGCAACTGGTCGGCGACGGGTGGGTCGCCGGGGGTCAGTTGGGGCCCGCTGACGTCGAGGAAGTTTTTCAGCGCGGTGTAGGCCGGCTTGGGGTTGGCGTCGATGTCGAGCAGGCCATAGAACTGGTCACGCACGCTGGCGCGCTGGTCCAGGTCGCTCAGGGTAAACAGGAAGATCCGGTCGAAATCCATCGCACTCATCAGCGCCACGCGCCGCACAATGTAATCGGCCTGGGTTTGCTCGGTGATGAGGTCCTGGGCGTCCTTGGGGCCGGGGTAGGTCGACCAGCCCCATTCGGTGCTCCACAGGGTGTTCACGCCGCCGTTGCGCAGGGCCTGGTTGAGGGCGTTGGTCTTGGCGATAAAGTCCAGGTTGGCCGGGTCGTTGCCTTCGGGCAGTTGGGTGTAGGGGTGATAGGCAATCACCGTGTTCAGGCTGGCCACGCCAAGCGCGCCGAGGGCGTCGAACATTGTCTGGCCGTTGGGCATTTCACTGAAGAACGCCATGCCGGCGGCGACCACTGGTTTGCTCGGGGCCACAGCACGCAAGGCCCCGGCGCTGGCGCTGAGCAGCGCGGCAAAACCGGCCGGGTCTGCCACCGGGCGCCAGAAGCCCAGCAGGTTCGGTTCGTTCCAGACCTGCCAGGCGTCGACACTGGGGTAACGCTGGGCCAGCAGCGCCATGCGGTTGGCAAACACGTTCGGGTCCTTGGGTGGGTACTGGTCCTGGTAGGGCGCACCCACCGGCGCGGTGGTGGCGAAGGGCGCCGAACCCACCAGGTAGAACACCGACTTGAGTTGATTGTCTTGCAGCTTGCCGACCAACTGGTCAAGCGTTGCGACCTGATACTGGTGTTCCGCCGGTTCCAGTTGATCCCAATGCAGGTCCAGGCGTACCCACTCCAGGCCCAGTGCCTTGAGGCGGTCGATCTGCAGTTGATAACGCTGGGGGCTGAACCACAGGAACTGCGCGTTCACCCCCAGGAAGTCTTTCCAGACCACCACCTTGCTGCCCTTGAGCACGTGGTTCTCGGCGTCGGCCTGGCGCCCCCAGATAAAGGCGCCAAGACCCACGATCGCAATCACTGCGAGCGTCGCCAGGTAGGTGCGTTTACGCGCCATGGCGGGCTCCTGCGATGGCCTCGCCGAACAGCTCGGCGAATTTCTGCGCGGTCAACGGCCACAGGCGTTCGCGCCCGATTTCCCCGGCGCGTTCGGCCCAGTCCCGGGCTAGCACAGGGTTGCGCGCCAGGCGCAGCAGTTGTTCGCTGAGCGCGGCCACATCGCCTTGGGGGTAGATGGCGCCGTTGCCGCTGGCAACCTCTTCGGCAAACGCGCGCGCATCCGACGTAATCGCCCCGCGCCCGCACGCCGCGGCCCAGGACAACGCCCCACTGGTGCCACGCTGGCGCCCGAGCAGGCCGAGTTTTTTCGATTCACGGTAAGGCAGCACCATCACATGGTGGGCCTGGATGGTCTGGGCAATCTCGTCGGCTGGCAGGTTCAAGCGCCAGTCGATGGCGTCGCTCAGGCCGAGTTCGGCGATCTGGCTGTTCAACTGTTCCAGGTAATTGCCGCCGGCACCGAAGGCCATTTCCGCAGCGGTGCCGCCGGCCAGGGTCAGGCGGACACGGCCGCGCAACTCCGGGGCTTGCTTGAACACCTGCGCCAGGGCCTGCACCAGGTCTTCGATGCCTTTGCCCCGGTAGATAAACCCGAAGTACAGCAGGCGCAGCGTCTCCAGCGACGGCAAGTCGGCCTGCGGAATCGCCAGGTTGGCGTGGTTGATCACCGCGACCTTGCCCGCCGGCACCTGCATGCGCTGGCTCAGGCAATCGGCGCCGAGGCGGGTGAGGGTGACCATGCGCGTCAAACCCGCCGCGACTTGGCGCTCTTCCCGCAAGGTCAGCGGGTCGGCCAGCACCACCGCCGCTTGGGGCATGGGGCTGGGCAAACGCTCCAGCAGGTTCAGCGGGAACGGCAGGTGCTCACGTCGCCACACCATGCGTTCGGGGTCGTGCACGGTGGCGGTCAGCGGCAGGTGCGAGTAGGCCTTGCGCAGTTCGCGCAGGGCCAGGAACTCGCCCAGGCGCCCACCGCCCAGCTCGGCGTGGACCACGTCCACGGCCTGCCAGTTGAAGCCGGCGATTGCCTGCTTGATTGCCTCGCTGTTGCCCGCCACACCGGCCAACGGCGTTACCACTGTCACGCCCAGTTGCTCCAGCGCCGTACGGAAATGGTTCGCGTAGTCGGCGATGCCGTTTTTTTCCGGCGGCAAAGGCGCGAGCAGGGCGATACGCATCAGAACGCCCCCCGGTATTTACCGATGGTGTGCAGCACTTTGCCTGGCACTTCGAACTTGCGACGGTTGATGATGATGCCGTCCACCTTGCCGAACGCGGTGTTGAGGATCGACAGCGCATGCTCCACCACCGGCACGGTACTTTTGCGCGCCTCCACCACCAGCCCGATCAGGTCGGCGCGGCGCAGGGTGATAAACGCATCGCGGTTATCCAGCAGGGCCGAGGCGTCCAGCAGGACCACTTCGCCCGGTGCTGCCGCTTCAAGCCCGCCGACCCGCACGTTGATGCCGTTTTCGCGCAACAACTGGCGCAGCTGTTCCACCACAAAGGTGACGCCTTCGCCATGCCGCGCCGAAGTCAGCCCCAGCACCAGGCCCTGTTCGGCGATTCGCGCCGGCTGCAACAGGCTGTACAGCCGGTAGATGCTCGCGTGGAAAGCGTTGGTGCTTTGCGCGGTGGTGGTGTCCAGCTCCGGCAGGGTGGTCCACAGCGGCAGGCCGAACTTGCGTTCCACCAGGCCGCCGTCGTGGATACGCTGGTCGAGCAGGTAGCACAGGTAGATCACCAGCAGGCCGACGACGATCGCAAACGGGATCGCCAACACCAGCATCACCAGGGTTTTGGGGAAGATGCGGCCCGGGTTCAGGGTGGCTTCTTCGATCACCGCAATGTTACTGATCTGGCTGTTATCCAGCTCACGGTCGATGCGCGATTTTTCCAGGTTGTCCACGTACAGCGCGTAGTTGCGCTCGGTGGTGTTCAACTCGCGGGAAAGGCGCGCCAGTTCCGGTTCGATCTCCAGGGATTCCTTGCGTTGGTCCTCCAGGTTCACCAGTTGCTTCTGCTGCTGAACCAGTTGGGTGCGCAGCGCCAGGTTATTGCTCGTCTCATCCAGCAGCACGCGCTGCAAGTGGATTTCCAGGGTGTTCGGCGCACGGTTCTCCGAGGCCTGCACGGTGTTGGCCTCGCTGGCGACCATGCCCTGCATCGCGCGGATCGACGCATCCAGGGCTTTGACCGGCGGCGCGTTGTCGGTGTAGGTGCGCATCATGTCGGCTTTTTCCAGCAGCTTCTGGTTGAGCAGGCGACGTAAATCCTGCTGCTGCGGGTTCAGCGCGATCTGGCGCACCGTGGTCACTTCCTTGGGCTGGCCCTTGAGTTGGTTACGGGTGCTCTGGATCGCGCTGTCGGACGAGGCGATCAGCCGCGTGGTGTTGAACACCTCGCCACGCAGCACGTTGATGCGCTCGGACAAATCTTCCAGGCGGTCGGTGATGCTCGCCGCGCCGATCTGGTTCAAGTGCGTGAGGATCTGTTCCTTGTAGCTCTTGATCTCGGTGGCGCTGTTTGCCGCCTGGCCTTCATAGAAGGCATACAGGCTCTTGCGCCCCAAGGCCTGGGTGCGTTCGTTGATGTACGTCTCGACCCAATTTTTGACCACCGCCTGGGCAATTTCCGGGTCGCCCCAGGTAAAGCTGATGTCCATGACCGTGGAGCCGGCGGCGTGGCTCACCTCAAAACTCTTCTCCAGGGCCGCGGCCAGGCGCTCCACCGGGGTGGTTTTTTCCACCACGCCAACGGTTTCCAGTACCACGCGCAGGCCGTCGAATACCGCGCCCACGCCGCTTTTGACGGCGTGCTTGACGCGTTTGAAGAAGCCTTCGGGCGGCGGCGCGTTGTTGATCACCTCCAGGTAATGCTCGGCCACCGCCCGCACGATCGGGCGACCGGTCAGCAAGCGCTCTTCGTCGACAATCGGGTCGCGCTGGGTGCTGGGCATCACCAGCGCCTGGCGGTTGCTGATCTCGATAGGCAGGGTCGAGTCGCGGCCCGGCTTCACCAGCAGGCGCGCGGTGGATTCGTACTTGGCCGGCAGCAGAAAGGCGCCCAGCAGAATGATCACCAGCGCGGCAATGGCCGCCAGTTTGAATTCATGCCGGAAGATGAAAAACAAGCGCAGAAGATCACGAAAAGAACGGATCTCGATCATGGATGTCGCTCCTTCAGTTATTGCCGCCGCTGGTTCGGGTGTAGTTGTAGCCAACCCCAATGGACTTGGTAAACGGGATCAGTTGGTTCATGTAGGTGTCCACTCCCTGGATGCGCTCGCCGACGTTGGATTTGGGCACGAACACCACATCGCCGCGTTGCAGGCGCACGGGTTTGCGGCCGTTGGCGCCGGTCTTGAGGAGTTGGCTGAAGTCCAGGAAGTAAGCGTGATAGGCGCCCTGGGCGTCTTCGCGCAGCAGCGCGACCATGCTCGCATCGCCCGCCGGGTTGACCCCGCCGGCACCGAGAATCGCCTGTTCCAGGGTGTTGGCCGTGGCGATCTGCACCGCCGTCGGGTTGTTCACCGCGCCGCCGACGATCACCGAATTTGCCGGTGCCTGGTTGATGTTCACCGTCACGCGCGGCTCGCGGTACGTCTGCGCGAGCTTGCCGGTCAGCTCCGTGGCCAGGTCCGAGGGCTGGCGCCCGGCAACCTGGATTGGGCCGAGGAACGGGTAGTTGATCTTGCCGTCGGTTTGCACCGTGTACAGCGTCAGCTCGTAGATGGTGCTGACGTTGAACGCCGACAGCGTCGGCATCTCGCCCGCATCGCGCACGATACGCAACTGGTCGCCGACGCGGATGCGTTCCACCGCCGGCGGCAACTGGGCGAGCTGCTCGAGGGCGCGCTTGCCGTCTTCGACGGCCTGGCTGTCCGGTGACACGATGCGTGCCGGGGTATTGCAGGCGGCCAGGGCCAGCATGGCCAGAGCGAGCACGGTTTTTTTCATTAAGTGGGATTTCCTGTGGGTCATGCTGCTCACCTCCAATAACCGGGAAACATGCTGATGCGCCGCTTGAGGGACAGCGGCAAACGACGCTCAAGATGGCCCAGCCGGTAGCCGAGCAATTTGAAGGCACTGCGCACCAGCACTTCGGGCACCCGGTGCAAGGCACCGGCCTTGCGCAGGGCCGCGAGTTCGGCCAGCACATAGCGCTTGCCTTCGCCCCCTGCGTCGCCAAACGCCTGCTTGATCCACGGCTCGCGACCGTAGAACACGCCGATGTCGAAGTAGCGGTGAAACTCATCCATAAGCGCGTAATCGTGGGAGTGATGCACCTGCGCCGTGGCGGCGTAGCGCACCTTGTAGCCGTCCAGCAGCATGCGCGCGGCCACGTAGGCGTCTTCGCTGCCGATCACGTCGGCCGGGAAGCCTCCCACCGCCTGCAACGCGCTGCGCCGGTACACCGAAAACGAATCGGAGCTGAAGCACGTCTTGATCCCCAGTTCCGGCGCATCGGCCAGGCTCTTGCTGCGGCTGTGTGGCGGGTAGTTGAAGTGCCGCGATTGCGCGCCCAGCACACCGGCATCCGGGTGCGGCAGCTGGCGACCGTAGGCCACGCCGTTGAGCGGGTCCTGCTGCAATTCATCGAGCAGGTTGGCGAAGGTGTCGGGGGTGGCGGGGATGGCGTCCTGGGTCATGACGATGAGCGCGTCGCCCCCCACCTGTTCGCTGGCCCAGCGCCGCGTGCCGCCGTGGTTGAAGTCACGCGCGTCGATCACTTCGACGCGCGCACCGAACTCACGAAAGCGCGCCACGGTGTCGTCGCTGGAGGCGCTGTCCACCACCAGCATCTCGTCCGGTTGCAGGGTTTGCATCTTCAGCGCCGGCAGCAGGCGTGCCAGGTGGCTGGATGCGTTACGGGTGGGGATGATCAGGGACGTACGCATGTCACCTCTTCACGTCGGCCGGGGCGCGCCCGTAGATATCGTCAAAGCGCACGATGTCGTCCTCGCCCAGGTACTCGCCGCTCTGCACCTCGATCATCACCAGGTCGATGATGCCGGGGTTGGTCAGGCGGTGTTTGTGCCCGGCCGGGATGTAGGTGGACTCGTTGGCGTTGATCAGGAATTCGCGCTCGCCGTTGGTGATCTGCGCGGCGCCGCTGACCACCACCCAGTGTTCGCTGCGGTGGTGGTGCATCTGCAACGACAGCGATGCCTGGGGCTTGACCACGATGCGCTTGATTTTGAAACGGCTGCTTTCCTCCAGCACGGTGTAGGTGCCCCACGGCCGGGTGACGGTGCGGTGCAGGCTGTACGCCGGGTGGTTCTGGCGCTTGAGTTCGGCAACGATGTAGCGCACATCCTGGCTGCGGTGGGCGTCGGCGATCAGCAGTGCGTCAGGGGTGTCGACGATGATCAGGTCGCGCACGCCCACGGCGCCCAACACGCGTTTGGGCGAGTCGATGTAGCAGTTGTGCACGTCATGCAGAATGGCTTCGCCGTTGACCTGGTTGCCGTGCGCATCGCTGGGCGTGAGCTGGCGCAGGGCTTCCCAGGAACCGATGTCGCTCCAGCCGATGTCGCAGGGCACCACGGCGACTTGTTTGGACTTTTCCATCAGCGCCACGTCGATGGAAATGTCCGGCGCACTGCCGAATGCCTCCGAATCCAGTTCTCGCTGGCGCGAGGTTTTGTTCTGCAGGCTCTGGCTGTGCTCCAGCGCGGCGCGGGCGGCGCTCAGCACGTCGGGGGCGTGGGCGCCGAGTTCCTCCACCAGGGTGCTGGCCTTGAAGCAGAACATGCCGGCGTTCCACAGGTGTTTGCCGCCGTCTAGGTAGGCTTGGGCAGTCGCCAGGTCGGGTTTCTCGACGAAGCGTTTGACCCGGTTGCCGTGGCTCAGCGGCTCGCCTTGTTCGATATAGCCAAAGCCGGTTTCCGGGTGGTCGGGCTGGATGCCGAACGTCACCAGGTAGCCGGCTTCGGCCAGGTCGCGGGCCTGGGTCACGGCCTCGGCGAATGCCACTTCATTGAGGATCAAATGGTCGGCAGGCATCACCAGCAGTTGCGCGGCGTCGCCGAAATGCTCCTGCACGTGCAGCGCCGCCACGGCAATCGCCGCCGCGGTGTTGCGCCCGAACGGTTCCAGCAGCAGGTCCAGGGGCAGGTGGGCCTTGTTGACCAGGCGGTAGTCATCCAGGGTGCGAAACAACAGGTCACGGTTGGTCACCGTCAACACGCTTTCCACCCCGGGCAACTTGGCGGCGCGCTGGAAGGTCTTTTGCAGCAGGCTCTGGCCGTCGCGCATGCGCATGAACGGCTTGGGCATATTCTGCCGCGACACCGGCCACAGCCGAGTGCCCGAACCACCGGAAATGATGCAGGGAATCAATCCGTTGAGGGTATTCATCAATAGACTTCCTTGGTGGAAAGGACGGCTGGGACCGTCATGAAGACGATGTACAAGTCAAACCACACCGACCACTTGGAGATGTATTCCAGGTCGTATTCGACACGTTTCTGGATCTTGAACAGGGTGTCGGTTTCACCCCGGTAACCATTGATTTGCGCCCAGCCGGTGATGCCCGGTTTCACCCGGTGGCGTGAGCTGTACTCGCTCACCGCCATTTCGAACGGCACGCCGGCGGCCTTGGTCGCGGTGGCATGCGGGCGCGGGCCGACCATGGACATGTTGCCCAACAGCACGTTGAACAGCTGTGGCAGCTCGTCGATGCTGGTCTTGCGGATGATGCGGCCCACGCGGGTGATGCGCGGGTCCTCCCGGGTGGTCTGGCGTTCGGCGGTGAAGTCGCTCTGGTCGGTGTACATCGAGCGGAACTTGAACACGCGGATCTCGTTGTCGTTGTAGCCGAAGCGGTTCTGACGAAACAGGATCGGGCCCTTGGAGTCGAGCTTGATCGCAATCGCCGTGATCAGCATCACCGGTGACAGGCACACCAGCGCCAGGCTGGCGAGCAGCAAGTCTTCGCAGCGCTTGATCACCGGCGACCAGCCGCGCAGTGGCAGTTGCGAGGTGTTGAACATCAGGATGCCGCCCACGTCGGTGATCTTGCTGTGGCCGTAGCGCAGGGCGGCCATGTCGGGCACAAGCATCACGTTCACCGACATCTGCCGCAGGCGGTTTACCAGGCCGTGGATGCGCTGCTCGGCGGCCCAGGGCAGGCAGATCATCACCTGGTTGACTTGCTCGGCGCGGATCAGTTTCTCCAGGTCGCGGGTGTTGCCCAGCAAGGGCAGGTTGCTCAGTTCCTTGGGGATACGCTCGGTGCGGTCGTCGATAAAACCGATCAGGCCGGAGCGGATGTCGCCATTGCGTTGCAAGTGGTCGGCGACGTGCATGGCGGTGTCGGTAAAGCCCAGGATCACCGTGCGCTGCAGGTATTTGCCGGCGCGCATCAGCTTGCGGTACAGGCGCAGCATCATCAGGCGCTCAAGGCAGAACAGCAGCAGGCTGGCGAAGTACCAGGTCACCAGGTTGCGTGGGGTCAATTGCGGGAAAAACTGCAGGATCTGGTACATGAACAGCAGGATGCAAAACGCCGCCGACCAGGCCTTGATCTTGGTTTTCAGGCGCAGGCGGTTGCTGAACAGCTCCTCGGAATAGATACCCAGGGCCTGGAACAGAATGATGGTCAGGACCGCAAAAAACACCAGCAGCCCTAGAAAATGGGCACGCAGCTCAGGGTCCATCGGGTCGATGAAAATCACCAGGACCAGTGGCGGCAGAATGGCGCTCAGGCCATGGATAAACTTGACGAAAACAACAAAGAACTCAACAAAACCGGCGCGCGTTAAAAACAGGCTGTCGACGGACGACTTTTCTCGCATAAAACATCCCTCATTGCACTCCAGACGCTGTTGTTCGAAGGGCTGTTCAATAAAGCAGCAGGCCGCTTTAGAACAGGTGTCGAACCACGACTACTCTGGGTAATACGCAACTATCAATCCAACTGCAGACTTCAAACCCGGCTATACAGTTGAAGGGAATTTGCGGGGTAGTGACTAAAGGAGTGTTTCCTTTATGTGTTAGTCAATGAATTGACGATGGTGCGGAAGTGGCATGCTAGACAGGTTAATCGGACTATTTTTTGACATTTTATTGACTTTCCTTGTCCAGACACTGGGTAAATGGGTGTGTTTTTTGAGTGTAGGAACAAATACCAAATTTTTCCTGCTTAAAGGAAAAACCTTTTTCGAAAGGGCGCGGGAAAGGGGGACAAACAGGGTGTGGCAGGGCGCACTAAGTGCCCTGCCAGCAAGGGTTTCGCCGGATCAGAAGTTGCCTTTCAAATGCACCGTAAAATTTCCCGGCGCGGCCTGAAAGTTGCCTCTTGAGGCTGTTTCGACGGTGCTGTAGTAAGTTTTATCGAACAAATTGTTGCGGTTGACTGCCACGCTGCACTTCGACAGCGTGGCGTCGGCATCAGCCCAGGCGTGCAGCCGCGCGCGCGACAATTTCAGCGCGGGTTTTGCGCGACTCGACGGTGCGCTTGCGGGCTTCCTCCAGTACTGCGTTGGGCGCGGTGTCCGGGCGGCCCGAGTCGAACGGCGGGGCCGGCGCGTATTCGATCTGCAACTGCACCAACTGCGCCGCCGCTTCGCTGTACAACTCGGCTGCCAGGGTCAGTGCGAAGTCGATGCCCGCCGTGATCCCGCCACCGGTCAGCAGGTTGCCGTCGCGCACCACGCGTTCCTGCACCGGGATGGCGCCGAGCGGGGCGAGCATGTCGTGGTAGGCCCAGTGGGTGGTGGCCTTGCGGCCGCGCAGCAAGCCCGCCGCACCGAGTACCAGCGAGCCGGTGCACACCGAGGTCACGTAGCGCGCGGTCTGCGCCTGGGCCTTGAGGAAGTCGAGGGTGTGCACGTCTTCCATCAACGCCCCGACGCCACCGCCGCCGGGCACGCAGACCACATCCAGGGGCGGGCAGTCGGCGTAGGTCATGGTCGGGGTGAACACCAGGCCCGTGCTGGAGGTGACCGGCGCGAGGTCTTTCCACACCAGGTGCAGCTTCACATCCGGCAGCGAGCCCAGCACGTCATAGGGGCCGGTGAGGTCCAGTTGCTGAATGCCGGGGAACAACAGAAAGCCGATCTGCAAGGTCATGAATGAAGCTCCGATAAAGGGGTGGACGACTTCACTCTAGAGGCCTAGGCTTTGGCGAATACGCCATTGAACCCACGAATCACGCCAATCATGCCGAGAATCATCCACGTACTCGCTTTCGACAATGCCCAGGTGCTCGACGTGACCGGCCCGTTGCAGGTCTTTGCCTCGGCCAATGACCTGGCGCGCCAACGCGGTGAGCCGCTGCCCTACGCTGTCAATGTGATCGCCGACCAGACGGCGCCGGTGATGACCTCCGCCGGGCTGGCGCTGGTGGCGCAACCGTTGCCGGCTGCCGACACGCCGTGCGACACCCTGGTGATCGCCGGTGGCTGGGGCGTGTACGGCGCTGCCGACGACCTGGGGTTGGTGGACTGGGTGCGCGAAAAGGCCCGGCACACCCGGCGCATGACCTCGGTGTGCACCGGCGCCTTTTTATTGGCGGCCAGCGGCCTGCTCGATGGTTGTCGCGTGGCTACTCACTGGACCCGCTGCGACGAACTGGCGCGCAAATTTCCGGCGCTGACCGTGGAGTCCAACCCGATCTTTATCCAGCAAGGCGCGGTGTGGACGTCCGCCGGTGTCACCGCCGGTATCGACCTGTGCCTGGCCCTGGTCGAAGAAGACCTGGGTCGCGCCGTGGCCCTGGAAGTGGCGCGGCACCTGGTGGTGTTCCTCAAGCGCCCCGGCGGCCAATCGCAATTCAGCGTGACCCTGGCCCTGCAAAAGGGCGGCAGCCGCTTTGCCGAACTGCACGCCTGGGTCGCAGAGCACCTCACCCTGGACCTCAACATTGCAACCCTGGCCGCCCAGGCCGGTATGAGCGAACGCAGTTTCGTGCGCCACTACCGCGCCGAAACCGGCCAGACCCCGGCACGCGCGGTCGAACTGATCCGTGTTGAAACCGCGCGCCGGCAACTGGCCGACAGCAGTGCCTCGATCAAGCGCATCGCCGTGCAATGCGGCTTTGGCTCTGAAGAGACACTGCGCCGCAGTTTTCTGCGTGCCTTGGAAGTCACCCCCCAGGCCTACCGCGAGCGGTTCTGCCAACCGGCCTGAACGGGGCGGGTGGCCGTCGTCTGCCACGACCTGCGCAGCCGGTTGACGATCCTGCTGATGGCACCTGATGCGACCGAGGTGACTGGCGTCAGGGCCGCTCGAGCAGTTCGATGATCGCTGTCGTCGTCACCTGCGGCGCTTCCTGGGGAATATTGTGGCCCACGCCGGGCAACACCTGGCGCCGGTAAACGCCGCTGAAGTGTTCCACATCGTCATCCTCTTGCGGTGGCGGGCCCACGCCATCATCGGCGCCACATAGCGAAATGCTCGGCACCGAAATCGGCGGTTGCTGCGCCAAGGCCTGCTCGATGGCTTCCAGCGCCGGTTCGCCGAGGGCGTACATGAAGCGGTGACGATAGGAGTGAATCACCACTTCGACAAAGTCCGGGTTATCGAACGACGGCGCGGTCTGCCCATACAGGCTCGGTCCCTCGGCCCAGCTTGGTGACCACAGTGACCAGAGCAATTCGCACAGCTCACGGCGGTTGGCTGTGAGCCCGTCCACGCCACGCTGGGTGTGGAAGTAGAACTGGTACCACAGCCGATGCTCGGTTTCCGGCGCGCGCGGCTTGAGGGATTTGGCGATGTCCTGGATGTTGTAGCCATCCCCGGTCACCAGCCCGCGCACCCGCTGCGGCCACAGCGCCGCGACGATGCACGCGGCGCGTCCGCCCCAGTCGTACCCCGCCAGCGTGGCCTGCGGGATCGACAGGGCATCCATGAAGTCCAGCAAATCCTTGGCCAGCGCCGCCTGTTGGCCCGAGCGCATGACCTGCTCATTGATAAACCGCGTAGGGCCATACCCGCGCAAGTACGGCAGCAGTACTCGGCAACCGCGCGCGGCCAGCACCGGGGCGATGGCGTCGTAAGCGCGCGGGTCATAGGGAAAGCCATGCAGCAGGATCACCGGCGTACCGTCGGTGGGGCCGTGGGCCTCATAGGCCACGTCGAGCATGGAGGTGCGTACGTAGAGCAGTGCGGTCATGGTGGGCGCCTGTCGGATGGCCAGTGGTGGTGGAACTCTAGCCGAACGGTGTGACGCAGCGCCCCGTCTTTGACGACAACGCGCTGACTTGTCTAGCTCAAGGTCACGGCTGCCAGGTAGTCTTCTCCCCGCTGAGCTTGCGGTCCAGGAATGTCGCTGCGCTGATCAGCGCCAAATGGCTCAGGGCCTGAGGCGTGTTGCCCAGGTGGCGGGCCTGGCTGTCGAACTCTTCGGCGTACAGGCCCAAGGGGTTGGCGTAGCGCAGCAGTTGTTCGAATTCCAGGTGGGCTTTCTCCACTTGGCCGGCACGGGCCAGGCATTCGACGTACCAAAAGGAGCACGCAGCGAACGCGCCTTCGGTGCCTTGCAGGCCGTCGATCTGGCTGTCGTCGTTGCGGTAGCGGTAGACCATGCCGTCGCGCACCAGGCTTTTCTGGATGGCTTCCAGGGTCGAGAGCCAGCGCGGGTCGGTCGCCGCGACGAAGCGCACCAACGGCATCAGCAGCATGGAACCGTCGAGGGCGGTGCTGCCGATATGCTGCACAAAATGCCCGCGTTCTTCGTTCCAGAAGTTGCTCCAGATGTCGGCGTAGATCGCCTGGCGCGTCTGGTCCCAGCGCGCAAAGGGCGCCGGCAACGAACGCTTGGAGGCGAGGCGGATCGCGCGGTCCAGGGCCACCCAGCACATCAGCCGCGAATGCAGGAAGTGATGCTGTTCGCCGCGCATTTCCCAGATGCCTACGTCCTTCTGGTTCCAGATCTCGCAGACCTGGTCAGCCACTTCCACCGTGTGTTTCCAGCCTTCGTGGGAGATGGCTTCGCCGTATTTATTCACCAGGTAGACCGCATCCATCAGCTCGCCATAGATGTCCAGCTGGATCTGGTCGAAGGCCTCATTGCCCACGCGCACAGGCTTGGCACCGCCATGGCCGCTGAGGTGGTCGAGCTCGGTTTCCGGCAGTTCCTGACGCCCATCGACGCCGTACAGGATGTTGATTTTGGTCGCCTGGCCGCAGCAGTCGCTGACCCGGCCTTTGAGCCAGCGCATATAGGCGTTAGCTTCTTCGATAAAGCCCAGACGCATGAACGCGTAGACGGTAAACGAAGCGTCGCGGATCCAGGTGTAGCGGTAGTCCCAGTTGCGCTCGCCTCCTGGGGTTTCCGGCAGGCCGAAGGTCGCCGCGGCGATGATTGCGCCGTGTTTGCGCGAGGTCAGCAGTTTGAGCGCCAGGGCCGAGCGGTTGACCATCTCGCGCCAGCGCCCGCGGTAGTTCGACTGTGCGATCCAGCCGCGCCAGAACTTCAGGGTATGGGCCAGCGCGAGGTCGGTGCAGCTGCTGTCTACCCGCTCATCCTCCTGGCCGCCGAGCACGAACTCGGCGCCTTCTTCCTGGGTCAGGGTGAAACTGGCGGTCGCGGCATGCTCGTGGATCTGCAACGGGTGGCTGCCGGACAAACGTATGCCGGGCTGACCCTCGGCGGTGAAGCACACCGTGCCATTGTCGAGGGCCGCGACGGTGGGCGTGCGTGCATAGTCATGGCGCACGGCGCAGCGCAGCTGAATGTTGGCCGTGCCGCTGACCACCCGGACTCGGCGAATCAACAGCGGCAGGTCATCGGGCTCTTCGCTGATCACCAGCAGGTCGGTGATCTCCACCACGGCTTCGTCGCTCAGCCAGCGGGTTTGCAGCACATTGGTGTCGGGCAGGTAGATCTGCTCGCGGCGCGCGTTGGGTAGGTCCGGGGTGAGTTGGAAAATACCGGCGCCCGGGGTGTCGAGCAGCGAGCAGAAGATTGAAGGGCTGTCGAACTCGGGCCAGCAGAAAAAATCGATGCTGCCTTTATCGTTTACCAGTGCCGCACTGCGCATATCGCCGATGATGCCGTGGGCGTCGATGGCGCTTTGTTGTTCGTTATTCAAATCAACCATTGTCACGAAACTCCGGGTAAAGGCTCATGCCGCCGTCAATAAACAAGGTGCTGCCCACTACGTAATCGGAGGCATCACTGGCCAGCCACACCACGGCGTTGGCCACGTCTTCCACATCGCCGATGCGGCCGTAGGGGATCAACTTCAGCAGTTCCTCTTGCGCTGCCCCTTGGGTGGCGGCGCGATTGATCGCGGTACGAATCGCCCCCGGCGCAATGCCGTTGATACGAATGCGCTGCTCGCTGACCTCCTGGGCGAGGCTACGCATCAGCATCTCCACGCCGCCCTTGGACGCCGCGTAGTTCACGTGCCCGGCCCAGGGGATCAACTGATGCACGGAACTCATGTGGATGATTTTGCCGGCAGCCCGGGACACGCCGTCTCGGATGCCCTGGCGCGTAAAAATGCGCACCGCCTCGCGAGCGCACAGGAACTGACCAGTGAGGTTGACGCCGATCACGGCGTTCCAGTCGTCGAGGGTCATGTCGACCAGCGCGGCGTCCTTCTGCAGGCCGGAGTTGGCCACCAGAATGTCGAGGTGGCCGAAGGCGTCGAGGGTCTGCGCAAACAGACGTTCGACGTCTGCCTCTTTCGACACGTCGGCGCCGATGGCAATCGCACGGCCGCCACTGGCGTTGATCTGCTCCGCCAACGCCTGGGCCGGTGCGCCCTGGCGGTTGTAATTGAGCACCACAGCCGCACCGGCCTGCGCCAGGGCTTTGGCTGCACCCGCTCCGATTCCGGAACTGGCGCCCGTCACCAGGGCCACTTGTTGTTCCAACGAAATTCGCATTGCTCACCCGGCCTTAAATTCGTGAGTTCAGTCAGCTGACTGACGCCGTGCGGCGGAAGTTCACCGGTGTGATTTTAGCGACTACAACCATGGTGATAAATGGAATAAAAGAATAATAAGAAATAACCATAAGATACTAAAAAACCGCTCAAAAGCGTTTGACAGGTTATTTTGTCGCGTGTCTTATAGGCACACCTCAACCCGCTCCGTTGGTAGTTCGGAAGTCATCGCGGGGCCTCGATAAGAGATGTCTATGTGCTTTTCGGCGGTTATAAGGGAACTACCGGATCAGGCAAAAGCGGTGGCCTATCGTGGCCCACCCAAGTTAGTGATCTTCGATTGCGATGGCGTACTTGTCCAAAGTGAAGAGATCACCCTGTCGGTACTTATTGATTTACTCAATGCCCGCGCGCACAGCCAGGGCGGTTTTAAACTTGATCAGGCACAGTACATCGAACACTTTCGTGGACGAAAGATCGCGGAGTGTTTAGCCGAAGCGCAACAGCTGTTAAACATTGAACTGGACAGCCAGTTCGAGGTGCACTTTCGTCAACACGCGCTCGCCGCGCTGACGCGAGAATTGAAAGCTACCGACGGAATACTTGAAGTTCTGCAATCGCTGAACATTCCTTATTGCGTGGCCTCCAGCGCGCCGCGCAATAAGATAGAACATTGTTTACGTCTGGCAGGGTTGTTTTCCTACTTTGAAGGGCGACTGTTCAGTTGTTACGAACTTGGCCGTTGGAAACCCGACCCGTTGGTGTTTTTAACCGCCTGCGATACTTACGGCATTGACGTTCGTGATGCCGTGGTTATTGAAGACAGTGTCACGGGTGTGCAGGCGGCGGTGGCCGCCAATATCAGGGTATTGGGTTTTGGTCCGCCGCAGCGGCATCGCTTGTTGGCCGACGCTGGCGCGTTGCCTTTTAGCGATATGCGTCAGTTATTGAACCTTATTAATTAGCGAACTTACTCAGGGAGGAGGCGCCGTGAACACACTCGGTTATAGAGAAAGGCTCAAACTTAACGACCCTTGTTCAGAAGTGTGGTGGGACTCATCGACCGCGGTCTATGCGCCTTTCAAAAACCACTTGCTGGAGAAATACCCGGCGGCGGCGGCCTCTATAGAACACCTGATGCCGGATAGCTTCTCGCAGGCCCGGGGTTTTTGCAGCGTGACCACCAACCCGCGGCTGGTGACGGCGGTGATCCTCGAAAAGCGTGAGTACTGGGCGTCGCGTTTCAACCTGGCGAGCCTGTCGCCCGCCGAGTTGCGCAAGCAGTTGTACAACGAGGTCATCGCTCAAGGGGCGGCTGCGCTGAGGCCGCTGTGGGTGCAATCGGCCCAGGCCCAAGGGTGGATCTGCGCCCAGGTCGACCCGGGTGATGTGCGCTGCACCGAACGCATGACCGCACGGGGGGTGGAGCTGCGACAGCTGGCGCCCAACGTCATGGTCAAGGTGCCGGGCAGCCTGGAGGGCATGGAAACGGTTGAAGGCCTGGTGGCCCAGGGCGCATCGGTGAATATCACGTTCTGCTTTACCGTCTCGCAATTCCAGGCCGGTATCCAGGCGATAGAGCGGGGCATGGCCACCGCGCGTGGCAACGGTATCGACACCCGCCATTGCAAATACGTGATCACCTTCATGATCGGGCGTTTCGCCTGCCAGCCCGAGTTTGCTTTGCAGGCGGCGGAGCGCGGCCTGGCGCTTGACCCCGAGGAACTGCGCTGGGCCGAGCTGCTGATTTACGAACAGATAAAAGCACTGGTTGCGGCCTCGAACGTGCCGGTCAAGTGCCTGCTGTCCAGTATCAAAATCGACGTCGACGCGCGTGGCAGCAAGCACTGCTGGCACCTCGAAAAGACGGGCCTGAGCACCACTTGCTACACGCTGACGCCGGAGGTGGTGGAGTTTCTGATCGAGCGCGAAAGCCACGGCAAGCCGGTGTTGCCGGCCAGCGAGCCACTGCAGCCGCCGCCCTCGACCTTCGCCAAGCTGATCCGCATCCCATACTTCTGCGACGCCTACTTTATCGACAGCATCGAAGCATACGACTTTGGCAATCACGAGGCTTTCATCAACGCCTGCAACGAAGCCAACAGCGCGCACCGGCGCCTGGCGGACTACTGCGTGCGACTCTGCCCGGCGCCCAAGGCCTTCAAGCGCTCACTCAACGCGATCCTGGCGGCTGAATTCGGGGTGGTCGCATGAACCGGATGGTTGGGTTGTGGGCGCACCCACGTTCGCGTTCCACCGTGTTGGAGCGTGTGTTTATCGAGCGCGGGGATTTCGAGGTCTTCCACGAACCCTTTGCCCATATGGCGTTTTCTGCAGATTCGGCGATCCCTTCGGATGAGTGGGACCACAGTTTTCCAACCACCTATACGGATATAAAAGCCCACCTGCTCGCGGCCAAAGAACGCGCGAATGTTTTTCATAAAGACATGTGTTACCACTGCCTGGATGAGTTGAAAGTGGACCTGGCGTTTCTTGCGCAGCAGGACAATATCTTTCTTATTCGCGAACCCGCCAGCAGCATTATTTCCCATCATCGAGTGCACCCGGATATGCCGATGCAGGCCATCGGGCATAAAGCCTTATATGAGATCTTTTGTGTGGTGACCAAACTCACCGGGACCGTGCCCTATGTCATTAACGCCGATGACCTGGCCGCCGAACCGGAACGTGTCATTCGTAAACTCTGTGATTACTTGGGTATCGAGTTTCTACCCCACGCGCTGACCTGGAAGCGCGAGTGTCCGCCGCAGTGGAAAACCTGGCGAAGTTGGCATGTTGATGCCGAGAACAGTGAACGTATTGTTGGGCCGCAGAAACAACCGGTGGATATGCACGTACTCGATCAGCACCCCAAGTTAAGGGAGTTGTACGAATACCATCGTACGTTTTATGCGCGCATGAACGAATTTTGCCAATAAGGATGCTGGGATGAAAAAGTTGATAGTGACCGGCGCGGCCAATGGCATTGGTCGGGCGACGGTGGAAAACGCAATTGCGCAAGGTTACTTCGTTATTGCCGCCGATAAAGACGCCGATGGTTTAAATACGCTGCAACGTCGTTATAGCGCCGATGTGTTGGAAACCCACCTTGCTGACTTTTCTGATACGGCGGTGATCAAACGCTTTATTCCCACGTTGTATGAGCGCCATTCAACTATTTATGGTTTGGTTAACAATGCGGGTATTTACCACGGCAAAAGCGTTTATGCCTATTCCGATGAACAGATAGACGAAATCCTCAACGTCAACCTCAAGGCATTGGTGTACCTCTCCAAGGATTTCGCCGAGCGCGAGATGCGCCATGAAGCGCCGCGCAGCATCGTCAATATTGCGTCGGTGGCGGGGGAGGTGGGCAGCTGCGACGCCCTCTACGGCGCCACCAAGGCCGCCGTCATCGGCCTGACCAAGGCCAACGCGTGGAACTTCGCGCCGTTTGTGCGGGTAAACGCCGTGTCGCCGGCGCTGATTCACGACACCGCGATCTACGACACCATCCCCGAATACCGGCGCGCCGAGTACGCGCGCCAGGAAATCCTCAAGGACCCGATCCTGCCCAGCGGCGTCGCCGATGTGATTCTGCTGCTGGTCGGCGAGAGCATGCGGCACATGACCGGCAAGGTGATCCCGGTCGATAACGGAGCCTACCCACGATGAGCCATTCAACGCGCAAGAAAAAACTGCTGCTGGTGGGGGCCGGCAACTTGTGCCTGCAGATTCTCAAGATTCTCGGGCCAAAAAATGCCTTCGAGTTCGTGGTGCTCGGCCGCAATCAGGAAGCAACGATTCGACTGTGCAACCTCGTAGAGCTGTCGTGTGCGCAGTTGGGGCAATGCATTGCAATCAAGCCGGTGTTCGCCGACCTGATGGATATCGAGCGGGTGACGCAGGTGCTTCGCGAGGAGACGCCGGACCTGCTGGTGAACTGCGCGTCACTGCAGTCATGGCGGGTCATTACCGGGTTGCCCAAGCTGACCTTCGAACGACTCGACCAGGCGCAGTTCGGCCCTTGGTTGCCGATGCACCTGACGCTGATGCACTGCTTGATGCAGGCGGTAAAAGCGTCCGGTATCACGCTCAAAACCGTCAATGCGGCCTTCCCGGATGCGGTCAACCCGATCCTGGCCCGGGTCGGCCTGGCGCCGGATATCGGTGTCGGCAATGTCGCCAACCTGGTCCCGGCCACGCGGCTGTCCATTGCGCGGCTGCTGGAGTGCTCGCCCGCCGATGTGCAGGTGCAGCTGTATTCCCAGCATTATTTCAGCCACTACGTGCCACGCGGCGGCTTGCCGCCGCGCGCGAGTTACCGTTTGTTGTATGAGGTGCGCGACCGGCCGCGGGCAAACCGCCTGCCCGCCGAGGTGATTTTTTCTACCGTGCAGTCCGAGTTCCGTCGCCTGGGTGGGGTCGATGGGCAGTTTCTCACGGCCTGTTCGGCGGTCACCGTCATCGAAGGGCTGTTTTCTCCAACACCCGTGCTGGTGCATGCCCCCGGCCCCCTTGGGCTGCCGGGCGGGTATCCGGTGCTGTTGCAGGATGGGCGGATCGAGGTGCAGTTCAGCGAGGCCTGCCCACAGGACGAGGCCGTGCGCATCAACACTATTTGCCAAAGCCAGGACGGCATCGACGAAATCCATTGCGATGGGTCGGTCACCTACAACCCGCAATGCATGGCGGTGATGCAGGCGATGTTGGGGTATTCGAAAAACACCATGTCCCTTGAGCAGTCCGCCGATTTTGCCCGCGAATTGGCGAGCAGGTACTTGGCCTTGAAAAATTCAACCTGGTAGGTGTGTGATGAATCAGATGTCAGGGCGCAAGCGCGACGAAGTCGCCAGTTATGCCGCGCAATACTCGGCGGATTTTGTCGAGCGTTGGGACGAGTTGATCGATTGGGAAAAAAGAAAGGCGGGGGAGCGCGGCTTTTTTGAACAGCTGCTGCACCAGCACGGCGTGCGCTCGGTGATCGACGTGTCGACGGGCAGCGGCTTCCATGCGGTGCAGCTCAAGCAAGCGGGTTTTGACGTGGTGGCCACCGACGGCAGCAGCACGATGCTGACCAAGGCGCGGGCGAACTTCCGCCAGCGTGGCCTGCAGATCGAATCGCATTACATGGACTGGCTGGCGCTCGACCCAAGCGTGCTGGGGCAGTTCGACGCCGTGGTGTGCCTGGGCAGTTCGCTGTGCCATGTGTTTGCCGCCCACGACCGTTTGAGGGTGCTGGAGAAGTTCAGGGCGTTGCTCAAGCCGGGCGGCCTGCTGGTGGTGGATCAACGTAACTTCTTTGCGATCCGCGCGGGCAACTTCAAGGCCAGCGGCAATTACTACTACTGCGGCAAGAACGCCGCCGTGAGCCTGGGGCAGGTCGACCAGCACCTGTGCGAATTCATCTACACCTTCGATGACGCGCAGCAGTACCGGCTCAAGGTGTACCCGTTGTTGCCCGGGGAGCTGGCCACCGAGGTGCTCGCGTCGGGGTTTGGCACCCATGAGAGCTACGGCGACTTCCAGCGCGACTACGACATGATGAATTGCGATTTCATCATCCACACCGCACGCGCCCTATAAAGGAGCAATGATGAGCACACTCGTACAGAGCAACGCGCGTCCGTTGGACAGTGTGGTGCTGGCCGTGGTGTTGACCGGGTTCGTCGCCAGTACCTATGGGTTCGGCGTTTACCTGTTCGCCAACCTGGTGGTGGACATGCGCCGCGACATCGGCTTTGACTACACCACGGTGGGCGTTATCACCGGCGGCGCGCAAATCGGCTTCCTGCTGTTTTCATCGGTCACCAGCTATATCAGCCGCTTTTTCGAGGGCTGGAAAATCAGCCTGGTGTCCACCGTGATGACCTCCCTGGCGCTGCTGGGGCTGAGTGTCAGCGAGAGCATCTGGGTATCCGGTGCGCTGTTGATTCTGCTCGGCGGCTGCTCCGCATCGGTGTATATCCCGCTGGCGGAGATCGTCACCAAGGGCTTCAGCCCGGGTAACCGCTCGCGGGTCATGGGGCTGATTTCCAGTGGGACCAGCTATGGCGTGTTCATCAACGGTTTGTTGGTGTCGTTTCTCACCCTGCACGGTGGCTGGCGTTCGATCTGGCTCACCGCTGGCCTGATTTCACTGGCCCTGTGCGCGGTGGCCTGGTTTCTGTTGCGCGCGATGGCGTCGGACCCAGACGCCGAGGTGTACGCGCAGCGCTCGGCGGTGGTGGGCGGCGACCAGCCGTGGTTGAGCCGTTCACTTTACCTGACCTGGGCCATCGCCTTTCTCAATGGGATGGCACTGTTGCCGTTCCAGACGTACCTGGCACCGTTCCTCAGGGATGAGTTGGGCGTGTCGGTGCAAGACACCGGGTTTATCTGGACCACCCTCGGCGCCGTGGGCATGGCCTCGGGCTTTCTGGTGGGGTGGATTGCCGACAAGGTCGGCGTCAGGGCGTCACTGGCGATGTGCTTTTTGAGCGCGGGCCTGGCTGCAATCCTGGTGTTCAGTTTCAACAGCATTGCGCTGTTCTACCTTGCAGCGTTTTTGTTTGCACTGGCGTTTTACCCGATTTTCGGGCTCGTCCCCAGTTACATCGGGCAAATTGTGCCGGTCAACCGCCTGACCCAGGCGTTTGGCATCGCCAATGTGTTGATCGGCCTGGGAGGCGTGTGCGGAAACTTCCTCGGCGGTTTTTCCAAGGACCTGACCGGGTCGTTCTCGACCGTCTATGGGGTGGTTGCGCTGTTGCTGTTTGTGCAGTGCGTGATGGTCTTCCTGTTGGGCAAACAGCCTATGTCGGCGATTGAAGGTGAACAGCCATGAGTCACGTTGCGCACAGCCCGAACCCGAATCTGCACGCCTTCGCGTTCAGCCATTCACGCGCCCAACACTTGCCTGTGCAGCAAAAACCCCTGGTCATCTGGCTGACTGGCATTTCCGCTTCCGGCAAGTCGACCATCGCCGATGCGCTGGACCGTGCGCTGCAGGCACAGGGGCGCTTTACCTGCATCATCGATGGTGACTCGGTGCGTGGCGGGCTCTGCCGGGACCTGGGTTTTACCGACAGCGACCGCGATGAGAATATCCGGCGGGTGGCGGAGGTGGCGCGGTTGATGCTGGAGGCCGGGCTGATCGTGATCGTGGCGCTGATCTCACCGTCATCGGCCAGCCGGCATTACGCGCGCTCTATTGTCGGCAATGAGTTCTTTGTCGAAGTGCACGTCGATGCGCCGCTGGAAACGGCAGAACAGCGCGACCCCAAAGGCTTGTATAAAAAAGCCCGCGCGGGGCTGATCAAAAATTTCACCGGAATTGACTCCGACTACGACTTGCCGGTGTTCCCGGAGGTGCATGTGGACACGCGGGCGCTGTCAGTGGAACAGTCTGTGGCGACCATTCTTGAATGGGTGGCCCGCAACCCGACTCACGCTTAGCCGTTGGTCTTTGCGCCGATATGCGCATGTCTGCACGTTCAGAAAACAAGGTACTCTGCGGCCATCGCCGCACGACCGGGTTTTTAAAGGAGCAGTCATGACGCATTTTACGGGCACCGCAAAATCGATCCGTCTGATTGGCGGCGCCCGGGTGCTGGACTTTATCAATACCACCAATGGCCGGCGTCCTGGCACGGCACTCAAGGTGATAGAAGAACGGCTCACCAGTTTTCAGTTCTTCTTCGAATGGGCGTTGCATGCGTCATTGATCACCGCCCAGGAATTTGATGACTACAAGCCGATGGTGTTTGAGTCACCTATTTCATACCAACCGAACCTGGACGCCATTGTTGCGTTCAGGGAGTGCCTGTACGCAGTGTTTTACCCGCTTTCCCTGCATCAGGTCGCGCCCGATGCGGCCTTGCAGCAGATCTACCAGATGTTCCAGCAGGGCGTCACCTGGCGGGTGTTGCGCTCGGTGGGCGGGCGGCCTGCCTGGGAGTGGAAACCCTGCCACTCTGCGCAAGCGTTGACTGACATGTTGCTCGGGCGCCTGGCCATCGAGGCCACACAACTGCTGGTGTCGGGTGGCCTGCACGCGTTGCGCAGTTGCAGCGCCACCGACTGTGATTGGGTGTTCCTGGATATCTCCAAGAACAAACAGCGCAAGTGGTGCCAGATGAGCGTGTGCGGCAGTCGGGAGAAACTCAGCCGTCTCCGGCAGGTGGCCGGCCAGCCCTGATTGCAGCGCAAAACCAGCGGCGACGGGTAGCATTGCTCCGCTTAATAGGAAGCATTACTATTCACGCCCCGCCTCCCAGTGCACCCCGCGATGATCCCTCAGCCGCCCCGCAGAACAGGCTTTTTCCAGCATTACGAAGAGTTGATCGGGACCTGGACGCGCCGCCTGAGAAACCGTCAGCAGGCCGAAGACCTGGCCCACGACACCTTCGTGCGGGTGCTTGAGGCAAAGACCGTCGACATTGAGCAACCGCGTGCCTACCTGCATCAAACCGCGCGCAACATTGCCGTGGACGCCTACCGGCGCGAAGACCGGCGGGAAGCCATGGCGCGGGATGCCATGGCCCTCGAAATCTCTGAGCAGCGCTCGCCCCACAACGGCGACCCGGAGCATTTCATGCACGCGATCCAGTTGGCGGACTCCATCGAACGGGCACTGGCCGAGCTGCCGCTCAACTGCCGCAAGGTGTTCATCTGGCAGAAAATCGAGGGCCTGACCCAGCAGGAAATCGCTGAGCGCCTGGGGCTGTCTAAAAATATGGTGGAAAAGTATATGATCCGCACCCTGCGGCATCTGCGTGACCGCCTGGACGCGATGGCCCCATGAACCAAGCTCGCTCTGAAACAGGACCTTCCATGATGGATAGCCCCGCCCGCGATGAAGCCGCGCAATGGTTTGTACGCCTGCAGGACGCTGACGTGAGCGCTGCCGAGCGCCAGCAGTTCGACGCCTGGCGCAACGAAAACCCCGAGCATCAATATGAATTCGATGTGCTGCAAGGGATGTGGAGCGCCGCCGACCTGTTGCCCAAGGCCCGCCTGCAGGCGCTGTGCGAGGCACCGGCCGAGCGCCCCAAACGGCGTACGCTCGTGCGTTACGCGGTGGCGGCCAGCGTGGTCGCCATTGCCCTGGGGCTGGGCCTGTTCAGCGGTCTCGATCACCCCAAACCGTATACGGCTGAGTTCAGCACCGGCCTGGGTGAACACCGCCAGGTGGCCTTGCCCGATGGCTCGGTGATGGACCTCAACAGTCGCAGCCTGGTAGCGGTGCACTTTGAACAAGGCCGGCGTGGCGTTGAAATCAAGCGCGGTGAGGCGATGTTCAGCGTCGAGCATGATATTAGCCGGCCCTTTGTGGTCGTTGCCGGGGCAGGGCAGGTGACGGTCACCGGCACCCGTTTCGATGTGCGCCGCGATGACGACCAGACCCGTGTGGCCGTCGAGGCTGGCACCGTGAACGTGCAAGGGCGTTCGCCGGGCGACAGGGTCACGCTGACGGCGGGCCTCGGCACCCAGGTCGATAGCCAAGGGCTGGTGGCAGCGGCCTACGCGGTGAACACCGAGGAACTGACGGCTTGGCGGACCGGCAAGCTGGTCTTCAACAACGCCTCGCTCGCTGACGTCGCCAGGGAAGTGTCGCGCTATCGCGAGCAACCGCTGCGGGTCAGCACGCCGGCGGTCGGCAATCTGCGCCTGACCAGTGTGTTCAAGGCCGACGACACCGACGCCTTGCTCAAGGCCCTGCCACACATCTTGCCGGTGGCCTTGCGCACCTTGCCGGACGGCAGCCAGGAAATTATTTCACGCTGACATTCAGGTTTTTTTTCAGTTCGTCGTCTTCTCCTGCAACTGCAACTGGTTTGCATTAACAGCCGCATACTCTTGCGATCACAGGACTAGTTTCGACGTGAAAAAACGTGCCGTTAACAACAATAAAATCTCCCGCTGGGCGCCGCTGGCCCTGGCGCTCGCCGTCAGTGCCGCGCTGCCTGGCGCCTACGCTGCCCAAGGTATTCATATCCAGGCCCAACCCTTGGGCGCGGCGTTGAGCCAACTGGGCCAGCAGACCGCCCTGCAAGTGTTCTTCAGCCCCGACATGGTCGCGGGCAAGCAGGCGCCGGCGGTAGACGGCAATCTTTCCCCCGAACAGGCCCTGCGCCAGTTGTTGCAAGGCAGTGGCCTGGACTACCGGATCGACGCCGGTTCCGTCACCCTGCACCCGCTGAGCAGCGGCACCGGTGACGCCGGTTCGCCCCTGGAGCTGGGCGCTACCGACATCAAGGTGGTCGGTGACTGGCTGGGCGATGCCAACGCCCAAGTGGTGCAGAACCACCCCGGCGCGCGTACGGTGATCCGCCGCGAAGCCATGGTGGAACAAGGCGCGATGAACGTCGGCGACGTCCTGCGCCGCGTGCCGGGTGTACAGGTGCAGGAAGCCAACGGCACTGGCGGCAGCGACATTTCCCTCAACGTCGGCGTGCGTGGCCTGACGTCGCGCCTGTCACCACGGTCTACCGTGCTGATCGACGGCGTGCCGGCGGCGTTCGCTCCCTATGGCCAGCCGCAACTGTCGATGGCGCCGATCTCCGCCGGCAACCTGGACAGCATCGACGTGGTACGCGGTGCGGGGTCGGTGCGTTATGGGCCACAGAACGTCGGCGGCGTGATCAACTTCGTGACCCGTGCAATCCCCGAGACATTCTCCGGCGACGTTGGCACCACCCTGCAAACCTCTGCCCATGGCGGCTGGAAGCATGTCGACAACGCCTTCATCGGCGGTACGGCCGACAACGGTATCGGCGTGGCCTTGCTGTACTCCGGGGTCAATGGCAACGGCTATCGCAACAGCAACAACAGCAATGATATTGACGATGTGATCCTCAAGACCCATTGGGCGCCGACCGATCAGGACGATTTCTCGCTGAACGTCCACTACTACGATGCCAGCGCCGACATCCCCGGCGGCCTGACCCAGAAGCAGTTCGACGCCAACCCCTACCAGTCGGTACGCGACTGGGACAACTTCAGCGGCCGTCGCAAGGACGTGTCCTTCAAGTACATCCGTCAGATCGACGAGCGTACCCAGGCCGAAGTGCTGACCTACTATTCCGACAGCTTTCGTGGCAGCAACATCGCCAACCGCGACCTGGGCAGTGTCGGTTCCTACCCGCGTACCTACTACACCTTTGGGATCGAGCCGCGGGTGTCCCATGTGTTCGACCTGGGCCCGAGTACCCAGGAGGTCAGCGTCGGTTATCGCTACCTCAAAGAAGGCATGCACGAGCAGGCCACCAGCCTGAAGCTCGTCGACAACGTCCCTACGCCGGTGGGGCTCAACGACGGCCACGTCTACCAGGACCGCACCGGGGGAACCGAGGCCAACGCGTTTTATATCGATAACAAGATCGATATCGGCAAGTGGACCGTCACGCCAGGCATTCGCTTCGAAGACATCCGCACCGAATGGCACGACCGCCCGGTGTTGGGGCTCAAAGGCACCGTGGTCGAGGAAAAACGCCGCGAGGTCCACAACAACGAACCGTTGCCGGCCCTGAGCGTGATGTACCACGTGTCCGACGCCTGGAAGCTGTTCGCCAACTACGAGACATCATTCGGCAGCCTGCAATACTTCCAGCTGGGCCAGGGCGGCACCGGCGACCAGACGGCCAACGGCCTGAACCCGGAAAAGGCCAAGACCTACGAGGTGGGCACGCGCTACAACGATAACGTGTGGGGCGGCGAACTGACGTTCTTCTACATCGACTTCTCGGATGAACTGCAATACGTCAGCAACGATGTAGGCTGGACCAACCTCGGTGCTACCAAGCATACCGGTATCGAAGCGTCGGCCCACTACGACCTGGCCAACCTTGACCCGCGCCTGGACGGCCTGACCGCCAACGCCGGGTTCACTTACACCAAGGCCACCTCCGAGGGGGACGTGCCGTTCAAGGGGCGTGACCTGCCGCTGTACTCCCGTGAAGTGGCGACCCTGGGCTTGCGTTACGCCATCAATCACTGGACCCACAACCTGGATGTGTACGCCCAGTCCGGCCAGCGCGCGCCGGGTACCACCAGCACCTATGTGACCCAGGGCACGGCGGATGGCCAGTTCGGCGATATCCCGGGTTATGTCTCGGTCAATGTGCGCAGCGGGTACGACTTCGGCGAGCAGTTATCGAACCTGAAACTCGGTGTCGGGGTGAAAAACGTTTTTGATCAGCAGCACTACACCCGCTCCAGCGATAACAACGCCGGGTTGTACCTGGGGGAGCCACGTACGTTCTTCGTACAGGCCAGCGTAGGCTTCTAACTCGTAAGCCCGAGGAAAGTTGCAGCGCGTAGCTGCGACTTTTTTCGTCTATTTCCTACATCTACAGAGCGTATATCTCCATTGGATCAGGAACCGATTCCGACGCAAATACCACGCAGGGGAGAGCTGAGGAGCTTCGACGTTTCGTTGGAGCTGCATGTTCAAGCTGGCGCCCACTGTAATGGAGAAATGTATGTCGGTATCGCTGCAGGACACACCCGTATTTGCGTCTTCAACCCCTGACGTCGGACAGGGCCATTCCAGGGCTGAACACAAAGCCAGTCAGGCGTCGCCGGCCGCGCCGTCGTTCAGCGGCAGCCACGCTGTCAACGTCAATATCAATTTCGGCGGACATCAGGGCGGACCGGTGTTCGGCCATCATGCCTCGCGACCCGAACCTCACACGCATGGGGACGCCTGGCACCCAGACAGCCCGGTCACCCAGAGTTACGCTCACCAGTTCAAACAGGCCCTGGCCAACTTGTTTGGCGGGCATCGACCACACCGACCCACTGCCAGCAGCGGTAATCCGTACCCGGCAGCGCCGGGCGTGTCTGATCCGGTGTACGCGGCGAAATCCCCCGCAACCTTGAGCCTGCAGTTGCGTGACAACTTCGGCGCGTTCCAGGACCCCCGAATGCCTGGGCAGGTCAGCGCTACCAGTATTCTTGCGATGGCTGAAAAGGGCTGGTCCGCCAACCCCGCCATTAACGAGAACATTCGTTTGGCCAACGAGTTGCTGAGGCGTCCGGACCTGATGAGAGCGTTTGACCGCAACGGCAACGGCCTACCGGATGGCGTGATGAGCCGCCACGACCTGAACTCGGTCATCGGCAGTAACAACCCCTTCAAGTACACCCCCGACAAGCAAGTGCTCAGTGAGATGCTCAATCATTTCGACGCGTTGAATGGTGGGCGTGGAGGGGAGGAACTGACCTTCGCAGACCTGAAACGGATGGCCGCCTGTAGCCAGACAAGCAACTCGCCCCAAGACCACGTCATCCAGTTGGCCGAGGAGGTGCTCAAGCGCGGTGACCTGTTGAAGGCGTTGGACAACATCAAGAGTCGGAACCATGACGGCCGAATCAGCCGGAGTGCGCTTCGCACGCTGTCCCGCTGACCCCACCCCTCAGGCGCCGCGACCTGGCTGCGGCGTTTGCCTCAATTGTTTAAGGAACTCTTTACAGCCATTCGCCACATAAGTCCTACACGCCGGCGTTGACCAGGCCGGCCGCTTTGTCAGATCCCACGCAAGGGCTAACAAACATGACTTTAACCCCGTGCAATTCCCCTCAGCCCTGCTGTCCAGAGCTGTTTCGCAACGCCCATGACACGTGTACCTCGGCGCCGCAAGGGTGCACCGCATCGCGCGACCTGCTGACCTCTTCATCCCATGAGTATGCGGTCGAAGCCCAACGCATGAGGGCTTTTGCCGGCCAGACAAAGTTCCAGGCGCCCGTCGCGGATGACTTCTCCCGGGGCATGTTCGCCGACGGCCAAAACCCTGGCGGCAACGTGATGAAACACAGAGGCTTGATCAACGGCCTGACGGCCTGGTGGCGCAAGCAGACGCTGGATTGACCACCCCCGTGGCGGATTTTTACATGCTGTCATGGGTACAGGCCGCTCGCCCGGAACTGTCGCGTTCAGCCAACCACATATGTGGGGCTTGTCTGAGTGGAACCCATTCGATGATTTCGGTCGCCATGGTGGCGATCACACGGCAGGCCTGTATCTGAAAAGCGGTGGAGAAAACTCATGACAATCAAGGGTGCATTACCTCACGGCCGGCCCCTGGCCCTGGATGGATCTGCCATACGATCCCCTGCGGCTGCCCCTGAAGCCTGGAAAGAGAACCCGCCTGAGCCTGCACAAGGAGGACCTCGCAGGCCCTTGCTGTTGCGCGGCAGCTTGTCCGTGCTGCATCACCGAACACTGCAGAATTTCCCCGTTGCGCGTACCCCCCTATATCGGCCCGACGCAACCTCCACGGACAGCCAATTGGCGACGGCCCTGGAGAAGTCCTTTGACTTGCTGCACCCCTTCCTGAAAGACGGGCGTTTGACCTGGTCGTCATTACGGCGCATTGCCGCTGAACGCACCGGAGAAAGTGAAGCGTTGGACCGTACGATCCAGGTGGTCATAGAAATGCTCAAGCGCCCGCGCCTGAGCGACGCACTCCAGAGCCGCGACGGCGATATCACACGTGATAGCCTCGGTGCAGCGGCTGCGGCGTTACAGGGCAACAGCTCGCCGAGCGTCTTCAGCCAGGACCCGTTCCATGCCCAAGGCAATGCCCAAGTGGTGCAGGCGCTGCAGGGCCAGTTCGAGCAACTGAGGGACAAGACCAAGGACCGCACCTTCCTTTTCGAGCAGCACCACTACGTCGAAATCGCCACGCTCAAGACGGTCATGCAGGACCCCTATGATGTTGATCACAGTGGCGCGCCTGTGCTGGACCCGTCCACCGGCATGCCCAGGCCCAAGTACAGCGAGCTCTGTGTCTACACGGCAAAGAACATTCTTGAGCGCCCGGGCTTGCTGCCTTCCCTGGAGCGTGCGCAGAGCGCGCGACTGTTTGGCCCGGCGCACAAGGAAGGCTGGCTCAGCAACAAAAGCCTCGACCGTTGGCTGGAGCAGGACGAGGCGCACAAACAGCGCTGACGCAGCGGCCTACACCTTGAGGATTTTGCCGCTGATGGCCACGGCTGCCAGCAGTACGGCGATCAGCACAAAGGCGGTACTCAGGCTGCTGCCATGGGCGATAAAGCCGATGGCGGCAGGGCCGGCAAGAATGCCGGCATACCCCAGGGTGGTGATGGCCGGCACGGCAATGTGTTCTGGCATGACCTTTTGCTTGCCGACGGCGGTGTACAGGACCGGCACGATGTTCGAGCAGCCGGCACCCACCAACGCATAGCCCAACAGTGCGGTTTGCCAGGCTGGAAACAGGGTCGCCAGCAACATACCGGCGGTCGCCAGTGCGCCGCCGATCATGATCACGCGGGTGGCGCCCAGGCGCCTCACGATGGCATCACCGGTCAGGCGCCCGGCGGTCATGGTCAGGGCGAACGCCGCGTAACCCAGGCCGGCGTAAGCTTCGTCCAGGCCACGCTCGGCGCTGAGGAACACCGCGCTCCAGTCAAGCACCGCGCCTTCGGCCAGAAACACGATAAAACACAGGCAGCCGATAAACAGCACCACGCCGTGAGGTATTGCAAACGCCGGCCCCGAACTCTCGCTGCCGTAATGCAATAGATGCGGCGCGGCCTTGAACAACGCCGCGAGCACCACGGCAATCACCACCAGCGTCGCCTGCAGCGGCGACAGGCCCAGCCCCAGCAGCCCGGCAACACCCGCCGCGCCGACGATGCCGCCCAGGCTGAACAACCCATGAAAGCCCGACATCATGGTTTTGCCGCTGGCACGTTCGACGATCACCGCTTGCAGATTGACCGTGGAATCCACCGTGCCGAGGCCGGCGCCGAACAGGAACAACCCTGCGGTCAGCAATGGAATCGAACTCACCGTAGCCAGTATCGGCAAGGCCAGACAGATCAGCACCGTGCCGGCGCTCAGCACACGGCGGCAGCCATAGCGCGAGGCCAATGCACCGGCTACGGGCATGGCGATGATCGACCCCACTCCCAGGCACAACAGCAACAGGCCCAGGGTGCCTTCGCTCAGGCCTGCGCGGGCCTTGGCGTAGGGCACCAGGGGCGCCCAGGCGGCGATACCCAACCCGGCGATGAAAAAAGCGATGCGAGTCGACATTTGCTCCAGCCGCCCGGGAACCACGGGAGCAGAAGTGGGGATGGCAGTCATGAAAAATCCTTGGTTTTGCGTTCAACGAACGATGTCCAGCGCGACATCCTTGCATATCAGGCCGTCTGGAGCGAGCCGGGTTCCCTGGAGAGGGCGCCTCCCACAAACACGGTGTTCTGTAATACGCTGCTTCGCTTGTATGTAGGCAACCAGACGGACTCACCGATGAATAGTTACAGGCACGTCGCGCTATGACTCAGTTCTACGATGCGCGCGGCAACCTCTATGGGGTGGCCAGCCCGGCCTTTTTACGTGATCGGGGTATTGCCGTGCCCGACACGGCGGCACAGGCGGCAAGCTCGCGCGCAGCCTGGGCGTCGTCGGCCATCGCCGCTGAATGTGAATGGGGTTCGGCGCCACGCCCGGCCGATGCCAAGGCGCACCGCTGCGATGGCTTGCTGGTCGGGCCGTTCCAGGCTGCGCCGCCGTTCGACCTGTTGATCGTTAACACGGATGGCTCACTGGCCGAGCGCAGCGGCAATGGCTTGACCATCTTCGCCCAGGCGCTCACCGACCAGGGCGTGATGGCCGAGGCCTGTGAGCTGCGGGTCCATCATGACAAATCGGATGTGCCCTCACCGGTTAGCACCCGGGTGACCCCCGCGCGGTATGAACAGGTGGCCGGGTTCTGGCTGGAGCTGGGTCTGCCCGCGTTCGGGCCGCGAGCGGTGGGTGCGCAGGCAAGTGATCCAGCGTTTATGGACGACGCCGGGCCCAGTCACGTAAGCGAGCTGGCGGCGATCAACCCGCAGTGGGCACGCAGCCAGTTTGTGCGGGTGGGCAACCCCCATTGTGTGACGTTGGTCGAGCAGGTATCGGCATTGCCCGACAACCTGCCGATGCAGCAGCCCGCCCTGTTCGAGCCGTTACGGGCGATTGCTTTCGCGCCTCCGGCAGGCGGCGGGCGGCCCTGTGTGGCCGGGGTCAATCTGCAATGGGCAGCCAGGCAGCCCGGCAATCGGGTGCTTGCGCGAGTGTTCGAACGGGGAGAGGGCCCCACTGCGTCTTCCGGCACCAGCGCCAGTGCCGTGGCGTCTGCGGCATGGCGTGCGGGTTGGGTGGAGAGCGGCGTAGTCGCCGTGGTGATGCCAGGCGGCACTGCGCCAGTGCGCTTGCACGCTCAAGCCGATACCTTACTGAGCGTCAGCCTGTTCGGGACTGCCCGGCCGCAAGCATGATGTTTGTAACGCCTGATGCTCCTAAGTGGGTGTCAGACGTTTCTTTACCCGTTAGTTATATAAATGAATTTACATGTAGGGCATTTCATATTGTTTTGAGATGGCTCTTTGGCTCGATTTATTATTTTGTAAAAGACACTTCCAATTCACGTGTACGAAACTTCTGTTTTGTTTTTTGACGGCCGATTTTCGCCCGGAACCGCTAAGCTTCAAGGCGTTCAGGCACTTTTTCTCGGCAACTTATTCAACGTTAGTTAAACGGGGGAAAGTATTTCGGTGCAGTAATTGATGGCGGGTAACAATGGATGGTTAACGGGTGTGTGGCACCGCGTTTTAAATTGACTCTTCCCACTGTAAAGACTGATTTCAACGTGCTGGCATTCAACGGCAGCGAAGCCCTTGATCAGCCGTTTTTTATCCAGGTGCAGTTGGTCAGTGAAAACCCCTCGCTGGACCTGGAGACGCTGCTCCACCAGCCGGCCTACCTGGATTTCGGCGAAACGGGTGCAGGTTTGCATGGGCTTGTGTATGCCATCGGCCGCGACGATCCCGGGCGACGTCTTACTCGCTATCACCTGACCCTGGCGCCCCGCCTGGCCTGTCTTGCGCACCGTTACGACCAGCGCATTTTCCAGCAGCGCAGCGTGCCGCAGATCATCGCGACGGTGCTGGAACACCACGGTATTCTGGCCGATGCCTACGTGTTCGAACTGGGCCCGGTGGTGTATCCGCCGCGCACATTCTGTGTGCAATACGCGGAGACCGACCTGCATTTTGTCCAGCGACTGTGTGAAGAGGAGGGCATTCACTACCATTTTCGCCATAGCCCGCAGGCCCACGTGGTGGTGTTTGGCGATGACCAGACGGTGTTTCGCCGCTTGCCGGTGCAGCGTTACTGCGCTGCTGGCGGGCCCCAGCCCGATACGCAGGTCATCCAGCGTTTTGATCTGCGCCTGGGCACCCGCAGCCAGAAAACCGTGCGCCGTGACTATCACTTCGAACACCCCTCGCTGCGCCTGCAAGACGGCGCCGGCCCGGCCTCGCCACACCCCCTCGAGGACTATCGCTACCCCGCAGGGTTTACCGGCCATGCCAGGGGCAAGCGCCTGGCGCAGCGCGGGTTGGAGCGGCATCAAAGCAACCGTTTTCGAGCAGTGGGCACGAGTGATCAGCCCGTGTTGTGCAGCGGGCATTTCCTTGAGTTGTGTGACCACCCCGACCCTGCCTGCAACGACTTGTGGCTGATCAACGGGGTGCGCCATGAGGGGGGCCAACCGCAGGTGCTGGAGGAGGCAATGTCGGAGGCGGACGTTTTGCACGGCTATCGCAATCACTTCACTGTCACACCCTGGCGAGCGGTGTATCGACCGCCCCTCAAACATCCCAAGCCCACCCTCAATGGCAGCCAAACCGCGACCGTGACCGGGCCTTCCGGCGAGGACATCCACTGCGACGCACACGGCCGGGTGAAGGTGCGTTTTCACTGGGACCGCCTGGACAAGAATGATGACAACAGCAGTTGCTGGGTACGGGTAGCGTCCGGCTGGGCCGGCGACGGGTTTGGCGCAATGCTGATCCCGCGGGTCGGTATGGAAGTGCTGGTGACGTTTCTGGAGGGCGACCCGGATCAGCCGCTTATCAACGGCTGCCTGCCGAATGCATCGCACCGGCCGGCCTACGCCTTGCCGCAGCACAAGACTCGCAGCGTCCTGCGCAGCCGCAGCGCCCTGAGCGGCGGCGCCAACGAATTGCACCTCGAGGACCGGCGTGGCGAGGAACTGATCTACTTGCGGGCTCAACGCGACCTCGAGCAACAGGTAGGCCATGACAGCCGCCTGGAAGTGGCCGGGCAGCGCCATGAAATAATCCGCGGTTCAAGCACGGTTCACCTGGGCAGTGACGAGCAGCGTCACGTCACCGGTGATCGCAAGGTTGTGCTCCAGGCCAGCGACCATCTTGATGTGCAAGGCGATAGCCTGACCCAGGTTGGCCAGACCCTGGTGATCGAGGCGGGGCAACAGTTGCACCTCAAGGCCGGTGCCAGCCTGGTTATCGATGCGGGCAGCCAACTGAGCCTCAAGGCGGGTGGTGAGCATCTGGTCATCCAGGCGGGTGCAATTCTCAGCAGTCGGCCCATCACCCTTGGCGGCTCACCCGCCGTGACACGGCTGGCGAGTGCGTTGGGGGAGGCCGGTTCGTCGACACTCAGTTCGGCCCAAGGCGCACTCATGGACGTGGCCCGGCAATGGGGCGCGGATTTCTGCCCGCTGTGTGAAGGTTGTCGTGACGCTGGGTGTGAAGCTCGGGGGAGGGCAGCATGATGCAGAGCCGCATGATGCAGAGCTTCCCGCGCCACTGGATGGCCCGGCAGCAACAGGCCGGACGCCGGCTGTGCCTGATCCTCGAGGGCAGCGATGACGCCCGCCCATTGCTGCTGGCCGCGCGCACGTTGGCACAGTCTCGCAGCCTCTATGCCGAGACGGCCCTGGCCGAATGGGCGACCTCGGGCCCCGTGCTGCTGTTGCTCGAACAAGTGAGCGAGCCCGCCTTGCTGGGCCTCCTGCAGCGCCCGGAAACACACTGGGGCTGGCTGGGCAGCCTGCCTGACGACGACTTGACCCGCGTGACACGCCACTGGCGCGAGCGACTGCTGGTGGGGCCGCAGGGCGCCCAGGCCTTGTACCGTTTTCACGATAACCGCACGCTGGCGCGCGCACTTGAGCATGTGGCGGTGGAGCACTGGCCGGTAGTGCTCGGCCCATTGGTCAGCGTGTGCTACTGGCATGACGGTCGCTGGCAGAGCGGCGACAACCCCGACCCAGGTGAATACCCCGTGCCAGACCCGGCGCCTTGGCTGAACACGCCAAATCCAAACGCCAGTGCCATCCTGCAGACCAACATCCTGCGCTACCTGTTGGCCGAACACAGCGAGGACCTGGCTGCCTTGGTGGAATTTCAAGCCCCCAAAATCTGGCTGGCCCAAGTGCTTGAGCAGGCCCGTCTCTGGCAGTGGTACCAGCCGCAACAGTTGGAGTTCCTGGTCGTGCGCCGGCTCCAGGAGGCCACGGGCGGCAGTGCTATCCGCTGGCAGCCGAGGCGCGGAGAAACCCCTGTGGAGCACTTTGAGCGGGCAGTGGAGCAGTGGCGCGCGGTGGGCCAACCGCATGGGTAGACGACGCTGGTGGGTAGCGCTGGCGCTCGGCGTCGCGGGCCTTTGCGGATGTGTGGGGCGGCCAACTGACAGCGTCATCCTGGAGGTGGAGTTGCCGGCGCAGTTTGAACTCAAGACGGCTGCCAATTACCGGCCCGCTCCCGGTGAAACCTGCACCTTGCCTCGGCGCAGCGGCAAGCGGGCGGAGCGCAAAGTCTTTTTCGCCGATTACACAGCAGAAGCCAGTCGCGTGAGTTATCGGTTGCCGTTACGCGAAACCGTGGAGGGCTGTCCGCTGGTATTGGCCGATGTGGCGTTTGACCTCAACGCCCAGTGGGGCTCGCGCAGTACCGACGTCGGCGGGGATTTCGCCGGCATTTCGATTCGCGACCGTTTGCCGGCGGATGCGCCTGGGATGCCGCAGAGCGGGGTTCTGGAACTGTTCGGGCAATGTCAGTGGTTGTTTCGGACGGCGGGGCCACAGCATGCAATCCTGAAAATCCTTAAATGCGCCGCGTTAGAGACCCCTGGTCAAGCAGGTAATGCCCGTGCGGGCGGCGCTGTGCGGCGAGATGAGCTGGGAGGGAAAACCATACGGGTGAACATCAGCCTGACTGACGAAGAGCGCCCTTTTATGGGGGATAACTGGGTGCGTTTTCCCAAGGGCTGGAAACGCTGCCTGGGAACGAGCTTCGAAGACCGGTACGCCTTTTGCCGTGGCAATACGACCGATTTCAAACCTTTCAAGATGCCCGATGGGCGTCTATGCGATATTTATCCAACCTGTACTGAATAAGGATATCCAGACATGGCAATGGAGCAATGGAAGCAAGCTTTTTTCAATGAAAAAATGCCTGCTTGTGTGTTGACGGAGGGCTGGCTGAGTGTCTGCCTGGTGGACGAGTCAGGTAATGGCGAGCCTTACGGAGGGCTTGAATATGAAGTGGTCGACAGCGCGGGCAAACGCTACGAAGGGCGTTTGACCGGTAATGGTTTTGCCCGGTTGGAGGGCTGCTCTCGAGGCCCGGTCGTGCTGCTGTTGGATGCCGCTTACAGCGCAGGGGAGGGCTACTATCGGGCATTGCAGCAACGCGAAAACTACCCGCTGCCCATCACCGAGCTGCAAGTGCGCGCGGAGCAAACGAGCTTCTCAAATGCCGACGGCCAGCGGACCGAGACTAATCCCGCAGGCCAGAAGGCGGACCGGTTCTATCAGGTTGAGGTGAGCGATCTGGTTCGCCATGTTGCGCACCTGCCCCCCGTGGCGCCGTCGACCTGTCGCCCTCAACGGCACGCACTGGAGATGATGGCCGAGCTGGGCTTCGGCCCTCCTCAGCCCACGTTGTCAGGCGTTGTGCTGTTCCCCGGCCAGCACACGGTGCTCGAAGTGCGGCCGCTGCGCGCGCTGCGCCCGATGCTCTCTACCCACGATGATTTCTGTGCCTTGAACCTGTATCAGTTGGCCTTGTTTGCGGCATTGAGTTACTGCGATTTCGGCCAGGAGCCCGCCGACAAACCTTGCGGGCCTGTGCGTTTTCCACGCGACCCCAGCGTCGCAAACCTGTTTGCCGAGCAACTGTCGGGGTACCACCAGGCCTGGCGGGTCGACCCTAAGCAAATGCAGCGTTTTTATCCGGTTTACGAGGATGTTGCCTACTCGCGGCGATTCGAGATACTGCCTTTCGACCCGCAGCTGTACCCGGACAATCACCCAGCCCTCGAAGATCAGCAGGAACACCCCGCGCGGCGCCATTTTTTTGATGATGAACAATTCGGTACAGACACTCAGGCGTTCATCACGCACCACGATGAGGTGATCCTGATTTGCGTGCGCGGCACGCTCAGTCATGCTGACGCAGTGCGCGACGCAAACGCGCATCAAGTGGCTTTCGCCGACGGCATCGGGAAGGTGCACGCAGGCTTTTATCAGGCTTACCGGGCCATGCGCGGTTTTGTGCTGCACTACCTCAGCCAGTTTCACACCGGGCAACGCATCGTCATTTGCGGCCACAGCCTGGGCGGCGCCGTTGCGTTGCTGTTGGCAGAAGGGCTGCGCCGTGTGCCTGAACGTGATTACAGCATTCTTCTTTACACCTACGGCGCCCCCCGCGCCGCCGACGCCGAGTTCAGCCGTGGTGCCAGCGCCCTGGTCCATCACCGTATCGTCAACCACAACGACCCGGTGCCCAGCGTACCGGCCCCCTGGATGAACACCCGCGCAAAACTCTGGGTGCCCGGCGCCGTCACGCTGTTCGCAGCCCCCGCAATGGGCGGCCTGCTGTTTGCCGCGGGGCTGGTGCGTGTCGGCGGTGACCCTTATCGACACCACGGCGAACAACAGCACTTCATGCCGATTCTGCTACCGGACGGCACACAGTCATCCGTGCTGTGGAAACCTGGCTGTGAGTCCATCGAGGACGCCGGCTGTCATCGGGCCTTGCAGCTCCAGGGCGACATGCCTGAACGGGACAACCTGTTGCAACAGCTGTTCCAGGCCAACCAGCACTTCATGACCGCCAGCTACATCCCGGCGGCCTGGGCGACGTTGCGGCGCTGGCAACAAACCCTGGACAGTAACGGCCCGCTGGTGACACCCAGGGAGTTTGCGTTGCTCGACCGTGCGCTGGAGAGCATGCGCCAGCAACTGCGCGACAAACGTCTCGAACTGGCGCGTCGGCGCCCGGTCAACGAGCGGACCTATGAGTACCACGAGCCCTTGAACCTTGAGATCGACCGTCTGCACACCAGTCGCGAACGCCTCGAAACCCTGCGCTGGCGCCGCCTGGACGCGCGCGATGTGTACGGCAGCCACGCCCAGTGCGCGCACTTGCACGCCAGCCTCAAGCGTTGGCTCGGCCACCGTGAAAACCAGCAGCTGTCGCAGATTGCCAGCATCCCTGCACCGCTGCCGAGCGAGCGGGCAAGGGCGCAGCCGTTGGATATCGAGGCGATCGTCTGAACGCTGGCCTTAGACGAACGTCACCTGCGCAGGCTGACGCTGCATCAGCACCTTGCCCTGGCGAATCGAGTACAGCGGCAGGCCCTGGCTGCGGATCACCTCGTAGTCGCTGTCGGCCGAGAGGATCAACAGGTTGGCGGGTCGCCCGGGCTCAAGGCCGTAGCGGTCCCCCAGGGCCATGGCCTTGGCGCTGTTATCGGTCACCAGGTCGAGGGCGCTTTGCAGGTTGCGGTAGCCGAGCATGTGGCAGATGTGCAGGCCGGCTTCCAGCACGCGCAGGATGTTGCCGTTGCCCAAGGGGTACCAGGGGTCGACGATGGAGTCCTGGCCAAAGCACACGTTCATGCCGGCTTCGAGCAGTTCGTTGACACGGGTCACGCCACGGCGTTTCGGGAAGCTGTCGAAGCGGCCTTGCAGGTGGATGCTTTCGGTGGGGCAGGAAACAAAGCTGATCCCGGAGTGCCCCAGCAGGCGGAAGAGTTTGGCGCAGTAGGCATTGTCATACGAGCCCATGGCCGTGGTGTGGCTGGCGGTGACACGGGTGCCCATGTCGCGGCTGCGGGCTTCCTCGGCCAATACTTCGAGGAAGCGCGAGTGCGGGTCGTCGGTTTCGTCGCAGTGCACGTCCACCAGGCAGCCGGTGCGTTCGGCAAGGTCCATCAGGAACTTCACTGAACTTACGCCCTGGTCGCGGGTGTATTCAAAGTGCGGGATGCCGCCGATCACGTCGGCGCCCAGGCGAATGGCCTCTTCCATCAACTGGCGGCCATTGCGATAGGACTCGATACCTTCCTGGGGGAAGGCGACGATTTGCAGGTCGATCAGGTGCGAGCTTTCTTCGCGCACTTCGAGCATGGCTTTAAGCGCCGTGAGCGCCGGGTCGGTGACGTCGACGTGGGTGCGCACGTGCTGGATGCCATGGGCGGCGAGGGCCTGAATGGTTTTTTTGGCGCGGGTCTTGGTGTCTTCGTGGGTGATGGTGGCTTTGCGCTCGCCCCAGCATTCGATGCCCTCGAACAGCGTGCCGCTCATGTTCCAGCGTGGCTCGCCGGCGGTGAGGGTGGCGTCGAGGTGGATATGCGGCTCGACAAAGGGCGGTGTCACCAGGTTGCCGGCGGCGTCGAGGTCATCGGGCCCCGCCACCGGCGCGGTTGTTTGTGGGGTGATGCTGGCGATCCGGCCGTGTTCCAGGTGCAGATCATGCAGGCCTTCACGGTTGCGCAGGCGGGCGTTGATGATGTGCATGGGCAAGTTCCTCTTGGCTAAAAACAGTCAGGCAGACAGGCGCCAGATCATCAGCGCGATACCGATGTCCAGGCGGTTATAAGCGTTATCCAGCGTCAACCCGCACAGGGCTTCGATGCGCTGGACGCGGTGTATCAGGGTGTTGCGGTGTATGGCCGCCATCAGGTTACCACTCTCGTGAAACCAGGCTTAGGGTGGGCATCAGACTGGGGCCATGGTGCCGTTCGCGGTGCAGCAGCACGTCGAGGGACGGGTAGTCCCCCGTCAGTATCATGCTGAAGCGTCAACCAGCGGTGCGCGAACGCGCAACAACCCGGTCAGCGCGATGTAGGTCAGCGACGCGGCCGCAATGCCCACCAGCGGCGCGACCCACGGCGAGTTGAACGCCAGCACCGTGCCCACCGCATACGCCACCAGCCCCGGCCAGTTGAAGGCTGGCAGGCGCGCCTGGGCCAGGCGTGGGTACTGGCCGCGCCAGCGGTAGAAGAAGTCCGCCATGATCACCCCGCCAATCGGCGGAATCACAGTGCCCAGCAGGATCAGGTAGGGCACCAGCATGTCGTACATGCCCAGCAACGCCAGCAGGGTGCCGATCACCGCCCCGACCAGGGTCACGGTCTTGCGGCGTCGGGTGCGCAGCAGGTTGCAGCCGGCCACCGCGAAGTTGTAGATCGTGTTGTCCTGGGTGCTCCAGATATTGAGCAGCAACATGGCCATCGCAGCCATGGCGAAGCCTTGCAGCAGCAACACTTCCACCACGTCGGGCTGCTGATAGACGATGGCGCCATAGGCACCGATCAGCACCATCAAGCCATTGCCGATAAAGAAGCCGATCAGGCTGGCCAGCACTGCGACCTTGGCCGAGCGGGAAAACCGCGTCCAGTTGGTCGCCTGGGTCGCGCCGCTGACAAAGGTGCCGAACACCAGGGTGATCGCCGTGGACACGTCCAGCTCGCCGGTCGGCACCACCGCCAGCAAGCCGTCCAGCCCGCCGACTGTCACCGTGGCCACCCACATCGACAGAAGCAGCAGGATGGCCATGGCCGGCACTGCAATGTAGGAAAGAATCTCCAGCCCGCGATAACCCACGTAGGCCGTGGCACAGAACACCAGGCCGAACAGCACCATCAATGCCAGCACGCTGCCCTGGCCCAGTTCGAAATACTTGCCAAGCACTACAGCGGCGGTGGCGGTGCCCCAGGCGTACCAGCCGATCTGGGTAAAACCGAGGATCAAATCACTGAGCTTGCTGCCCACCTCGCCGAAGCAGAAGCGCCCCATCAATACAGAATTCAAGCCGCTCTTGAAGGCGATGTAACCCAGGCCTGCGGCGTAGATACCCAGCAACAGGTTACCCAAGGCCACCACACCGAGCATGTCGATGAAACTGAACGCCACCCCCAGCTTGCCGCCGGCAAACATGGTCGCGGTAAAAAAGGTGAAGCCCAGCAGCACCATGGCGGTGGACGCCAGGCCTTTGCGTGCATGCATGGGGACTTCGCTCAAGGGGTAGTCGTTACCCGGTTCTTGCTGCGTCATGTGCCTTGCTCCCTGAATGAGTGACGCAGGCGTATTGCACCGCGCGTGCCAAATCAGCGGCAGTGGCGGCTGCACGGTCTGCACTGTGCAGCGTG
>NZ_WKCB01000019.1 GCF_021606685.1 Pseudomonas syringae
GCCCTGAAACCAGGCACCGTGGGCTTACTGACACACCGCATTCATCTTGATCGGGGCCGCTTCGCAGCCCAACGCGGGCAAGCCCGCTCGCCACGAGAAGCGCGCCAGCGTGAGCGTTTCTTAGCCTTCGATGAGGCTTAGCAAGCGCTCTCGGGCCATGTCCGGCTCGCCGTCCACCGGCTGCACGGAGGACAGGATTGGTGCGGAATAGAGGAAAAGGATGAAGGCGGCGAGTCGGAGGGCCATGCTGTCGATTCCATGAAATAAGGCGCCAATATTTGAGCGCCAAATTAAAACACATGGCAATGTGCCATTGCTTCAAATTTCTTTCGACAGATGCAAAAACGCCAAACCACTGAAACGAACACGATGTCGTTTCAGTGGTTTGGCGTTTGAGTGCGGGCCGTCAAGCAACGCTCATTGCTGGGTTTTGTGGTCCAGGGCGGCGTAGAAGTTGGCGCTTTGTTGCAGGTATTTCTGGGTATAGGCGCTGGTGCTGGATTTTTTGCCGCTGACGTCGACGCTGGCGGCGGCAGGCAAGGCAACAGTGGCGGAAACAGCGGAAGCGGCGATGATGGAGAATAGATTCAGATTCATGGCGGTAACCCTTGTGTTCGTTTGGTTGAGTGGCCGGGAAGGCCTTGGAACCAAACTTACGCCCGAGCGCTACGCCTTAGAAATGCTTTGAAACACTAGCCGCTATCAATACAATTAATACACAGGCTCAGGCCCCGCATCGCGGGGCCTGTGGCTTATTGACGCAGCAGAAACTTGAGGTCGCTGGGGGCATCGATCGGCAATTTCTGCACGGTTTTACCCAGCAGGCCGGTCTTGGGGTCACGTTCGACCACCACAATTTGGTTACTTTTCTGGTTGGCGATCAACAGGAACTTGCCGCTTGGGTCGAGACTGAATTCCCGTGGGTGGTCGCCTTCCACGGTGCGACGCTGCAGTTCCTTGAGGTGCGCGGTGGCCGGGTCGATGCTGAACACCAGCATCTGGTTGGCCGTGCCGCGATTGCTCAGGTACAGGAATTTGCCATCGCTGGAGGCGTGCAGCGCGGCGCCGGCTTTATCGGATACCGGTTGCCCGTCAGCAAAGTTAACCAGTTGGGTTTGGCTGAGCTTGCCATCCTTGTAGTCGAAGACCGCCACCTGGGCGCTCATCTCGGTGGTCAGCCAGGCATGTTTGCCATCGGCGCTGAACAGCAAGTGGCGCGGGCCACTGCCCGGCGGCAATTGCACAAAGGCCGGGTCGGCCGGGGTCAGCGGCAGCTCGTGGTTGGCCTTGGGGTCGTAGCGGTAGGCAAAGACCTTGTCCGCGCCCAGGTCCTGTACGAACACGTACTTACCGTCCGGCGACGACACCACCGAATGCACATGGTTGGACGCCTGCCGCTCAGGGTTGACCCGGCTGGCCGGGTGCCCACTCAGTTGCACCGGCGCCGACAGCTTGCCCTCGGCGTCGACCGGCAATACCGCGAGGCTGCCGCCCGGGTCTTCGAGCACCGCATAGTTGGCGACGAACAGGTAACGCCCGTCTGCGGCCACGCTGGAATGGGTCGGTTCGTTGCCCAGGCTCTGCACCTGGTTGATCAGGGTCAGCTGATGATTCTGCGGGTCAATGCTGTAGCTGCTCACGCGGCCGACCGGGTCTTTCTGGCCTGGGCCGTTTTCATTGACCACAAACAGATGCTTCTGGTCTTTGGACACTGTGAGCCACGACGGGTTGGCCGCCTTGGCCGCCAGCACCGGCTTGCCGCTGAACTGCCCGGTACGGCTGTCGAACTGCAGGCGGTAAATCCCTTCGCTGGTGCCGGCGGTGTAGCTGCCGACCAACAGTTCATAGGTGTCCGCCGGTGCGGCTTGCACCGACATCGCGCCGACACTGCCGGCCATCAGCAGGGGCCAGAATTTACGCATCATCATCCGCTTCTTCCTCGTCGTTATTGTTGCCGGTGAAGGCGCTCATACAGATAAGGCGGTGCTCGCCCGAATCACCGGTAATTATCCAACTGTGCAGCGTGTCATCGAAACGAGCGGCCTGTACCTGTTCCAGGCTGAAGTGCCAGCGTTTTTCCGCACGGCCGTCCATGGCAGTGATCAGCAGTTGCGCGTCATCCAGCTCAAACTCGAAGGCGTGCAGCCCGTCGATTTCGAGCATGTCGCTGGTGGCAAGGACGGTCGTCAAATTATCAGTCATCACAGTCTTTCATCAGGTTCAAAGTGCTCATGATAGGCCAGTTTGTGACTTCAGCCTAAATCGCGAGTTCCGGGTTGCACCGATCCGCTGGCCGCGCTTGATCCCGCGACCGTGTTCTGCGAATACAAATGCGCCTGCCCGAGTTAACGGGCTACCACCTGCTCCGTGTGCCGAACACTAACGTGCGTATCACTCCCAACCGATACCGAGGCATGCATTCATGTCGCAAACACTCGTTCCACACGTTAGCAACGCGGCACAATCGGCCGTCCGCGCGCAGTTCGCTGATCGCCCGACACTGCGCTCAGTGGTTGCTCAACGCCTTCGCAGCAGCCTGCTGGAAAAATACCCGCCGCTTACCCTCCCAGTCGATCAACTACGCCTCGCCATTCCACGGGACAGCGGTGGGCGTGAGCTCTATCCACTGCTGGAGGTCGCGCTGCAGTACCTGGCCGATGGCACCTACCCAGACCTATCGACGCGCAATAATCTCGACGGCTATTTAAGCGACGCCACGGGTACACGATTGACCTATACCCTAACGGTCGCCAAACCCTACGACCTGAATGTTGTCGAGGCGGTCATACGGGAGCTGCAATGGCTGGTGTACATCAATTTTCAAGATGCACTCGCGCAGTTCTGGGGGCAGCCCGACGCGCCTGCAATCAGCCACTGGTCGTGGCTGTCGGGGTTGCTGCAAAGCAATCTGCGGGATGCTGCGATTCGCCACTCGCACACTGATGAAGCGCAGTTGCGCGGGCTCACCGCTCTGACTGACTGCCCGGATCGCCGGTCCCGCCTCGCCCTGCCGTGGCCCGACAATGGTGTTCACGCGTACACCCTGGAAAGCACGGTGACGTGGGCCGGTCATTCCGTCAGCGTGCAAGCGTGCGACATCCTGGTAACGGCTGCCAATCGGGTCTGGCTGTGCCGGTTTTCGGGAGAAATCGAAACCTATGCCAGCCTCGATGATTTCGGCAAGGCCTGGGGCGAGCGTCTGCAACAGCACTACCTGGCCGATGCCATTACCTGGCGTCAGTACGAACCTGACGGCTCGATTTTTGACAATCAGGCGGCGCTGGCGCTTAACCAGCAACTGGAGGATGTGGCCCAGACCACACTGCCCGCGCGGTGCAGCGTGGCGCAACTGGAACAACACTTTGCCGACATTACCGACCCAGCCCCGTTGTTTGACGCCGCCCTTCCCCCTATCCGCGCCATGAGCGTGCTCGCAACTGGCCTGCCGGACTGGCTCAAGGACGCCTCCCCCGCCGACCGTTTTGCCTATCGCCAGTGCCTGCTGGAAGAGGCCAGCGCCAAGCAACTGGCCAACGGCGACAGCTACTTGAACGGGCTGGACAACATCAAGGACTTCGCGAAAAAGGCACTGAATAAACAACTGTGCCTGGGTTACATGAAGGCGCACGCGCCGCAAGATTCCGAACTTTCGCAGATGTGCGCTGACGGAGCGCTGCCCTCATCCTATGCCGCAGACAAGCTGCAGGTGAACTTCAAGGTGCCCTATGGCGACCTGCGTGGCGGCTTCGTGGAATCCGTCAATATGGGCCTTATCGACCTGGCCCTGAAAAACCTCTCGGGCAAGCCCAAAGGGACGATGACGGTAAGCCACAGCAACGGCGAGGTCCTTGAAGCGTGGCTGACCCCGGAGTACCTGTTGGACATTGTGCAGGTCGTGGATATCGGTAAAGTCTACCCCGACTACATCCGCACGCATTTGATGGGCGAGAGCCCGGAGGCGCAACGGCGCCAGCAGCTGTTCGCCCAGTTACAGCCAGCGTTGCTGTCCACCCAGGCAACTGAGTACAGGATCCGTGGTTTGCACGGTTTTACGGCTCGTGGCCTGCAGTTGATCAAAGCCGTATTCAAGCCTGTCCGGGCACAACGCTGGGTGCAGGACGATGAAATTGTCATGCGCCCACTGGCCTTTCAGCGCAAGCCCGGGGCCACGGCTGATGTTGTGCAAAATATGTTTATCATCGAGACGCGCAACACCAAGAGGGGACCGCACCTGCTCTATCGCCCCTCCTACCAGGCCCAACTGATTCAGTTCGAAACCCGCGATGCGTTACTGGCAATGATTGCCACGCCGGGAGCGCTACAGGAGAGCGTCCTGGCATGGTTATCAGACGGCGCTCGGGGGATCTACAGCAATGGAGGCTTCCTGGAGCCGCACTATGTACGGATCGGCATCGGCTCGGAGTTCGACATGTTGCCCCCCGTCCCCAAACCGGCAACGTTGGCGAGCGTCGATGACAGCAGTGCTGACGAACTGCTGCAGTTTTTGCAGAGCGGCAAGCTCATGCAATTCCTGTATGGCAGCGAGGTATGCACGCTGCTGAACCAGGCAGAAGCCGACTCGACCGCCAATACCGAAAGCCGCTGGGCGTTGATTCTGGAGGGCCTGGAAATTGGCTTCAACACGGTGCTGACTGTGGCACGGGGCCCCATCGCGATAGTGGGCTGGATGCTGCAACTGGCCATGAGCCTCAAAAAGGATATTCCGGCCTTGGAGAGCGCTGACCCAATCACTCGAGAACTGGCCTGGGTCGACGTGTTATTGAATATCGGCATGCTGCTGCTGCACATGGGCCAACACACCGAGATTGCGCCTCCCGCCAACTCGGATGCCACTCGCGTGCTGGTGCTTGAACCGCTGCGCCGTAAAGCCTCCTCGCCGCTCACCCCAGCACCGGTCATCAAGCGTGGCACTGTGGGCGTTGCATCAGAGCCGCCAGGGGACGGTAAGACCCCACTCGACTTTGATCGATCCTTCAGCGGTGATTCGGCGGCGGGCGTCGCCCTTGAAAAACTGCTGGCGATCAGCGTGCCCTGGCCTGTCCCATTGCCGGAGCCCATCAGCATCGGTCTGTACGAAGGCCTCTACAGAATAGGTACGCGGTGGTACGCCAGCGTCGGTGGTCTGTTTTTTGCGGCGAAGATCGTCCCTGGTTTCGGCGAGGTGTTTATCATCGACCCGAATAGGCGGGAGCAGCCAGGGATAAAGCTCCAGTCACTTGGCCGAGGCCGCTGGATCCTTGACCGAGGGCCGAAATTGGTAGGGGGTGGCCCGAAACGCATACAGGGTGCAAGGCAAAGACTTCAAGAAACGAGGGACAGACTTACGAACAGGCTCGCCGAGCTAGCGGCAGAGTTCTCGGCGTTCTCGCAACCGCACGACCAATTAAGCGAGCGGTTGAAGGATGCCAGCAAGACGATGGAGACGGATTACAAAAAGCTTAACGAAGCCTGGCAGTTGCTCCAAAACGCCACCGAAACCAACAGGCGGTTTTTAACAGAGTGGCACGCGCAGGCAAAACTTCGACGACAAAATGCATCCATCCAATTCAAGGGTTTCCTGGACACCTTTCGAGATAGCCTGCCCAGGGCAACCGAGTTGGTTCAGGATATCAGCACAGTGGCAAAAGACTTGGCTAACGCGGGAGTGGAGACGCCAGGCAGGGAAAAACAACTGCAACTGATCTGGCAGAATTTGAATCTCATGCGCGAAATGCTAAGCAGCAGAACTGGAGACCTTTCCTTCAGCCGTGACGGCGAACGCATGCAGGATCTGATCAAGCGCGTGTACCCAACCGATAGGGCCCTGGTTGACAGCAACGCCAGCGCCGAATACCAAGCCAATATGTTGGAACTGTTCAATACCTGGGTCCAGGAGACGAGCTTTGCGAGAGACATGGAGTCCTTGCTTGAGCAACTCAATAATTATTCCAAAGCCGGGCGGGCGTTGCGGCACACACTGCTGAGCACAATCGATCCGCCGAGGTTCTTTGCCGCGAACGTAAAGCTCAAAGCCACCAGAATCCTGTTGATACTCGGTGTTGATATGGGCATCGAACCTCAGTCACCCCAGGAAGCCCAATTCCTCGGACACCTGGACAGAACTGACCTGTACAAGGTAATAAGCACCCACATCGAGGTTCGTAGCAATGATGGCTACTCCCTCACGGAAGAACGCAAGGTATACCAGACACTTATCAGCAAATATCGCCGTTATGAGGCGGCGATCAGCGCACTTGTGGATATTCACTCCGAAAGCATGAATTCGCCTTATTCCGACCGGCTTCTGCAGCGTTTGCACGAAGCACGAGCCATGGCAGAAAGCGAATTGGAAGACGTTGTGCGTAAGCAGGAAAAGCTCGAAGTAAAACTGCGACCGCCAATACCACGGAAGACCAAGAAAGCCACAAAACGCGTATTCAAGACCCGCAAAAAGGAATTCCTGATTGGTGACATACAGCCAGCCGAAGGAGAGAACGCCCACGACCACATCATCATTACGGACGCCGCCAATGGCGACACCATCGCCTCCTATGAAGCCAATGAAGACGGTTGGAGTGACCCCGCCGACACCCGGCAGACACAGCCTGCCCCGCTGCAGGAAGAGTCGCTGCCGACACTCAGGGATCAAGGGAACCGTCTGGTCCAGCAACGCTCCGACATCGAACACTGGGTTCGCAGCCAACTGTTGAAGCTCGACAGCCCACTCACCCGCGAAGACGTGAACCCTGCCGACTGGAGTGCCCTGCTCACCAACCATGCAGACGAACTCGCAGCCATCGCGGATGCATTGCAGCAACACCACCCCGGCTCACAGACGGCAGCCAAACTGATCGAGGACTATCGCGCGCACGCACGGGACATTTCCCGCTGGGCCGAGCAGGTCTGCGGCGACGCTTACAAGCGCCAATTACCGAGCATGGAGGGCCTGCAATACCTGTGGGACCATCAGCAAATCGATATCAACCTGACCAGTCGAGCCGACCCTCAGCGGCCGACACTCAGCGGCGATTTCTTTACCGAGTACGCGGTTTATGACAAGGCTGCAAAACCGCCGAAAGTGCTGTGGTACGCGCATTTTCACTACGCCAGCGCAGACGCGGATGCGGTGTGCACCCGCGCTCATTTGAAGTTGCCCGAGCAACGCAAATACACTCAAAAGGATTTGCTCAAGGTGCATGCGCAAGCGGGAGCCGAGCCGTTGGGCAAAATCATCTACGTGTTGATCACCGAGCCGCAAGACCAGCTATTTTTAGCCATTGCCCACACTTGAGGCCATAGACCGAAAAGCCGGGCACAACGCCCGGCTTTTCCCAGCTTAATGGGCAAACAACGAGTTACCCTTCTGCCCCGCCAGCTTCTCGGGTTTGATCAGGAAGCGTGCCAGCGCCGGCAACAGCCACAGCGCGCCGAACATGTTCCACAGCAGCATAAAGGTCAGCATCAGGCCCATATCCGCCTGGAACTTGATCGCCGAGAAAATCCAGGTGCACACGCCGATCGCCAGACACAGGCCGGTGAACAGCACGGCTTTACCGGTGGACTTGAGCGTCTGGTAGTAGGCCTCTTGCAGTGGCAACCCGGCACGCAGGAAGCTTTCCAGGCGGCTGTAGATATAGATACCGTAGTCCACGCCGATCCCCACGCCCAGCGCCACCACCGGCAAGGTCGCGACCTTGACGCCAATGCCCATGAACGCCATCAACGCGTTGCCCAGCACCGAGGTCAGCACCAGCGGCAGCACGATGCACAAGGTTGCCGCCCAGGAACGGAAGGTAATCATGCACATGGTGGCGACGCACAGGTACACCAGGATCAGGATGGTCAGTTCCGATTCCTTGATCACCTCGTTGGTGGCCGCTTCGATCCCGGCGTTACCGGCGGCGAGAATGAATTCCAGGCCGTCCTTGTTGTTGTCCTTGGCGAAGTCCTGCACCGCATGCACCGCACGGTCGAGGGTTTCGGCCTTGTGGTCGTTGAGGAACACCAGCACCGGCGCCAGCGAGCAATTGTTGTTGTACAGGCCATCGGCGCGGGCGATGGAGTTGTTCAGCACGTCCGGGTTACGCGACAGGGTTTCCCATTTCAGGTTGCCCTCGTTCATGCCCTTGATCATCTGCTTGGACACGGTCACCAGCGAGATCGCCGACTGCACGCCCTCGGTGTTCTGCATCTTCCACATCAACTGGTCGATGGGCGCCATGGCTTCATAGCGCGAACAGCCTTCGGCCTTGGTCTTGACCATCACTACCAGCACGTCGGAGCTGGTGGAGTAGTTGCTGATGATGAAGTTGTTGTCTTTGTTGTAGCGCGAGTCCGGGCGCAGTTCCGGCGCGCCCTGGTCGAGGTCGCCGATCTTGAGGTTCTGGCTGTACCAGAGGCCGCCGCCGAAAGCGACCAGCGCCAGCAGGATCGAGACGGGCGCAACTTTGGCGCTGGCAAATTTCGACAGCAGACGCCAGAACGGGTGGTCGCGGTGCGCGTCCTTTTTGCTCTTGGCGATGGCGCGCTTGCTGATGCCTACGTAGGAAATCGCCACCGGCAACAGGATCAGGTTGGTGAACACGATCACCGCCACACCGATGGACGCGCCGATGGCCAGTTCGCGAATCACGCCGATGTCGATGATCAGCAGCGTGATAAAGCCCACCGCATCGGCGAGGATCGCGATCATCCCCGGCAGGAACAGCTGCCGGAAGGTGCGCCGCGCGGCGGTCAACGCGTTATCCGCTTCGCTGGATTGCAGGGCGATACCGTTGATCTTCTGCACGCCATGGGAAATCCCGATGGCGAAAATCAGGAACGGCACCAGCATCGAATACGGGTCCAGGCCAAAGCCGAAAAAGTGCATCAGCCCGAGCTGCCAGACCACCGCCACCAGCGTGGTGCTCAGCACCGCGATGGTGCTGCGCAGGCAGTTGGTGAACCACAACAGCAGAATCAAGGTGATCACGAACGCGACGCCGAAGAACAGCACCACCATCACCAGGCCGTCGATCAGGTCGCCGACTTTTTTGGCAAAGCCGACGATATGGATCTTGACGTTGGGGTTTTGCGCTTCGAACTTATCGCGGATCTTGTCTTCGAGTTCATGGGAGAACTTGCGGTAATCCAGGGCCAGCAATTTGCCCTGGTCTTGCGGGTCCGGGTAGGACTCCAGCAACGGGATATCGACGATACTCGACTTGAAGTCGTTGGCCACCAGGCGCCCGACCTGGCCGGACTTGAGCACGTTATTACGCAGTTGATCGAGGCTCTGCGCCGAGCCGTTGTAGCTCTGCGGGATCACTTCGCCACCGGCAAAGCCTTCTTCGGTCACTTCGGTCCAGCGCACGCTGGGGCTCCACAGCGACTTGAGACCCGAGCGGTCGACGCCGGAGATGTAGAACACCTCGTCGTTGATCTGGCGCAGGGTCTCCATGTATTCCTTGGTGAAGATGTCACCGTCCTTGGCCTCCACCGAGATGCGCACGGTGTTGCCCAGGTTGGCCAGGTCGTTACGGTGCTCCATCATCTTTTCGATGAAGGGGTGCGTGAGGGGGATCATCTTTTCAAAGCTGGTGGACGGGCGAATCAACGTCGCCTGCCAGAACAGGAAAATACTCACCAGCAGGCAGATCACGATCACTGCCGGGCGGTTGTTGAAGATCAGGCGCTCAAGAAAGGTCGCTTTATCGTTGTGATGACTGCTCATTCTTTGCCCGCCTTCTTATTGTTTTTCGAGTGCTGCGCCGGTGGGCTTGGCGACGCGTACGCCACCCTGCCCGGCCAGAATCAGGTTGCCATTGCCGGCCGCCGTCACGGCCGACAGCGAAATACGGTCCGGGCGGTTGAACACGCTGAAGGTCTGCCCGTCGTCGTGGCTGACCACCACGCTGCCGCCGTTGCCGACCACCACGATGGAACCGTCATCGAGCAAGGTAGCGCCTGACAAACCAAACTCCAGCGCCCCACGCGCCGCGTTCAATTCGACCTGCTCCCAGGTGCTGCCAAAGTCGGTGGAACGGTACAGGTTGCCGCGCAGGCCATAGGCCAACAGGGTTTGCGGCTGGGCGGTGCTGATCACGCCAAACAGCGAGCCCTCGTAGGGGCCTTCGAGTTTCTCCCAGGTCTGGCCGTCGTCGCTGGAGCGGAACATGCTGCCCTGCTCGCCGACGATAAACAGCCCGGCGTCCTTGATCTGGGCAATGGCGTTGAGGTGGAACTGGTCTTCGTTGTCGAGACGGTCGCTGACGTCTTCCCAGGCCTTGCCGCCGTCGGTGGTTTCGATCAGCGCACCGTAGGCACCTACGGCCAAGCCGTGGTTGGCGTCGTTGAACCACACGTCGAGCAACGGTGCTTCACGCTTGAGGTCCTGGTATTGCTGGGTCCAGGTCGCACCGCCGTCGGAACTGGCGAGGATCTGCGCATCATGGCCGACCGCCCAACCTTGCTTGTCATCGACGAAAAACACCGCCGTGAGCAGTTGCCGGGTCGGCACTTTGGCTTGGGTCCAGGTGCTGCCCTGGTCATCGGAATAGAGGATGTGCCCGCGATCACCGACCGCCACCAGGCGCTTGCCGGCGTGGACCACGTCGATCATCAGGCCTTTGGCGGCCTTGGGGGATTCAATCGCAAACACTGCAGCAACAGTGGTATCGCTGGCGGCCTGGGCGGCAGTTACGCCGAATCCAAACAGCGAGAGCGCTGCGGCCAGCAACGCAACCTTGCGTGCGGCGCGTGGGCGGCGAACAACCCTACCCATGACAGGCTCACTCATAGACCTTCTCCCAATTATTATTTTTTGTTAGGTCGTCTCGCCTTCCAGGGCCTTGAAACCTGCAATCTAGAGCGCCTGAAGGAAGCAGGGGCCATCCTATCGGGCTTTCGAATCGTCTGACAATCGGCGCTACGTTATCTTTTGTTAACTGACGGCGTTTGGCCATGGCCTGAATAGGCGTGTATCAGCCTGGGTGATTAATGAATTTTAATTCCACCTATTGAGTTATGAGAATTTTTATTCCATAAATACGCTTCCTGAAAACAATAATGCAAAGGACCACGGCTATGCGTGAACTCGGAATCGGTTTGATCGGCACAGGTTTCATGGGCCGCGCTCATGCCCTGGCGTTCAACAATGCCCGTGCGGTATTCGAACTGCCGGTAACCGTCAAACTGGCCGCCCTGGCCGATGCCGACACCGAGCGCGCCCAACGCTGCGCCACGGCCTGGGGCTTTGCCCAGGCCCACGGCGACTGGCAGGCGCTGATCAATGACCCGGCCGTGGACATCGTGGCAATCACCACGCCCAACCATCTGCATTACCCCATGGCCATGGCCGCGATTGCCGCCGGCAAGGCGGTGTACTGCGAAAAACCCCTGGCCGTGAGCCTGCAACAGGCCAACGCCATGCGCCGCGCCGCCAGCGCAGCCGGGGTGGTGACGCGGGTCGGCTACAACTACCAGCACAACCCCATGATCGGCCTGGCGCGGCAGATGATCGCCAACGGTGACCTCGGAGAAATCATCAGCTTCCAGGGCGAGTTCAGCGAAGACTTCATGGCCGACCCGGCGTCACCGTGGTCGTGGCGCTGCGAAGTCGAACATGCCGGTGGCGCCCTGGCGGACCTGGGCAGCCACTTGTTGTCGATGGCGCATTACCTGGTGGGCGATGTGGTCAGTGTGTGTGCCGATACCCAAACCGTGCATGCCCAACGCCCCGCCGTAAAAAGCAGCGCCGATCTGAAAGCCATCGCGGTGGATGACCAGGTGCACGCCCTGCTGCGCTTTGCCAACGGCGCACGCGGTACGGTGAGCAGCAGCTGGCTCAAGCACGGCTACAAGAACCACCTGTGTTTCGAGGTCAGCGGCACCAAGGGCACGCTGGCGTTCGACCAGGAACGCCTGAACGAACTGCGCCTGTGCCGGGTCGGCCAGGAGGGTTTCCAGCGCCTGCTGGCCGGCCCCGCCCTGCCCGGCTATGCGGCGTTCAGTCCGGCTGCCGGGCACCAACTTGGGTACAACGAATTGAAGACGCTGGAGGTGCAGGAATTGATCATGGCCGTGGCTGGCCAGGGCGCGGATGGCACTGATTTTGAGGCCGCGTGGGCGGTTGAGCGGTTGGCGACGGCGATTCGCGTGGCGGCGGCTGAGGAGCGCTGGGTAAAAGTGGACTCGGTCTGAAACACCCTGCAAAACCCCTATGGGAGGGGGCTTGCCCCCGATAGCGGTTCGTCAGCCAGTCTATTTTTAGCTGATGGACTGCCATCGGGGGCAAGCCCCCTCCCACATTTGGATCACCTACAGATTCAAGTCAGCGCAAGGCTCTTCGCAACACTTTACCGACCGTGGTTTTGGGCAATTCTGTGGTCCGAAACTCCACGTACTTGGGCATTTTGTAGCCGGTCAGGTATTCCCGGCAGTGCGCCAGAATCTGTTCCTGGGTCAGGTTCGGGTCCTTGCGCACCACGATGATCTTGACCTTCTCGCCCGTCACGCCATCTTCCACGCCAATCGCCGCCACCTCGCCAACCCCAGGGTGCAACGCCACCACATCTTCGATTTCATTGGGGTACACGTTAAAGCCCGAGACCAGGATCATGTCCTTCTTGCGGTCCACCAGGCGAATGTAGCCACGCGCGTCCATTACGCCGATATCGCCGGTCGATAACCACCCTTGAGAATCCAGCACCTCAGCGGTTGCCTCGGGGCGTTTCCAGTAGCCCTGCATCACCTGCGGGCCGCGCACTTGCAACTCACCCTGCTCGCCAACCTGCGCCAACTCGCCGTCTTCGCGCACGAACCGCACCCAGGTCGACGGCAACGGCACGCCGATGCTGCCGGTGAACTCCATCTCGCGCATGCGGGCAATGTCGATGGGGCTGATGCTCACCACCGGCGAACACTCGGTCAGGCCGTAGCCTTCGATGATCGGCAAGCCGGTGACCTCCTTCCAGCGCTTGGCCACCGCGGTGTGGGTGGCCATGCCGCCGGCGATCACCATGCGCAGATCGGAAAAGTCCCGCGCGCAGAACTCCTTATTCTCCAGCAAGCCGTTAAACAGCGTGTTGACCCCGGCAATACCGTTGAAGCGTTCCTTGCGCAGGATCATCTGCACGCGTTTCACATCCCGTGGGTTGGCGATCAAGATGTTGCGCCCGCCCAGGCACATAAACATCAGGCAATTCACCGTCAGCGAAAAGATGTGGTACAGCGGCAGCAAGGTGACGTTGGTTTCCTGCTTGTCCTGGTCCAGTTGGTCGCCGACCCATGCCTTGGCTTGCAGCAGGTTGGCGATGATATTGCGATGGCTGAGCATCACGCCCTTGGCGTCCCCCGTGGTGCCGCCGGTGTATTGCAGGAACGCCAGGTCGTCGAGGTGCAGGGCCACAGTAAAGTGGTTTAGCGCCCGGCCTTGCTTGAGCACCTGGTTGAAGCGCACCGAACCAGGCAGATTGAAGCGCGGTACCTGTTTTTGCACGCGGCGCAGGATGAAGTTCATCGCCGCGCCTTTAAAGGTGCCGAGCAAATCGCCGATGGCTGCCACCACCACACGTTTGACGCTGCTGCCGGCCACGACTTTCTCCAGGGTGTGGGCGAAGTTTTCGAAGATCACCACGGTTTCGGCGCCACTGTCCTTGAGCAGGTGCTTGAGTTCATGGGCGGTGTACAACGGGTTGACATTGACCACCACCGCCCCGGCCAGAATGGTGCCCAGCAGACAGATCGGGTATTGCAGGCAGTTGGGCATCATCAGCGCCACACGGTCGCCCGGCTGCACGCCCTGGCCTTGCAGCCAGGCGGCAAACGCGACGCCTTGCACCTGCCAGTCGGCGTAGGTCATTTCCGTACCGATGCTGACGTAGGCCACCCGCTGATGAAACTTTTCCAGGTGTTCCAGGAACACCTCGCGCAACGACGGGTAGTCCTCGATCGCCGCATCGATGTCCGCCGGGACGCCCGGCAGGTAAGCGTCCAACCAGATCCGTTCGGTGTGTTCCTGGCTCACAGCGTTCATGGCAGTCTCCTTGTTGTTATGGTTGATAGCGCTACTTTTCGACGATGGCGGTAATGCCCAACCCACCCGCCGCACAAATCGAGATCAGGCCGCGCCCGCCGCCGTTGGCGTGGATGGTCTTGGCCAGTGCCGCCAGTTGCCGGCCACCGGTGGCGGCAAACGGGTGGCCGCAACCGAGCGAGCCGCCGTTGACGTTCATTTTGGCGCGGTCGATGGCGCCCAGCGGTGCGTCCAAGCCTAGCCGCTCACGGCAGTAGTCAGGGTCTTCCCAGGCTTTAAGGGTGCACAGCACTTGGGCCGCGAAGGCTTCGTGGATTTCGAAGAAATCAAAATCGGCAAAGCTCAGCCCTTCGCGTTTGAGCATGCGCGGTACTGCATAGGCCGGGGCCATCAGCAGACCTTCGGTGCCATCGACGAAATTCACCGCTGCGGTCTCGCCGGTGCGCAGGTACGCCAGCACCGGCCAGCCGTGTTGCGCGGCCCATTCTTCACTGGCCAGCAGCACCACCGAGGCGCCATCGGTGAGTGGCGTGGAGTTGCCCGCCGTGAGCGTGCCGTTCTGGCGGTCGTAGGCCGGGGCCAGGCCGGCGAGCTTTTCCAGGCTGGCGTCGGCGCGCAAGTTGTTGTCCCGCGCGAGGCCACGATGGGGGCTGATCAAATCGTCGAAAAAACCGCGTTTATACGCGGCATCCAGGCGCTGATGGCTGGTGAGGGTCAGTTCATCCTGGGCCAGGCGCTTGATCTGCCAGCGCTTGGCCATTTCTTCGCAGTGTTCGCCCATGGACAGGCCGGTGCGCGGCTCGCCATTGCGCGGCAGCAGCGGTTTGAAAAACATCGCCGGGCGCACCTTGAGCAAGGTCTTGAGCTTGTCGCTCAGGCCCTTGGCGCGGTTGGCCGCAAGCAAGGTATGGCGCAGCGACTCATTGATGCCGATGGGCGCATCGGAGGTGGTGTCGGCGCCGCCGGCGATGCCCACCTCGATCTGGCCGAGGGCGATTTTATTCGCCACCAGCAAAGCGGCTTCGAGGCCGGTGCCGCAGGCCTGCTGCACGTCGTAGGCCGGGGTGTCGGGGGAGAGCGTGGTGGACAGCAGCGACTCACGCGCCAGGTTGAAGTCGCGTGAATGCTTGATCACCGCGCCGGCGGCAAATTCGCCCAGGCGCTGGCCGTGCAAGTTGTAGCGGTCGACCAGGCCCTGCAAGGCGGCCACCAGCAAATCCTGGTTGCTGTCGTGGGCATACACCGTGTTGGAACGCGCGAACGGAATGCGGTTACCGCCGATAATCGCCACGCGGCGGGTCGGCGCTGGATTGAAGCTGTAGTCACTCATTTAAAATTCTCGTTCCAGATGAACAACCCGCGCATATGGGGTTTGTCGCCGGCCACATTGCGCACTTCGAACTCACGGCGCGGGCCGGTCACCGGGTGGCTCCACAGGGCGACCTGGCCGGGCAGAAAGATTGGCAGCTTGAAGTCGCAATGCGCCTCGGCCTGGCCCACTCCGCCAGGCGGTTGCTGGGCGGCCAGCGCGCGGCCGAGGGTCCACATGCCATGGGCGATGGCGCGGCGAAAGCCAAAGATTTTTGCACCGATCAGCGAGGTATGGATCGGGTTGAAGTCCCCCGACACCTTGGCAAAGCGCCGCCCCAGGTCGGCAGGCAACACCCAGCGCTGGGTGCGCAGCAGGCCCTCTTGCTGCAGGGGCAGCGTGTCGACCCACGGCTCGCCCAGCGGCTCTTTCACGTCGCGACGCAGGTACAGGCTGTCGCTTTCCCATACCAGGTTGCCGCCGCTATAAGCCCGGGTGGCGATGCTCAGCGCCTGGCCCTTGGGATGGGCGACCCAGCGCGCGCAAAACACCTCAAGGCGCAAGGCCTGGCCAGCTTCCAGGCGCTGGTGCTGACGGATGCGGTTGGCCAAATGCACCATGCCGCTGGCCGGGTACGGAAAGCTTGGCCGTGTCAGCAGCATCAGGTGCAAGGGGAACGCCAGCACATGGGGATAGGACAGCGGCACGCCTTGCTCGGGACGAAAACCGCAGGCGCGGCCATAAGCGGCAATGTCATTGGCCGACAGCTCCACCGCCGGACGCACCAGGCGTTCTTGGGGCAACAACGGCGCCCCGTCGAGCTTGGTTTTGCGCAGCGCGCGCACGCCGTCCAACAGCAATTGGGTACGGGTTGGCGCTGGATCGATGATCTGCGTCACGTAGTCCATGGGCTTAGGCTCCCAGCAGGCTTTGGCCGCACACGCGTACGATTTGGCCGTTGACCGCGCCCGACGCCGGGTGCGCCAGCCAGGCAATCGTCTCGGCCACATCGATTGGCTGACCCCCTTGGCTCATGGAGTTCATGCGCCGCCCCGCCTCGCGGATCATCAGCGGAATCCTGGCGGTCATCTGGGTTTCGATAAACCCTGGCGCCACCGCGTTTACCGTGACCTGCTGCGCCGCCGCACGGCTGGCCAGGCCTTGCACCAGGCCAATGACACCGGCCTTGGAGGTGGCGTAGTTGCTTTGCCCCAGGTTGCCGGCAATGCCAGAAATCGACGACACACAGACGATGCGCCCACCAGGGTTCACGCCGCCGTTCTCCAGCAGCGCAGTGCTCAGTTGCAGCGGCGCCTCGAGGTTCACCGCCATGACGCTGCGCCAGGCGGCTTCGGCCATTTTGGCAATGGTCTTGTCGCGGGTGATCCCGGCGTTGTGCACCACCACGTCGAAGGCGCCGTATTGGCTGACATGGGCCTGCAACAGGGCGGCGGCGTCGGGCGCGGTGATGTCCAATGCCAACGCGGAGCCGCCGACGCTGGCGGCCGCCTGTTGCAGCGCTGCCTGGGCCTGGGGCACGTCTACACACACGACGTGGGCACCGTCCCGGGCCAAGACCTGGGCAATCGCCAGGCCGATGCCTCGGGAAGCGCCGGTGACCAGCGCGCGACGGCCGACAAAAGGTTTGTCCCAATTGGCCGTGACCCGCCCGTCTACCGGGTTTTCCAGGCGCACCACCTGCCCTGACACATAGGCCGAACGGCGCGACAGGAAGAAACGCAGGCTGCTGTCCAACGCCTCCTCAGCGCCTGGCGCGACATACAGCAACTGCACGGTGATCGCCCGCCGCAGCTCTTTGGCCAGCGAGCGCACCAGCCCTTCGAGGGCCCGCTGGGCGACCGCTTGGGGCAGATCCGCGCAGTGTTCCGGCGCAGTGCCCAGCACCACCACGCGACCGTGTTGACCGAGACGTTTGGCGTTGGCGTGGAAGAATTCATACAGCTCGTCCAACTGTTGCAGGCTGGTCACGCCGCTGGCATCGAACACCGCGCCCTGCACCTTCACCGTGGACGGCGCCGTGGGTGTGGCGGGCGTGGCGATAACCGTGTCGGTGGCACTGAACACCTGCTGCACCTGCGCAGCCAGGCGCCCTGCCCCGCCGACGATCACCGGGTTGGCCAAGCCTACCTGGCCACTACGATGGCGTTGCAACGGCAACGGCTGCGGCAGGCCCACCGCCTGAGCCAGGCGGCGGCCCCAAGGGGAATTGACGAACGAAAGATAGCGGTCACTCATAGAGACACTCACTCACAACACAATCCTGGTTTGTAAACCCGATCCCCTGTGGGAGGGGGCTTGCTCCCGATAGCGGTGGGTCAGCCGATGAGTCGGTGACTGAGAGATTGCTATCGGGGGCAAGCCCCCTCCCACATTGGGGCGGCGTTTTTCCTGATTCGCCCAAGCGTTTTCGCGTATGCCTGCGCTGTTGCACTTACAACACATTCTGACCGTGTGAACCCGATCCCCTGTGGGAGGGGGCTTGCTCCCGATAGCGGTGGGTCAGCCAATAAGTCGGTGACTGAGAGATTGCTATCGGGGGCAAGCCCCCTCCCACATTTGGATCGAGTTTTCCCTAGTTGACCGCGGCGTTTTCGCCTTGGGCGGTGCGGCGTTTGGCCTTGGGCTCCAACGCCTGTTGACGCTGTTGCAACGCCTCCAGCAGGCCGAAGTCCTGCGGAAAGTCATCGACCTGGATAGCGTGGTCGGCGTATTCCACATAGCGCGCCAGAACGGCCTCTTCGTCTTCGCTGATCAGTTCCAGCGCCCGCGCCTTGACGCGCCAGGCGGTGAACGCCGTGGCGGAGATCGGCATCGGTTCGAGCAGGCCTTGCTTGATGGCAGGTTTGAGCCGCGCGTCGATCAACTCCACCTGCGGCAGCAGACGGAAGCCCAACTCGCCGTAGGCCAACTTGTCGATTTCCGCGCGTGGGATGTAGGAATTTGCCAGCAAACGGTCGCGGGTCTCGCCTGGGGTCTGCACTACATCGGCGACCTGGGCCAACAGCCGATCCGACGGTTTGTGCAGCGGAATACCGAACGGAAAGCTCAAGCCGCGCACCACGGCTGCGGCGGCTTTGGAGGGGTAGTTATCGAGCACTTCAGCCAGGGCTTCATGGGCGCGCAACAAGGCGTCCTGGGCCGACCAATGCACCAGTGGCAGGTCTGCCTGCGGCCGGCCGTCGTCCTCAAAGCGCTTGAGCACGCAGGAAACGATGTACAGCTGCGACAGAATATCCCCCAGGCGCCCGGTGATACTTTCCTTACGCTTGAGGGCTCCACCCAGCACGCCCATGGACACATCCGAGATCAATGCCAGCACCACCGACAGACGATTAGCCTGGCGATAGTAGGCCGCCAACGCCGGGTCGGTCTTGGCCGGGGCAGCAATCAGGCGTCCGCCGGTCAGCGCATGCACCGCCGCGCGTACGGTGTTGGCCAGCACGAAACTCACATGACCGAACATCGCGCTGTCGAACGCTTCCAGGGCCTTGCGCCGGTCCGGGTTACGCGCCGCTTCCATTTCGCGGAACACGTAGGGATGGCAGCGGATCAGGCCCTGGCCGAAGATGATCAGGCAGCGCGTCATGATGTTCGCGCCTTCCACCGTAATCGCGATGGGGCTTTGCTGGTAGGCGCGGGCCAAAAAGTTGTTGGGGCCCATGCAGATGCCTTTGCCGGCGACGATATCCATACCGTCGTTGACGATAATGCGGGCGCGCTCGGTGACGTGGTACTTGGCGATGGCCGAGATCACCGAGGGTTTCTCCCCCGCATCCAACGACGCCACCGACACCTTGCGCACCGCATCGCAGGCATACAGATGCCCGGCCATGCGCGCCAGCGGCGCCTGCACGCCTTCGAACTTGCCGATGGGCAGGCCGAACTGTTTGCGCATCGCCGCATACGCGGTGGTGCCGCGCACCGCGACCTTGCCCAGGCCGACATTGGCCGACGGCAGCGAAATCGCACGACCGGCGGCCAGGCATTCCATCAACATGCGCCAGCCGTTGCCGATTTGCTCGCGGCCGCCGATCACCCATTCCAATGGGATAAACACATCTTTGCCGGTCGTCGGGCCGTTCTGGAACACCGCATTCAGCGGCCAGTGACGCCGCCCGCTGTTCACCCCCGGATGGGACGTGGGGATCAGCGCACACGTGATACCGAGCGAACCGGGAGCCCCCAGCAAACCTTGCGGGTCCTCTGCACGAAAGGCCAGCCCGAGCACCGTGGCGATGGGGCCGAGGGTGATGTAGCGCTTGTCCCAGGTCACGCTGAACCCGAGCACTTCCTGGCCCTCGTGCAGGCCTTTGCAGACAACGCCCAGGTCCGGGATCGCACCGGCATCCGACCCGGCATACGGGCTGGTGAGGGCAAAGCACGGGATGTCTTCGCCCCGCGCCAGGCGCGGCAGGTAGTAATTGCGCTGGGCGTCGGTGCCGTAGTGCAGCAGCAGCTCGGCCGGGCCGAGGGAGTTGGGCACCATTACCGAGATCGCCGCCGCCGAGCAGCGGGTCGAGAGCTTCATCACCACTTGCGAGTGCGCATAGTGGGAGAAGCCTTTGCCGCCATATTGCTTGGGAATGATCATGCCGAGGAAGCCGGCGTCCTTGGTGTACTGCCAGCCTTCGGGGGACATGTCCTGCCAGACCTGGGTGGTTTCCCAGTCGTTGGCGATGTCGCACAGGGTTTCCACTTCATTGTCGAGGAATGCCTGTTCCTCGGCACTGAGGCTGGCCGGGGCCGCTTGCAGCAAGCGCTGCCAGTCGGGTTTGCCGCTGAACAACTCGGCGTCCCACCACACGGTGCCAGACTCGATGGCCGCGCGCTCGGTGTCGGACATCGCCGGCATGATCGTACGAAACAGGCCCAGAGCCTTGCTGGTCAACAGCGTGCGGCGCAGCGGCTTGATCGTCATCAGCAGCGCCGGCAACACCACCAGCACGGCGGCGACGCTGGCGCCGAACCCCGCGACCGCATTGAACAGATAACCCGCTGCCAGCCAGATCAGGCCAGTGCCCAACCACAGGGTGGCGGCGGCTTGTCGATACGCCAGGGCAATCGCGGCTGCGAAACCCACCAATAACCAGATAACCATGGGGATACCTCTACTCGATTCAGGGCACGGCTCAGGTGCGTAAGGTCCAAATGACCTGCGGCGTAAAGCCACACTACAAACTTGCCAGGCCAAATTCAAATTTTGTTTTGAAATTTTTATTTAATGCCGTGGCGAAAAAAAAGCGACTGAATGAATCAGCCTGTTGTGTTGCGTGGATAAAACCCGCGCAACGGCGCGCGTGGGCAACCGTTGGTGCATGACCGGTGCGGCACAGGGCAGACAGATGCGCTGCCTGCCAGGTTACACCGGCGTTGCACGACGTAAGGCTGGGTCAGAACTCGTACGTAACCCCCAAGCTGACGACATCGCCGTACGCATCGGCTTTGCCATCCAGCGTGGCACCGCCCAGGCGGTCCTGGTTTTGCGTCTTCAACTTGGCCTTCTCAACGAACTGGTGGGAGTACGACCCATCGATCCCCAGGCCTGGGATAGCCCGGATCTTGTAGCCGAAGCCCAGGGACGTGAAGATGCGATCACCGTCCGGGATGCGCGGGTCACGCGTCGAGTTGCGGGTCGGGGTCTGGTCCGTGGCCACACCTGCGCGCAAAGTGAAATCGTCGGTGAGTCGGTAGTCACCCCCCAGCGACACCATCCAGGCGTCCTTGTAGTTGTAAGGGATGGCGACAATGGTCGAGCCCTCAGACTTCAAGGTCAGGCTCTTGAACGATGACCATTGCGTCCAGGTGACGCTGGCGCCCAGGGCAAAGCGATCAGTGAACTGGTGCACCCAGTCGAAAGAGGCGTTGGCAGGCACATCCAACTGCGTGCTGGCCTTGCCCTGCATTTTAAGATTCAGGCCGGGATACAGAATGCCCGGCAGCCCGCCCTCGATCAGCGCCGTCGACCCTGGGTCGGCGTAGATGTTGTATTTACCCTCGAGTTTGTTCTTGATCTTGGCGTGGTAGTTCAAGCCGAGGGTGTCCTGGGGTGTTGGCTTCCAGGCCAGGCCGGCAAACCAGCCCACCGAGGTGTTGTCGACTTTGACCCGCATCAACGAATAGCCTACGCCCGCCGGGAATGGAATCGAATTCGGCGCCAGCGCGGCGGCGGCATACAAGTCGACGTTCTGGCTGACGAAACCTTTGGTGTGCTGAACAATGGCACCGCCGCCGATGGAGAAATCATCCGTGACCTTGAACGACAGCGAGCCCGTCAACCCAACGGTTTCAATCCGCGTATCAACAGCGAAATCGCGCCCTTTCCAGTCGTTGTCCCAGGTGGTACGCGCGCCCATGGGCACGACCTGGCTCAGACCAAAGGCGAAACGATCACCGATGGGCATGACCATGAATCCAGTCGGCAACCATGCGGTGAACCCCCCTTGTCCGCCGTCTCCGGTGCGCGGCACCGAATTGAATTGACCGGTATCGGGGTCGACGGTGGTGCTCGACGTAGGGTTGCCCGCATAGTCTTTGGCCGACCCCTTGTACTTGATACTGATGCGCGCGTAGTCAACGTTGAATTGCGAGATGTTGTGATCGATAAACGCCATGGCCGCCGGGTTGTTATAGGCCGCTGACGGATCATTCTTGAACATCGAACCACCACCAAACGCACGGCCCCAACCTTCCGCCCCGAACGTCGGAGTGGCGAAGCCGCCCGCGTGCGCAGTGCCTGTCATTCCCAGGAGCCCGCCCATGATCGCCAGGCTCAATAACGTGCGCGCCTGTTGTTTCTTATTATTCATGCTCAACTCCTTATTATTGTTATCCGCCACGGCCGGTTGTCCCGATCTGGCCTGCCGCCACAAGTGCCTCTTTCGAGGCACTTGCTTCTTTCAACGTGTGATCATCACGTCAAGCGCTTGAAGTCGCTCAGGGAGTAACGGTAAAGGCTGGAGTTGGCACGGCGGTCAACGCCGTGATTTTGCAAGAACCCACGGTCTGTGAGCTTGGTACCTTGAGCGTATTGGTGCTGTTGTTGAAGCCCACCTGGATGGTCACCGGTGAAGCGCTGCAGTCAGACAGGATCTTGAATTTCACGCCCGACACCGTGCCCGCAAAGTCAGTCGGCCCACCACCGGTTACGGTGAGCGCCCATGGCAACCCCTGCAGAACAGGCACCGCACAGAGCGAGTTGGAACCGCTGACAGTGGCGCCGGTAATCGAGGCGCCAGAGCCGTTGGCGGCGACGGTTCCGGTAAAGACGATGTTGCACGTGACCGGAAGGTTCAAAGACGCAGGCGACGTTACGGTAATGGAACCTGCCGTGGTGAACCCCGCACCGGCCGGCGCGATCGTTGCCGCATTGGCCATCGACACTGCACTCAGGCACAGCGCGAAGGACGAGACACAAACGAGGGTTTTCAAACTTTTCATTGTTATTCCTCACATGTTATGGCGAGTCATTTCGCCAGGGGGTAATGGCCATGAACGAGAGGTCACGGTGAAACTGCAGAACATCCCTTTCCAGCCAAATTTCAATTCGATTACCGCAGTAACATCCGGCGTTTATTCAACAACTTTGAAGTTCGGCGGCATCTTGATCGACACCGTCTTGATCTTGCAGTCTTCGCCAATCGGCACATTCGCGGCTTCCAACTTGCCCGTGGCGTTGTCCCATGTACCCTCGGCGGTAGAAGGCCCGCACTTGCCGCCGAGGCCGAAGGCGTGAACATCCACGCTGATCTTCGACATCGAACCGCTCTTGGTATCTTTGGCGACCAACACCCACGGCAAGTTGATGGCTTCGACGCGGCTGCACTTGAGGCCACCGTCGAATTCAACTTTGTCGACATTCACCGAGCTGCCATCCGCCGCCACTTTGCCGGCAACCTTGATGGTGCAGTCGGCGCTGATCAGCGCGCCTTTGGAGAAACTGATGGGGCCTTGGGCAGTGAACGCACTGCCGGCTGGCTCGATACGGGCGGCCTGGGCCTGGTGATAGGCGATCAGGCCCAATGCGGCCAACAGGATATGGCTGGTGAACTTGGCAGGTGCTTGCATGGTGTACGTCCTTCCCTTTAATTATTTTTGTTCGGGTCAAACAACTTTCTTGCAACTTATCTGGCAACGTCGGGGCGATAAAAAACTGCGCGACATACAGCCCCGAGCCTGTACACAGTGTTACCTCAGATCAGAAAGGTTTAGCGCTGTTGCTGTACTTCTCCAAATACTTCAACCGCTGTGAAGGCTGAAGATTGGTCAGGGTGATATCCCCGGCATAATGATTGACGACGCGATGGTCCATGCGCCGTCGCCATAAGTAAGGCACGTAAGCCCAGACAATCATGCTCGCGTAGCCATAAGGAAGTTGCGGCGACTCATCAAAATGGCGCAACGACTGATAACTGCGCGTGGGGTTGGCATGGTGATCGGAATGCCGTTGCAACTGGAACAGAAAGATATTGGTGACAATGCGGTTACTGTTCCACGAGTGCCGGGGTGAACACCGTTCATAACGGCCGTTGGGCAACTTTTGGCGTTTAAGGCCGTAGTGCTCCACGTAGTTCACCACTTCCAGCAACGAGAACCCGTAGATGCCCTGGATGATCAGGAACGGAATCACCGCCGCCCCCAGCCAGGCGATCATCGCGCCCCACAGCACCACGCTGTACATCCAGGCGCTGAGCACGCCGTTCTGCCAATGCCAGGCCGGCAGCCCGAGCTTGCGCAGACGCTCGCGCTCCAGGTTCCAGGCCGAGCGTGCGCTGAACCACACCGAGCGCGGCAGGAACGCCCAGAAACTCTCGCCCAGTCGCGAACTCGCCGGGTCTTCCGGGGTGGCAACGCGCACGTGATGGCCACGGTTGTGTTCGGTGTAGAAGTGCCCGTAGAAGGTCGGCGCCAGGGTCACCTTGGCGAGGAATACTTCCAACGCATTGGGCTTGTGCCCCAGTTCGTGGGCGGTGTTGATCGCGATGCCAGTGGCGGCGCCGGTCGCCATCGCCATGCCCAGGTAGGTAAACCAGGTCGGCTCGCCATGCAGTTGCGTGCGGGCGGTGATGTAGCCGGCCACCTGGGACAGCCAACTGGTGGGCTCCAGGTTTGCGACAGAATGCAGCAGGCCGCCCTGGATGATCCACGTTATACCGCCAGCGGCCAGCCAGCCGGTGATCACCACAGAAGAGATGACAAAGGCCACGCCGGTGTAAACGATCCAGCGGTAATAACGTTGGGATTCCAGGTGGCTGACGGCCGATTCGGGCGGGTTGCTCACGTCTTCACCGAGCAGGCCGTCGATCAGCGGGATCAGGCCGAAGATCACCAGCACGCCCACCCACCACAGTTGCTGGATACCGGTGCTGATGGCCAGGGCGCCGGACAACAGCGGTGTGGCCAGGGGCATGATGCCCAGCCACCACAGGTGGCGCTTGCCATCGGCCCATGCAGTTGGCGCTGCCAGAGTCTGGTTCATGGCAGCCTCCGGATGAGGCGATTGGGCAGGGAAAACAGGTTCAGGGAGCGCGGGGCGTTCCGGGAATTCAACCATGCGATAAAAGGCGTTTTTTTCATTTTTATTCGCTCTTAGGCATTTCAAAAATCATTTCAAAATAAATATTGAAATATTTTTTTAAATAAATAGCGCGTAATCGTTAGGTCGTCAACTACTTTTTCGAGGCCTTTTTCCGGTGACTGAACAGTCGGTTTTTCAGCCGTTCGGTCAGGTCTCTAGGGCAGGCATTTCGGACCGTTGAAGCCGCTACAGGGGTTTGGGTTATTTGCTCGCCAGGGCAAAAGGCGGGTGCAGCACGGTGGCGCTTTGCGCTGGCCGCGCGCGCTTGGCGACCTGTTGCACCGCCTCCACCACCCGTGCAGTCGCGGTGATCGGCAGCATATGGCCGCGCCCCTCCACCAGCTGCAGCTTGAGGCCCGGTACCTTGTCGGCGAGGGCCTGGCCGTGGCGGCGGAAGTCCAGCACCTTGTCCCGCGCGCCGTAGATAAGCCCGATGGGCAGGCTCAAGCGCGGGTAGCGCTTGACCATGTCCGGCAACACATCATTAACCAACGCAATCTCGCTGGAGGCGGCGTAGAAGTTGTCCGGACGCATGCCCAGCAGCCCACCGCCACGGGTGGCAAAATCTTCAGGGGCCGGGTCCGGCGCGAAGACGCCCTTCACCACCGCACGCCGCGTCAGCAGGCCGATGGGCACCGTCAGGGTGTGGGCCACCCAGCGCCGCAGCCATGCCGGGCGTACCGCCAGCGACCAGAACACCAGCGGCAACGTTGGCTGGGGATGGGTCAGCGGCGCCACCAGCACCAGGCCCGACACCGCCTCGGGATGGTCCAGGGCCAGCGCCAGGGCAATCGCCCCGCCGAGGGAATGCCCCAGCACCAGCGGTTTTTCCAGGCCCAACGTCGCGATGAAGGCCGCCACTTGGCGGGCCTGAGCCGGCAGGTCGGCCGCGGTGCCTGAATGCCGGGTCGAATAACCCGACCCTGGGCGGTCGAGGGTGATCACGCGAAACTGCTCACACAACTGGCCGGACAACGCATAGGTCAGGTTGCGACTGCTGCCCATCAGCCCGTGGATCATCAGCAACGGTGGGCCTTTGCCCTCTTCTACATAATGAAAGCGCTCGCCATCGACCTCCACGAAGCGCCCGTTGATCGGAACAGCCGCTTCAATACGCCGTGTCATCCGGCGACTGAAACCCCATAACACGGCGCTGGCGCCGACAAACACCGCCGCAGCAATAACCCACTCAACAGCCATAGCTCGGTCCTCTGCTTCCCTGCCGCTGGCGGCCTGACCGGAATTGATCAAGGCCTCAGCACATCGTCCAACCCTGGACCTGAACCTCATGCACACCGTGTTCGTCCGTCGGACGAATCGCATATGAAGGCGCAGGGGCTAGCGTAGGCGATATTTTCAGGTAGATTATTTAAAATCTTTTTTAAAATAATTAATTCAATTTTCCTTTGCAATGGTGTTCTATCTAAAAGACACAACAAAAGGAGCACACTCGATGCCCGATTCAATCGACATCGCCATCATCGGCTCAGGCTTTGCAGGCCTGTGCATGGCCATCAAGCTTAGAGAGGCCGGCTTCAGCGACTTCTTTGTCGCCGAACAGGCGCAGACCCTCGGCGGCACCTGGCGTGATAACCACTACCCGGGTTGCGCCTGCGACGTGCAGTCCCATGTGTATTCGTTTTCCTTTGCGCCCAACCCGGACTGGACGCGGCAGTTCGCGCCGCAAGCGGAAATCCGCGCGTACCTGGAGCAATGCGCCACACGCTTTGAGCTGGCGCCCTACCTGCGTTTTGGCATGGGTCTTACGCGCGCCGTGTTCGATGAGCAACAACAGCGCTGGCACTTGAGCTTCAGTAATGGCCGCCAGGTCAGCGCGCGCGTGCTGGTCTCGGGGATGGGCGGCCTGTCGCGCCCGGCGCTGCCGGACATTCCCGGGCTGGACAGCTTCAAGGGCCAGCGCTTCCACTCCCAACAGTGGGACCACGGCTATTCCCTCAAGGGCAAGCGCGTGGCGGTGATCGGCACCGGGGCCAGCGCCATCCAGTTCGTGCCGCAGATTGCGCCGCAGGTGGCCCACCTGGATCTGTTCCAGCGCACCCCACCGTGGATCATGCCCAAGCCCGACCGCGCGATTTCGCCGTTCGAACGCTGGCTCTTCAAGCACCTGCCCTTCACCCAGCGCCTGGTGCGGGGCGCGTTCTACTGGGCACTCGAAGGTCGCGTTGTGGGGTTTGCGCTGCACCCAAGGCTGATGAAGATGGTGCAGAAAGTCGCCCAGCGCCACCTGCGCAAACAAGTGGCGCGCCCTTCCCTGCGCAAAACCCTGACCCCGGACTACACCATCGGCTGCAAGCGCGTGCTGATTTCCAATGACTACTACCCCGCGCTGTCTCGCAGCAATGTCGAGGTGGTGACCACCGCCGTGGCGCGCATCGAAGCAGACGGCGTGATCACCGCCGACGGCACCAAGCACCCGGCCGATTGCCTGATTTTCGGCACCGGCTTCCAGGCCTCCGACCCGCTGCCCCGCGACTGCATCATCGGGCGCAACGGCGTCGACCTGATGGACACCTGGCACGACGGCGCCCATGCCTACAAAGGCACCACGGTGCCGGGTTACCCCAACCTGTTTTTGATCGTCGGCCCCAACACCGGCCTGGGGCATAACTCGATGATCCTGATGATCGAGGCGCAGGTGACCTACATCCTCGACGCCCTCAAACACATGCAGCGGCACCGCATCGCCACGGTCGACGTCAAGCCCGCCGTCGAAAGCGCCTACAACCAGCGTCTGCAAGACCAGCTCAAGCGCACCATCTGGAACACCGGCGGTTGCCAGAGCTGGTACCTCGACCCCCGCACCGGCAAGAACACTACCCTGTGGCCCGGTTCGACCTGGCGCTTCAAGCAAATCACCCGCCAGTTTGCGCTCAAGGACTACGTGGCCAGCCTGGCGCCGGTCAATCCACCACCGGCACCTGCGCCGTTGCCGCACGCCACTGCCCAGGGGAGCCTGTCATGAAGTCATTCAACGGCCGCGTCGCGGCCATCACCGGTGCGGCGTCCGGCATGGGCCGCGCCTTGGCGCTGGGCCTGGCGCGCGAAGGTTGCCACTTGGCGCTGGCAGACAAGAACAGCCAAGGGCTGGAGGAGACGCTGGCGCTGATCAAGTCTTCGACGCTCTCGCCGGTACGCGTCACCACCCAGCTGCTGGATGTGTCCGACCGCCAGGCGATGGAAGACTGGGCCACGCGCTGCGTTGCCGAACATGGCCAGGTCAATCTGGTGTTCAACAATGCCGGAGTGGCCCTGTCGAGTACCGTGGAGGGCGTGGACTATGCCGACCTTGAGTGGATCGTCGGGATCAATTTCTGGGGCGTGGTCCACGGCACCAAGGCTTTCCTGCCGCACCTCAAGGCCAGCGGCGACGGCCACGTGATCAATACCTCCAGCGTATTCGGCCTGTTCGCGCAACCCGGCATGAGCGGCTACAACGCGACCAAATTTGCCGTGCGCGGCTTTACCGAATCCCTGCGCCAGGAACTCGATATGCAACGCTGCGGCGTCTCGGCCACCTGCGTACACCCCGGCGGCATTCGGACGGATATCTGCCGCAGCAGCCGGATCGACGCGAACATGACCGGCTTTCTGATCCACAGCGAGCAACAGGCGCGCGCCGACTTCGAAAAACTCTTCATCACCGACGCCGACCAGGCCGCCAAGGTGATCCTGCACGGCGTCCGCAAAAACAAGCGCCGCGTGCTGATCGGCCGCGACGCGTATTTCCTCGACCTGCTCGCGCGCTGCTTGCCGGCGGCCTATCAAGCCCTGGTGGTATTGGCCAGCAAACGCATGGCGCCCAAACCGCGTACGCCGGTGTTTGAAACCAACGACGAACCTCGTCTCTGAACAGGAGCACACCGTATGTTGCCGATCCGCCGCGACATTCATTTCGACCTGCCCGCCGAGCGCATCAAAAATTGGCACGAGCAGGGTCCGTTCATCACGCATTTTTTCAATGCCCTGTCGCTGCTGTTTCCCCAGGGCGAGTTGTTTTTCATGGACAGCGTGCGGCATTACCGCCAGCGTCTCGATGACCCTGAGCTGAAAAAACAGATCCAGGGGTTTATCGGCCAGGAGGCCATGCACAGCCGTGAGCACGTGGCCTACAACGACCTGTTGCAAGCGGCCGGGCTACCGGCGCACACCTTGGATCGCCGTCTCAAGTTCATCCTCGACCTGCAAAAAAAACACTTCGCGCCATCGTTCAACCTGGCGATCACCATTGCCCTTGAGCACTACACGGCGATGCTCGCGGAGATCCTGCTGAGCGACCCGTCGCGTTTCGGCGATTCACTCAAGGGCTACCAGCAGATGTGGTACTGGCACGCCCTGGAAGAAACCGAACACAAGGCCGTGGCCTTCGACGTGTGGAACGCGGTGCTAAAGCCCGGGCCCAAACGCTACCTGCTGCGCACCGGCGCCATGCTGACCACCACGGTATTTTTCTGGCTGGTGGTGTTGGACTTCCACGTGCGTCTGCTGATTGCCGACCGCACGTCGGGTGGGTACCTCAAAGGCTTCTGGCGCATGCTCAAGTTTCTGTATGGGCCCAAGGGCGTTTTCCCACGAATGATCCGGCCGTGGCTGCACTACTTCAAACCCGGCTTCCACCCCTGGGACCACGACAACCGGGCGCGGCTGGCGGGCATCGACAGCCTGGTCGCAGACATCGAACAGACCCGGCGCGGCTACTAGGCCTGCGCCAGGGCCGCGCGCTCTTGCACAAAGCGTTGCAACTGATCGCCCGGCAGCGCCTTGCTGAAATACCAGCCCTGGATAATCAGCTCGGCGCCGCCAGTGAGGAAGGCCAATTGCTCGGCCGTCTCCACGCCCTCCACCACCACGCCCAGGTTGAGCGCCTCGCAAAAGCGCAGGATCCCGGTCATCACCTGGGCGCCTTTGGGGTCGTGCTGGGCCACCACGAAACTGCGGTCGATCTTGATAAAGTCCACCGGAAACTGGTGCAGATAACTCAAGGCTGAAAACCCGGTGCCAAAGTCATCGATATACACCTTGGCGCCGATCGCTTGCAGTTTCTGGATGATCCGCCGCGTGGCCTGGTTATCGCTCACCAACGCGTCTTCGGTGATTTCCACCGACACCTGGCCATGGGCCTGGGCCAGGATCTCCACCAGGCGTTCGCCACTCGCGGCGTCGGTCAGGGTGGCGCTGGAAATATTGATCGTCATCGGCAAGCTGAAACCGAGCTTCTGCCACTTCTGGTACTGGCGAACCGCCTGGGAGGCCACCCACACATCCACGTCCGGCATCAACCGCGCCTGGGCCAACCACTGCAGGAACTCCCACGGCGAGTGCACCGTGCCCTGGGCATCGCGGGCGCGCATCAGCGCTTCACAACCGGTGCACAGCCCGGTGCGGGTCGAAACTTGCGGCTGGAATTCGAGGTAAAACTCATAGTCGCTGATTTGCTGGATACGGCTCAGCTCAGTGGCCTGGCGCGCCAGCGCCTTGTGGGAAGCGAGTATCGGGTCCAGCTCGCGCAGCCGGCCTTTTTCTTCAAGGCCACGGAACGTCATGTCCAGCGACTTGAGGTACACCGTGCCGCCGTCGGTGGACTGGCGATGAATCGCGCGAACGTAAGGCGCGTACACCAACGTGCCAAGGGCCAACAAGGCCACTTGCAGGGCGACCGCGGCCAGATCGCCATGGGTACTCAGGTACGCGTTGAGCAGCACCGGCGCGGTGAACGGTACGCTGACCACCGCCGGCGACACCCACCCGATCTGCACCACACTCAACGCGACCACGGCGTTGAGCGCCGGCACCAGCAGAAACGGGATAAACAGGCGCGGGTTGAGAATAATCGGCAAGCCGAACAGCAGCACCTCACTGACGTTGAACAACGACAGGGGCACGCTGGCCATGGCCAACAGACGCATGGATTGGCTCTTGGAAAACAGCAGGATCGCCAGCAACAGGCACAACGCGCCCCCCGAGCCGCCAATAAATGCAAAGCTGCCCAACAGGCCGCTGTTCAACATGTATTTGATCGGCTCGCCCGCCGCGAACGCCGTACTGTTGAGCACCACCGCCTGGTCGAGCACATCGAACAACGGCTGCATGGCGTACACGCCGTGAATCCCGAAGAACCACAACAGCGAATTCATCAGGGTCACAAACAGGCCACTGCCGTAAGGCGACTCCAGGGCGCCGAGCACCTGCGGGCCCTGGATCTGCGCCACATAGGGCACCTGCAATAGCAGGGACAGCACCGCCACCAACGCCAGGGCGGTGATGGCCCCAGGCACCACCATATTGATCGTGCCCCGGAGGTTGTGCCCCACCAACTCTTCGTTGACCAGCCGGGTCCAGCGATAACGGTGCAACCAGGCAATGGCCGGCACGTTCAGCAACGGCGAGGCGATGGCGATAAACAGCACGAAGGTCGCCGACGCCCGCGGAAATTCACGCAGGACAAACGTCGCCACCACCACATGGGCCAGGCACAGAAACGCTACCGGCAGTTGCGGCAAGCGGTACTGGATCGCCAGCATATAACCGATGGACGCAGCCACCAGCAGCGGGATCACCGAGCTGATCTGGTTGTGCAGCCCGGCCAGGAACGTCACCACACCGGGGTCGAAGCCCAGTACCCGGGCAGATTCGGACAGGATCAGAAACCCTGCCGACACCAACAGGCACGGCAAGATCCACAGCAACCCCTCACGGATCGCACGCAGCGACTCGGTGCTGGCTAAAGCGGCCAGACGTTGGGTAAAGAATAGTTTGAACAGCGTTTGCGCCATGACCGTCCCTCTGCCCATCACACTCTGCCCCTTTGGGAGGCAGGGCCGGAAGCACCGGGGCTAACGCTACACGCCCTGGCACCGGGAGCGAAAGCCCTTTGCCATCTGCCACGGTGAATTTTCAGCAATGGATGTCAGCAAATTCCTACGGTTATGCAAATAGTTGGATTTTATGACCTAGGCCAGTCCCTGAATCTGCTTCAATGGGTACTATCTGGTTTTTTTTGACGCACCCACATTCGCACTGACAGGGTTTCAATTGCTCAAGGAAGGGTGTCTGCAAAAGCTGCAGGCGCCAGGGAGATAAACGCTAGATGCACGACAAGTTATCGATCACCCTACGCCCACTGTGTCTCAACATCGCGCTGTGGGCCGGTGGGGTTGCACTGCTGTTGATAAGCAAGGACGTGATTGAATGGGCTACCGGGTCGACCCGCGACAGCTCGCTGGAGCTGGCCTTGGTACTCAGCGCCTATCTGTTATTGTTTTTGCTCAAGCCGATACGCGCCGGCATCGAGCGCCAACAGCGCAAACGCACGCGCCGTCACGCGGCCCGCCACCGGGCCAAGACCGGCACCTGAACACCTGACCTGGAGCACACATTTGTCCCCACCCGGCGATAACCACCAACTCGCACTCGACCGATTCCTCAGCGAACACCCCGAGGTGGCCAGCGAACTCGATACCCTCAACCCGCTGGCCGCCCAAGCCAAGGGCGAAACCCTGGCGCAGTACCGCGCCGAACGGCTGCACGAAGCCTTCGAAGCCGAAGCCGAACGCCAGGGCCTGTTTGCCTGGGAGCTGACGCTAAAGCTCACCGCAGAATCCCCTCAGGCCTTTGAAGCCCAGCGCCTGGAAGTGCACAAGGAAGTGGCGCAGATGGCCGGCTTGAGCTGGGCTGAATACTGCCAGCTGCATGATTTGCCTGGCTGAGGCCTGACCTAGAAGAACCAATGGCGTCGCGGGGCGGCCAACGCTTCGCGCAATTCGGCGACGCTGATGCGCCGCTGCTCCGGGTCCAACGCCAACGCCAAACGCAACGCCGACCAACAATGCCTGGGCAACTGACGCGGGCGCGGCAATCGTTGGTTGAGCGCTCGCTCAGCGGGGCGCTGCCCCTGGGCCAGTTCATACACCACGCACGCGGCGCCATACAGGTCGGCACTGGCCGACAGCTCACCACCGGCCATCAGCTCCGGCGCCGCATACGCCGGCGTCCAAGCATTCAACCGGCTGCGGTTCAAGCCCGGCAACCCGGCCGTCGCCTGGGCCTGCGCGTGACCCAAGCCAAAATCGAAGACACGCACACCCTGCTCCCCCAGCATGATATTGGCGGGCTTCACATCGCCATGCAGCACGCCTTGCCGGTGGATATAGGCCAATGCATCCAGCAGTTGCAGCGCCAGAGGTTGCAACTCCTGCCAGGGCAACCCGTGCGGGCACTCCGCAAGCAGGCGGTCCAACGTCATGCCATGCATCAGTTCCATGGTAAAGAACGCAAGCTGGTGGTCGATGTCGACCTCAAAGCAATACGCGCGCACCACGTGCGGGTGCAGCAAGCCACGTGTCAGCGCGAACTCGCTGTACAGCAACACATGGCCGTCAGGGGACGCGGCAAACGTTTCGCCCAGCAGCTTGAGCGCCACGCTGGCGTTGGGCTCGCCCAATGTTTCGTGCAGCAGGTCGCGGGCGCGATAGACCACACCCATTCCGCCGGTGCCCAATACCCGCTCCAACTGATAGCGCCCGGCAAGCAGGTTCGGCGGACTGGTCGCCAGGCTCATGGAACAAGCCTCATTTCTGAATCACCACGGCGGTCAAGTCATCCCGCGCCGGCCCTCGCAGCACCTGGGCAAACAACCGGTCCAGCACCTGGCGTGGGGAGCCCACGCTCATGGCAATGCCTAAATCTCGATGGCTGAGCCCCTGGTACAAACCATCGCTGCACAACAAAAACACATCCCCGGGGTGGGTACTCAGTTCCAACACCTCGAGGCGCAATGGCTGTGGCGCCCCAATCGCACGGGTCAAGGCCCTGGCGCCGGGATGCGCCTGGGCCTGTTCCAGGCTCAACTGCTGCTTGTCCATCAGTTGCTGCTGCAAGGAATGGTCACGCGACAGCTGGTACAGCCGCTGTCGGCGCCACAAGTAGCAGCGGCTGTCCCCCGCCCAAATGCAGGCTGCACGGCGCTCCTCCAGCAATAACGCAACCACGGTACTGCCCATGATCCCTGCCGGGCCCTCGGCGTGCGGTATCAGCCCCAGTTGATTGTCCAGCCCACGCAGACATCCGCGAACGGCCTCGATGCGTTGGTCAAAACTACCGGTGCCCGGCAATGCCGCAAGGCGACCGACCACCGACTGGCTGGCAATATCCCCGGCCCGGTGCCCGCCCATCCCATCGGCGACCGCCCAACAGCCGCGCTGCGGGCAGTCGAGAAACGCGTCCTCGTTGCGCGCACGCCGCTTGCCTTGCAGCGTACGCCCGGCACAGGGAGGGGTCGGCCGATTGCGTTGACGTGTTCAACGCCTCCAGCGTCGCCGATGACGCATGGTTGCGTTGTTCGCGATCCAGTGCCTGAACAGGGTCGAGCCCAAGGAATGCATCATCGGGAATCGTGTCACTGGGGGCGAATCGGTCGTGCTCATCCAGCAGCAGCCGGGCACGAATATCCAGCGATCCCAACTGGTACACCTCGCCTTCGCTGATCAGTCGTGCTTGCCCTTTGCGCAGGCGTTCACCGCTGCCCGAGACAGTGATGCCGTTGCTGCTGATATCGGTCAGAAAGTAACGGCGGTCGCGGAAACTGACGAAACCATGGTGGCTGGAGATTAAGCGCCGGGGATCAGGGATGATCCAGTCACAGCCCATCCCGCGACCGATCACGCCGCCTACCCCCTCAAATACCTTGCGGGCGGGCGGTTCAGCGCCCGCGGTGTCACACACCTCAAACATTAATTTCATCACAGGGCTCCCCTGTTCAATGGCCGCGACGGGATGCCTGGGGGTCGCCCAGCGGTCGGTATTCAGCATCATCAAAGACATAATTGGCGTTACAGCCACCCAGCAAACACAACATCAGCACCACGGCGTGCCACGGACGAATCAACATCAGGTATCTCCAGAAAAATAAGGGGTCCACATGCGCAGCATTCAGCCCCCCTCGCGGACATCGCCCACGGGGATCTTCAAGTGCGAAAGACGGTAAAGCAGGGTGCGGCGAGCGACGCCCAGCTCACGCGCGGTACGGGTTCGATTGCCACGGTTCTGGCAGCTCGTCATCCAGCTTCTGGCGCAAGCGCCCGGTAAGAAAAGCAAAGCCCTCCAGCAAGCGCTCTACATCCGGGTCCTGCCCAGGCTCCGCAAGGAACGGCGCAAGTGCCGGGTTGCGCTCGGAGAACCGCCGCCCCAGCTGGCGCAACGCACCAAGCTCGCTCTGGTAATAACGGTTAAAGGACATTCGGCAAGACCTCGACCGGCCCGGCACCGCACAGTCGCGCGGTGAACACCACCGACTGCTTCACGCCCGCCACCATCATCGTCGCCTCGATGGCAAACGCCTGGACCAGTGGATCATGCTGCTGGGGTAACGCCGTTACCCGCACACCCCTCAAGCGAGGCTCATACGCGCGGATAAACCGTTCGATCAGTAGCCGCGCCTGGCTCAGTGATTCATGCAGGCTACGGTTCATATCGTTGAGGTCGGGCAAGCCATAGTCCGGCAATGTCTGAACGCTGCCCGCACGAATGCTGAGCATCTTCCCCAGGTGGGCCGCAACAGACGTTACGCCACTCACAGGGGCAGCAGCCGGGCGATCAAGGCGCTCGAACAGGCTTGGGTTGTGGGTCATGCCCTGGCCTTTGCTCATTCTTTGTCGAGCTTGCCAACGAGGGACAGCGTGAAGTCCGCACCCATGTACTTGAAGTGCGGGCGCACGCTCAAGTTGACGCGATACCAGCCAGGCTCGCCCTCGACATCACTGACCACGATGCGTGCGGCGCGCAACGGGCGCCGCCCGCGCACTTCGGCGCTAGGGTTTTCCTGGTCGGCGACATACTGGCGAATCCATTTGTTGAGTTCCAACTCCAGGTCCGTGCGCTCCTTCCATGACCCCAGTTGCTCGCGCTGCAATACCTTGAGGTAATGGGCCAGGCGGTTGACCACCATCATGTAGGGCAGCTGCGTGCCCAGGCGATAATTCAGCTCGGCTTCCTTGCCCTCGGCGCTGATACCGAACTGTTTGGGTTTCTGCACCGAACTGGCGGAAAAAAACGCGGCATTGTCACTGCCCTTGCGCATGGTCAAGGCAATGAAACCCTCTTGTGCCAGTTCATATTCACGTCGATCGGAAACCAGTACTTCAGTGGGAATCTTGGTTTCGATTTCGCCCATGCTGTGAAAGTGATGCAGTGGCAAGTCTTCTACCGCCCCGCCGCTTTGCGGGCCGATGATATTCGGGCACCAACGGAACCGCGCGAAGCTGTCGGTCAGGCGTGTGGCAAAGGCATAGGCGGTGTTGCCCCACAGGTAGTGCTCGTGGCTGTTGACCACGTTTTCCTGGTAGGCAAAGGTCTTGACCGGGCACTCAAGGGGGTCGTAGGGCGTGCGCAACAGGAATCGCGGCACGGTCAGCCCGATATAGCGTGCGTCTTCGCTCTGGCGAAAACTTTGCCATTTGGCAAACTGCGGGCCTTCGAAATGATCCTTGAGGTCCTTGAGGTCAGGCAGACCGGTGAAACTCTCCAAGCCGAAAAACCCAGGCCCGGCCGCCGCGATAAAAGGCGCGTGTGCCATACAGGCCACACTGGACGCGTATTGCATCAGCTTCACATCGGGCGCGCTTGGGGAAAGAAAGTAGTTCGCGATGATCGCGCCCACCGGCTGGCCACCAAACTGACCGTATTCAGCGCTGTAGATATGTTTGTACAGGCCGGACTGGGTCACTTCCGGGGAGTCTTCGAAGTCATCCAGCAGGTCTTGCCGGGAGACATTCAGCAGCTCGATCTTGATGTTTTCGCGGAAATTGGTGCGATCCACCAGCAACTGCAAGCCCTTCCAGGAAGCTTCCAGGGCCTGGAAGTCCGGATGGTGCAAAATCTCGTCCATTTGCCGGCTGAGCTTCGCGTCGATCTCCGCAATCATGCGATCAACCAGGCGTTTCTTGACCGGCTCGCCACTGTTGTGCGGCTTGATCAGCTCTTCGATAAACGCCGACACGCCACGCTTGGCAATGCCATAGGCTTCGTCATCCGCACTCAGTAACGTCTGGGCAATGATGTTATCCAGAATGCTGGGTTCGTCAGCCGTGCGTGCAGGCATCGGGTTCTGTTGGGTACTCATGGTGTCAGTGTCCTTCTACTGAGAATGTCAGGCGGTGTGGCTGTTAAGCCCCAGCTCGGCCAAAACCCGAGCGCGGGACTCGTCATCGGCGAGGGCCTGCTCGATGGCCTTGCGAAAGCTTGGTGTATTACCCAGCGGCCCTTTGAGTGCCATGAGCGCCTCACGCAGCGCCATCAGCTTGTGCAGCTCGGGAATCTGCTCGACCAGACTGGCGGGGTTGAAGTCCTTCATGGAGTTGATCCGAACCTGAATGGCCAGCTCTTCAACGTCGGCGTCATCCTGGAGACGGTTGGGTACGCTCAACGTCAGGCTCAGCGCCTGCTTGGCCAACACGTCATCCAGGGTGTTCTTGTCGAGCGCGATGGGCTTGCGATCCTCTAACTTGCGCATATCCTCACGCTGGGTGAAATCGCCCAGCACCAAGAGTTTCAACGGCAGCTCGACTTCTTCCTGCGCCCCACCGGTAGCGGGTTTGAAGGTGATATTGATGCGTTCTTTGGGTGCTACCGAACCGTCTTTGGCCATGGTTCTTCTCCTTTTTCAAGTGGCTCGAAAGCCTATTCAAGTACCGCTTCAAGATCGAAGAGGCACAGCCTGCGATGGGTTTCTTCCTTGCGCTCGCGCACGGCGTGGTTTTGCGGCAACAGGTCACAGCAGCGGTGCAGGAGCTGGGCCACTTGAAGGGCCAACTCCGGTTCCCAGCGCTCCAGGCCTGAACGTTGTAGCTCGTGGTCAAGGTGTTCGAGCTGGATCTTCGCCAACTCAGGCTTGCCCGCCTGCACACATAAACGCGCCTGTGCTAAACGCCAGAAAAAACGCGCACGATCACTACGGGCGGTGTGCATACCGTGCGTGAATGCAGGCATGGCCGCCTTGAGTCCGTCCTTTCGCAACCGCGGCGCGGCCTCTTGCAAGGCGATCTCCCACGGCGCCGCGTCAACATCAGCCACCATTGCCAGCGATTCCGGCCGCTGCAGGTGACGGGCCACCTGTAGCGCGATCCAGTCACGCGTGTCGGCGCTGGCAAAGGGCGTACCGTCGTGGAAACAAAAATCCGGCAGGTCAGGCAAGCGTTGCAGCAACAGCGCAAAACTCACTTCCAGTTCAGTCATGGCCAGGTCGGCCTGCAGGGCCTCAAGGCATTGCCAGACCTTGTGCAGCCCATCGAACCAGAACAGCGCCCCGGCGAGACTGGCTTCGAGCTCAACCAACAAGTCGGCGTAATGGCCTTGGGCAAAACGTTCCAGGTAACGCGTAAGCTTGTCAGGTGCCGGCCCGCGCAAGGGGGTGATGCGCTGGTTGTCGGCTTCCGGGTAACTGACCAACGTCAGCCACGCCAACGTCCGGTTCAGGCGCAATGCGCGCAGGTCGGCGGCGTTCTGGCGCAGCCACCAGGCGCACAACGGACGGGCCTGCTCCTGCAAGCTCCGTAACAGCCTGTGGGCGTCTTTTTCGTTGTCCACCACCGCCTCTGGCCTGAGCAACTGCGCGGTGACCTGCTTGACCTGAGCAATGACGCCGCTCACACCCGAAGCAGGAATATCAGCTTGACCAGCCCGTTCCAGGCGTTGAGCCAATTGCCTGCGAACCGGCAACAATAGCGGTGCATCATTTGGCAACTGCTCGCCCCACAATTCATCGAGGCGCTCCAGGTGCTCAAGCACCGATTGAAACAGCGGCTGTTGGCTATGCAACGACAGACTCTGTGTAAACAGCGGTTCCAGACGCGATACCAGCCAACTGAATGCTGCGCCACGGGTACGCGGCTTTTCAGGGTAGGCCGCGGGCCAATGCTGCTCACAGAGATAGCGCAGCAACCCGAGGCCAGCCAGCAGCCCGGGGAAGGATTCACGCTGGTGCAATGCCCAGGTCAGCCAGACGGCCACCCGCAGGTCCTTGGACTGTTGCCGCAATATGCACTCACTGACCTCCAGGACCGTATGCCAATCGGGCTGACCGGTACCATGCATTGATTGCGCCTTCCCGAGTTCGGTTTCCAGTCGCTCATAATCGGCTGAAAAGCGTATATCGCTGCCGACAAAACTGGATGCCGAACACGGTAACCGTGCAAGTTCAAGGTAGTGATCATAGAGCTTGTCTGAATAAGACATTTGACACCGCGTGCAACTATCCAAGACAAAAAGCCAACTAACGCACTGCCAAGTTACGCATCAGAATGACATATAAACTTCGCTCGACCTGCTACGAAGTTCGCAAACCTTAGCGGCCTATAAGGCATTCAGCAAGCAAGGAGCGAATACTTAGGAATTATCCTACAAGCTCCTAAAATCAAGGCCTGCGCAGTATTTTGCGCAGCCAAATACTCACGACAAACTGAATTGCCTCGCAACCCCTAGTGCCAACAGGGCGTTGGCCCCATGAGCAACTAAGTGCGCACATATGCGCAACCAGTTCCCATTTAAATTCAAACAAACCCTGATCCTGGATTGAAAACTCAACCGACAACAGCGTCAGACCATTGTTTTTATTGGCAATCACACTTTCAGGCACGCTTCTTGTTATAGGTACTTGCCCAGTCGGCACACTTACCGATTGGAACTACCTCATCATTCAGGCAAGGAAACCCGTCATGCCAACACCCGCCTATCTCTCCATTACCGGTGTCAAACAAGGTTTGATTACGGCAGGCACATTTACCCAGGACTCGGTAGGTAACATTTACCAGGAGGGGCATGAAGACCAGATTCTGGTACAGGCCTTTTCGCATCAGGTGATCATCCCGCGCGACCCGCAGTCCGGTCAGCCAACGGGTCAAAGGGTTCACAAGCCCTTGATGATCAGCAAGGTCTTCGATAAATCCTCGCCCCTGTTGTTCGCGGCACTGACCAGCGGCGAAGAGGTCAAGTGCCGCCTGGAATGGCTGCGTACTTCATCGGCCGGCACCCAGGAGCATTACTTCACGATTGAACTGGAAGGCGCGACCATCGTGGACATCCAGTCGCGCATGCCTAACTGCCAGGACCCGAGCAATGCGCACTTCACCCACCTGGAGGATGTGCATTTCACCTATCGCAAGATCGTGTGGACCCACGAAGTGTCTGGCACTTCCGGGTCGGACGACTGGCGCAGCCCGGTAGCAGGCTGAAGCAGCCCGATGCGTAAACGGCGACCAGGGAGGGTCGCCGTTCAGGCCTGTCGACTACACCATCGCCAGCGGGTGCTTGCGCTTGGGCGCACCGAACACGCGGTCGATGGCGTCCAGGTCGTGTTCATCCAGCACCAGTTTGGCGGCAGCGGCATTGAGCCGTACATGCTCGGGATTGACCGCCTTGGGAATGGCGATCACACCGTCCTGGCGCAACACCCAGGCCAGGGAAACCTGGGCCGGGGTGACTTCGTGGCGACGGGCGATCTGCTTGAGGGTGGGGCTGGAGAGCAACTCCCCGCCCTGAGCAATCGGGCAGTACGCCATCAGCGGCAAATGGTGCTGCTGCCACCAGGGCAGCAGGTCAAATTCGATACCGCGCTCTTCAATGTTGTAGAGCACTTGGTTGGTCGCACAAGCCGGGGATGCGAGTTCCTGCAGGTCGGCCACGTCAAAATTGGAAACACCCCAGCGGCCGATCTTGCCGGCCTCGCGCAGGCGCTCGAAGGCTTCCACGGTTTCCGCCAGGGGGTACTGGCCACGCCAGTGCAACAGGTACAGATCGATGTAGTCCGTGCCCAGGCGCTGCAAGCTTGCTTCACAGGCACGGGGCACGCCCTTGTGGCTGGCGTTATGCGGGTAGACCTTGCTCACCAGGAACACCTGGTCACGCCTGCCGCGAATGGCTTCGCCGACGACCGACTCGGCACCGCCCTCGCCGTACATTTCAGCGGTATCGATGAGGGTCATGCCCTCGTCGATCCCCAGTTGCAACGCCGCCACTTCAGCGCGGTGCTGGTCCGGGTTTTCGCCCATGCGCCAGGTTCCCTGGCCGATGACGGGGACGGGCACACCGGCCAGATCAATAGTTCGCATGACAACCTCCTGGTGAATTCGCCGATTAACAGTGTGGCATTGACCGGACAAAAGGGTTCAATCGAAGTATGGTTGCCCTCTGCCAAGTCGCCAGGAAGGAACTGCAATGCTGTTTGTGGTGATGCTCGGGGGCAAGCACCCCAGGGCGAAAATAGAAGTTCACGATGTGGTGTTCGCGGCGGCGGACACCCTGCAAGGCACCTATGCGCAATTGCGCGAGGGGTGGTTCGGCAGCCCCAAGGGCGTGCATATCGATGCGTGGATGGCGGTGGATGGTGTTGACGGTTGGAAAGTCGAACTCAGCCACCTGGCACCCCAGGCTGGCGAGCCGCGCTTGTACTTCATCAACCTGGGGGGTTATGAAGCCAATAGTTTTGGTGAGGCGCATCATTACCTGCTGGTCGTCGCCCGCGATAAACGTGAAGCGATGACCAAGGGCAAGCAACAGATGCTCGGGCACTGGTCCCAGGCCCACACCGACGCGGTGCTGGATATCGATGACTGCCTGCCCATCGACCTTGTGGACGGCCGCTATGTGCACCTTGTGCAGGCGCCGCACCGGGCAATCACGCAGCGAAACGACTATATCGTGTTGTCGTGAGGCGCCGACTGCCCTGAACTCAACCGATCAAATACCGGGAACTTTGCCAGGAAATAACCGCCTGAATCCGGTACGCTCACCCTTTTTACTCAAGGAGTTACTCCCCATGGCCAAAGCTACCGCCCGTCACATCCTCGTTTCCACTGAAGACAAGTGCAACGAACTCAAGGCCCAAATCGAAGGCGGCGCTGATTTCGCAGAAATCGCCAAAGCCAACTCCAGCTGCCCATCCAGCCGCGACGGCGGCAACCTGGGTTCGTTCGGCCCAGGCCAGATGGTCAAGGAATTCGACACTGTCGTGTTCAGCGCCCCGGTCAATACCGTGCAAGGCCCGGTGAAAACCCAGTTCGGTTATCACCTGCTGGAAGTGACCAGCCGCCAGGACTGATCCAGCCTGTGCTGATGCAATAAACAACGGCCCGCCTATTGGTGGGCCGTTGTGCATGTGATGACTGGCGACGCTGATGCCGTTAGCGTACAAATCCCTATTCTTCTTTACCCGGCATTCAAGGCTGATAATGCGATTGGCTTTCTCCACCACACTGTTCAGTGCTGCCCTGGCGCTGCTGTTTGCCAGCACTGCCGTGATCGCGGCGCCCCAAGCGTCCCTGACGGTATACGGCGAGCCGGCCAAGTACCCCGCCGGCTTCAGCCATTTCGACTACGCCAACCCCAACGCCCCCAAGGGCGGTAGCCTGCGGCGCTCGGCGCTGGAGATCGGGCGCTTCGACCATGTGTTGCCGTATATCGATAAAGGCATCGGCGTGTCCCAGGTCGACGGCTGGCTGTATGCGCCCCTGGCCCAGCGTTCCCTGGACGAGCCGTACACGGTCTATGGCCTGGTCGCCGAGAAGATGGAACGCGCCGACGACGGCCTGTCCCTGCGCTTCTTTCTCAACCCCAAGGCACGTTTCGCCGATGGCAAACCGATCACCGCCGAAGACGTGCGCTACAGTTTCGACCTGCTGATGACCCAGGGCAGCCTGCGTTTTCGCACCCTGTTCGCTGACGTCAAACACGTCGAAGTCGAAGGCGAGCGCCAAGTACGCTTCGATTTCTCCAGCAATGAAAACCGCACCCTGCCCCTGGATATCGCCACCCTGCCGGTGTTCCCCGAGCACTGGTGGAAAACCCGCGACTTCGCCAACGGCGGCGGTTATGAAGCGCCATTGGGCAGCGGCCCGTACAAGGTCAGCAAGATCGATTCCGGCAGCACCATCACCTTTACCCGCGACCCGAACTGGTGGGGCAAGGACCTGCCCGTCAGCCGAGGCCTGTACAACTTCGATCACCTGAGCCTAGAGTACTTCGGCGACACCGAAGTGGCCCGCCAGGTGCTGCGTGGCGGCGCCTACGACTTCAACCGTGAGTTTTCCGCCACCGGTTATTCGATCGGCTACAACGGCCCGGCCCTGGATGATGGCCGCCTGCAACGCGCGCATTTGGCCAAGGAAATGCCGCAGCCTGCCCAGGGTTATGTGTTCAACGTGCAAAAGCCGATGTTCAAGGACCGCCGCGTGCGCCAGGCCCTGGCGATGCTGTGGGATTTTGAATGGGCCAACCGGCAGATGATGCGCACTATGTACATCCGCCAGCAGAGCTTCTTCTCCAATAGCCCGCTGGCCGCCACGCAGTTACCGAGCAAGGAAGAGCTGGCCATTCTGGAGCCCTTGCGCGGCCAGGTACCCGATGAGGTGTTCACTCAGGTGTTCAAGGCGCCGGTCACCGATGGCAGCGGCATGATCCGCGACAAGCAACTGCAAGCCCTGGCCCTGCTGGAAGCAGCGGGTTGGAAGCCGGACGGTGACAAGTTGGTGAATGCCGAGGGTGAGCCGCTGGAGTTCACCTTCCTGAATGCCCAGAGCGGCCTGGAACGCCTGTTGCTGCCGTACAAGCGCAACCTGGCGCAGATCGGCATTACCCTGAATATCCGCCGCATTGACTCCTCCCAGTACGTGAACCGGCTGATGGCACGCGACTACGACATGATCGTCACCGGCTTCCCGGTCACCACGTCGCCGGGCATGGAGCTTTACAACTATTTCGGTTCGTCCGCCGCGTTCGATCCGGGGGCCAACAATTACATGGTGCTCAAGGACCCCGCCGTCGACAGCCTGATCAAAGGCCTGGTCAAGGCCGACACCCAGGCACAGATGCTCACCTACGCCCACGCCCTGGATCGCGTGCTGCAATGGAATTACCTGTGGATTCCCAATTACTACCCGCCCGGCACTTCCGCCGCGTGGTGGAACCGCTTCGGTCGCCCGGCCATCGAGGCCAAGAACGACGAAGCCCTGGAAACCTGGTGGGAAATCAGCCCCACGCCGCTGACGAATGAGCAAATGACTGCAGAACTGAAAAAACGCGCGGGGGCCCACTGATGTTTGCCTACATCGTGCGGCGCCTGCTGCTGATCATTCCGACGCTGGTGATCATCCTGTTGGTGAATTTCGTCATCGTCCAAGCCGCGCCCGGCGGGCCGGTGGAACAGGCCATTGCCCACCTGCAAGGCATCGGTGGTGGTGGCGTCGGTGGCGGCTCCGGCGAAGGGCTCAGCAGCGGCTCGCGCGCCAGCCGTGGTCTGGACCCGAAACTGATCAAGGACATCGAGAAACAATACGGCTTCGACAAGCCCGCCCCGGAGCGCCTGTGGTTGATGCTCAAGAGCTACGCCCAATTGGATTTCGGTAACAGCTTCTTTCGCGGCAAAACGGTGATCGACCTGATCCTGGAAAAGATGCCGGTGACCATCTCTCTGGGCCTATGGGCGACGCTGATCACCTACCTGGTCTCGATCCCCCTGGGAATTCGCAAGGCAGTGCGCCACGGCAGCAGCTTTGACGTATGGAGCAGCACCGCCATCGTGATCGGCTACGCCATGCCGGCGTTCCTGTTCGCGATGTTCCTGATCGTGGTCTTTGCCGGTGGCACCTCGCTGAACTGGTTCCCGGTACGCGGGCTGGTCTCGGAGAACTTTGAGGAACTGAGCACGGTGGGCAAGATTGCCGACTATTTCTGGCACCTGGTGCTGCCGGTGACCTCGCTGGTGATCGGCGGGTTCGCCACGCTGACCATCCTCACCAAGAACTCGTTCCTCAATGAAATAACGCGTCAGTACGTCGTCACCGCGCGCGCCAAGGGTTTGAGTGAACGGCGCGTGCTGTACGGCCATGTGTTCCGCAACGCCATGTTGCTGGCGATCTCGGGGATTCCCCAGGCGTTTATCAGCGTGTTCTTTGCCGGCTCGCTGCTGATCGAGGTGATCTTCTCCCTCGATGGTTTGGGCCGCATGAGCTACGAAGCCGCTGTGTCCCGTGACTATCCGGTGGTGTTCGGCTCGCTGTTTATCTTCACCTTGTTTGGCTTGCTGATAAAACTCATCGGCGACCTCTGCTACACCCTGGTGGACCCGCGTATCGACTTCGCCGCGAGGAACGCCTGATGCTGAATCTGTCTCCCGTAGCCCGTCGACGCTTCGAGCGTTTCAAGAAAAACCGTCGCGGCTGGTGGTCGCTGTGGCTGTTTATCGGCCTGTTTATCCTGACCCTTGGCGGCGAACTGATCGCCAACGACAAACCCCTGGTGCTCAGCTTCAAAAACGAGCTGTATTTCCCGGTATTCAAACGCTACACCGAGCAGCAGTTTGGCGGGCAGTTGCCGTTCCAGGCCGACTACCGCAGCGACTACGTGCAAAAGCTGATCAAGCAGGACGGCGGCTGGATGCTGTTCCCACCGATCCCGTTCAGCGATGACACGCCCAATTACGAGTTGAGCCGCCCTGCCCCCAGCCCGCCCTCGGCGGTGAACTGGCTGGGCACCGACGACCAATCGCGGGATGTGCTGGCGCGGGTGATCTTCGGCGCGCGCGTATCGATATTGTTTGCCTTGGCGCTCACGGCCATCAGCGCCGCCATCGGCATCGCCGCCGGCGCGTTGCAGGGCTACTACGGCGGCTGGGTCGACCTGATTGGCCAGCGCGTGCTGGAGGTGTGGTCGGGGCTGCCCGTGCTGTACCTGCTGATTATCCTGTCGGGTTTTGTCGAGCCGAATTTCTGGTGGCTGCTGGGGATCATGGCGCTGTTTTCCTGGCTGGCCCTGGTGGACGTGGTGCGCGCCGAGTTCCTGCGCGGGCGCAACCTCGAATACGTCAAGGCTGCGCGGGCCTTGGGTTTGGGCGACGCCAAAATCATTCGCCGGCATATCCTGCCCAATGCCATGACCGCCACGCTGAGTTACCTGCCGTTCATTCTGACCGGGGCGATTTCAACCTTGAGCGCCCTGGATTTTCTCGGCTTCGGCATGCCGGCGGGTAGTGCGTCACTGGGCGAGTTGATTGCCCAAGGCAAGCAGAACCTGCAAGCGCCGTGGCTGGGCCTGACGGCGTTTTTCACCTTGGCGCTGATCCTGTCGCTGCTGGTCTTTATCGGCGAGGCGTTGCGTGACGCCTTCGACCCACGCTCATGAGTAATTGCGTATGAACCTGATCGAGATCCGCGACCTCAGCGTCGCCTTCAGCGGCCAGACCGTGGTCAACACGCTGAGCCTGGACGTACGCCCCGGCGAGTGCCTGGCACTGGTAGGCGAATCGGGCTCGGGCAAGTCGGTGACGGCGCATTCGATTCTGCAACTGCTGCCGGAGGCCGGCACCGTCACCACCGGCTCCATCCGGTATCGCGGCCAGGAACTGATCGGCGCTTCGGCGGCCACCCTGCAGAAGCTGCGCGGCAACCGCATTGCGATGATCTTCCAGGAGCCGATGACCTCCCTCAATCCGCTGCACAGCATCGAAAAGCAGATCGGCGAAACCCTGCTGCTGCACAAGGGCCTGGGCGGCAAAGCAGCACAGGCGCGCATCCTCGAACTGCTCGACCTGGTGGGCATCCAGAAACCCCAGGAACGGCTCAAGGCTTACCCCCACCAGTTGTCCGGCGGCCAGCGCCAACGGGTGATGATCGCCATGGCCCTGGCCTGCGAGCCGGAGCTGTTGATCGCCGACGAGCCAACCACGGCGCTGGACGTGACTGTGCAGCGCAAGATCCTGTTGCTGCTCAAATCCCTGCAACAACGCCTGGGTATGTCGCTGCTGCTGATCAGCCATGACCTCAACCTGGTGCGCAGCATTGCCCAGCGCGTGTGTGTGATGCGCGCCGGGGAGATCGTCGAGCAGGCCGACTGCCAGACCCTGTTCACTGCACCGCAGCACCCGTACAGCCGCCTGTTGCTCGACGCCGAACCTTCCGGCGATGTGCTGTGCAGTGACCCGCGCGAGACGGTGTTGGACGTCGCCGACCTGCGCGTGCAGTTCCCACTCGGCGGCGGGCTGTTTCGGCGCAAGCACTACCTGCGCGCCGTCGACGGCATCAGCCTCAGCGTGCAGCGCGGCAAGACCCTGGGGATTGTCGGCGAGTCCGGCTCGGGCAAATCCACCCTGGGCCAGGCGATCCTGCGCCTGCTGGATTCCACCGGCAGCATCCGCTTCCAGGGTGAAGCCCTCGACCCGCTGAACAACCAGCAGATGCGCCCGTGGCGCAAGCAGATGCAGGTGGTGTTCCAGGACCCCTACGGCAGCCTCAGCCCGCGCATGTCGGTGCAACAGATCATCAGCGAAGGCCTGGAAGTGCATGCGCCGTGCAGCTTGGCCGAGCGTGACGCGCAAGTGATTCAGGTGCTCAGGGATGTCGGCCTCGACCCTGCCAGCCGCCACCGTTACCCCCATGAGTTTTCCGGCGGCCAGCGCCAGCGCATCGCCATCGCCCGCGCGCTGGTGCTTAAACCTGCGTTGATGCTACTCGATGAACCCACTTCCGCCCTCGACCGCACGGTGCAGAAGCAGGTAGTGGCGCTGCTGCGCGAACTGCAGGAAAAATATGGCCTGACCTACCTGTTTATCAGCCACGACCTGGCGGTGGTGCGCGCCATGGCCCATGACATGATCGTGGTCAAGGACGGCAAGGTGGTGGAGCGCGGCGCGAGCCATGATGTATTCGAATCGCCGCAGCATCCGTACACCAAAGAGCTGCTGGCGGCGGCGAACATCCCCTTGTAAAAGCAAAAGCAGCCCCCTGTGGGAGCGGGCTTGCTCGCGAAGACGGCGTGTCAGCCAGTGTATCCGGAACTCATACACCGCTTTCGCGAGCAAGCTAGCTCCCACAGGATCGCGCACCCACCCCCACTGTAGGTTGGCGACATAACGATGAAAATCACCGATAACCTCACGGATTACCAGCAGGTTCGCGGCCTGGCAATTCAGTCGTTGTTCGAGATTATCGAGCAGTCCAGCGAAGGCACGGTGATCGTCGACCGTGACGCGAACATTGTCTGGATGAACGAGCGCTACGCCAAGCGCTTCGGCCTCGGCAGCGCCGATGAAGCCATCGGCCAGCCCTGTGAGCAGGTAATCGTCAACAGCTTGTTGCGCCAGGTTGTGCGCACCGATCAGCCGATTTTGCTGGATATCCAGGACACGCCCAAAGGCCCGTTGGTGGTGATGCGCCTGCCGATCCACAACGACGCCGGCGCGGTGATCGGCGCGATTGGCTTTGCGCTGTTTGATGAGTTGCGCAACCTGTCGCCGCTGATCGAGCGTTACTTGAGCATGCAGCAGGAGTTGGCCTCCACCCGTTCGCTGCTGCGTAAACGCCAGAGCAAGTACAACTTCGCGCACTTTATCGGCACCAGCGCCGCCAGCCTCGAAGTCAAACGCCGTGCACGGCGCAGTGCGAGTGCCGAATCGCCGGTGCTGCTGCTGGGCGAAACCGGCACCGGCAAGGAGCTGCTGGCCCAGGCCATCCACGGCGCATCGGCGCGTGCGCACAAGGCCTTTGTCAGTATCAACAGCGCAGCGATCCCCCATGACTTGCTGGAAGCCGAGTTTTTCGGCACCGCGCCGGGGGCGTTTACCGGCGCCGACCGCAAGGGCCGCCCCGGCAAGTTCCAGATTGCCCAGGGCGGCACGCTGTTCCTCGATGAAATCGGCGACATGCCCCTGCCGCTGCAAAGCAAATTACTGCGGGTGTTGCAGGAAAAGGAATTCGAACCGGTAGGCTCCAACGAGATGCTGCACAGCGACGTGCGGGTGATCGCCGCCACCTCCCTGGACCTGGAAGCCGCGATCAAGCGCGGCGAGTTTCGTGCAGACTTGTATTACCGGCTGAATGTGCTGCCGATCCAGGTGCCGCCGCTGCGTGAACGGCTGGAGGACATCCCCGCGCTGAGCGAGGCGATTCTGGAAGAGCTGCACAGCCAGCACGAACTCGACCACGACGCCCTGAGCCTGTTGGCACAGCACGCGTGGCCGGGGAACATCCGCGAGCTGCGCAATGTGCTGGAGCGCGCGGCCTTGCTGAGTGATGACCTGGTGCTGAATGCCACGCAGATTCGCGCAGCTATCGGCACATTCAGCCCGGTGGCGCGGGGCCCGGCGGAGGCAGTCGAGGGTGAGACGTTTGCGGCGGCGCGGGAGCGTTTTGATCGACAGGTGATCGCGGCGGCGCTCAAGGGTTGTGAGGGGAATGTGGTGGAGGCCGCGCAGAGCTTGGGATTGGGTAGATCGACCTTGTACAAGAAAATGGTTGCCCTTGGCATTGCCTGATCTCACTTCAGAGACATGATTCTTCAAACAGAGATATTTCATGTGGGAGGGGGCTTGCTCCCGATAGCAGTAGGTCAGTCACCTTGTGTGCTGGCTGATAGACCGCTATCGGGGGCAAGCCCCCTCCCACAGTTGTTATTTGTTTGTCTCTATAACGAGACGGGATTTGATATGTGAAAATTAAAATCTATAAATAGCTTTAAATTTCAGTAATTTACAAACATGGCACGCATCTCGCTATAGCCCCCTCCTACAGCAACACCCCACAAAAATAACAATCCGATGGAGACACACCATGAGTGTGATCATTGCCCTGGCAGCCTTGGCGCTGCTGATGCTGGCTGCTTACCGTGGCTATAGCGTTATCCTGTTTGCCCCCATCGCCGCCCTAGGCGCCGTGCTGCTCACTGACCCGTCTGCCGTTGCCCCTGCCTTTACCGGGGTGTTCATGGAGAAAATGGTCGGCTTTATCAAACTGTATTTCCCGGTGTTCCTGCTCGGTGCGGTGTTCGGCAAGCTGATCGAGCTGTCGGGCTTTTCGCGCTCGATTGTCGCCGCTGCAATCCGCTTGCTCGGCACACGCCAGGCGATGCTGGTGATTGTGCTGGTCTGCGCCCTGCTCACCTACGGCGGCGTGTCGCTGTTTGTGGTGGTGTTTGCGGTGTACCCGTTCGCCGCCGAGATGTTCCGCCAGAGCAACATTCCCAAGCGCTTGATCCCGGCCACCATCGCCCTCGGCGCCTTTTCGTTCACCATGGACGCCCTGCCCGGCACGCCGCAGATCCAGAACATCATCCCCAGCACGTTTTTCAACACCACCGCCTGGGCCGCGCCATGGCTGGGGGTGATCGGCACAATCTTCGTGTTCTGCACCGGCATGCTGTACCTCGCGCGTCAACGCAACAAAGCCCAGCGCGCCGGCGAGGGCTATGGCACCGAGCTGCGCAACGAGCCGGAAACCGCTGAAAACCTGACGCTGCCCAATCCGTGGATTGCCCTCTCGCCATTGATCCTGGTGGGCGTGATGAACCTGCTGTTCACCCACTGGATCCCGCAGTGGTACGGCAAGACCCACAGCCTCAGCCTGCCGGGCATGAGTACGCCGGTGACCACCGAGATTGCCAAGCTCACGGCAATCTGGGCGGTGCAGGCCGCGTTGCTCGTAGGCATCCTCATGGTGCTGGCGTTCGGTTGGTCGGCGATCAAAAGCAAGCTGGCCGAGGGCAGTAAAAGTGCGGTCAGCGGTGCACTGTTGGCGGCGATGAACACCGCGTCGGAATACGGCTTTGGTGCGGTGATCGCCTCGCTGCCGGGCTTTCTGGTACTGGCGGACTGGCTCAAGGGCATTCCCAACCCGTTGGTCAACGAAGCGATTACCGTGACCCTGCTGGCCGGTATCACCGGTTCGGCGTCCGGCGGCATGAGCATCGCGCTGGCGGCCATGTCCGAGAGCTTTATTTCAGCGGCCCATGCGGCCAATATCCCCCTTGAGGTGCTGCACCGCGTTGCGGCCATGGCCAGCGGCGGCATGGACACCCTGCCCCACAACGGCGCGGTGATTACGCTGCTGGCGGTCACCGGGCTGACCCACCGCGAAGCCTACAAGGACATTTTTGGCATCACGATCATCAAGACCCTCGCGGTGTTCGTGGTGATCGGTACTTTCTACGCCACCGGCATTGTGTGAGGTTTTCATGACGACATTGAACGGCAAGACCGCCCTGGTCACCGGCTCCACCAGCGGTATCGGTTTAGGGATTGCGCTGAGCCTGGCCAAGGCCGGCGCCAACCTGATCCTCAATGGCTTCGGCGACGCCAGCGCAGTGATCGCCCAAGTGCAGGCGTTCGGCGGCAAGGTCGGCCACCACCCGGCGGACGTCAGCGACCCGGCGCAGATCGCCGACATGCTTGCCTACGCCGAGCGCGAATTCGGCGGCGTGGATATCCTGGTGAACAACGCCGGCATCCAGCATGTGGCGGCGGTGGAAGACTTCCCGGTGGAGCGCTGGGACTCGATCATTGCGATCAACCTGTCCTCGGTGTTCCACAGCACACGCTTGAGCCTGCCAGGGATGAAGGCCAAGGGCTGGGGGCGTATCGTCAACATCGCCTCGGTGCACGGCCAGGTCGGTTCAGTCGGCAAGGCCGCGTACGTGGCGGCCAAACACGGGGTAATCGGTTTGACCAAGGTGGTTGGCCTGGAAACCGCCACCAGCAATGTCACCTGCAACGCCATCTGCCCAGGCTGGGTGCTGACGCCGCTGGTGCAGAAGCAGATTGATGATCGCGTCGCCAACGGTGTGGAGCCAGAGCAGGCGCAACATGATTTGCTCGCGGAAAAACAACCGTCGCTGGAGTTTGTGACGCCGCCGCAGCTCGGTGAGCTGGTGTTGTTCCTGTGCAGTGAGGCGGGCAGCCAGGTTCGGGGGGCCGCCTGGAATATCGATGGGGGTTGGCTCGCGCAATAACCCCCCGCCCTCCGGTGATTGGGGGCTTATAAAGATTAATCGCCAGGCAGAGAGTGCCTGCCTCACTCTCTGCCTGGCGAATTGAGGCGACTGTCAGGAGGCGGGATTTTTCGCCTTCGGATAACCAAAGTGAGCCTTTCTATAGTTGATTATTTTCAACTCAGCATTAGGCGCCCCCCCACGCCGGAGCTGTTGACCCAAATCTTTGAGCCGTGCTTCTTCTGTACCACCGTGGCCAGTTTTGTTACGAAGTCGCGCCTCACCTGAGCATCCGCCAGTTGTTGCACACTCGCACCCGGCAGGTTCGGGTACTGTGCCGAGAGGTCCTTCGTTAATTCGAGACGGGATCGCGTGACGGCGTCCGATCCATTGCGTAAGGTTACTGTGCCTTCAAAGGCCTTCACTAGCCGCTTGATGATTTTTTGAAACCGGCTGGCAAAAGAGAACCCCCTGCCCTCTGCCAAGTGACAAACCAGCAATCGGACATTATCAAAGCTTGAGGGGTCCACACCTTTGCTTTTCAACAAAGCAACCAGTTTTTTTGCGTCGTAAGGCTTGCCATCCACCATCACCTCTGAACCCTCGAGAAGCAGCTTGTCCAGCCAATTACGGTTAGTACCGTGCGCCACGATATTGAGCCGTTTGTGCCCTTTATAGGTGTCGGTGAATGTATGGATTTCAGTGCCGATCAATTGCAGATCTTCCATTTTTCCGCCCATCTGGATGACGTTATCCTGCTCCAGCCCCTGCTCCAGAAAGCTGGGAACCGCTGGCGCCACACCGGGCGTACTGACCGGAAGGGCGGAGGCCTCGGGTGTGAAACCGCTCAAGGGCGGGCCATACGGCTTACCAGTGCGCGCATCATGGGCATACCATTTTTGCGCAGCCTCATCATATTGCGCGAGAACGGCAACCGACCCCGCTTCACCTCGCACCGATCCCACTGCCACGTCACCGCGCCGCACGAGGTCACTCAACGCAGAGGGGCTGAGGATGTGTTGCCGGTTGAGGCCATGGCCGGCTGACGACAATTCACCTGCGCCATCACCCAACTTCACCGATGACGCAACCTCCCCCTCCAGCGCATTGCCGACACGTGAACTGACAAGCGACTCGACTTCTCGACTTCCCAGTTTGCTCAAGGCACTGGCCCCCGCCTCGACCAGCTTGAGTTCGGGCGCGAGAAACCCAAACACATCAAACGCAAGGTCGACGGCCGCCGCGCCATAATGACCCGCCTTTGCATCTTCCGCAGCGGCGACAAAGGGGATCATCCTGACCAGCGTATCTTTGATGCCCGTATCAGACTGTACTTTGTCGACATGGGCAGTCGTGCCTTTGGACTTTTCCTTGAGCGCCTCAAAACCCGAGACAAAATAACCTGCTGCGGCATTTGCCAGATTTTTTGTGTTCTGGGTGAAAAAACTTCTCGGAATGCTGTCGCTATTGGAGGGTTCGTCAGCGGATATCGACCCGCTGCCCGTTACACCGGAAAAGGGGATCCTTTCGATAATCACATTTTTAGACGTCTTGCCTTCCTGGGGCTTAGCGCCCTTTTGATAGGCGGGAAAGTCCAGCGCCAGGGAACCGTGGGTGCCCACTGTCAACGGATCGGGCAAACCGCTGTGTTTACGCAGCAGCTTCTGGCTCGGGAATAATTCGTAATCTGTTGGCGGTGAGGTTCTTCGTGTGCGAATCACCAGGCCGGAGTCGCCGCCGCGCACGGCATATATTTCGGGGTTGCCGGATTGGAAGTTCTTGCGGTCCTCAAGTGGAAGGTCAGCCAACAGATTACGGATATTCAGGGCCACACTGCTTTTGAGCCTTACGCTGTAGCCATCCGCTTGCGCTTGATAAAGCCCTTTGAGGTCAGGCAGTGACTGGGCGGCTTGTAGTACACGCTGGAATGGGACATTGCTGTCCTCACACGCCCATTTGAATTTCGACTCATTCAGGAGGCCCGACATGTAGAGTTCCACGATTGAGTAACGCGGCCCCTTCGAAAAGTCAAAAGGCTTGCCCGCTTGATCTGACCTGACCGACATCTTTTCAAAGTCGATATCGTTACCCAGCACTTTTCTCAATTGCGCCAGCGCCAGCGCCTTGTGTGACGGGATAGCGGCCTGCTGTGCGTCACTGGCCGAGGCCAGTTCCGTGCGTTGCTGATTGAATCGCCTGCGCGCCAGCTCGATGCTTTCGTTGGAATAGACGCCGTCAGCGCGCTTGGCGATAAACCCGTTGATGATGCCCCAGTCCACAATCGCATCGCGCTGCGCGCCAACCTGCATGTCCTGCTCGCTGAGCGAGATCGGCTGCGTATCACCAAACGCCATCACCTCCCGGAAGGTCATGCCCTGTGACGCGCCCGGCGCCATCTTTTCGATACGCGCCACCGCCATGCTGAAGCTGCACCATGCATGAGAACCATAGACAAGGGTGCTGGGCATTTCTGCGACTAGAAACTCTGGCGCCATGCCAGCCAGCAGCAGTCGGCCAGCAGCAGGCGCCAGTGGCTCCCTGACCTTACCTTGGGTGGTCAAATGGTGGGTCAGGCCGTCGACAATCGCCTGTGGCGTCAAGCCCCAGTTACTTTCCTGGGCCAAGTCGTAGCCTGCCACGCGGTTACGCTGCGTACCGGCGGCCGGATCAAGGTTGAGCACCATGGCTGCGGCCGCCCAATCCACCGCGCTGGTTGCTGTGGATTTACCTCCCAGCTTTTTTTCCAGCACTTCGGACAGCGCCTTGGCCTGAGTGCTGGAAAGCAGCCGTTCAAGCGTTTTCGCCGCCCCCTCGCCTGCAAGTGTTCTAACCGTGCTGCCGAACAGCCGGGCTATCCCGCCGCGCCGAGGTATCCCGTGTACCCCCAGAGACTCAGCGCTCACCGCACTAACCTGCCGGCGCTGTTCGCTGCTCAGCATAGGTGGGGTCAACAGCCGCCAATAGTTGCCTTGCGCAGGCGCTTGCAGCGGCGCACTGTTCAGCACTTTACGCAGGTTCGACAACTGCTCTCGATTGTGCGGAACACTCAAGCCACTGCCTTGAATGAAGTCACTCACGCTCACGGTGTGACCTGGGTGCGCGGAGTGATGCTGCCCGTAGGGCGAATCGGGGTGCACCCGCAAGATGCTGTCCTTGAGCAACCGGCTGAAGTTATCCAATGAACCATTGGTAAACACTTTTTCGACGTCGGCAAGGCTCTGGGTCAGCGCGTGTTTGTCATGCAGCTTGCCTATTGCCAATTGCTGGGCTTGGAGCGAATCCATTGAAGAGATACCGCCCCTGTCTTGGCTGATGAACGAGGCCGGGTTGCTCTCGATCTCATCCGCCGTCTGGCCCGCGTCATGTTCATCAAAGCCAACAAGGTTATGGCCATAGAAGGCTGCCACCAGTTTCAGTGGCGCGGCGTTTTCAGGGAAGTCGACGGGCGACGGCGCTTTATTGTGGCGGCTGACGGCCACCGCGGCCGTAGCCGACTGGATCGGGGCCAGTGCTTGCGCCCACTCCTTGTTGTGATCGAAGTTTCTGGCTTGAGGCGTACCATTGAAGGTTGCGTACACATCGTTATGCAGTGGGGAGACTTGCAGCGTCGATACATCTACGCCATTGGCCTTTACCCAATTCAGGAATTGCGGCGTCTTGAACGCATCGCGATAGAGTTGCCACCATTGCCCGAAGGTGGACCCCTTGGGTATTTCGCTCATGGTCTTCTGGTAGAGCGCATCTCCGTCCCAGGGACCTTGACGCAGCTCTGCAGCAAATCGAGCCCCCAGCAGCCTGTCGGCCTTGGCCTGGGCGGATTTGTCGGGTTGCCCAACCATAACGCTATAGTCGTCGTCAATCTCGGCGAGCACTTGCTGTTGGTCCGCAAGCGCCTGTGGGCCACGCACGGTTGGCGAACGGCCTGAGTCGTGGGCTGGGATGTCCGGAAATGCTCCGAGTTTTTTGAGTTCGGCTGCCCGTTCTTGAGCACGCCACGTGGCGGGGTCGGCGTTGTTTTCAGCATAAAAATTGCCCACCACCTCCAGCGGCACACCTGCATCGGGGCTTCCAAGGGAAATGGGAGTGCCACGACGCGGCGGCGCAAGCACTCTCGCCGCGCTCAAGATAGGGTCCGCCACCTCCGTCCACCCCACATCGGCGCGCAGGAGAACTTGTTTTTTTTCACCGTTGAACTCACCCACCAAGGTCCCGGTGTCGGGATTCAGGCGCATGGTGGCAACGTTCAGACCCACCTCCTTGCTCCACTGCACAAAGTTGGGGTTGTTCAAGGCGTCGCGGTATTGCTGCCACCACACCCCTATGCTCGAGTTGCTTGGGACATCCGCGAGCATGGTCTTTTGGTAGCTGGGCCAGTCATTCCATCGGGCAGACTCCAACCCTGCGATGTACTTCGCCGCGACTACCTTGTCTGCGTCCTGCTGCGTACCCGGAACCGCGACCAAAGGGGCCGCGACGTGGCGTGAATGAGAGTGCCGTCCGTGCGTGTGGCGCACACCCCTTTGAAGAGAAACATGCGCGCCCTCATCCAGCGGGCGGTCAGGAGCAGCATGATTGTTTGGGGTGGACGTTTCTGTACTCAAACGAGGTAAAGAAGAAAATCCTACGTTAAAGGGCTGCATTTTTCTCACGCCTTGGGGTTGTTGACCTACACCTGATTGGTCGAACATCCTCAAACGGTTCATGCTAAATAGTACGAAGATATGTTACGCGTCCCACATCCTAACGGTTACTTAACGCTTGACCCGCAACACCGCTCACCCAACGCTTGAGAACACAATAAAAGGCCAATAATGTCCGACATCCTCTGGCAGCCCTCCCCCGAACGTATCCACACCACACGGATGGACCAGTTCCGGCGCTTTATCAACCAGTGCTACAGCGTGCAACTTCATGACTACCCCGCCCTGCACCAGTGGAGCATCGACCAGCGCGCCGACTTCTGGCAGGCCATCGTGGTTTTTTTCGACGTGCAGTTTCGCAGCGCACCCACGGCAGTGCTGATCGAAGACACCCGGATGCCCAGCGCCCAGTGGTTCCCCGGTGCGACCCTGAACTTCGCCGAGCACCTGTTGCGCCGCCGTGATGCGCACCCGGCCGTGGTCGCCATCAGCGAAGACGGCCAGCGCGAACAATTGACCTACGCCGAGCTGGCCGCCCATGTCGCCGGCCTGCAACGCAGCCTGCGGGCAGCCGGTGTCGGCCTGGGGGATCGGGTGGCCGCGTGCATGCCCAATACCTGGCAAACCCTGGTGGGCATGCTCGCCACCACCAGCCTCGGCGCGATCTGGTCATGCTCGTCGCCGGACTTTGGCACCCAGGGGGTGATTGACCGTTTTGGCCAGATCGAGCCCAAGGTGCTGATCACCTGCGCGGGTTACCGCTACGCCGGCAAAGCCATTGATCAGAGCGCCAAGTTGAATGAAATCCTCGAACGGCTCCCGTCCCTTGAGCAGTTGATTATCGTGCCGTACGCACGCCCGCAGGCGCGCATCGAGGACTACGGGACCCAGGCCAGCGTCGCGCTGTGGAACGACTTCTACCAACCCGGTGGCGAGCCTGAGTTCGTCGCGGTGCCGTTCGACCATCCGCTGTACATCCTCTATTCCAGCGGCACCACCGGCGTGCCCAAGTGCATCATCCACGGCACCGGCGGCGTGCTGCTCACCCACCTCAAGGAGCACGGCCTGCACGCCGACCTGTCCCGGGATGATTGCCTGTTCTACTACACCACCTGCGGCTGGATGATGTGGAACTGGCTGGTGTCGGTGTTGGCACTGGGGGCCACGGCGGTGCTGTATGACGGCTCGCCTTTTCACCCTGGCCCGGAGCGTTTGATCGACCTGATCGATGCGGAAAAAATCAGCGTGTTCGGCACCAGCCCCAAGTTCCTCGCCACCCTGGAAAAGGCCGGGCTGCAACCGCGCTTGAGCCATGACCTGGGCAGCCTCAAAGGGCTGATTTCCACCGGCTCGCCACTGTCGCCCCAGAGCTACGACTACGTGTATCGCGAGATCAAGGCGCAGCTGTGTCTGTCGTCGATGTCGGGCGGCACCGATATCGTGTCCTGCTTTGTGATCGGCAACCCAGTGTTGCCGGTGCGCCGTGGTGAGATGCAGTCCAAGAGCCTGGCAATGGCCATCGAGGTGTGGGACGACCAGGGTCGGCCGCTGATCGGCGAAAAAGGCGAGCTGGTGTGCACGCGACACTTCCCGGCCATGCCGATTGGTTTGTGGAACGACCCGGACCGGACGAAACTGCGCGCCTCGTATTTCAGCCAGTTCCCCGGTGTGTGGGCCCAGGGCGACTACGCCGAGCAACCCCCGAATGGCAGCTGGCTGATCCACGGGCGCTCCGACGCGGTGCTCAACCCCGGTGGCGTGCGCATCGGCACGGCCGAGATCTATCGCCAGGTGGAGAAAGTGCCGCAGGTCGTGGAAAGCCTGGCCATCGGCCAACGCTGGCAGGAAGACGTGCGCGTGGTGCTGTTCGTGCGCCTGGATGACGGTGTCGTGCTGGATGATGCCCTGGAGCAACAGATCCGCCAGGTGATCCGCGCCAACACCACGCCACGCCATGTGCCGGCCAAGATCCTGGCGGTCACTGATATCCCCCGCACCATCAGCGGCAAGATCGTTGAGTTGGCAGTGCGCAATGTGGTGCATGGCGAGCCGGTAAAGAACACCGACGCACTGGCCAACCCCGAGGCCCTGGCACAGTTTCGCGACCGCCCGGAGCTGGCGTAAAGATGAAAGGTTTCAGCCCTGAGCGACTCATTTGAAGACAAAACCCCAATGCATGCTATTTTTCGAGGGGTAGTCAGCCGTTCCCGACTCACGGGATAATCGGTCTTTGTCTTTTTCAAAGCGTCATGCTCAGGGCTTTTTCATGAATGGAACATCCACCGGTAGCGAAGCTGCTGCATTGATTGCACAGCTGGACTGGGCACAAAGCCCCCTCGGTGAGGCCAATGACTGGCCGCAAAGCCTGCGCACGGCCATGGATATCGTCGTCAACTCACCGATGCCGATGCTCCTGCTGTGGGGCAACCAACTGACCCAGCTCTACAACGATGGCTTCGCACGCCTGGCGGGCAACAAACACCCCGACGCCCTCGGCCAGCCGGCACATACCACCTGGCCGGAGCTGGAAAGCTTCACCGCACCCATCTACGACGCCGTGCTTGACGGCCAGGTGCGCACCTTCACCGAGCAGCGTTTCGTGCTGCAACGCAACCACCGCGACACCGAGATCTGGCTGGACCTGACCTACAGCCCGATCCGCGATGAGAGCGGCGCCGTGGCCGGCATCCTGGTCACCGCCATCGAAACCAACGAGCGCCGCAGCAAAGCCCTCGAACTGCAACAGCGCTCCGAAGACAGCCTCAAGGCGCAGCACAACACCGAGCAACGCCTGCAGCTTGCACTGGCGGCAACCGACGCGGTGGGCACCTGGGATTGGGACATCGGCGAAGATCGCTTCATCGCCGACGCGCACTTCGCCTACTTGCACGGCGTGGAGCCCGACGACGCCAGGCTGCTGCCGATCAGCGACTACCTGCAAGGCGTGCACCCCGAAGACCGCAGCATGGTGGCGCGCAGCATCAAGCATTGCATCACCTTTGGCACCGAGTACGCCGAGGAATACCGCCTGCTGCAGGCCGACGGCCAGGTGCGCTGGGTGTTTGCCCGTGGCCGCTGCTACAAGGACCATCAAGGCCGTCCGGCGCGCTTCCTCGGCGCCGCACTGGACCTCACCGAGCGCAAGCACACCGAGCAGGCCCTGCGCCAAAGCCAGACCGAGCTGCAACTGATCATCAACGCCATGCCGGTGCTGATCGGCTACGTCGACCACGAGCAGCGTTTTCGCCTGAACAACAGCGCGTACCTGGAGTGGTACGGCATGACGCCCCAGGAGCTGTACGGCAAGACCATCCGCGAGGTGCTCGGTGACGAGGTATACGCCGGGCGCGAGGACAAGATCAACGCCGCGCTCAAGGGCAAGGCGTGCAGTTTAATGACCATCACCCCGCACCGCGATGGCCGGCCACGCCATGCACTGATGAAGTACCTGCCGCGCTTCAGCAATGATGGTTCGGTGAATGGGTTCTACATCTTTGTCATCGACGAAACTGAACGCAAACTCACCGAAGAGGCGCTGCGCCACCTCAACGAAAACCTCGAAGAGCGCGTGGCCCAGCGCACGCAGGCGCTGGCCGAAGCCAACCAGCGCCTGCAGAACGAGATGTTCGAGCGCGAACGCGCCGAAGATGCCCTGCGCCATGCGCAAAAGATGGAAGCGGTGGGCCAGCTCACCGGGGGTATCGCCCACGACTTCAACAATATGCTCACCGGCATCATCGGCAGCCTGGACCTGATGCAGCGCTATATCGCCGCCGGGCGCAGCGAGGAGATCGGCCGCTTCACCGAGGCTGCCGTGTCCTCGGCCCACCGTGCGGCCGCCCTGACCCACCGGCTGCTGGCGTTCTCGCGGCGCCAGTCGCTGGACCGCCGCCCGCTCGACCCCAACCACTTGGTGGCGTCCCTGGAGGACTTGTTCCGGCGTACCAAAGGCGCGCACATCGCGCTCAAGGTGCAGCTGGGCCATGACATTTGGCCGGTAAATACCGACGCCAGCCAACTGGAAAACGCCCTGCTCAACCTGGTGATCAACGCCCGCGATGCCATGCCCGACGGCGGCGAACTGCTGATCGAAACCGCCAACAGCTACCTGGACGGCACCGATATCACCACCCTGGAACCGGTGCGGGCCGGCGACTATGTGATGCTCGGCGTGTGCGACAACGGCACCGGCATGGCGCCCAAGATCCTCGCCAAGGCGTTCGACCCGTTCTTTACCACCAAACCCATCGGCCAGGGCACCGGCCTTGGGCTGTCAATGATCTACGGGTTTGCACAGCAGTCAGGCGGCCACGTGACCATTCAAAGCGAACCGGGCCAGGGCACCTGTGTGCGCCTGTACCTGCCGCGCTTGCATGGCACCGCGCTGGAAAGCAGCCTGCCCGCCAGCCTCGGCGAAGCGCCGGTGGCACTGGCCGGTGAAGCCGTGGTGGTGGTCGAGGACGACCCGGCGGTGCGCATGCTGGTGGTCAATGTGCTCGATGAGCTGGGCTACACCGCGCACCAGGCCGCGGATTCGCGCACGGCGCTGCCGCTGCTGGAGTCGGATCTGCGCGTGGACTTGCTGGTCACCGACGTCGGCCTGCCTGGCATGAACGGCCGGCAACTGGCGGAAATCGCCCGTCAACACCGGCCAGGGTTGCGCGTGCTGTTCATGACCGGTTACGCGGAAAAAGCCGCCGAGCGCCAGGGTTTTCTCGAGGACGGCATGGACATGGTGGCCAAGCCTTTCTCCATCGACGTGCTGGCCACAAAAATCCGCAGCATGATCAGCGTCGTCGAATGAGTTCAGGCATAATCGCGCGCCGTCGCACACCCGGAAGAGAGAGATGAAAGCCCAAGCCCGCCATATTCTGGTGAAGACCAGCGAAGAAGCCGAACAGCTCAAGCAACGCATCGCCAAGGGCGAAGCCTTTGATGTGCTGGCCAAGAAGTACTCGACCTGCCCGTCCGGCAAGCGCGGTGGTGATCTGGGTGAAGTACGGCCAGGGCAGATGGTTGGGGCGATTGATGCGGTGATCTTCAAGAAGCCGGTGAAAGTGGTTCACGGGCCGATCAAAAGCAAGTTCGGGTATCACCTGGTGCAGGTGTTTTACCGGGATTGAGTGTTTGGCTTTAAATAGCTATCGGGGGCAAGCCCCCTCCCACCTTCGACCGCATTTCAATCGCAGGAACACGGTTAACTGTGGGAGGGGGCTTGCTCCCGATCCGCCGCAGGCGGCCATTCACCTGGGAATCAACGCCCCCGGCACCTGAATCACCCGACTCGCCAACTGATGCCCGGCCAAGGCCGCCTCCTCCGGCGTCCCGCCCTTGAGCCGAGCGGCCAGATAAGCCGCACTGAAAGAATCCCCCGCCGCCGTCGTATCCACTACCTTGGCCACCTTCAACGCCGGCACCGCAAAACGCTCGCCGTCACAACGGATCAAGCACGCATCCGCGCCGCGCTTGAGCACCACTTCCGCAATCGCCGGGTACGCCGCGAACACCTGCTCGCTGTCGGCATAACCAAACAACCCACGCTCGTCATCCTCGGTGAGCAAGGCGATATCCACCTCGGCCAGCACCTCGTGATACGCCGCGCGTGCCGCCTCGACGCTGGCCCACAGGCGCGGCCGGTAATTGTTGTCGAACACCACCTTGCCCCCGCGTCGACGAGTTTCAACCAGGGCTTGCAGTAGCCGTTCACGTCCGACTTCGCCCAGCACCGCCAGGGTAATGCCGCTGAAATACACCACGTCGTAACCCGGCAACGCCGCCAGGATCGGTTCGGCCGCCGGCGTGGTGAAGCAATCACGCACGGCCGCTTCGTTGCGCCAGTAGAGGAATTTGCGTTCGCCGTTGGCATCGGTCTGGATGCAATACAAGCCGGGCAGACGACCGGGCAAGCGCTGCACGCGCTCCAGCCCGAGGCCTTCCTCGGCCCAGTGCGCGCACATCGCATCGCTGAAGCTGTCATCGCCCAGGGCGGTGACGTAGTCGACGCTGCCGGTCTCGCCCAGCTCGCGGCGCAGGTACACCGCCGCGTTCAGGGTATCGCCGCCAAAGCTCTGTTGCAGGCTGCCGTCGGCGCGGTGTTGCAGTTCGATCATGCATTCGCCGATCAGGGCGATGCGGGGGGTTGTGCTCATGCCGTGTGATCTCTGGTGTGGCTGATGGCCTGATCGCGGGCAAGCCCCCTCCCACATTTGATTGCATTTCCACTGAAGGAACTCGGTCGAATGTGGGAGCGGGCTTGCTCGCGCAGGCCGCGACTCGGTCTAGAAGCAGGTCTGCAGCGACTCAAGTACCTGCAACTGCTCATCCACCAGGCAGCCGACCTGCCACTTGTCGAACGTCAGGCACGGGTGCGAGGTGCCAAAGGAAATGATGTCGCCAATGCGCAACTCAACCCCAGGCGCCACCGTCATGAACGCGTGCTGATCCATCACGGCGGTGACCTTGCACGCGGTCACATCATCGCCTTCTGCCGGCACAATCCCGGCCTTGTAGCGCTTGAGCGGTACCGGCAGGCCGGCGTCGTAAGCCACGTCGCGCTTGCCCAGGGCGATCACCGCAAAGCCAGGCTCGGGCAGCGACTGCACATGGGCCCAGACTTCCAGGGCCGGGCGCAGGCCTTCATTGAGGTCGCTGCGGCGCTCAAGTACGCAGCATTGCGCCTCTTTGTAGATGCCGTGGTCGTGGGCCACGTAGCTGCCGGGGCGCAAGACGCTGAGGAAGCGACCTGCGGCGTTCTGCGCTTCGAACGACTCGGCGATCAGGTCGTACCAGGCCGAACCCGAGGCAGTGACGATGGGCTTGGGCAGGTCAAAGGAACCGTTGTTTTGCAGGTCCACGGCCAGGCGCACAAGGCTCGCGGCGAAGGCGCGGATACCACTGATGGCGTGCTCCCCGTGGATCACGCCTTCGTAACCCTCGATACCCGTCAGCGCGAGGGCCGGCTGGGCCTTGATGGCCTTGGCCAGGTCGCGCACTTGCTGCTCGCTGCGGCAGCCGCAACGGCCGCCGACCACACCGTATTCGATCATCACGTTGAGGCGCAGGCCACGCGCAGCGAAGAACAGGCCCAGGTCGGCGACGTTGTCCGGGTGGTCGACCATGCAGTGAAAGTCGAAATCCTTGTCGGTCAGCAGGTCGGCGATCAACGCCATGTTCGGCGCGCCCACCAGTTGGTTGGCCATCAACACCCGGCGCACGCCACCGGCGTAGGCCGCGCGGGTCTGCACCGCATTGGCCAGGGTGATGCCCCAGGCGCCCTGGGCGATCTGGCGCTGGAACAGCGCCGGCATCATGCTGGTTTTGCCATGGGGCGCAAGCTCTGCGCCGCTGTTGCTGACAAAGTCCTGCATCCAGCGAATGTTGTGTTCCAGGGCGTCGCGGTGCAGCACCAGGGCCGGCAGGCTGACGTCACGGACCAGATGGGCACCGACAGCGGCGGCGCCCTTTTCAACGGCATTGAGGGCAGGCATGCAAAAGCTCCTATTCGTTAATGCGACGGGCCAGGTTGTTGGCGCTTTCGATCAACACCCGGCGATAGTCGTTGTAGTGGTTGATGGCATCGGCGCGCGGCGCCACGATGCACAGGGTCGCAATGCTGACGCCCTGCGCGTCCCGGACCGGGGCGGCAAAGCAATGGGTAAAGGTGTCGGCCACACTGTCGAAGGAAAAGAACCCATCGAGGGTGGCCTGACGGATCTGCGCCAGGAACGTCTCCAGTGGTAACCGCTGGCCATTCGGCAGGATGAAGTCGTCGTGGTCGATCAGGTCGATGATCTGCTGGTCGCTCAAGTGCCCCAGCAACAGGCGCCCGGACGCGGTCCACGGGATCGGTGCGTTTTCGCCGATGTCGGACGAAATCCGAAAGTGCCGCTCACCCTCGCGCATCAACGCCACCGTGTATTTGCGCCCGTTGAGCAGGCACATCTGCGCGGTTTCGTGGGTCTGGCTGACGATCTCCTGCAAGGCGTGGTCAGCCTCTCGGGTGAGGTCGAAATGGCGCAGGTGCGCCTGGCCGAGGAAGTACAGTTGGCGGCCGAGGTAGACGTGACCGTCCTTGCCCACGGTTTCCAGGATGCGTCGCTCAAGCAGTGACGCAACCAGCTCGTACACCGTGGATTTGGGGCTGCCGATGCCGCTGGCAATATCATTCGGGCGCAGCGGCTGGCCGATTTCCTTGAGGAAATCGAGGATATCGAATGCACGGTCCAGGCCTTTGGCGCGGCGTTTGATGGTGTCTTCGGTCATGGCAGTTCGGTCCGGTTAAAAGGTGTTGCTATCAACACAGATCCCCTGTGGGAGCGGGCTTGCTCGCGAATGCGGTGTGTCAGTGAACGCATCTGCAACTGATCTACCGCATTCGCGAGCAAGCCCGCTCCCACATTGGGTATGTAGCGATCAATAGATCGCTGCATTTAGCCCTTTTTCTTGTAAGCCACGCAATCAATCTCCACCTTGCAGTCCACCATCATATTGGCCTGCACACAGGCCCGTGCCGGGGCGTGTTCGGGGGTGAAGTATTCGCCGAACACCTTGTTGAAACTCCAGAAGTCTCGCGGGTCTTCCAGCCAGACGCCGACGCGCACCACGTCTTTGAGCTCGTAGCCGGCTTCTTCCAGAATCGCTACCACGTTGCGCATGGTCTGGCGGGTTTGCTCGATGATCCCGCCGGTGATGATTTCGCCGTCCACCGCCGGCACTTGGCCTGAAACGTACAGCCAACCGTCCGCTTCCACGGCGCGGGCAAAGGGACGGGGCTGGCCGCCGCCGGCAGTACTTCCGGCGCCGTAACGAGTAATGCTCATACAATGTGCTCCTGATTAAAAACGAATGTTCTTCAAAAATTCCGCCAGGCGCGGCGACTGCGGGCGCTCGAAGATATCCTTCGAGCTGCCCTGCTCTTCAATGCGGCCCTGGTTCATGAACACGATCTGGTCGGACACTTCATAGGCAAAGCGCATTTCGTGGGTGACCAGCAACATGGTCATGCCCTCTTCCGCCAGCCCCTTGATCACGCTGAGTACCTCGCCCACCAGCTCCGGGTCGAGGGCCGAGGTCACTTCATCGAACAGCATCAGGCTGGGGTTCATCGCAATCGCACGGGCAATCGCCACACGCTGTTGCTGACCGCCGGACAGCTGGCCAGGAAAGTGATTGCGCCGCTCCAGCAGCCCGACGCGGTCCAGCCATTTTTCGGCCAGGGCCACCGCTTCGTCCTTGCCCATCTTTTTGACCTTGAGCAGGCCGAGCGTGACGTTTTGCAGCGCGGTCAGATGGGGGAACAGGTTGAATTGCTGGAACGCCATGCCGGTCATCGCGCGGTGCTGGGCAATCACCCGCTCGGGGTGACGCACGCGCTTGCCGGCGATTTCGCTGTAGCCGATGGACTCGCCGTCGAGGGTGATCTGCCCGCCCTGGAACTCTTCCAGCAGGTTGACGCAACGCAGCAGCGTGGTCTTGCCCGAGCCGCTGGAGCCGATCAACGTGACCACGTTGCCGCGCTGCATGGACAAGTCGACGCCCTTGAGCACTTCGACCTCGCCGTATTGTTTACGCAGGCCACGAATGTTCAGCAACGGTTGGTTGGTGTGAGGTTGGTTCATGGCAAGGCCACCCGCTTTTCAATGTAGCGCCCGAATAACTCGATGGCGTAGTTGATGACAAAGAACAGAAACCCGGCGAACAGGTAGAACTCCAGGGTCATGAAGGTGCGCGCGATCACTTGCTGGGTGCTGAGCAGCAATTCGGCCACGCCGATCACCGAGAGCAAGGTCGAGGCCTTGACGATTTCCGTGGAGGAATTGACCCAGGTCGGCAGAATCTGGCGCAGCGCCTGGGGCAATAGCACGTAGCCCAGGGACTGGTAGAACGTCAGACCGATCGCCTTGCTCGCTTCCAGTTGCCCACGGGGAATGGCTTGCAGCGCACCGCGCACGATCTCCGAAACGTGAGAGCCGCAGAACAAGGTCAGCCCGACGGCGCCGGCCTGGAACGCAGTGATCTGCCAACCGAGCGCCGGCAGCATGTAAAAACACGCGAGCACCAGCACAAACACCGGCGTGCCACGGATAAGGTCGACGTACAGCCGAAACGGCGCGCGCATCCAGAACTTGCCGTAGGTCAGGATCAACCCGGCGACGATGCCGATCAGCGTGCCAAAGATAATCGCCAGCGCCGACACATAAACGCTGGCTTGAAAGCCCGCCCAGAGGGTATCCCGGGCGATCCACAACTCATGCAACCAGCTTGGGGATTCGTACATGGAAACCTTCCTTAACGACGGATCGCCAGACGCTGTTCCAGGTAACGGAGCAGCATGGCAATGAGGTAACAGGCAGCCACGTAGAGCGCGGTCGTGACCAGCCAGGTTTCAATCACCCGGTAGCTTTCGACGTTGATCTTGCGGGCGTAATAGGTCAGCTCCGGCACGGCAATCGCGGCGGCCAGCGAGGTGTCCTTGAACAGCGAGATAAAGTTGTTCGACAGCGCCGGCAGCACGTTGCGCAGCATCACCGGCACGGTGATATAGGCACGGATGCGCCACTCGCCCAGGCCGATGGCCAGCCCGGCTTCACGCAGCCCCTTGGGAATGTTCAACAGCCCGGCGCGGAACACTTCGGTCAGGTACGCACCGGCGTACAGCGACAGGGTAATGATGAACGACGGGATCTTGTCCAACCGGATGCCCAGGCTCGGCAAGGCAAAGTAGATCAACAGGATCAGGACCAGGATCGGCGTATTGCGCACCACCGTCACGTACACCGACGCAAGGATGCGTAACGCGCGGTGTTTGGAGAGCATGGCAAACGCCATCAACAAGCCGATCACGCAGCCGATGGCGATCGACAGCAGTGCCAGCTCGAGCCCAAGGCCAAGTCCCGCCAGCAAGCTGGGGAAATCACGCCAGACAGCGGCAAAGTTCAACTGATAGTTCATGGTCAGCAGTACCTGATTGGGGCGCCGGCAGCGACGCCCCAGGGTTTACGGTTTACTTGAACTCAACCGGGAAGCCGATGGCGGGTTCCGGCAGGTCTACGCCGAACCATTGCTTGAACGAGGCCTTGTAGGTGGGGAACTCCACACCGGTCATGGCTTCATGCAGCGCGGTGTTGACGAAGTTCAGCCAGTCCTGGTCGCCACGCTTGACGGCGCACGCGTAGGTCTGCGGGCTCCAGGCGTAGGCCGGGCTGCGGTAGCGGCCTGGGTTCTGCACCATCAGGTACTTGACCGAAGACTGGTCGGTGGCGGCAGCATCGGCACGGCCGGAGTTCACCGCCTGGTACATCAAGTCGACGCTGTCGTATTGGTCGACCTTGGCTTTGGGCAGCGCCTGGTGCACCAGTTCTTCGGCGTACACGTTTTGCAGTACAGCCACGGTGACGTCGTCGCCGGCGGCTTGCAGGTCTTCGATCTCTTTGTACTTGCTGTTGTTCGGCAGCAGCAGGCCTACACCTTCGCGGTAGTACGGCAGGGTGAAGGCCACCTGCTGCGCACGGCTGGCGGTGACGGTGATGAACTGGCAACTCATGTCGACCTTGTCGGTCAGCAGGTTGGGAATGCGTGCGTCGGACGACTGCACCACAAACTCGACCTTGCTCGGGTCGTTGAACAAGCCCTTGGCCACGATGCGGCCAATGTCGATATCAAACCCCTGCAACTTGCCATCCGCTCCCTGGAAGTGCCACGGCGCATTGGTACTGCCTGTACCCACGATCAAGTGCCCACGCTTGAGCACATCATCGAGCTTGCTGTCCGCCGCCTGCACGATGCTGGCGAAGGAAGCCGATGCGGCGAAGAGAAAAACACACGCTTTGAACACGGAAGGTCGGTGATGCATGACAAGCACTCCAGGGGTTGTGTATTCCGCTATACCGGAACTTAGTATGTAACAACGGAATAGACAGCAGAAAGTGTGCCACACGCAGTAACAGAAAAACATGCGTGAAATAAATTCGTTTTAAATCATCTGGATACTGGATTTCCCGCGAGATGGGCCCAAGCCAGTGATTGCAGGCCTATTGCTACCTGGCGACTCAGGCCAACGTTACCGCGCACAACAGCAGTGCGTGCGTACACCGTTATGTGGCGAGCGGGCTTGCCCGCGTTGGACTGCTAAGCAGGCCCATTTCCGGGTGCGCTACGCGCCCCAACGCGGGCAAGCCCGCTCGCCACAACAGCGTTGTGTTATGTGAGATTGGCTTTGGCAGAATGCTGAGGGTGGTCTAGCCTTGGCGCATGCCCGCCGACAAGGAACCAGACCGGATGAAGCTCAGCCCTACCCTGATTTTGCTTGGCCTGCTGGCGGCTGGCAGCGCCTCGGCCAGCAATGATCGCCGCGAATGCAAAGAAGAACTGCAGAAGCTCAAGCAAGCCTTCAGTACCAATTACACCAGCCAGAACCACCACGGCTATCGCCGGGCCAAGGCGTCTCGCGACAATGAGGAATACAAGAAGTGCGCAAACCAGGCGCGCAAGGAGCGTGAACGCCTGGAGCGTGGCAATGACGTGTGAGCCCGACTACCTGTGAAAGTTGACAGTAGACGCTGAGGGTCTGCCGATTTAGCGTACCCGCAAGCGTCACTGGTCGGGCTCACAGGGAGATTCTCATGGCTATCGAAAACACCGTCGTCAAAGACCTCAACGAATACCAGCAGGTCCTGAATCAACACGGTTTGGTGTTCGCGTTGTTTGTGTCTGATAGCTGCCAGGCTTGCGCACTGACCCGGCCAAATTTTGAAAAGGTCGCGGAAAAATATGCGCACGCGGCGACAAGCATCATTCTCAAGACTGAGGACAGCCCACGGGTCGATGGGGTCACCGGCACGCCCACTCTGGTGGTATACAAAAATGCCCTTGAGGTCGAAAACCTCAAGGGCATTGGTTACCCGCAAGAGCAGGAGGAAATTCTCGAGAACCTGTTCAGGAATTTCCTGCCAGACGCGCCAGCAGCACCTGCGTCACCCGCCGCTCCTCCACCGTCGCCACGGTGAGACGCCAGCCCTCATGTTCCAGGCTGTCGCCGACCAGCGGCAGGCGGTCCAGCAGGCTCATCACCAGCCCGGCCAGGGTCTGATAATCCTCAGTAGCAGCGGCCTGGAAGCCGGTGCGCTGTCGAACCTGACTGAGGTTCAGGGCGCCGTTGGCGCGATAGCCATCACCCTCCTCGACGATATCCGGCCCCTCGATTTCGCTGGCATCCGGGAGTTCACCGGCGATCGACTCAAGGATGTCGGTCATGCTCAACACGCCCATGAAGTCACCGAACTCGTTGATGACGAACGCGATATGAGTCGATTCCTGGCGCATCTGCTCCAGGGCGTTGAGGATCGAAAAACTCTCCAACAGGTTGATTGCACGGCGCGCCAGGTGCTCAAGGTTCGGCTCGTTACCGGCCAGGTATTCCTTGAGCAGTTCCTTTTTATGCACAAAGCCCAAGGGCTCATCCACGGCGCCGTTGCGGATCAACGGCAGCCGTGAGTAAGACGAATGCATCAGTTTGAGGCGAATGCTCTCGGGATCGTCCGCCAGATCAATGCAGTCAACCTTGGCCCGCGGCGTCATCAACGTGCGGATCGGGCGTTCGGCCAGTTGCAGCACACCGCTGATCATCACGCGCTCACGCCGGTCGAACAGCGGGCCTTGGGCGGCGTCCGACTCGCCCAGCAGGTCAGCCACCTCGTCATCCACTTCCTCCACCGCCAGGCTGCGGCCGCCAAGCAAACGCATTACCGCATGGGCCGTACGCTCACGCACCGGCAGCACGCCTTGCGCCGACTTCTTGCGGCGCGAGCGGGCAATCTGGTTGAACACCTCGATCAGGATCGAGAAACCAATCGCCGCATACAGGTAGCCCTTGGGAATATGAAAACCCAGGCCTTCGGCGGTCAAGGCAAAACCGATCATCATCAAAAAGCCCAGGCACAGCATGATCACCGTCGGATGGGCGTTGACGAAGCGGGTGAGCGGCTTGCTGGCAACGATCATCAGGCCAATGGACACGATCACCGCGATCATCATCACCGCCAGCTCATCCACCATGCCCACGGCAGTAATCACCGCGTCGAGGGAGAATACGGCGTCGAGCACCACGATCTGCGCCACGATCGGCCAGAACATCGCATACGCCACATTGCCCGTGCGCTGGGCCACATGCCCCTCAAGGCGTTCGTGCAGCTCCATAGTGGCTTTGAACAACAGGAACACACCACCAAACAGCATGATCAGGTCACGGCCGGAGAAGCTCTTGTCGAACACTTCGAACAGCGGCTGGGTGAGGGTCACCAACCAGGAAATACTCGCCAGCAGGCCCAGGCGCATCAGCAATGCCAGGGACAAGCCGATCAACCGCGCACGGTCGCGCTGCTCCGGCGGCAGCTTGTCTGCCAGGATTGCGATAAACACCAGGTTGTCGATGCCCAGCACCAGTTCCAACACAATCAAGGTCAACAGGCCGAGCCAGGCCGTTGGATCCGCTAACCATTCCATTTATAGAGTCTCAGTATTGGGCTGTCTGAACGCCGGACACGGCAACGCACGGTCATGGGACCGGAATAAGGATAGCAATAGGGATACGGGGTGCTTCAGCGGGAACAGCGACAGTGGGTGTCTTGGGGAAAGACGACTGGGAGGCTCCGAGAGGGTGTTCATGCAAGTCCTGCAATGGGAAAAGGACTTGAATCGTACAGTCGAAACATAAATTTCCTACAACGCAAAACTATTACAAAATCTGTAATCGACTTCAGCCGCTCGCCCTCACCTGCTCGATATAGCGCAACACCGCAGGCGCTTTTTCGAAGCGCCGGTAGATCAACGACAGCCATGACGACGCGTCGCTGCCCTGAATGTTGCGATACACCACACCCGGCATTGGTGGTCGGGATGTTGATGCGCAACCCAATCCCCGTAGTGACACCGCCCTCTCTGCTAACCGAGATCTAAATGTGGGAGGGGGCTTGCCCCCGATGGCAGTGTGTCAGCAACGGATGTGTTAACTGAACCACCGCTATCGGGAGCAAGCCCCCTCCCACAGGGATTGCCTGGATTTTCAGTATTGGCTTACCAGAAACGCTGCTGGGTCAACCGACTCCACCAGGTCAGCAACACGCGGTCCACCGAACCACTGGCCGCCAGCCCAACCCGCTCCTGCAGGCTTTTACGCTCGGCATAGTGCAGGTGGAAAACCTCGGCGGTCTTGGCCTTGGTGGCCAGGTATTCGTCGCTGGTTTGCAGCTCGTCGACTAGTTGTTTGTCGAGGGCTGCAACACCCAGCCACACTTCGCCGGTGGCCACGTCATCGATCGCCAACTGCGGGCGATAACGCGAGACAAAGTTCTTGAACAGTTGATGGGTGATGTCCAGGTCTTCCTGAAACTTCTCCCGGCCCTTCTCGGTGTTTTCGCCGAACACCGTGAGGGTGCGTTTGTATTCACCGGCGGTCAGCACTTCAAAGTCGATATCGTGCTTTTTCAGCAGGCGGTTGACGTTGGGCAGCTGCGCCACCACGCCGATGGAGCCCAGGATGGCAAACGGTGCGCTGATAATTTTCTCGCCGATGCACGCCATCATGTAGCCGCCGCTGGCCGCCACTTTGTCGATGCATACGGTCAACGGCACGCCCGCCTGACGGATACGCGCCAGCTGCGACGACGCCAAGCCATAGCTGTGCACCATGCCGCCGCCGCTTTCGAGGCGCAGCACCACTTCATCCTTGGGCGTGGCCAGGCTCAGCAAGGCGGTGATTTCATGGCGCAGGCTCTCGGTGGCCGAGGCTTTGATGTCGCCATCAAAATCCAGCACGAATACGCGTGGCTTGGCCTCGGGCTTGTGCTTGCCCTTCTTCTTTTCGGTCTTGCTTTCGGATTTACGCAGGGCCTTGAGCTGGTCCTTGTCGAGCAGGCTCGACTCCAGGCGCTCACGCAGGCCTTTGTAGAAATCATTGAGCTTGCTGACCTGCAGCTGCCCGGCGGATTTGCGACGACCCTTGCTGCGCAATGCGGCGAAACTGATCAACACCACCAGGATGGCGACCACCAGGGTGACGGTCTTCGCCAAAAAGCTTGCGTATTCAGCCAAAAAATCCATGTTGCTCCTTACCAGTGCAGTGCGCCACGCGCGGATGGCCCCAGCATACCGACGGCACTGCGTTCGGACCAGTGCCCAAACCGCCAGCAGGCGGCCTCCAACGCACTTTTAAAACAAGCGTATGTTTTTTCATTGACAGCTCGCGGGCATCCTCATAACCTCGCCAGACTTTCAACGTACCGGGAAAACGGACGTGGGCAGCATTTATCTGATTCGACATGGCCAGGCCTCTTTCGGTGCAGACGACTATGACGTCCTGTCGCCCGTTGGCGTGGAGCAAGCGCAAGTGCTCGGCCGCCACCTGGCGGACTTGGGCGTTACGTTTGATCGGTGCGTGTCGGGTGACCTGCGTCGCCAACAGCACACCGCCACTGCCGCTTTCGACCAATACCGCGCCCTCGGGCTGCCGGTTCCGGCGCTGGAAATCGACCCGGCCTTCAATGAATTCGATGGCGAAGCGATTATCCGTGCCCTGCTCCCCGACCTGCTCGGCAGCGAGCCGGACGCGCTGGATATCTTGCGCAACGCCGCGCAGAACCGCAGCGAATTCCAGCGCATCTTCGCCCTGATCATCGACCGCTGGCTGGCCGGCACTTACGACCCGCCGGGGCTGGAGAGCTGGCTGGGGTTCGTGGAGCGGGTCCAGGGTGGCCTGCAACGTATTCTGGAAGCGGCGGACAACACCCAGAAGATCGCGGTGTTCACCTCCGGCGGCACCATCACCGCCCTGCTCCACCTGATAACCCGAATGCCCGCTGCGCAGGCGTTCGAACTGAACTGGCAAATTGTTAACACCTCGCTCAACCAGCTGAAATTCCGCGGGCGCGAGGTGGCACTGGCTTCCTTCAACAGTCATACCCACTTGCAACTGTTGAAGGCGCCGCAGCTCATCACGTTCCGATGAACTGCGGCCAACCGTGACCCCAAGGTCACTGGACTCTACCCTAAAGGATCGAAACCATGACTGACGTAGCCAAAGCTGTAGAAGCAATGAAAGCCAAATTCAACCCAGCCGCTGCCGACGGCCTGGACCTGGTGTTCGGTTTCCGTATTGACGACACCAAAAACTTCTCCCTGGTCGTCAAAGACAAGACCTGCGAGCTGCAAGAAGGTGAAAACCCGGACGCCCAAGTGACCCTGGTCATGGACAGCGAGACCCTGGAAGGCATCGTCAGCGGCGAAACCGACGGCATGCAGGCGTTCATGGGCGGCAAGCTGCGCACTGAAGGCGACATGATGCTGGCGATGAAGCTCAGCGAGCTGTTCCCTTCCTGATTCACGGGTAATCCTGAATCCCTGTGGGAGGGGGCTTGCTCCCGATAGCGGTGTATCAGCCAATTGATGAGCTGGCTGACACACCGCTATCGGGAGCAAGCCCCCTCCCACATTAGTTTCTGGGTTGCAGCAGCAACGCCACCAGCGCGCTCCACCCCGTCTGGTGCGAGGCCCCTAACCCGCGCCCGGTTTCCCCATGAAAATACTCATGGAACAGCACCAGGTCGCGGCTGGCCGGGTCGGCCTCCAACTGCGCATACCCCGCCATCGACGGTCGCACCCCGTTCTCATCGCGTAAAAACAAACCGGTCAGGCGCTGGCTGAGGCTGTCGGCTACGTCCTCCAGAGAGGACAGATACCCACTGCCCGTCGGGTATTCCACTGAGAAATTATCCGCGTAGTACCGGTGAAATTCGCGCAACGATTCGATCAGCATGTAGTTCACCGGCATCCACAACGGCCCGCGCCAGTTCGAGTTGCCGCCATACAGGCGCGAGTCGGATTCGCCCGGTTGGTAGCGTGCGCACAGGGTGTCACCGTTGATCTTGAGCGCCAGCGGCTGTTCGGTGAAGGCCTTGGACACGGAGCGCACACCAAATGCCGAGAGAAACTCGTCGTCATCGAGCATGCGCCGCAGCAGCTCCTTGGTGCGCTCGCCACGCAGCAACGCCAGCAGCAGGCGATTGCCCTGCCCCGGCTCGTTCCAGCGCGACACCAGCTTGGCCAGGTCTGGCCGGTGGTGCATGAACCCCAACAGGCGTTCACGCAAACCCTCCAGGCCCTCATGCTCGCGTTGCTCCAGTACCAGCACGGCAAACAGTGGCATCAGGCCGACGATGGAGCGCAGGCGTACCGGTTCGTTCTGGCCGTCGGGGCGGTGCAGCACGTCGTAGAAAAACCGGTCCTGCTCGTCCCACAGGCCTTCGGCACTGTCATCAACGCAGTTGATAGCACCGGCGATATACAGGAAATGCTCGAAAAATTTCACCCCGATGTCGACATACACGACGTTACGCTTGGCCAGCTCCAGGGCGATACGCATCAAGTCCAGCGCATACGCCGCCACCCACGCGGTGCCGTCGGCCTGATCCAGCTGGTAGCCCGGCGGCAGTGTGGCCGAGCGGTCGAACAAGGCAATATTGTCCAGCCCCAGAAAACCGCCCTGAAACAGGTTGCGCCCCTCGGCATCCTTGCGATTGACCCACCAGGAAAAATTCAGCAGTAGCTTGTGGAAAATCCGCTCCAGGAAATCCATATCGCCTACGCCGGTCAGCGCCTTGTCCTGCTGGTATACCCGCCAACTGGCCCAGGCGTGCACCGGTGGGTTGGCATCGTCAAAGCGCCATTCATAGGCGGGTAACTGGCCGTTGGGGTGCATGAAGCGATCCTTCACCAACAGCAACAACTGTTGCTTGGCGTAGCCCGGGTCAATCAGTGCCATGGCCACGGCCTGGAAGCCCTGGTCCCAGGAGGCGTACCACGGGTATTCCCAGGTGTCGGGCATGGAGAGGATGTCGAAGTTGGACAGGTGCCGCCAATGGGTATTGCGAAGGTGCAGGCGCTCGGGTGGCGGCGCGGGCTGGGCCGGGTCGCCGTCGAGCCACTGGTTCACGTCAAAATAGTAGAGCTGCTTGGACCACAGCAAGCCGGCTAACGCCTGACGTTGCACGTTGCGTGCATCGTCATCGTTGATGCCGTGTTGCAAGGCCGCATAGAAATCATCCGCCTCCTGGCGACGCTGCTCGAACAGCTTCCGAGCATTGACCTGGGGCGCGTCGGTGGGTGCAAAACGCAGGTACAGGGTTTGGCTTTGCAGGCCCTTCAGATCCAGGATGAACCGGGCGGCGACCTTGGTGCCGGTGTCGCGGCGAACGGCCGATTGCACACCGTCCACCACGTAATCGTTGATCCCATCCTTGAACGGCCCCGGGGCCGCCTGCCCGTCCAGCTTGGGGAAGTTGCTTTCGTTTTCACAGAACAGCCATTCGACGCCCTCCTGGCCCCAGGCGCGCAATTCACGATCAGCCAGTTCAGGGTGCCGTGCCAGCACGCGGTCGCCTTCCAGCGTCAACCGGGGCTTGGGCGCATCAAAGGTCCAGCTCCAGTCATTGCGAGCCCACAGCTGCGGCAACACCTGCAGGCGCGTGGGCTGGTCCGAGCGGTTATGCACGCTGACACGCATGAAAATGTCGTCGGCCTGGTGCTTGGCGTATTCGATGCTGACGTCGCAATAGCGGTTGTCTTCAAACACGCCGGTATCGAGGATTTCATACTCGGCATCGCCCAACCCGCGTCGCGCGTTTTCGGCGATCAGGTCTGCATAGGGAAAAGCCCCATGCGGGTATTTGTAGAGCATGCGCATGTAGGCATGGCTCGGTACACCGTCGAGGAAAAAGTACAGTTCCTTGACGTCTTCACCGTGGTTGCCCTCGGCGTTGTTCAAGCCGAACAGGCGCTCCTTGAGGATTGCATCGCGCTCGTTCCACAGGGCCAGGCCCAGGCACCAGCGTTGCGCCTTGTCACTGAAACCCGCCAAGCCATCCTCGCCCCAACGGTAGGCGCGGCTGCGCGCATGTTCGTGGGGGAAGTAAGCCCAGGCATCGCCATCGGCGCTGTAGTCTTCGCGCACCGTGCCCCATTGGCGTTCGCTTAAATACGGGCCCCACTCGCGCCAACGCTCGGCATCGTGAGCCGCCAGGCGTTGGCCTTCAATCGTTTGCAGCAGTCGGGTATCGGGCGTGGCCGTCATGGGGTCCTCCATCGCCGGTCAGATGACCCGCAGTGTAGAACTCAACGACGCCCGGTTGCACATGAAGACTTGGAGGATGGCGTAGGGGTTAGTAAAACCTGCGAACAATGAAGTTTTCCAGGGGCTGATGTTTGTCATATTCACCTCATCCCATTCATTTGCAGAATGAAGTCCAGAGGAATCTTCGTTTGCAAGCGCGCCTGCGGCTCAACAAAATCCATGAAAAGGCCACGTTCATCGCCATAGCCATCAGGAATTTTTCTATGCACACGCGCGCACATGTCAGCCCCGATGAGATCCGCAAGGGCTTTTCCAAGGCCATGTCCGATATGTACCGAGATGAAGTGCCCCTGTATGGCGCGCTGATGGAGCTGGTGGCCGAAACCAATGCCCGCGTGCTTGATAGCGAACCGGGCCTGGCGCAACAGCTGCAGCGCACCGGCGAAATCCAACGCCTGGACAGGGAGCGCCACGGCGCCATACGCCTGGGCACGGCTGCCGAACTGGCGACCATCAGCCGCCTGTTTGCGCTAATGGGCATGCAACCCGTGGGCTACTACGACCTGACGCCGGCCGGCGTGCCGGTGCATTCCACGGCGTTTCGCGCGGTGCATGAACGCTCGCTGCAAACCAGCCCGTTTCGCGTGTTTACCTCGTTGCTGCGCCTGGAACTGATCGAAAACCCCGAGCTGCGCGCCTTTGCCGAAACCGCCCTGGCCAAGCGCTCAATCTTCACCCCCGGCGCCCTCGCGCTGATCGACCAAGCAGAACGCGACGGCGGCCTCGGCGCCGAGGATGCCGAGGCCTTTATCCGCCAGGCCCTGGAAACCTTCCGCTGGCACCACACAGCGACCGTCACCGCCGCGCAGTACCAGCAACTCAGCGACCAGCACCGCCTGATCGCCGACGTGGTGGCCTTCAAGGGCCCGCACATCAACCACCTGACCCCACGTACGCTGGACATCGACCAGGTCCAGGCCGCCATGCCTGGCAAGGGCATCACCCCCAAGGCCGTGATCGAAGGCCCGCCCCGCCGCCGCTGCCCGATCCTGTTACGCCAGACCAGCTTCAAGGCCCTCGACGAACCCATCGCTTTCACCGATGCACAAGGAAGCCACAGCGCGCGGTTCGGCGAAATCGAGCAGCGCGGCGTCGCGCTCACCGCCAAGGGCCGCGCCCTTTACGATCAACTGCTGAACGCCGCGCGCGATGAACTCGGCGCGTTCCCCCATGAAGGCAACGCCGCGCGCTATAGGCAATTGATGGAGCAGCACTTTCAGGCGTTCCCCGACCACCCCGCGCAGCTGCGTGAACAGCAACTGGCCTACTTCCGCTACTACCCCACCGAACGCGGCCTGGCGGCACGCGGCCAAGCCGATCAACCGCGCACGCTGGACGCACTGCTGGCCGCCGGCCATGTGGACGTTGAGCCATTGGTGTACGAGGATTTTTTACCGGTGAGTGCGGCGGGGATCTTTCAGTCCAACCTCGGGGATGCAGCGCAGAGCCACTACGCGGCCAATGCCAACCAGGCCGAATTCGAAAAGGCGCTGGGCCGTCAGACCCTTGATGAGTTGAAGCTGTATGGCGAAACGCAGCAGCGTTCCATAGACGAGTGCACGTCAATTCTGCTGGCGTAAAAGAAAGAGTGCCCACCCGGCTCACCAGCGCAATCCTTGCGCCGGATTTGGGTCCCCTGAGCCGGGCGGGCAGCGGGTGGGAT
>NZ_WKCB01000002.1 GCF_021606685.1 Pseudomonas syringae
ATCCCGAACTCAGCAGTGAAACGATGCATCGCCGATGGTAGTGTGGGGTTTCCCCATGTGAGAGTAGGTCATCGTCAAGATTAAATTCCAGAACCCCTGTTTGCTAACGCAAACAGGGGTTTTGTTTTTGGTGCTCTTGTAGGCGCTGAGCTTGCTCGCGATGAGCGTTAACGACAACGCATCCCACCTGGCACGCCGCAATCCCCCAAAATCTCCCCTTACACTGCATGCCAATACCGCCTTCAATGCTAAAGTCGCTCCCTCGATTTTGCTTTTCCCAAGGAAGCCGTTATGCCGGATGCGACGTCCCTCAGCGCTGGATTCATGGTGGTTCACGGTAACCGCCTGGACGAATTGCGCAGCCTCGTAGTCAGCTGGATGCGTCGCTATCCTTTGGCCCCTCTGGAAAACGAAATCGCCCTGGTGCAAAGCAACGGCATCGCCCAATGGCTCAAGCTGGCCTTGGCCGAAGACCCGGAAGAAGACGATATGGGTGGCTGCGGAATCGCCGCAGCCATCGATGTGCAGCTACCCGGCAGTTTCATGTGGCAGCTCTACCGCATGGTTTTGGGTCGTGACCAAATCCCTCCCAAGTCCCTGCTTGATAAAGCCCCCCTGACCTGGCGCCTGATGCGCCTGCTCCCGGAGCTTATCGATCAACCGCACTTCGAGCCCCTGCAGCGCTTCCTGACCCACGACACCGACCTGCGCAAACGCTACCAACTGGCGGAACGCTTGGCCGACCTGTTCGACCAATACCAGGTCTATCGCGCCGACTGGCTGGAAGACTGGGCCGCAGGCCGCCACCAGTTGCGCAACGGTCGAGGTGAAACCAAAGCCCTGAACCCGGCCAACTGCTGGCAGGCAGAACTATGGCGCGCGCTGCTCTTGGATGTAGGTGAAGAGGGCATGGCTCAAAGCCGTGCCGGCGTGCACCAGCGTTTTATTGAACGCATCAACACCCTTGAGCAAGCGCCCCCGGGATTGCCTTCCCGAGTGATCGTTTTCGGGATTTCTTCACTGCCCGCACAAGCACTCGAAGCCCTTGCTGGTCTGGCGCGCTTCAGCCAAGTGCTGCTGTGCGTGCACAACCCCTGTCGCCACCATTGGTCCGACATCGTCGCCGACAAAGACCTGCTGCGTAACGAATACAAACGCCAGGCGCGCAAGGCCGGCATGCCAGTGACACTCGACCCCAACACGCTGCACCAGCACGCCCACCCATTGCTGGCCGCCTGGGGTAAGCAAGGGCGCGACTACATCAGCCTGCTGGACAGCTACGACGACCCCACCAGCTACCGCGCCGCATTCCGTGATGGGCGCATCGACCTGTTCAGCGAGAGTGAGCCCACGACCCTGCTCAACCAGCTTCAGGACGATATCCTCGAACTGCGCCCGCTCAACGAAACGCGCGAACGTTGGCCCAGCGTCGATCTCGATCACGACAGCTCCATCCGTTTTCATATTGCCCACAGCGCTCAGCGCGAAGTGGAAATCCTCCACGACCAGTTGCTCCAACGCTTCAGTGCCGACCCCACGCTGCGCCCGCGCGACATTATCGTCATGGTGCCCGATGTCGACAGCTACGCGCCGCACATCCGCGCGGTGTTCGGCCAGTTGGATAGAAGTGATCCGCGCTTTATCCCCTTTACGCTTACCGACCAAGGTCAACGTGGCCGCGACCCTCTGCTGATTGCCGTCGAGCACCTGCTTAAATTGCCGGACAGCCGTTTCCCGGTCAGCGAGATCCTCGACCTGCTCGACGTCCCCGCTTTGCGCGAACGTTTCGCCATCAAGGAGCGCGACCTGCCCACGCTGCACCGCTGGATCGAAGGCGCCGGCATCCGTTGGGGCCTGGATGCCGAGCAACGCGCGGGTCTGGGTCTGCCCAAGGCGTTGGAACAGAACAGCTGGCGATTTGGCCTGCGCCGAATGCTGCTGGGGTACGCCGTCGGCACCGGCTTGGCCTGCGACGGCATCGAGCCCTACGATGAAATCGGTGGCCTCGACGCTGCGCTGATCGGCCCCTTGGTCGCCTTGCTCGACGCCCTGAATGACGCGCATCAGGCGCTGTCTCAACCCGCTGCTCCGCAAGAATGGGGCGAGCGCCTGCAACGCCTGATGCAGCTATTCTTCCTGCCCAGCAGCGAACACGATGACTACCTGCTGGGCCAACTCGAACAGCTCAGAGAGGATTGGCTGGAAACCTGCGAGTCCGTCGGCCTACAAGATGAGTTACCCCTCACCGTAGTCCGTGAAGCCTGGCTAGCCGGTTTGGACCAAGGGCGACTGTCTCAACGCTTCCTCGCCGGGGCTGTCAATTTTTGCACCCTGATGCCGATGCGTGCGATCCCGTTCAAGCTGGTCTGCCTGCTCGGCATGAATGACGGCGACTACCCGCGTGCCCAACCGCCACTGGACTTCGACCTGATGGGCAGCGACTACCGCCCCGGTGACCGCTCGCGCCGCGAAGACGACCGCTACCTGTTGCTTGAGGCGCTGCTGTCCGCCCGCGACCAGCTCTATATCAGTTGGGTCGGCCGCAGCATCCGCGACAACAGCGAGCGCCCGGCCTCTGTGCTGATCGGCCAGTTGCGCGACCACATTGCCAGCGGCTGGCAGCAGGCAAAAAGTACCGAACCGTTGATCGAAGCCATGACTCAGGAACACCCGCTTCAGCCGTTCAGTGCCCGGTATTTCCACGAGGGCGATCCATTGTTCAGCTATGCCCGTGAATGGCAATTGCTGCACGAAACACAGGATGCCAGTTCGGAGCAACCCGAGCTGACGCAGCACCAACAGGATGAACCCCTGAGTCTCGGCCAGTTGCAGGACTTCCTACGCAACCCCGTCAAACATTTCTTCAGTCAGCGTCTGAAAGTGTTCTTTGAGGCTGCCCAAGTGCCGTTGGCCGATGAAGAACCTTTCGTCCTCGACGCGCTGCAACGCTACAGCCTGAGCGATAGTCTGCTGAGCGCTGCGCTGAGCCAGCCCGATCACCTCGACCAGGCCTTGAATGCACAGGCCCTGCGCTTGCAAGGCAGCGGCCTGCTGCCCATGGTTGGTTTCGGCGAGTGCCTGCGTAGCGAGCTGATCGAGCCCTTGCCGGACTTGCTGCAGCGTTACCAACAGCTGCTGGCCCTCTGGCCAACCCCGCACACCACGGCTGAACCGATCAGTTTTGAGCATCATGGTCTTGAGTTGGAAGGCTGGATCAGCGGCCTGCACCGCCGCAGTGATGGCGGCCTGCTTAGCGTGACTACCATTCCCAACAGCATCGGCTCGATCAAGACACGCAAGTGGCATCGCCTGATTCGCCCGTGGGTCAACCACGTGGTCGCCTGCGCCAGTGGTTTGCCGTTGAGCACCGGTTTGGTGGCCAGTGACGACACCTTGTTACTGGCCCCGCTGGACCGTGTCGCCGCCCAGGAGCTGCTCGGCAACCTGTTGCTGGCCTGGCACAGCGGCATGCGAAAACCCCTTCCGGTGGCGGTCAAAACCGCGTTTGCCTGGCTTGGCCAAACCGACCCCGCCAAGGCCATCGCTGCCGCGCGCAAAGCCTATGAAGGCGACGGCCTGACCACCGACGGCGAACGCCGCGAAACCCCGGCGTTGACCCGACAGTTCCCCGACTTCGCGGCGCTGGTCGACAGTGAAGAATTCGAGGGCTGGTGCGAAACCCTGTATCGCCCCCTGATCAACGCCCCATGGCGATCGCTTACCAGTGCGGAGGCCGGCGCATGAGCAGCAAACCTTTGGCCCTGGCCTTCCCGCTAAAAGGCAGCCAGCTGATTGAAGCCAGCGCGGGCACCGGCAAGACCTTTACCATTTCTGCGCTGTACCTGCGCCTGGTGCTTGGCCACGGTGGTGACGACTCCGGCTTTGGCCGCGAACTGCTGCCGCCGCAGATCCTCGTGGTGACGTTCACGGACGCCGCCACCAAGGAACTGCGCGAACGTATCCGCATCCGCCTGGCCGAAGCGGCGCGATTTTTCCGCGACGAAATCGCTCAACCGGATGCCCTGATTGCCGACCTGCGCGACGAATACCTCGCCGAGCAGTGGCCCGCCTGCGCCAATCGCCTGGACATCGCCGCACAGTGGATGGACGAAGCCGCCGTCTCGACGATCCACAGTTGGTGCCAGCGCATGCTGCGCGAACACGCGTTCGACAGCGGCAGCCTGTTCACTCAGACCCTGGAGACCGACCACAGCGACTTGCTCGGCGAAGTGCTGCGCGATTACTGGCGGCTGTTTTGCTACCCGATGCACGACGACGCACTCAACTGGGTACGCAGCAACTGGGGCGGCCCCGCCGCATTGATGCCCCGTGTACGCGCACTGTTCGGCAGCGAACGGCCCACCGACGAGGCTCGCGAGCCCGCCGAGCTGATCAATGCCTGCTTGCAGGAACGCCGTGAAGCGCTGGTGCAACTCAAGGCGCCCTGGCAGCAATGGGCCGCCGAGCTGCGTGACATCTGCCTGCAAGCCGTGGCCGCCAAAGCTGTCGATGGCCGCAAGATGCAAGCGCGTTACTTCGAGCCCTGGTTTGAAAAGATCAGCGCCTGGGCGGCTGACGACACCCTCGAACAACTCGACATCGGCACCGGCTTCACGCGCCTCACCCCCGACGGCATCGCCGAAGCCTGGAAGGGCGAGCCGCCGCAGCACCCCGGCATCGATGCGATGGCCGGTCTCAAGGCCGCCCTCGATGCGTTGCCCACCCCCGACGCCGCCGTGCTGCAACACGCCGCCGGTTGGGTGGGTAAACGCTTTGAGGAAGAAAAACGTCGCCGCGCCGAGATGGGCTTTGACGACATGCTCATCCGCCTCAACGCCGCCCTGCAAAGCGACGGCGGCGAACGCCTGGCCAGTGTGATCCGCGAGCAGTTCCCGGTAGCCCTGATCGACGAATTCCAGGACACCGACCCGGTGCAATACAGCATCTTCGACAGCATTTACCGCATCGAAGAAAACCACCTCGACAGTGGGCTGTTCCTGATCGGCGACCCCAAGCAGGCGATCTATGCCTTCCGTGGCGCTGACATCTACACCTACCTGCGCGCCCGCCAGTCCACCACCGGCCGCCACCACACCTTGGGCACCAACTTCCGCTCCAGCCATGCGATGGTCGAGGCGGTGAACCATGTGTTCCAGCGTGCCGAAACCGGCCGTGGCGCGTTCCTGTTCCGCGAGCCGGATGGCGACAACCCCGTGCCGTTCCACTCGGTACTGTCCCAGGGGCGCAAGGAGCAATTGCAGGTCGACGGCCAGACGCTGCCGGCCATGAACCTCTGGCACCTGGCTACCGATCAGCCGATTTCCAACGCGGTGTATCGCCAGCAACTGGCTGGCGCCTGCGCCACGCAAATTGTTGAATTGCTCAACGGCGGGCAGCAAGGCAGCGCCGGTTTCCTACACGCCGACGGTAGCTTCAAAGGCGTACTTCCGTCAGACATCGCCATCCTGGTGCGCGACGGCAAGGAAGCTCAAGCGGTGCGTGCCGAGTTGGCCGCCCGTGGCGTGCGCAGCGTGTACCTGTCAGATAAAGACTCGGTGTTCGCCGCCCAGGAGGCCCACGACCTGCTGGCCTGGCTCAAAGCCTGCGCCGAGCCGGACGTCGAACGCCCGCTGCGTGCCGCCTTGGCCTGCGTCACCTTGAACCTCTCGTTGCCGGAACTGGAACGTCTGAACCAGGACGAACTGGCGTGGGAAACCCGCGTCATGCAGTTCCGTGGCTACCGGGCGATCTGGCGCACCCAAGGCGTGCTCCCAATGCTGCGGCGCCTGCTGCACGATTTCAAACTGCCGCAAACCCTGATCGCCCGCAGCGATGGCGAACGTGTCCTGACCAACCTTTTGCACCTCAGCGAACTGCTGCAACAGGCCGCCTCGGAACTGGACGGCGAACAGGCGTTGATTCGCCATCTGGCTGAACACCTGGCGCTGTCGGGGCAGGCCGGTGAAGAACAGATCCTGCGTCTGGAAAGTGACGAGCAACTGGTCAAGGTGGTGACCATCCACAAATCCAAGGGCCTGGAATACGACCTGGTGTTCCTGCCGTTTATCTGCTCGGCCAAGCCGGTGGACGGCAGCCGGTTGCCGCTGCATTACCACGACGAGCAGGGCAAATCCCAGGTGAGCCTGCGCCCGACCGCCGAATTGATCGCCCAGGCCGACGATGAGCGCCTGGCCGAAGACCTGCGCTTGTTCTATGTCGCCCTGACCCGCGCCAAACATGCGTGTTGGCTCGGTATCGCCGACCTCAAGCGCGGCAACAGCAGCAGCTCCGTCTTGCACCTGTCGGCGCTGGGTTATCTGCTCGGCGCCGGTGCGGCGCTGGGCGAATCCGCCGGCCTGGCGCGCTGGCTGCTGGATCTGCAGGCAGGCTGCGCCGCCATCCACTACGCCCACGTGCCCGACGCCCAAGCCAGCGTTTTCCACCCGCCGCGCAACCAGGCCAGCTTGCTCGCGCCGTTGCTGCCCAAGCGCAAGGCCGCCGAAAATTGGTGGATTGCGTCCTACAGCGCCCTGCGCATTGGCGAAAGCATGAGCGCCGCCAACCTCGAGGCGCCAGAAAGCCCACAAGCGCAGAAGCTGTTCGATGACGAGCGCCTGGACCCCGACGCACCGCGTGAGGTAGCGGCGTCCGGCGGCGATATTCACCGTTTCCCACGGGGGCCTAACCCTGGGACCTTCCTCCATGGCCTGCTGGAATGGGCCGGGGAAGAAGGGTTCAACGTCACCCCCGAGGCCATCGAGAAAGCCGTGGGTGCACGCTGTAATCGGCGTAACTGGGAAGGTTGGATCGTTACCCTCAGCGGCTGGCTTGGCCATCTGTTGCAAACGCCGCTGCCTGTGGATAACGACCGGGTTGCCCTCAGCGACCTGCAGCAGTACCAGATCGAAATGGAATTCTGGTTCGCCAGCCACAAAGTCGACGTGCTCGCCCTCGACAAGCTGGTGTGCCAGTACACCCACAACGGTGTGGCCCGCGTGGCCGCCGAAGCGGTGTTGCTCAACGGCATGTTCAAAGGGTTTATCGACCTGACGTTCGAACACGATGGGCGCTACTACGTGGCCGATTACAAATCCAACTGGCTCGGCCCTGACGATTCGGCCTACACCCATGAAGCCATGGAACAGTCGATCCTCGAGCATCGGTACGACCTGCAATACGTGCTTTACCTGCTGGCTTTGCACCGCCAGCTCAAGGCCCGCCTGCCGGACTACGACTACGAGCGCCACATCGGCGGCGCGCTGTACCTATTTCTGCGCGGCACCCAGGCCGCCAGCCAGGGCGCGTATTTCACTCGGCCGCCCCGCGAGCTGATCGAAGGCTTGGACCTGTTGTTTCAGGGCAAACCCATCCCGCCCAAAGTCGAGCCCGCCTGGGAACAAGGAGTGCTGTTATGAGCCTGTCGCCGTTACCGCTTGAGGAACTGGCGCCCCTGAGCCACGCCGCCGACCTGCTGCAATTGCTCGAGCGTTGGGTCGAGCGTGGCTGGCTGCGCGCCCTGGACAAAGCCTTCGTCGGCTTCCTGCATGAACTCGACCCACAGGCCGACCCTTTGGTGCTGCTGGCGGCGGCCCTCACCAGCCACCAGCTGGGCCACGGCCATGTGTGCCTCGACCTGTTCGAAACCCTCAAAGCGCCGGACTTCGCCCTGTCCTTGCCGCCCGAAGGCGACCTGCAAACCGGCGCCATGCTGCTGCCCTCGCAACTGCTCGACGGCTTGGACGGCGCGCACTGGTGCCATGCCCTGGCCGCCAGCCGTCTGGTCGCCCTGGCCGTCGATGGCAGTGAAGCCGCGCAAAGCCGCCCATTGGTACTGGCCGGCAAACGCCTGTATTTGCGCCGCTACTGGACCTATGAACGGCGTATCGACACGGCCTTGCGCCTGCGCCTGGCGACCCAGGAAAGTCTCGCCGCCGACTTGCCGCAACGCCTGAACAGTCTGTTCGATCAAGCGCCACCCGATGGTGTGATCGACTGGCAAAAGCTCGCCTGCGCCTTGGCCACCCGTGGGGCGTTCAGCATCGTCACCGGCGGCCCCGGCACCGGCAAGACCACCACCGTGGTACGCCTGCTCGCACTGTTGCAGGCGCCCGCCGTGGAAGCCGGCACGCCGTTGCGTATCCGTTTGGCCGCGCCCACCGGTAAAGCCGCCGCGCGCCTCACCGAATCGATCAGCCAGCAAGTGCTGTCGCTGCAAGTGCCGCAAAGCGTGAAGGACAAAATCCCGACCCAGGTCACCACGGTGCACCGCCTGCTGGGCAGTCGACCAGGCACCCGGCATTTCCGCCACCACTTGGGCAACCCATTGCCGCTGGATGTGTTGGTGGTGGATGAAGCCTCGATGATCGACCTGGAGATGATGGCCAACCTGCTGGACGCCTTGCCGCCCCATGCGCGCCTGGTGCTGCTGGGCGACAAGGACCAGTTGGCGTCTGTGGAAGCAGGCGCCGTCCTGGGCGATTTGTGCCGCGACGCCGAAGCCGGCTGGTACAGCGCCCAGACGCGCCAATGGTTGCAAGCCGTCAGCGGCGAAGACCTCAGCGCCAGCGGCCTGCAGGAAGATCTCGACGGCAGCCACCCGCTGGCCCAGCAAGTGGTGATGCTGCGTTACTCGCGACGTTTCGGCGAAGGCAGCGGCATTGGCCAGTTGGCGCGTTGGGTCAACCAGCAAAACGCTGAAGAAGCGCGCGCATTGCTGGCTGCCGGCACGCATGGCGACCTGTTCTGCGTGAGTCTCAAGGGCGAACACGACCACGCCCTGGAACGCCTGGTGTTGGACGGGCAGGGCGAGGGCGCCCAGGGTTATCGCTATTACCTGGACCTGCTGCAGGCTGCGCGTCCGCCTCTGGACACCCCGCGTGAAGACCCGGCCTGGACCGATTGGGCACAACAACTGCTGCAAGCCTTCGACGCCTTCCAGTTGCTCTGCGCCGTGCGCAAGGGCCCCTGGGGCGTGGAAGGGCTCAACCTGCGCATCACCGCCGCGTTGCGCAAAGTGCGCTTGATCGAGGGCGACGAGCAATGGTACGAAGGCCGGCCGGTGCTGATGACCCGCAACGATTACGGCCTGGGCTTGATGAACGGCGATATCGGCATCGCCCTCAAGCTGCCGGAAAGCGATGGCGGTCCCCAGGTGCTGCGGGTTGCCTTCCCACGTAACGATGGCCAGGGTGGCGTGCGATTTGTACTGCCTAGCCGCCTGAATGATGTGGAAACCGTGTACGCCATGACCGTGCACAAGTCCCAGGGCTCGGAGTTTACCCACACCGCACTGATCCTGCCGGACGCGCTTAACCCGGTGCTGACCAAAGAGCTGATCTACACCGGCATTACCCGGGCCAAACGCTGGTTCAGCCTGATCGAGCCGCGTGGCGGTGTGTTTGAAGAGGCGGTGCGACGCAAGGTCAAGCGCTTGAGCGGGTTGATGCTGGAGTTGGGTGAGACGTCAGAAATATCCGACGCTGTGCTATCGTTGCGGCATCACCCTGAAAACATCTGAGAGAAATCGCTGCATGAACGTGGCTGTCTCGTCCACAGAGCGTAGTTTGAGCTGGAGACACCTGCTGCTGCTGGCGGTTCTGTGCCTGCTCACGCCCCGCGTTTTTGCCCAGGCCCCCAGCCCTGCTGACTCCCGCGCCCAGGCGGTGACCCAGGTAGTGCTGGGCATCCTCAGTTATGCGCGTTGGCCGGTAGAGCCTGCGCAACTGCGCCTGTGCATCGTCGGGCCGACCCAATACACCGACGACCTGGTCAAAGGCACCACCCAGGCCACCGGCCGTCCGGTGGTGGTGCAGCGCTTGCTGGCCGACCATCCCGATATCGTCAATGCGTGTGACGCCGTGTACATCGGCAAGCTCACCAGCGATGAACGCAACCGTCTGTTTGCCTCGTTGATCGGCCATCCGGTGCTGAGCATCAGCGAAGGCGGCGACCAGTGCACTGTCGGCAGCCTGTTCTGCCTGCGGGTGGGCGATGAGCAGGTGTCGTTCGAGGTCAACCTCGACTCCGTGGCGCGCAGCGGCGTGCGTATTCACCCGAGTGTGCTGCAACTGTCGCGTCGTCGGGCGACCGCGTCATGAAGGTCGATACCGTGCGACCGAGCCTGCGCGCGGTCATCGGCCGTGGGCACCTGATCCTGGCGCTGGTGGCGGTGACCCTGGCCAGCGTGTCCCTGACCCTGCTCGGCGTCTTGGCGCTGCGTGTGTATGCCGAGCACAACCTGCACCTCATCGCGCGCTCCATCAACTACACCGTCGAAGCCGCGGTGGTGTTCAACGACCGCGCGGCCGCCACCGAAGCCCTCAGCCTGATCGCCTCCACCGAAGAGGTGGCTCAGGCTGAGGTGTTCGATGCCAACGGCAAGCTGCTGGCGCAATGGATACGTCCGGAAACCGGCATGCTGTCACGGCTTGAACTGGAACTCGCGCACACCCTGCTCGAGCAGCCCATCAGTCAGCCGATCCAGCATCAAGGGCGCACCATCGGCAGCATTCATCTCACCGGTCACGGTGGCAGCCTCTTGCGCTTTTTGCTCAGCGGGCTGGCCGGGATTCTGATCTGCACCGCCCTCAGCGCCTGGGTGGCCCTGCACCTGGCGCGGCGCCTACTGCGCGGCATTACCGGCCCGCTGCAAAGCCTCGCCGCCGTCGCCCACGCGGCCCGCAGCGAGCGTGATTTCGACCGCCGCGTGCCACCGGCACGGATCGCCGAACTCGACAGCCTGGGCAGCGACTTCAATGCGTTGCTCGGCGAAATGGAGGCCTGGCAAAGCCACCTGCAAAGCGAAAACGAAAGCCTCGCGCACCAGGCCAACCATGACAGCCTCACCGGTTTGCCCAACCGCGCGTTCTTTGAAGGTCGCCTGATTCGCGCCCTGCGCAGCGCTGCCAAAGCCAAGGAACAGGTGGCGGTGCTGTACCTCGACAGCGACCGCTTCAAAGAGATCAATGACAGCTTTGGTCATGCCGCCGGCGATGCCGTGCTGGTCGCCGTCGCCGAGCGTGTGCGGGCGCAACTGCGCGAGGATGACCTGGTGGCGCGCCTGGGCGGCGATGAGTTCGCCATCCTGCTGGCGCCGTTGCACAAGGTCGAGGACGCGCAGCGCATCGCCGACAAGATCATCGCCAGCATGGACCTGCCGATCCCCGTGCCCGGCAATACCCAGGTGCTGACCTCCCTGAGTATTGGCATCGCCCTTTACCCCGACCATGGCGCCACACCCGGCACCTTGCTCAATGCCGCCGACGCAGCGATGTACCAGGCCAAGCGCCTGTCCCAGGGCGGCCAGCAAACGGCGGAGGTGGAGAGCCCCGTCGTCAATGTTCAACACAGGAGTTGATCCCTTGTTCTCGACCGTGCGTTTTATGTTGTTCACCGTGCTGCTGGCCTGCCTGGCCCTCGGCGGCTGCCAGACGGCCCCACCCAAGGGCCTGACCCCGGCGCAAGTGGCGGTACTCCAGCAACAAGGTTTTGAGCTGACCGATGACGGCTGGGCGTTTGGCCTGTCCGGCAAAGTGCTGTTCGGCAGCGACGTCGAAACCCTCAACCAGCCCAGCACCGAGATCGTCCAGCGCATTGGCAAGGCCCTGCTCGGCGTGGGCATCGAGCGCGTGCGCGTCGACGGCCACACCGACGCCTCGGGCAAGGAAACCTACAATCAGCAACTGTCCCTGCGCCGCGCCAAAAGCGTGGCCACGGTGCTGACCGTCGTGGGTATGAAGGAAGAAAACATCCAACTGCGTGGGCTGGGCAGTAGCCAGCCGGTGGCATCCAATGACACGGCGGCGGGGCGCACCGAGAATCGGCGGGTGTCGATTGTGGTGATTGCGGACTGATCGGTGTTGGCTTAACTGCCCGGCGTGATCGCCTGCGACAGGGGGAACGCCAGGCAAAAGCGTGTGCCTGTTTGATTGCTATCAACGCTTACGCGACCGTTGTGCATTTGCATGATCGAGCGAACGATGGCCAAGCCCAGGCCGCCGGAATCGCCCGGTTGATTGCGCGATGGATCACACCGGTAGAAGCGCTCGAACAATCGCGGTAGATGCTCTGGTGCGATTGGGTCGCCGCTGTTGTGCACGCTGAGTTCAAGCCAGTCTTCGCGTAACTCGCTGCTGATGGTGACGGCCGTACCGGGCGTCGCATGGCGCAGCGCGTTGGCCAGCAGGTTGGCCATTGCGCGACGTACCAGGATCGGGTCAGCCACCAACTCACCCTGGGTGTGGTCAATCAGTTGTAGGTCGCGCTCCTGCGCCACCCCTTCGAAATACTCGCACAGTTGCGCGCAGAGTTCGGGCAGATCGAGCCGCTCAGGGGTGATCGAGATATGCGACTGCTCGGTGCGCGCGAGAAACAACATGCTGTCGATCATCCGCGCGAGCCGCTCATACTCTTCCTGATTGGAGACCAGCAGGTTCTGATATTCATCCACCGTGCGGCCATGCCTCAGCGTGTGCTGGGTAAGGCCCATCAGGTTGCTCAACGGCGTACGCATCTCATGGGCGAGGTCTTCGGAGAAACGCGAGAGTTGGGCAAACCCTTCCTCAAGCCGCGCCAACATCTGATTGAGGGCCCTACTGAGCACTTGCAGTTCGCTCAGCTCATTGAAGTCATCCAGCCGCACATGCAAATGTTGAACATCAATTTGCGCCGCACGCTTTGCCAGTTGCCGCACCGGGCGCAAACCGCGCTGGCTGACCCAGCCGCCGAGCACAAATGCCAGCAGGGCGCCGATGGATAACGCGAACCACAGCTTGAGCCGGTAAGCGCCCAGCATCTGCTCGCGCTCGCTCAGCAACTTGGCTGCAATCAGGGTCAGGTGGCGGTCGCCGTTGACGATATCCACCCAGGCGATTCGCACGGGTTGCGCGTAGTCACCGTCAGCGAGTTGAGCCGTAGGCGCAGCCGCCAGGGTGGGCATGCGCACCTGTGCGGGGTTGATTTCGATCAACGCCCGACCCGCGTCGTCGACAATCCACAGCAAATTGTCACGATTGCCCAGCATGTTTTCGTAGAGCTTGGGCCGCTCGCGCAGGGTTTTTATGCTGTCGCTGTCATTGATTAACCCTTGCAGGCGCTCCAGGCGTCCGAGCAGTGCCTGGTCATCGCGCCAGGCTATTTCACGCTCCAGCGATTGATACAGATAAAACCCGATGGAGCCCATCAGCACCATGCTGACGAGGGCGAACATCACGGCCAGGCGCAGGCTCAGGGCGCGCGGCAGGCACTTCAAGAGGGCACCTCAAGCAGGTAGCCAATGCCGCGAACGGTATGAATCAGCTTGACCGGGTAAGGGTCGTCGACCTTTGCCCGCAACCGGCGGATGGCAACATCGACCACATTGGTGTCGCTGTCGAAGTTCATCTGCCAGACCTGGGAAGCAATCAGCGCGCGTGATAGCACTTCCCCCTCGCGGTTGAGTAACAGGTGCAGCAGCGCAAATTCCTTGTTGGTCAGTGTCAGACGTTGGCCATTACGTGTGACCTTGCGCCGCAACAGATCCAGGCTCAGATCCGCCACCAGAAACTGCTCAACCTCGCGCGGTGGGCCGCGGCGCAGCAAGGTGCGCACGCGCGCCAGCAGCTCGGCGTAGGAAAAGGGCTTGACCAGATAATCATCGGCCCCCAGTTCCAGGCCCTTGACCCGATCGTCGATGGCGTCGCGCGCGGTGAGGAACAACACCGGGGTTTGCCACTTGCGCCGGATGATCTGCAGCAATTGCCAGCCGTCCAGACCTGGCAGCATCACGTCAAGAATGATCAGGTCGTACTCACTCTCCTGCACCAGATGCTGGCCATCCAGACCGTTCAAGGCCACGTCCACGGCATAGCCGGACTCACTCAAGGCTTTGTGCAAATAGTCGGCAGTTTTCGCTTCATCTTCGACGACAAGGACGCGCATCTTTTCCTCCAGGGCAGGGCTATAGGCTAGGCCGATAGACCGCGTTTGCACATTACAAATCGGTAATCCGCGCGCAATCAACCTGACGGAGTGAGTGGAACACTATGCCTGGCGATTTTTCGGCACGTTCAACCATGGGGAAAGGCATGCGTATCACCGGATCAATTTCATTGCTGCTCACAGTGGCCATGGGCTCTACGTTGGCAGTGGCGGCAACCGACACTCAGGTTGCGCAGCGCAAGGACGTCACGCTGGCGTTGGCTAATCATTTGGCGAGTGCGTCCTTGGCCGCGTGCCATGCACAGGGCCGCACAGCCGTGGTGGCGGTAGTCGACCGTGGCGGCAACCTGGTAGCTGTGCAGCGCGACGACAATGTCGGCCCGCATAACACGCTGGCTGCGCAGCGCAAAGCCTATACCGCACTGTCCACCAAGACGCCCACCCGGCTCTTGGCCGAGCGGGCTCGCAGCACACCAGATACCGAAAACCTCAACACGCTGCACGAGCTATTGCTGCTCGGCGGCGGCGTGCCGTTGCTGGTTGAGGGCGAGGTTATCGGCGCGTTGGGTGTTGCTGGCGCCGGCGGCGCTGCATTCGATGAAGGCTGCGCACTGGCGGCTGTTTCAAAAGTTTTACCTGGCACTCACTAATTAGCTACCCACACTAAAGAGACGATCATGAAACGATTGAAATTGCTTTTCGCTGGCGCCGTATTGAGCGTTATGTCCTCGCTGGCATTGGCTGCGGCAAACCCCTTGAGCGTACATGTGCTGAATCTGCAGGATGGGCTGCCTTCCCCGGACGTGCGCGTGACCCTGGAAAAAAACAATGGCCAGAACTGGGACTTGCTCAACACGGCATCGACCAACGAGCAAGGTCGTATCCCGGCGTTCTACCCGGAGGGTAAGCCCTTGGAGAAAGGCATTTACCGCGTCACGTTCAAAACCGGGGAATGGTTCAAGACCCACAAGATCGCCAGCTTCTTTCCCGAAGTACCGGTAATTTTCGAAGTGGACGGTACGGTCGCGCACTATCACATCCCGTTGCTGCTCAGCCCTTATGGCTTTTCCACTTACCGTGGGAATTAATCGGTCTGCCGTGTGGACACTTAGTTAGTCTGCAAACAGCATGGTCGACGTTTCGCCCAGCAATAATGCGCGGTTCAGCTCAGCGGTTTGCCTGATGTAGTCCCACAGCAAGGTAATCCGCTTGAGCTTGCGCAAATCCTCCCGGCAGTACATCCAGAACTGCCGCGTCAGCACAATCTGCTCCCCCAGCACCGGCAACAACCGCGGGTCCTGCGCCGCCAAAAAGCACGGCAATATCGCCATCGACCGCCCCTGCTGCGCCGCCACGTACTGCGCGATCACGCTGGTACTGCGCAGGCTGGCGCTGGCGCCGGGTACTACATTGGCGAGGTAAAGCAGCTCGGAGCTGAACGCCAGGTCATCCACATAGCTGATAAACGGATGCTCGGCCAAATCCGCTGGTTTGCGGATCGGCGGGTGCTGGTCGAGGTATTCCTGGGTCGCGTACAGTTGCAATGTGTAGTCGCACAGTTTGCAGCACACGTAGGGCCCGTGTTCCGGGCGCTCCAGGGCGATAACGATGTCGGCTTCGCGCTTGGACAGGCTGATGAAGTGGGGCAGGGGCAGGATATCCACCGAGATCGCCGGGTAGGTGTCGACGAAATGGCTCAACTGCGGCGTAACAAAAAAACTGCCAAACCCTTCGGTGCAGCCCATGCGTACATGGCCCGACAACGCCACGCCGGAGCCGGACACCTGTTCGCAGGCCATGTGCAGCGTGCTTTCGATGGACTCGGCGTAGCCCAGCAAACGCTGGCCTTCGGTGGTGAGCACAAAACCGTTGGTCCGGGATTTTTCGAACAACAGCGTGCCGAGTGACACTTCCAGTGAACTGATGCGCCGCGACACGGTGGTGTAGTCCACCGCGAGGCGCTTGGCGGCCACGCTGGCCTTGCGCGTGCGGGCCACTTCGAGGAAAAACTTGAGGTCATCCCAGTTCAGGGAGCCCAGCGACGTGATGTTTTTTTGCATATTGGACCGGCTTTTATGTGCGTTCTTATTAGAAGTTTGCACATCTATACTCCAAAAACAGTCCGAACGCCTCATTTCCCAAGGCGGTTTACGCGCCTTGTATCTGCATAACTATAAGATTTGGAGACTACATGAACGCTTCTGCCGATATTTCCGTGCAACCGGTCAAGTTGCTGATCAATGGTGAATGGGTCGAGTCCAAGACCACCCACTGGCAAGACATCGTCAACCCGGCCACCCAGCAGGTGCTGGCCAAAGTCCCGTTTGCCACCGCCGATGAAGTCAACGCTGCCATCGACGCCGCCCACAAAGCTTTCCAGACCTGGAAGCTGACGCCGATCGGCGCCCGCATGCGCATCATGCTCAAGCTGCAAGCCTTGATTCGCGAACACTCCAAGCGCATCGCCGTAGTCCTCAGCAACGAGCAGGGCAAGACCATTGCCGATGCCGAGGGCGATATTTTCCGTGGCCTGGAAGTGGTCGAGCACGCGTGCTCCATCGGTACCTTGCAGATGGGCGAATTCGCTGAAAACGTCGCCGGTGGCGTCGACACCTACACCCTGCGCCAGCCCATCGGTGTGTGTGCGGGTATTACCCCGTTTAACTTCCCGGCGATGATTCCGCTGTGGATGTTCCCCATGGCGATTGCCTGCGGGAATACCTTCGTGCTCAAACCGTCCGAGCAAGACCCGCTGTCGACCCTGCTGCTGGTGGAGCTGGCGCTGGAAGCCGGTGTACCGCCTGGCGTGCTCAACGTGGTGCACGGCGGCAAGGATGTAGTGGATGCGCTGTGCACCCATAAAGACATCAAGGCCGTGTCCTTCGTCGGCTCGACCGCCGTGGGCACTCACGTGTACGACCTGGCCGGTAAACACGGCAAGCGCGTGCAGTCGATGATGGGCGCCAAGAACCACGCCGTGGTGCTGCCGGATGCCAACCGCGAACACACCCTCAATGCGCTGGTCGGTGCCGGTTTTGGCGCGGCGGGCCAGCGTTGCATGGCCACTTCCGTGGTGGTGCTGGTGGGCGCGGCCAAGCAATGGCTGCCGGATCTGAAAGCGCTGGCGCAAAAACTCAAGGTCAATGCCGGCAGCGAAGCGGGCACGGACGTTGGCCCGGTGATTTCCAAGCGCGCCAAGGCACGCATCCTGGAACTGATCGAAAGCGGTGTGAAGGAAGGCGCCAAGCTGGAGCTGGATGGCCGCGACATCAAGGTGCCGGGCTTCGAGCAAGGTAACTTTGTCGGGCCGACCCTGTTCTCGGGCGTGACTACCGACATGCAGATCTACACCCAGGAAATCTTCGGCCCGGTACTGGTGGTGCTGGAAGTGGCGACCCTGGATGAGGCCATCGCGCTGGTCAACGCCAACCCGTTCGGCAACGGCACTGGCCTGTTCACCCAAAGCGGGGCGGCGGCGCGTAAGTTCCAGAGCGAAATCGATGTAGGCCAGGTCGGCATCAACATCCCGATCCCGGTGCCGGTGCCGTTCTTCAGCTTTACCGGTTCGCGGGGTTCCAAGCTCGGTGACCTGGGCCCGTACGGCAAGCAAGTGGTGCAGTTCTATACCCAGACCAAAACCGTCACCAGCCGCTGGTTCGATGACGACACGGTCAACGATGGCGTCAACACCACCATCAACCTGCGCTGATTCCGGAAGACGACCATGAAGATTGCATTTATCGGCTTGGGCAACATGGGCGCGCCCATGGCCCGCAACCTGCTTTTGGCAGGGAATAAGTTGAATGTGTTCGACGTTAATCCAGGCGTGTTCAAGGAGTTCGCAGAACTGGGCGCCACCGTCACAGGCTCACCGCGTGAAGCTGCACAAGGCGCCGAGCTGGTAATTACCATGCTGCCCGCCGCCGCCCATGTGCGCAGCGTTTGGCTGAATGAAGACGGTGTGCTCGCCGGGATTGGTGAAGGCGTGCCGGCCGTGGATTGCAGCACCATCGACCCGCAAACCATCCGCGACGTTGCCGCTGCGGCGGCCAAGCAAGGTGTGGTGATAGCTGATGCTCCAGTCTCTGGCGGCACCGGCGGCGCTAGCGCAGGGACGTTGACCTTCATGGTCGGCGCCACCCCGGAACTGTACGCCACCCTGCAACCGGTGCTGGCGCAGATGGGTCGCAATATCGTGCATTGCGGTGACGTGGGCACCGGCCAGATTGCCAAGATCTGCAACAACCTGTTGCTGGGGATCAGTATGGTCGGCGTCAGCGAGGCCATGGCCCTGGGCGATGCACTGGGCATCGACACGCAAGTGCTGGCCGGCATCATCAACAGCTCCACCGGGCGCTGCTGGAGTTCGGACACCTACAACCCTTGGCCTGGCGTGATTGAAACCGCGCCGTCATCGCGTGGTTATACCGGTGGGTTTGGCGCCGACCTGATGCTCAAGGACCTGGGCCTGGCCACCGAAGCCGCGCGCCAGGCCAAGCAGCCGGTAATCCTCGGCGCCGTGGCCCAGCAGTTGTATCAATCGATGAGTCAACGCGGGGAAGGCGGCAAGGACTTCTCGGCGATCATCAACAGCTATCGCAAGCCCAAGTAGTGCGTTGATGGGTTCAACGGCGGCAAACCGCTTTTTTGTGGCGAGCGGGCTTGTCGTAGAGAGCGGGCTTGTTGTGGCGAGCGGGCTTGCCCGCGTTGGGCTGCGAAGCAGCCCCATATGCCCTCACCCCAATCGGTCTGAAAGGTAGCAGTGTCTGGATGGGGGGCTGCTACGCAGCCCAACGCGGGCAAGCCCGCTCGCCACGACAGGCCGGCTCGCCACAAGAGTGCGGTTCGCAGTGGGGGTGACTCACGCAAACACGAAATACTTACGCACTGTCTCGACCACTTCCCACGTCCCCTTCATCCCCGGTTCCACCACGAAGATATCCCCAGCCCGCAGGTGGATCGGCTCCATGCCTTGCGGGGTGATCACGCAGTAGCCTTCCTGGAAATGGCAGTATTCCCACTTCACGTACTCCACGTACCACTTGCCGGGTGTGCAGATCCAGGTGCCCATGATCTTGCTGCCGTCTTCGCTGGTGTAGGCGTTGAGGTTGACGGTGTGCGGGTCGCCTTCGAGCTTTTCCCATTTGCAGGCATCCAGGACGGGCAGGGGGTGGGTGTCGCGCAGTACGGTGATGGGCTTGGACATGATGTCTCCGAGGCAGGGGATCGAGAGTCGAACCCTATAGGGTCGGTGGGCGGTTCAGTGGTCTGAACTCGACATCGGGATGCCCAGAAGCGCAGGCGAATGCGGTGCCTCAGGCGCTGTGAGGTCATTGTGGGAGGGGGCTTGCTCCCGATAGCGGTGTACCAGTCGCCAAAGCTCTTGCCTGACCCACTGCTATCGGGAGCAAGCCCCCTCCCACATTGGATCTCGTACGGCATTTCCGAGCGCGAATTGGCCATTTCCTCGCAGTAAGTGCGAAAGATTTCCCGCTTGGCGCCAGAATTCGCAAGAAAATTCGCAGCCGGCCCTCGTATCATTCACCCCAGAACGAGTGAGAGCCTTGAAATGAACCCAATAAAAACGTGGTGGGACATCAGCCCGCCCTTGAGCACGGCGACCCCGACCTGGCCGGGCGACACGCCGTTTCAGGAAGAGCGTGTGTGGCAGTTCGGCCCGGAGTGCCCGGTTAACGTGGGGCGCGTGACATTCTCGCCGCACACCGGCGCTCATGTGGATGCGCCGCTGCATTACAGCGCGGACGGCGCGCCGATCGGCGAGGTGTCGCTGGACGTGTACATGGGCGCGTGCCGCGTGCTGCATTGCCTGGACAGCGGCGCGCTGGTGCAGCCGCATCAACTGCAAGGCCGTGTGGATAACTTGCCCGAGCGGGTGCTGCTGCGTACTTATCCACAAGCGCCGTTGACTGAATGGGATTCAAATTTCACCGCGATCGCCCCGCAAACCATCGAGCTGCTCGCCAGCCTGGGCGTGCGCCTGATTGGTATCGACACCCCGTCCCTGGACCCGCAACAGTCCAAGACCATGGATTCTCACACCGCCGTGGCCCGCCATGGCATGGCGATTCTCGAAGGCATCGTGCTCGATGACGTACCGGAGGGCGACTATGAACTGATCGCGCTGCCGCTACGCTTTGCCAACCTCGACGCCAGCCCCGTCCGCGCCATTTTGCGCCCGCTCAAGGAGCCCACGCGATGAGCCAGTGTCCTTTTTCTGCCGATTATCAGCCACCCGAAGAGTGGCATAACGCCGAGTTGAATTTTTCCGAGTCCATGAGCTATGGCGATTACCTGGACCTGGGTAAAGTCCTCAGCGCCCAGCACCCGCTGTCGCCGGACCACAACGAAATGCTCTTCATCATCCAGCACCAGACGTCCGAGCTGTGGATGAAACTGATGCTCCACGAACTCAAGGCCGCCCGCGAACACGTGCGCCTGGGTGAGTTGCCGCCGGCGTTCAAGATGCTGGCGCGGGTGTCGCGGATCTTTGATCAATTGGTGCACGCGTGGGCGGTGCTGGCCACCATGACACCGTCGGAGTACAAGTCGATCCGGCCGTTCCTGGGGCAGTCGTCGGGGTTCCAGTCGTTCCAGTACCGTGAGATTGAATTCATCCTCGGCAACAAAAGCGCGGCGCTGTTGCGGCCGCATGCGCATCGCCCGGAGCTGTTGAACGAGTTGAAAGTGGCGATTGCCACGCCGTCATTGTATGACGAGGCGATCAACCTGATGGCCAAGGCCGGCCTGACGATTGACCCGAAACGCGCTGAGCGCGATCCGACGGCGCCCACGGTTCACGATGAATCCGTGGAGGCGGCGTGGCGCGAGGTGTATCGCGACCCGAGCCGTTACTGGGACTTGTATCAGTTGGCCGAGAAGTTTATCGACCTGGAGGATTCATTCCGCCAGTGGCGCTTTCGGCATGTGACCACGGTGGAGCGAATCATCGGCTTCCAGCCAGGTACCGGTGGGACAGAAGGCGTGGGGTATTTGCGCAAGATGCTCGATACCGTGCTGTTCCCCGAGCTATGGCGAGTGCGTTCTACGCTCTAAACAAAAAGCCCCGGATTACCGGGGCTTTTTCATGTGCAATGCAATCAAAAATGTGGGAGCGGGCTTGCTCGCGAATGCGGTGAGTCAGCCAGCACATCCGGTGACTGACACTCCGTATTCGCGAGCAAGCCCGCTCCCACAGGGGTTACTGCGTCACGGCTACTTTCGCGTTTTTCATCCGCAACCGATACGCCACATAGATAACCGCCACCCACACCGGCATCGCATACACCGACTCGCGAATGCCCGGGATCGCCAGCATCACGCTGATGATCATCAGCATGAACGCCAGGCACAGGTAGTTGCTGAACGGGAACCAGAAGGTCTTGAACGACGGCGTTACGCCTTGCTCGCCCATGGCCTTGCGGAACTTGATATGGGTGATGCTGATCAGCGCCCAGTTGATCATCAGCGAGGCAACCACCAGCGCAAACAGCAGCTCCAGGGCACTTTGCGGCGCCACGTAGTTGACCACCACGCACAGCATGGTCACCAACGCCGAAATCGCCAGGGCGCGCAGCGGCACGCCTTGTTTGTTGAGCTTCATCAGCGCCTTGGGCGCATCGCCTTGCTCGGCCAGGCCGAACAGCATGCGGCTGTTGCAGTACACGCCGCTGTTGTACACCGACAGCGCCGCGGTCAGCACCACGAAGTTAAGGATGTGCGCGGCGGTATCGTTGCCGATCAGCGAGAAGATCTGCACAAACGGGCTGCCGCTGTAGGCATCGCCTGACGCGCCGAGGGTTTGCAGCAGTTGGTCCCATGGGTACAGCGACAGCAGCACGGTCAGGGCGCCGACGTAGAAAATCAGGATCCGGTACACCACCTGGTTGATTGCCTTGGGGATCACTTTGCGCGGCTCGCTGGCCTCGGCAGCGGTGATGCCCACCAGCTCCAGGCCACCGAACGAGAACATGATGAACGCCATGGACATCAACAGCCCCATGCCGCCATTCGGGAAGAACCCGCCGTGGCTCCACAGGTTGCTCACCGAGGCTTGCGGGCCGCCAGTGCCGCTGAACAGCAGGTAGCAGCCGAGCACGATCATGCCGACAATCGCCACCACTTTGATGATCGCAAACCAGAATTCGGCTTCACCGAAGAACTTCACGTTCAAGGTGTTGATCAGGTTCACCGCGACAAAGAACACCAGCGCGCTGACCCACGTAGGGATCTCCGGCCACCAGAACTGGATGTACTTGCCCACGGCCGTCAGTTCGGCCATACCCACCAGCACGTAGAGCACCCAGTAGTTCCAGCCCGCCAGGAAGCCCGCGTAACCGCCCCAGTATTTGTGTGCGAAGTGGCTGAAGGAGCCGGCCACCGGCTCTTCGACGATCATCTCGCCGAGCTGGCGCATGATCAGGAACGCGATAAACCCGGCAATTGCGTAGCCGAGGATCATCGACGGTCCCGCGGACTTGAGCACCCCGGCCGAGCCGAGGAACAACCCCGTGCCGATCGCCCCTCCCAAGGCGATCAGCTGAATATGCCGGTTCTTCAGGCCACGCTTGAGGCCCACCGGGTTAACCATGTCATCCGCCATTAACATTCCCTTCTACTTTTGTATTTCTCAGGGTTGATTGCACGCCGCACCCGCCCCCCAGAACTGCTGAGGTGTCAGATATTACTCTGCGTAAACTTTTCGTAATACAGCTGAACGCCATCAAGTGCCTGATCCGCCAGCCATTGCTGGATGGATTCGACCATCGGAGGGGGGCCGCACACGTACATATCCGCCGATTGATCGCGCAATTCGGCCAAGTCGAAATGCTCGGTGAGGTAGCCGCGCTTGCCGGGCCACTCGGGTGATGGGTTGCTGAGGACCTCGGTGTAGCGAAAATTGGGTATGTTCGACGCGTACCCATTGATGCGTTGTGCTTCGCACAGGTCCTCGGCATTGCGTACGCCATAGTACAAGTGCACCGGCTGGTCGCAGCCGTTGGCGGCCAGTTCATCGAGCATCCCCAGCAAGGCCGACAACCCGGTGCCGCCTGCCACCAGCACCAGCGGCTGGGTGACATGGCGCAGATAAAACGCACCCAAGGGCGCCTCCATCAGCACTTCATCACCGACCTGGCAGCGCTCGCGCAGGTAGTTGCTCATCACCCCGTCGGGCAGCAGGCGCACCAGAAACTGCAATTGATTGCCCGGCCGATTGGCGAAGGAGTACGAGCGCCAGCTGTCGGTGCCGGGCACCGCCAGCCTTGCGTATTGGCCGGGCAGAAAATCCAGCGGCTCATCCAGCTGCACCAGCAAGGTGGCCGTGCTGCTCGAAACTTGCTGCACCTCGCTCACCGTGCCGCGCACCTGCACCGGGCCCGGCGCATTGCACAGGCTTGAATCAAAGTCGAAGTAGAACGCGGCGTCGGACTGCACCCGGGTCTGGCAACTGAGCATCTTGCGCTGTTGCAGGTCGAGGCTGGAGAGGGCTTCCTCATCCACATAATCCTGGGTGTAATCGCCGGATTCGCAGCGGCCCTGGCAGGTGCCGCACACGCCTTCGCGGCAATCCAAAGGGATCTTGATGCCATTGCGCAGGGCCGCATCCAGCAGGATTTCATTGGCGCCCACTGGGAAAAACAGGGTCTTGCCGTCGGCAAAACTCAGGGCCACTTTGTGATTCATTTTTTGTACTCCACCTGTTTTTTTGTGGTGAATGGGCTTCTTGTGGCGAGCGGGCTTGCCCGCGTTGGGGCGCGAAGCGGCCCTTGGCCCAGGCACCGCGTTCTGCCAGCAAAGAATGCGCAGGCTTTTTTGGGTCTGCTCCGCAGACCAACGCGGGCAAGCCCGCTCGCCACAACAAGCTCGTTTGCCACAACAAGCCCGCCAGGCCAGTCGGCACAAAGCGCTTATTCAAAGGTGATAGAAATCCAGCACCGAGTTGATGGTGTCGTTGAGCAGCAAGGCGTGCTTGCGCGTGATCAGCCAGCTGTCGCCGTGGGGTTTGAGGCGGTAAGTGGCAGGCCCGTAGAACTGCTCCGACGTGGCCAGGCGATAGAACAGCGTGTGCCAGTTCAGCCGTACCTCCAGCGTGCCGTCCGCCTGCTCGGCGATGCGCACGTTGTTGATCAGGTGCAAGGTGCGCGGCATCGGCGTGGCCGACGCCGCCTTGCCGGTGCGCAGGCGGAACACGCGGTCTTCCAGGCCCGAGCGGTTGGCGTAGTAGATCAGCGACATCTCGCGCTTGGGGTCGCGGGTGTACACGTGTTCGGAGTCCCATTGCGGCAGGTGAAATTCACTCTGCGGGTCGAACAGCTGCACATAGGCGTCCCAATCCTGGGCGTCGCACAGCTCCGATTTACGGTAGAAAAACTGCTCGATCCGGTACTGCAATTGCGCATTCATCATTCCACCTCCCGCAGTTTCAGCGCTTGCTGGTCGAGGCCTTTGAGCAAAAATTGCTGCCAGTTCCGGTGCTGGTTGACGTACAGGCCCTCGTGGGTGAATTCGGTGCCGGTCATGGCCGGTTGGATGCCGATGGCCTCGCTGTTGGGCGTGGGCCCGGTCTCCCAGCGATGGCTGCCGCGTGAGATGTCGCTCCAGCGTTCAAGCCTGCCCTGGAAACCGCGCTGGGCTTCGCGGAACTCCACCAGGTCATCCGGCGTGCCCATGCCGGACACGTTGAAGAAATCCTCGAACTGGCGGATGCGGTTTTCACGGTCGGCGTCGGACTCGTTTTTCACCCCCAGGCATTGGCTGATGATCTCGGTCTTGTTCCACGCCACCGGGCGGATGATGCGCAGCTGCGAGCTGATCTGGTCGAGGAAGAACAGGCTCGGGTAGATATTCAAGTTGCGCAGGCGGTGCATCATCCATTCGGCCTTCGGCTGGCCGTGCTCCTCCACCAGGCGCGGCATGATGGTGGCGTAGCCGGAGCGTACGCTGGGGTTGGGCATGTCACTGAACAACAGGCTGTGGCCGTTGTTGAAGGCGAACCAGCCGTCATCGGTATTCGCGTCGCCGGCGCCGAGCTTGCTGTAGTCCAGGGTGCTGCCGGCGCCGGTACCGTTTTCGGTATTTACTTGCTGGCGATGCTGCACCGTGGCCACGTAGTTGTAGTGCACGGTGCTGACGTGATAACCGTCCAGGCCGTTTTCATTCTGCAGCTTCCAGTTGCCGTCGTAGGTGTAGGCGGATTTGCCTGGCAGCACTTCCAGCTCGCCGGTGGCGGACTGCGCGACCATCATGTCGAAGAACACTGTGGCGTCGCCGAGGAAGTCTTCCAGGCTGTTGGTGCCCTTCACATCCAGGCTGATGAAAACGAAGCCCTTGTAGCTTTCGATGCGCGCCTTTTTCAGGCCGCGGGTGGCCTTGTCGAAACCTTCCGGGTATTCCCCCGGCGCCTTGACCTTCACCAGGCGGCCATCGCTCTTGTAGCACCAGGCGTGGAACGGGCAGGTGAAGGTCGACTGGTTGCCCTTGCCGACACGGGTGAGGGTGGTGCCGCGATGCTGGCAAGCGTTGATCAGCGCATTGAGCTGGCCCTCGCCGTCGCGGGTGATGATCATCGGCTGGCGCCCGGCGCGCATCGTCACGAAGTCGTGGTTATTGGCCAGCTCGCTTTCGTGGCAGGCGTAGATCCAGTTCTTTTCGAAGATCAGCTCCATCTCCAGATCGAACAGTTGCGGCTCGGTGAACATGTCGCGGGCGATACGGAACACTGCGTCTGCCGGGCGAAAATCCAGGCAGCTTTCGATAAAACTTTTCCACTGCTCGACGCTTCTTGCACCACTCATGGGAGGCACCTTTTGATAATGGCTGAACACGTCGGCCATTAAGCGGCGGTGGCGAGGCGGGGGGCTATCCGGTTAATGCGTGAAGATGGGCCGCAAAATTGGGCAGCAAATACCCAACCCGGTGCAGAGCGGTGACGCGATGCGCTACTGTCTGGCGGCGCAAACGGGGTAAAAACCCGCGATTTATCCACTTAGTCGACGGTTGTTATCCACCCAGTGGCCATATCGCCGGCGTGGCGCATTACTTGCTATCGAACCATGACGACGCGCCGTCAGAGCGCGCAAACGCCTAACCGCCGTGGGTGCACCCGATGAGCAGCCAAACGATTCAACGCTTCGACCTGGAGGGCGCCCGTAGCTGGATGTCCGGCATCTGCGGGCCGCACCGCCTGGCCACGGCCACGCCTGAGCGCCTGCGTTTTCACCACAGCGCCAACGTGTTCAAGTCCCGCGCCACGACCCTGGGCGTGATTGAGTACGGCACTGACGTGACCATCGACATCGAAGACGCCGAGCATTTCAGCAGCTACAGCCTGAGCCTGCCGCTGGTCGGCGAACAAGAGCTGAGCAGGAACGGCGAGCGCCTGAGTTCCAACCGTGACCAAGGCGTAATCATCTCGCCCAATGAGCATCAGGTGCTGGCGATTTCCGGCGACTGCCGAAAACTGCAGGTAGTGATCACGCGCGCGGCGATGAGTGAGTCGCTGGAAGGCCTGCTGCAACGGCCGATTGACGCACCGCTGCGCTTTGAGTCGGTGATGGACGCGGTGGACGGCGCTGCAGCGTCATGGTGGCGCATGGCGCGTTACTTCATTGCGGAGCTGGAGCACGGCAGCGAGCTGTATGAGCAGGCCGCCTTTACCCGCGACCTGGAAAGCTCGCTGATCAAGGGCCTGATCCTCGCCCAGCCGAACAACTATTCAGAAGAATTGCGCGCTGTGCTCGGCGTGAAGCTGCCGCACTATCTGCTCCGTGCGCGGCAGTATATCCACGACAACGCCCGCGAAGCCGTGCACCTGGAAGACCTGGAAGCCGCCACCGGTGTGTCGCGGTTCAAGCTGTTCGATGCGTTTCGCAAATACTTCGCGCTGTCGCCCATGGCCTACCTCAAGAAGTACCGGTTGGGTGGCGTGCGTCAGGAAATTCTCGAGCACGGTTCAATCCGCACCATCTCCGAGATCGCCCTGGGCTGGGGCTTTACGCACTTGGGGCGGTTCTCGGCGGAGTATCGAAAACTCTTTGATGAGTCCCCCAGCCAAACCTTGCAGCGCAAGCGCCTGCGCAGTCTCTGAACCTGATGACGATCCAAATGTGGGAGCGGGCTTGCTCGCGAATGCGGGGGGCCAGTCGTCGGAGGTACTGGCTGATACACCGCATTCGCGAACAAGCCCGCTCCCACATTCGTCTTGTGGTGTTTGGGAGGTCTCAGATCAGCTCTTCGACCAACTGCAAACAATGACTCAGCCCGGGCGACTGATCATTCACCCGCCGACTCAGAATGATCGGCGAAGTCGCAGTAGCCTCCAGCACCGGCGTATAGCCGATATCCGCACGATGCAACACCTGCACCGAGGCCGGCACCAGCGTCACCCCCATCCCGGCGCCAACCAGGCCGATGGCGGTCTGCAACTCGTTGGTCCACTGCGCCACCTTGAGGCTCAAGCCGTGGGCGTCGAACAGCGCGATCACATGGTCGGCATAGCTGGGGCGCGGGTTGCCGGGGTAGAGCACGAACGGTTCGGCGGCCAGTTGCGCAAGGGTGGCGGGGGCCTCGAGCAACGGGTGACCGGCGGGCAGCACGGCCACCAGTCGGTCTTCCACCAGCACGCGCTGGACAATCGCCGGATCGTCGATGCGAATGCGCCCGAAACCCACATCAATGCGCCCGGCCTTGAGCGCTTCGACCTGCTGCAAGGTGGTCATTTCCGACAGCCCCAACTCCAGCTCCAGGGTGTCATGGTTGCGCAGCCGCCGGATCAGCTCCGGCAGCACGCCGTACAGGGTCGACGGCGCAAAGCCGATGCCCAGCCAGGTCTTTTCACCCTGGCCAATCCGGCGGGTGCTGTCGCAGACCTTGTTCAGCTGCTCGAGCAGCACATTGGCGTGCTCAAAGAAAAACCGCCCAGCCTCGGTCAACCGCAACGGGCGGCCACGCTCCAGCAGAATCACCCCCAGCTCATCCTCCAATTGCTGGATCTGCCGGCTCAACGGTGGCTGGGCAATGTGCAGGCGTTCGGCGGCACGGGTGAAGTTGAGGGTTTCCCCCAACACCTGGAAATAGCGCAGATGACGCAGTTCCATAACGGCTCCTTTCATACCTTGAGGGTATTGCGTGAGACCAATTCTATATTGGAAGCCAGCAAAATTGCGGCACAGAATCGACGCAAATCTATAAAGAACCCAACGGGTATTGCCATGCCGATTTGCGCCATCGAGTCGATCGACACCATCATCGTCGACCTCCCCACCATCCGCCCGCACAAACTGGCGATGCACACCATGCAAAACCAGACCCTGGTGATCATCCGCGTGCGCTGCGCCGACGGCATCGAAGGCATCGGTGAGGCCACCACCATTGGTGGCCTGAGCTACGGCAACGAAAGCCCAGACAGCATCAAGGTCAACATCGACCGCCACTTCGCGCCCTTATTGATCGGCCAGGACGCGAGCAATATCAATGCCGCCATGTTGCGCCTGGAGCGCAGCATTCGCGGTAACACCTTTGCCAAGTCCGGCATCGAAAGTGCCTTGCTTGATGCCTTGGGCAAACGCCTGAACATGCCGGTCAGTGAACTGCTCGGCGGCCGTGTGCGCGATGCCTTGCCGGTGGCCTGGACGCTGGCCAGTGGCAACACCGAACAAGACATTGCCGAGGCCGAAAAAATGCTCGACCTGCGCCGCCACCGCATCTTCAAATTGAAGATCGGCGCCGGTGAAGTCAGCCACGACCTGGCCCACGTGATCGCGATCAAAAAGGCCTTGGGCGATCGCGCCAGCGTGCGCGTCGACGTCAACCAGGCCTGGGACGAAGCCGTGGCCCTGCGCGCATGCAAGGTGCTGGGCGATAACGGCATCGACCTGATCGAGCAGCCCATCTCGCGCAACAACCGCGGCGGCATGGCCCGGCTGAACCTGTCGAGCCCGGCGCCGATCATGGCTGATGAGTCGATCGAATGCGTCGAAGATGCCTTCAACCTGGCCCGCGAAGGCGCGGCTTCAGTGTTCGCCCTCAAGATCGCCAAGAATGGCGGCCCCCGCGCGGTGTTGCGCACGGCGGCGATTGCCGAAGCGGCGGGCATCGGCCTGTATGGCGGCACCATGCTTGAAGGCGGCATCGGCACGCTGGCCTCGGCGCATGCGTTTCTGACCCTGAGCAAGCTGGCGTGGGACACCGAGTTGTTCGGCCCGCTGCTGCTGACTGAAGACATCCTTACCGAGCCGCCGCTTTACCGTGATTTCCAGCTGCATGTCTCCACCTTGCCAGGCCTGGGCCTGGCTATCGATGAAGAGCGCCTGGCGTTCTTCCGTCGTGATAAACACTAAGAGGCGCCCGCCATGTTGTTCCACGTAAAAATGACTGTGAACCTGCCCGTCGACATGAACCCCGAACGCGCCGCAGGGCTCAAGGCCCAAGAGAAAGCGCTGGCGCAGAAGCTGCAACAGGAAGGCAAATGGCGCCACCTGTGGCGCATCGCCGGGCTCTACGCCAACTACAGCGTGTTTGACGTCGACAGTGTGCAGGAACTGCACGACCTGCTGATGCAGCTGCCGCTTTATCCCTACATGGCCATCGAGGTGAATGCCCTGTGCCGGCACCCTTCGTCGATCCATGAGGATGACCGTTAAGCCTGTTTTTCAAACTAATAATTACAAGATGAGGATTGCACCATGTCCATCCGACTGTCCCAGACTGCCCACGCCCAACAGTTTCTCGAAGAAGCCAGTGGCAACCTCAACGACGGTGGCAACCCGCGCACCAAGGCGCTGATCTACCGGATCCTGCGCGATACCGTGAACATCATCGAAGACCTCGACGTGACCCCGGAAGAGTTCTGGAAGGCGGTCAACTACCTCAACGAGCTGGGCAAGAACCAGGAGGCCGGGTTGCTCGCCGCCGGCTTGGGCCTGGAGCATTACCTGGACCTGCTGATGGACGCCGCCGACGAAGAGGCCGGTAAATCCGGCGGCACCCCACGTACCATCGAGGGCCCGCTGTATGTGGCCGGCGCGCCGCTGAGCACCTACGAAGCGCGGCTGGATGATGGGACGGACGCGGCCGCGCCGCTGTTCATGCGCGGCCAGGTACGCGACACCGATGGCAAGCCGTTGGCAGGCGCGATTGTGGATGTGTGGCAGGCCAACACCGGTGGCACGTACTCGTGGTTCGACCCGACGCAATCGGAATTCAACTTGCGTCGGCGCATCCAGACCGACGCCCAGGGCAACTACCGTTTTCGCAGCATCGTGCCGTCGGGCTACGGTTGCCCGCCGACCGGCCCCACCCAACAGTTGCTTGACCAGCTGGGGCGCCACGGGCAGCGGCCGGCGCATATTCACTTCTTCATTTCGGCGCCGGGGCATCGGCACCTGACCACGCAGATCAACCTGTCGGACGACCCGTACCTGCACGATGATTTTGCCTACGCGACCCGGGATGAATTGATCGCGCAAATTCGCTTCAGTGACGACCCGCAACTGGCGCAGGAGTTTGGCGTGGAGGGGCGGTTTGCGCAGATTGATTTTGACTTTGAGTTGCAATCTGCTGCTGCGCCGCAGGAGCAGAAACGTATGCAACGTGTCCGCGCTTTGGAAGATTAAACGCGATTAAAAAATGTGGGAGCGGGCTTGCTCGCGAAGGCGGTGGATCAGCCGGCACATGTATTGGCTGGCGCACCGCTTTCGCGAGCAAGCCCGCTCCCACAGGGTTTTGTGGTGTTGCGGTTATTTGCGGATGACCAGGTCGAGCACCTCGTCCCGATCCTTGATCTTCTGCAGCACAATTTCCGAGCGAATATCCATCACCCCCGCCGTGCGGTTCAGGTGGTTCACGATAAAGTCCGAGAAGTGTTTCAAATTCCTGGCCTGCACCCGCAGCACATAGTTGCTGGCGCCGGTGATCACGTAGGCGCTGGCCACCTCTGGCCAGCCTTGCACCTTCTTGATAAAGGTCTCGTGCCAATCCTCCACATCCTGGCGTAACGACAGGTGGACGATGGCCTCCAGTTCGATCCCCAATTGCTCGGCGTTGAGCACTGCGCGATAGCCGCTGATGATTCCTTCGCTCTCCAGCAGGCGCAAACGGCGCAGGCAGGCGGAGGGCGAAAGGGCGACTTTTTCCGCCAGTTCCTGGTTGCTGATACGGCCATCCTGTTGCAGGAAATGCAGGAGGCGCAGGTCGGTGGCGTCAAGAATCATGGTTAGAATAATTCCGCGTGTTTTGGGGTTAGCTTCGAATTTCCTACAGCTTAATTAGCTGTTTGCCCGCCACTTTGCACGAAAATTCTCTAAAACTTCGTTCATTATTTGGTCCATCTTCACTTATAAGAATCAGGACCGCCCATGACCACTCGAAGCCACTGCCAAGCCCTCGACGCCCAGGACCCACTGGCGCCGCTGCGGCGCCAGTTCGCCTTGCCCGAGGGGGTGATCTACCTCGACGGCAACTCCCTCGGCGCACGCCCGGTGGCGGCGTTGGCGCGGGCGCAGGCGGTGATTGCCCAAGAGTGGGGCGATGGCTTGATCCGCAGCTGGAACAGCGCCGGCTGGGCGCAGTTGTCCCAGCGCCTGGGCGACCGGCTGGCCCCGCTGATCGGTGCGCGCGACGCTGAGGTGGTGATCACCGATACCACCTCCATCAACCTGTTCAAGGTGCTCAGTGCTGCGTTGAGCGTGCAGCGCCAACGCCAGCCACAGCGCAAAGTGATCGTCAGCGAAGCGAGCAACTTTCCGACCGACCTGTACATCGCCCAAGGCCTGGCCGAGCTGCTGCAACAAGGCTACGCACTGCGCCTGGTCAACAGCCCGGAAGAACTGCCGCAAGCCATCGACAGCGACGTGGCGGTGGTGATGCTCACCCACGTCAACTACAAGACCGGCTACATGTACGACATGCACGCGCTCACCGCGCTGAGCCATGAGTGCGGCGCGTTGAGTATCTGGGACCTGGCGCATTCGGCGGGCGCGGTGCCCATCGACCTGCACCAGGCGCGCGCGGATTACGCGATTGGTTGCACCTACAAATACCTCAATGGCGGGCCAGGCTCCCAGGCGTTTGTGTGGGTCAACCCGGCGCTGGTGGACTTGGTTCATCAGCCGCTGTCGGGCTGGTTCGGGCACACGCGGCAGTTCGCCATGGAAGCCACCTACGCGCCCAGCGCCGGTATTGCGCGGTACCTGTGCGGCACCCAGCCGATCACCTCGCTGGCCATGGTGGAATGTGGCCTGGAGGTTTTTGAACAGACCAATATGGCCAGCCTGCGCAGTAAATCCCTGGCGCTGACCGACCTGTTTATCGCGTTGGTGGAAGCCCGGTGTGCCGCCCATGGCCTGGTGTTGATCACCCCGCGCGAGCACGCCCGGCGCGGCAGCCATGTGAGCTTCGAGCACCCTGAAGGCTACGCGGTGATCCAGGCCCTGATCGAGCGTGGCGTGATCGGTGATTACCGCGAGCCGCGCATCATGCGCTTTGGGTTTACGCCGCTCTACACGAGCTTTACCGAGGTGTTTGACGCGGTAGAAATCCTCGGCGAGATCCTCGACAACGCCACCTGGGACCAGCCGCAATTCAAAGTGCGCAACAGCGTCACCTAAGGGCAACACCGATCAAGTGTGCGAGGGGGCTTGCCCCCGATAGCGGTGGGTCAGTAAATAAATGAGTGACTGACCCACCGCCATCGGGGGCAAGCCCCCTCCCACAGGGTTCAGCGCCAGCAACAACAATCACAATAATAAAGGGGCACACCAACGTGACCACGCCAGACCAAGGCTTTGCCGAAATCACCCATCGCGAACTGGGCCTCAGGCGCCAGCTCACCAGCGGCCAGATGAGCATGATCGCCATCGGTGGCGCCATCGGCACCGGGCTGTTCATGGGCAGCGCCTACGCCATCGGCTATGCCGGGCCGAGTGTGCTGGTGAGCTACGCCATCGGCGCATTGATTACCTTGCTGCTGATGGGCTGCCTGGCGGAGATGACGGTGGCGCATTCCACCTCCGGCTCCTTCGGTGCCTACGCCGAGTTCTACATCAGCCCGCTGGCCGGGTTCCTGGTGCGCTATGCCTACTGGGCGGCGATTGTGCTGGCGGTGGGCGCCGAGGTCACGGCGGTGGCGATGTACATGAAGTACTGGTTCGCCAACGTGCCGGAATGGGTGTGGATCGTGTCGTTTTCCAGCGTGCTGATCCTGCTCAATGCGATCAGCGTGAAGACCTTCGGCAATTTCGAATACTGGTTCTCCACCATCAAGATCAGCGCCATCGTCGGCTTCATCCTCCTCGCGGTGTACGTGGTGTTCGGCTCCGGCAACCCGGACTACGGCGTGCAGAACTACACGGCCCATGGCGGCTTTTTCCCGCATGGGCTGAGCGGGATGTGGATCGCGGTAATCGTGTCGATCTTCAGCTATTTGAGCGTGGAAATGATCGCCGTGGCGGCCGGTGAAGCAGCTGACCCGGAGCAGGCGGTGAAGAAGGCCTTTCGCGCGACCATCGTACGGCTGGTGGTGTTTTACCTGCTGACTCTGGCGCTGATGCTGGCCATCGTGCCGTGGAACCAGGCCGGCCAGGCCCAGAGCCCGTTTGTCACGGTGATGCAGACCCTCGGTATTCCTGGCGCCACCGGGGTGATGAACTTTGTGATCCTGATCGCCGCGTTGTCGGCGATGAACAGCCAGCTCTATATCACCACGCGCATGATGTTCAGCTTGTCCCGCGCCGGTTTTGCGCCCAAGTCCATGGGCGCCTTGAGCAAGAGCGGCATCCCGCTGAACGCCTTGCTGCTGTCCAGCTCGGGCATTGCCCTGGCGACGTTGCTTAACGTCGTGTACCCGGAAAGCTCGTTCACCCTGATGATGGCGATCTCGATGTTTGGCGCGATTTTCACCTGGTTCATGATCTTTCTCACGCACCTGTTTTTCCGTCGCTACCGCAAGCGCCATGGTGGGGCGAAGCTGTCTTTTGAGTTGCGCCTGTTTCCCTACAGCACTTTGCTTGGCCTGGTGCTGATGGGCGCGGTGATGGTCACCACGTATTTCACCGACGCATTCAAGATGACCCTGGTGTTTGGCGTGCCGTTCCTGGTGATTCTGTCGGCGGTGTATTACGGGTTCTTCAGGGGCAGGGCCAGGGCGTCGAACAAGGCCTTGGCGTAGCCAGGCAGGTGTTCGAACGAGCGCGCGCATAACAGCAGCTTGCGGCAGGCCCAATCCTCTTGCAGTGGGTGGGCCTTGACGTTGGGTCGCGCTGGCCCGCGCGCCAACGCAGCCTGGGGCACGATGCCCAGGCCGGCGCCGCGGGCGACCATGCGGATCACCCCATCAAAGCCCTCGGCGCGGATGCGCGTTTGCAAGCGAAAGCCCGCGTGCAGCGCCTGTTCCTCCAGGTACACCGAGAGTGCGCTGTTGGCGGTCAGACCCACGTAGTCGTATTGCAGGCTGTCGATAAAACTCGCCGTGGTCAGTGGATGGTCGAGGGGCATGATCAGCACCAGCGGGTCATCGCGAAACGCCAGGGTCTGCAGGCCGTGGGTGTCTACCGCGTCGGAAATGATCCCGAGGTCTGCCGTGCCTTGGCGCAGGGCCTGAGTGATGCGCAGGCTGGGCAGTTCCTGCAGGTCGATATCGAGGTTGGGATGCTCGCGCAAAAAATCCGCCAGCAGCTCCGGCAGGTATTCGCTGAGCGCCGTGGTGTTGCACAGCAGGCGCACCTGGCCTTTGACGCCGTTGGCGTATTCGGCCAGGTCCTGTTGCAGGTGCTCGGCCTGTTGCAGCAATAGGCGTGCGTGGCGGGCCAGGGCTTTGCCGGCTGGGGTTGGCGTGACGCCTCGGCGGCCGCGTTCGAGAAACTCAATGCCCAGCGACGCTTCCATCGCTCGGATGCGCGCACTGGCGGCGGCCAGGGATAAATGGCTGCGCGCCGCACCGGCGGTGATGTTGCCGGTGTCGAGGATATGCAGGTAGAGGTGCAGATCGATCAGGTCAAAGTGCATGGCTGGAGCTCTTCGGTAACTGGACTGGCGCCATCGGGGGCAAGCCCCCTCCCACATTTGGATGTATTCACAGTACAGAGTGTGGGAGGGGGCTTGCCCCCGATGACGGCATCAGCCTCACATAAAACAAGAGGCTGCCTCAGTATATGGCGAATTTCCGACGCTATCGAAAACCTCCACAATTCCCCCATGAATACCTTCCTAGCGTTCTACCAAAACCTCGGCCTCACCTTGACCCTGCTGGTGATTGGCACCTTTCTGCTGGCGGGCACCGTCAAGGGCGTGATCGGCCTGGGCCTGCCCACCGTCGCCATGGGCATGCTCGGCCTGGCTATGCTGCCGACACAGGCTGCGGCGTTGCTGATCATCCCGTCGACCGTTACCAACCTCTGCCAACTGGCGTTCGGCGGTCATCTGAGCGCGTTGCTCAAGCGCCTGTGGCCAATGCTGCTGCTGATTTTTCTCGGCACCGGGCTCGGCACGGTGTGGCTGGGCATGGACGGCGGCCACTGGGTGGTGCGCGCACTGGGCGGCGCCTTGTTGGTGTATGCGTTGAGCGGGCTATTCCTGCCAACGTTCAAGGTGAAGCCTCAGACCGAGCGCTGGTTGGGCCCGTTATGTGGGCTGATCACAGGGGTTATCACCTCGGCCACGGGCGTATTTGTGATTCCGGCGGTGCCTTATCTGCAGGCACTGGGTCTGAACCGCGACCCATTGGTGCAGGCATTGGGGCTGTCGTTCACCGTGTCCACCCTGGCGCTGGCCGCCGGGCTGGCCTGGCGCGGCACGCTGGGTGGCGGCGAAGTCAGTGCCTCCTTGCTGGCCCTGGTGCCCGCGCTGCTGGGGATGTGGCTGGGCCAAGTGCTGCGCCGGCGCATCAGTGCGGTGCTGTTCAAACGGGTGTTTTTTGTCGGCATGGCACTGTTGGGTGGGCACTTGTTGATCAGCGGATAAATCACGAGTGAGCTAGGTATTCGTGCATTTTGGTCAAATGTATTTTGCCGCGCCGCGGCTTATTCACAGGGGGCCAAGTCGCTAGTCTGCGGTCAGACATTTTTAACCCTCTGGATCACTCCCATGAAAAAAGTCCTCCTGCTCAATGGCGGCAAGAAATTCGCGCATTCCGACGGTCGCTACAACGCCACCCTGCATGACGCCGCCGTCGCCGTGCTGGACCGTGGCGGCATCGACGTCAAAGTCACCCAGATCGACGAAGGCTACGACGTGGCCGCAGAGGTGGCCAAATTCCTCTGGGCCGACGTGATCATCTACCAGATGCCCGGCTGGTGGATGGGGGCGCCGTGGATCGTCAAGAAGTACATCGACGAAGTCTTCACCGAAGGCCACGGCAGCCTGTACGCCAGCGACGGTCGCACGCGCTCCGATGCGTCGCAGAAATACGGCAGCGGCGGCCTGGTGCAGGGCAAGCAATACATGCTCTCGCTGACCTGGAACGCGCCCCAGCAAGCGTTCGACGACCCGGCTGACTTCTTTGAAGCCAAGGGCGTGGACGCGGTGTACTTCCCGTTCCACAAGGCCAATGAGTTCCTCGGCATGACCCGCCTGCCGACGTTCCTGTGCGTGGACGTGATGAAACGCCCGGCCATCGAAGCGGACGTGGCGCGCTACGAGCAGCATCTGGCGCAGGTGTTCAACCTCTCGGTGTAAGCTGGCAGCAACCGATAAAGAGGACAGCCTGTGAAAGCCCGATCCGATGAGCTACAGATCTTCGTCAGCGTGATTGAGTGCGGCTCGATTTCCGCAGCGGCGGAGCAGGTCGGGCAAACGCCGTCGGCGGTCAGCCGCACCTTGTCGCGTCTGGAAGCCAAGCTCGACACCACCCTGATCAACCGCACCACGCGGCGCATGGACCTGACCGAGGAGGGCAAGTACTTTTTCGAACAGGCCAAGGTGATCCTGGCGCAGATGGATGAGCTGGAAGAGCGCCTGTCGTCGCGCCAGCAAAAACCCGCCGGGCGGCTGCGCATCAATGCCGCCGTGCCGTTTATGTTGCATGGGATCGTGCCGTACATCGCCGAGTTTCGCAGCCTCTACCCGGATATCCAGCTGGAGCTGAACAGTGATGACCTGATCATCGACCTGCTGGAGCAGAGCACCGATATCGCGATTCGCATCGGCGCCCTGGCCGACTCGACCCTGCATGCCCGTTCCCTGGGTTGCACCCCGCTGCATATTCTTGCCAGCCCCGGTTACCTCAAGCAGCACGGCACGCCGGCCACGGTCGCCGCGTTGGCCGAGCATACATTGCTCGGTTTCACCCAGACCGAAACCCTCAACCACTGGCCGCTGCGCCATGTGGAGGGCGACCGCTGGCTGATCCAGCCCAGCGTGTCGGCTTCCAGTGGCGAAACCGTGCGCCAGCTGGCGCTGGAGGGGCAGGGCATTTGCTGCCTGTCGAACTTCATGACCGTCGATGACATCGAGGCCGGGCGCCTGGTGCCGGTGCTGGAGGCGTTCAACAGTGGTTATCGCCAGCCGATCCATGCGGTGTTCTACCGCAACTCGCAGTTGGCCCTGCGCATTCAGTGCTTCCTGGACTTTATTCAGGCCAAGCTGGCACGGTATGCCTGCTGATTCGTGACTGCTGCGCAAGATTGAATTGGGCCGCAGGGGCTTATTCGACGGGGAGAGGGTCGTGACAATGGGCCCATCACTTACCCAGTCAGGAGAACACTCCATGAACGTATTCGTTACCGGCGCAGCGGGTTTTATCGGCGGTTCCATTGCCACCGGCCTGGTCAAGGCCGGCCACAGCGTTACCGGCCTGGTGCGCAGCGCTGAACAGGCCGCTGAAATGACCGCCCTGGGCATTACCCCCGTGCTCGGCACCCTCGACGACGCAGACGTATTGACCGCACAGGCGTTAAGGTCCGACGCGGTGATCAATGCCGCGAGCAGCGACCACCGTGGCGCCGTCGAAACCTTGCTGGCCGCCTTGAAAGGCTCGAACAAGCCGTTCCTGCACACCAGCGGGTCGAGCATCGTCGGCGATGCATCGGGCGGCAAGGCCAGCGATATCATTTATTACGAAGACAGCCTGCCTGAGCCGACCGTCGACAAGGCGGCACGGGTGGCCATCGACAAGCTGATCCTGGCCGCCGCTACAGCGGGCGTGAATTCGGCGGTGATCTGCAACACCCTGATCTACGGTCACAGCCTGGGCGTGAAGCGCGACAGCGTGCAATTGCCACGCCTGCTCAAGCAGGCGCGCAAAAGCGGGGTTGTGCGCCATGTGGGCAGCGGGCAGAACATCTGGTCCAACGTGCACATTGAAGACGTGGTGGCGCTGTACCTGTTGGCGCTAACCCAGAACGTACCGGGCACTTTCTACTTTGTGGAAAGCGGCGAAGCGGCGTTTATTGACATGACCACGGCCATCGCCGAGGCCCTGAACCTGGGCCAGTCGCAGGATTGGCCATTGGCCGAAGCTGAAGCCGAGTGGGGCTATGAAATGGCCAACTACGGCCTGGGCTCCAACAGCCGAGTGCGCGGCAAGCATGCCCGCGAACTGCTGGGCTGGGCGCCGAAACGCACGTCGGTGGTGGAGTGGATCCGCAACGAAATGGTGTGACACCGACCCTGTGGCGAGCGGGCTTGCCCGCGTTGGGCTGCGCAGCAGCCCCAATAGAAAACACCGCGCTCTTTCAGACAGAACGTGGCGTCTGCGTCCAGGGCCGCTTCGCGCCCCGACGCGGGCAAGCCCGCTCGCCACAGGTTGTTGTGGGGCTTGAAAATCTGGCCCCACCGCTGCAACTCCATACCGTTCAACTCCCTGATAGTGGAGTGGATTCGCAACGAAATGGTGTGACGCCTACCCTGTGGCGAGCGGGCTTGCCCGCGTTGGGCTGCGCAGCAGCCCCAATAGAAAACACCGCGCTCTTTCAGACAGAACGTGGCGTCTGCGTCCAGGGCCGCTTCGCGCCCCAACGCGGGCAAGCCCGCTCGCCACAGGTGGTTGTGGGGCTTAAAAATCTGGCCCCACCGCTGCAACTCCATACCGTTCAACTCCCTGGTAGTGGAGCGGATTCGCAACGAGATGGTGTGACACCTACCCCGTGGCGAGCGGGCTTGCCCGCGTTGGGCTGCGCAGCAGCCCCAATAAAAAACACCGCGCTCTTTCAGACAGAACGTGGCGTCTGCGTCCAGGGCCGCTTCGCGCCCCAACGCGGGCAAGCCCGCTCGCCACACGTTGTTGTGGGGCTTAAAAATCTGGCCCCATCTGCTGCAATTTCGTACCATTCCCCGCCTTATCCCCCGCAATGCCCTGGTACCTCATGAACCTCACCCGTCTGCGCGCCGATGCCCTGGCCGGCCTCACCACGTCTTTCGCGTTGCTGCCCGAATGCATCGCCTTTGCCCTGGTGGCCCACCTCAACCCGCTGATGGGGCTCTACGGCGCCTTTATCATTTGCACCCTCACTGCGTTGTTTGGCGGGCGCCCTGGCATGGTGTCCGGCGCGGCGGGCTCGATGGCGGTGGTGATCGTCGCGCTGGTGGTGCAGCACGGCGTGGAGTACTTGCTGGCCACCGTGCTGCTGGGCGGGCTGATCATGGTCGCGTTCGGCCTGCTGCGCCTGGGCAAGTTGGTGCGCATGGTGCCGCATTCGGTGATGCTGGGGTTCGTCAACGGCTTGGCGATCATCATCGCCCTGGCGCAACTGGAGCATTTCAAAAGCGGCGAAGCCTGGCTCAGCGGCACGCCACTGTACGTGATGACCGGCCTGGTGCTGGTGACCATGGCCATCGTGTACCTGCTGCCGCGCATCACCCGCGCCGTGCCGCCCGCGCTGGTGGCGATCCTCGGCGTGGGCCTGGCGGTGTACCTGCTGGGCCTGCCGACCCGCACCCTGGGCGACATGGCCCACATCGCCGGCGGCCTGCCGAGCTTCGCGCTGCCGCAGATTCCCTGGACCCTGGAAACCTTCACGATCATCGCGCCTTATGCGTTCCTGATGGCGATGGTCGGTTTGCTGGAAACCCTGCTGACCCTCAACCTCACCGACGAAATCACCGAAACCCGTGGCTACCCCGACCGCGAAAGCGTGGCGCTGGGCGCGGCCAACATGGTCTCGGGGCTGTTTGGCGGCATGGGCGGTTGCGCGATGATCGGGCAAACCGTGATCAACCTCAGCTCCGGCGGGCGCGGGCGGTTCTCCGGGGTGTTTGCCGGGGTGATGATCCTGTTGTTCATTCTGTTTCTGTCGCCGCTGATCGAGCGTATTCCGCTGGCGGCGCTGGTGGGCGTGATGTTCGTAGTGTCCCAGCAGACCTTCGCCTGGGCGTCGTTGCGGGTGATCAACAAAGTGCCGCTCAATGACGTGCTGGTGATTATCGCGGTGACGGTGATCACCGTGTTCACCGACCTGGCGACTGCCGTGCTGTGCGGGATCGTGATTGCGGCGCTGAACTTTGCCTGGCAACAGGCCCGCGAGCTGTATGCCGACGAGCATCTGGAAGCCGACGGCAGCAAGCTCTATCGCCTGCACGGCACGCTGTTCTTCGCCTCGACCACGCCGTTCCTGAACCAGTTCGACCCGGCCAACGACCCGGCCCAGGTCACGCTCGATTGCCGTCACCTGAGCTTTGTCGACTATTCAGCGATTGCCGCGCTGATGACCCTGCGCGAGCGTTACAGCAAGGCCGGCAAGCATCTGCGGGTGCTGCATTTGTCCGAGCGTTGCAAGAAACTGCTCAAGCGCGCCAAGGTTCATCACGACTGATTAAGCACCTGTGGCGAGGGAGCTTGCTCCCGTAGGGCTGCGTAGCGGCCCCAAAAATCCTGAGAGCGCTGCGCACCGCAGCGCCAGCCCGGTCCAACGGGGGAAAGCGCCCTCGCCACAGGCGGGTGCCTTCCTGGGTTATGGCCCGACCAGGTCTTCGAGTTCCTGGGCGCGGGTCTGGGTCATGTCCAGCACGCAGCCGGAGCCGTTGACCTGGTCGATGGTGCCGCCAGTGGCCGAGCCTGCGAAGGCGCAGTTAGCGTCGCGGTATTTGATCCACAGGCGCTGCACGTCCTGCAGTTGTTGCTGGCGTGCGCCTTCCTGGGCGGCGAGGGCGGTCTTGTAGGCGCGGTTCAGGCGCTCATCCTGCACCTTGGCTTCCTTGGCGTTGCAACTGACCATGTCGGCGGTGGTGTTGGCGCCGTCCATGCATTTTTTCAGCGCGACGTTATCGGCGGCCGAGGCGGCGCCGCATACGGCCAGAAGCAGGGCGCCAGCGGTGAGGGAGGTGCGAATCATGGTCGATCTTCCTGGGCATGAGTGGATGCGCATTCTATGACTCAACCGCCGCCGGCGAGTTTCCGGCAACCGCTGATCTTCATGTAAGAACACCCCGCGAATTTTCATCGACTGCCGTTGGGCATATCCCAAAGCGACAGCGCTTATCCGTGGGCGAAAATTACTTTCATAACGTTTGAAAAACCACCTCGGGAATGATTTATGAGTTTCACAACCACTTCGACGTGACCCTTTCAGAGGAGTACCGCATGGCCGCATCACCGGGCTTGGGGCTGCTGGCATACGCTGCCATCGCCATCATTGCATTGATCGTGCTGATTGCACGTTACCGACTCAACCCGTTTATCGTCATCACGCTGGTGTCCATCGGCCTGGCGCTGATGGCTGGCATGCCGGCAGATACCATCATGGGCTCTTATGAGGCAGGGGTCGGCAAAACCCTCGGTCACATCGCGCTCGTCGTGGCGCTGGGCACCATGCTCGGCAAGATGATGGCCGAGTCCGGTGGCGCCGAGCAGGTGGCGCGCACGCTGATCAACCGCTTTGGCGAGCGCAATGCGCATTGGGCCATGGTGTGCATCGCGTTTCTGGTCGGGCTGCCGCTGTTTTTCGAGGTCGGTTTTGTATTGCTGGTGCCGATCGCCTTTACGGTGGCGCGGCGCGTGGGCGTGTCGATTCTGATGGTCGGCCTGCCGATGGTCGCAGGCCTGTCGGTGGTGCATGCGTTGGTGCCGCCGCACCCGGCGGCGATGATGGCGGTGCTGGCGTATAACGCGTCGGTCGGGCAAACCGTGCTGTACGCGATTCTGGTCGGCATCCCCACGGCGATCATCGCCGGCCCCTTGTACGCCAAGTTCATCGTGCCGCGCATTCACCTGCCGGCGGAAAACCCGCTGGAACGCCAGTTCATCGACCGCGAGCCGCGTACCCGCCTGCCGAGTTTTGCGCTGACCATGGGCACCATTCTGTTGCCGGTGGTGCTGATGATGATCGGCGGCTGGGCCAACGTGATCTCCACGCCGGGCAGCGGTTTCAATCAGTTCCTGCTGTTTATCGGCAACTCGGTGATCGCGCTGCTGGTGGCGACCCTAGTGAGCTTTTGGACCCTGGGCCTGGCGCAAGGCTTCAATCGCGAGTCGATCCTCAAGTTCACCAATGAATGCCTGGCGCCGACTGCGAGTATCACCTTGCTGGTGGGGGCTGGCGGTGGCCTGAACCGCATCCTGGTGGATGCGGGTGTAACCCATGAAATCCTCGGCCTGGCCCATGCGTTTAACCTGTCGCCGCTGGTGATGGGCTGGTTGTTCGCCGCGCTGATGCGGATCGCCACCGGCTCGGCCACGGTGGCGATGACCACCGCCTCGGGTGTGGTCGCACCGGTGGCGATGGGCCTGGGTTATCCACACCCGGAATTGCTGGTGCTGGCCACCGGTGCGGGCTCGGTGATCTTTTCCCACGTGAATGACGGCGGCTTCTGGCTGATCAAGGAATACTTCAATATGACGGTGATCCAGACCTTCAAGACCTGGACCGTGCTGGAGACGCTGATTTCGGTGGTCGCGTTCGGTCTGACCTACGGTCTGTCCTGTATTTTGTAATCCTGGAGCCCCCATGGACATCCTCTACCAGATCCGCGCCCGCCAGGACTCGTTCAGCGCCGGCGAAGGGCGTATCGCCAGGCTGATGCTCGATGACGTGGGCTTTGCCGCTTCGGCCAGCCTGGAAGCGTTGTCGCAACGCGCGCAGGTGAGCACGGCAACCTTGTCGCGTTTTGCGCGCAGCGTGGGTTGCCGAGACTTGCGCGATCTGCGCCTGCAACTGGCCCAGGCCAGTGGCGTCGGCAGCCGCTTCCTGGACCCGGCGGGCAAGCCTGAACAGTCGGCGTTTCACCGGCAGATTCTGGGCGACATCGAAGCCACGCTGCGCCAGCACCTGTCGGGCTTCAATCAAGCCAGCTTTGTCGATGCGGTGAACCTGTTGCGCAAGGCGCGGATGATCCACGCGTTCGGCATGGGCGGCCCTTCGAGCCTGTGCAGTGACGAGTTGCAAGTGCGTTTGGTGCGCCTGGGTTACCCGATCGCCGCCAGCCATGACCCGGTAATGATGCGCGTCACGGCGGCCACATTGGGGCCGGAGCACGCGCTGATCGTGTGTTCGTTGACCGGCCTCACCCCCGAACTGTTGGACGTGGTTGCGCTCGCCCGTAACTACGATGCGCGCATCGTCGCCATCACCCTGGCCGACTCACCCCTGGCGCAACTGGCGGATGTACTGCTGCCGCTGCAACCGGCCGAAACCAGTTTTATCTACAAACCTACGGCGGCGCGCTACGGCATGCTGCTGGCCATCGACCTGCTGGCCACCGAGCTGGCGCTGGCCCTGCCGGACGACAACCAGGAGCGTCTGCGCCGGATCAAACTGGCCCTCGACGATTATCGCGGCGGCCCCGACAGCCTGCCGCTTGGAGACTGACATGAAGTACGACACGCTGATTCGCCAGGCGCTGATCATTGATGGCAGCAACACCCCGGGCTACGTGGCCGATGTGGGCCTGCGCGACGGGCGCATCGAGACCCTCGGCAACCTGTCGAGCGCGCAGGCCGAGCATGAAGTCGATGGCACGGGCCGCGTGTTGGCGCCGGGCTTTATCGATGTGCACACCCACGATGACACCGTGGTGATCCGTCACCCACAGATGCTGCCCAAACTCAGCCAGGGCGTGACCACGGTGATTGTCGGCAACTGCGGCATCAGCGCGTCGCCGGTGAGCCTGCGCAGCGACCCGCCGGACCCGATGAACCTGTTGGGCAAGCGCGAGGCGTTCACCTACCCCCGCTTCGCCGATTACCGCGCGGCGGTGGAGCAGGCTCAGCCGGCGGTCAACGTCGCGGCGCTGATCGGCCATACGGCGCTGCGCAGCAACCATATGGACGACCTGCACCGCACCGCCACGCTGGGCGAGATCGCCGCCATGCGCGTGCAGTTGCAAGAAAGCCTGGCGGCGGGCGCCCTCGGCTTATCCACCGGCCTGGCCTACGCCAGCGCGTTCAATGCCGACACCGATGAAGTGCTGCAACTGAGTGAAGAATTGACGGCGTACGGCGCGGTATACACCACGCATTTGCGCAGCGAGTTCGAACCGGTGCTGGAGGCGATGGACGAAGCCTTCCTGATCGGCCGGCACGCACAGGCCCCGGTGATTATTTCCCACCTCAAATGTGCCGGCGCCGGTAACTGGGGGCGTAGTCCGCAGCTGTTGGCGTCCTTGGAACGCGCCGCGAAAACCCATCCGGTGGGGTGTGATTGCTACCCCTATGCGGCCAGTTCTTCGACCCTGGACCTCAAGCAAGTCACCGATGCATTTCGCATCACCATCACATGGTCGACGCCGCACCCGCAAATGGGCGGGCGCGACCTGCAGGACATCGCCGCCGAGTGGGAGGTTTCGCTGTTGGATGCAGCGGCTCGCCTGCAACCGGCAGGGGCGGTGTACTACGGAATGGATGAAGCCGATGTGCGGCGCATCCTCGCGCATCCGCTGTCGATGGTGGGCTCGGATGGTTTGCCGGAAGACCCGTTTCCGCATCCGCGTTTGTGGGGCGCGTTTCCTCGGGTGTTGGGGCATTTCAGCCGCGATGTGGGGCTGTTCCCGTTGCACACCGCTGTGCACAAGATGACCGGCTTGTCGGCCGCGCGTTTTGGTTTGGCTGAACGCGGTGAAATTCGCCAAGGGCACTGGGCCGACCTGGTGTTGTTCGACCCTTTGCGGGTGCGCGATGTGGCGGATTTCGAAGCGCCGCAGCGTGCTGCCGAGGGGATTGAGGGGGTGTGGGTCAATGGCGTGCTGAGTTATGGCGATGGGCAGGCCAACGGTCAGCGGTCGGGGCGGTTTCTGCCACGCAGCGGGGATTTGCGGCGCGGCTTTTCAGCTCTATAGTGGGCGCTTTCATACACGGAGCGGTTGGTATGCACTTAGGAAAAGTCATTCCCATTTTGCGGATTTTCGACGAGGGTAAAGCGTTGGAATTCTATGTCGACTTCCTGGGGTTCAAGGTTGATTGGCAGCATCGTTTCGAGTCGAATTTCCCGCTGTACCTGCAAGTGTCGTTGGGCGAGTGCGTGCTGCATTTGACCGAGCACCATGGCGATGCGTCGCCGGGCGCAGCGGTACGGATTCAGGCGCAAGGGGTGGACGCGTATCAGCAGCAATTGCTGGCCAAGGATTACCGCTATGCCAAGCCTGGGGTTGAGGAAACGCCTTGGGGCTCGCGGGAGATGAGCATCAAGGACCCGTTTGGGAATCGAGTGGTGTTTGTCGAGGAAGGCGAGGGCTGAGAGGCAAATCGCAGGCAATAAAAAACCGCCTTGGTAGGGCGGTTTTTTTTGCAGCCCCAGTTAGTGGCTGGGGCGCTAGTTCAAAAGACGCAATCGACCTGCGAGCCGATCGTACCGCCGGCCACGTCATCACGCAAGATTGAGCGATGGCCAATATCCCTCTTTTTCTGTAGCTGTTCTGTTGCCAATCAATGCTGCAAAAGCTTGAAATGGATCTCACCTCAATACTGGAAAGTTGACAACCGTTGGTCACACCTTTGAGTGGGGAGTTGTATAGGATCTTCCCTGTTCTGCGTTTGTCGCTTTTGAGTGGGCTGGGTATGCGCGCGAATTCTGGACCAACCGCCACGGGCTAGTAATCCGTGCCGGATTCATGCGGAAGGACCATTAGCCCAGCCACCTCAAAAGACGCAATCGACCTGCGTCCAAAGGCTCACGTGTTCCGGTAAGTGCGCTGGAGGTAAGGCCCAACTCCAGGAGGGCCGAGTATGTCTAAGTTTGCACGACGTACGTGGGACCTCGTAGTGAATGCCCTGCGTGTTTATCACGTATGGGTATTCCTGCGGGACAGCTTCGACGACCTGTAAGGTCTGAGAGGTGGGGCCGCCTCTGCTTAAACCGAGGCGGCCTTTTGGTTGCTTAAACCCGGAAATGACTGACCATCTGCTGCAACTGGCTACCCAGTCGCGCCAGTTCAACACTCGACTTGGCGGTTTCGTCACTCGCCGTGGCGGTCTGTTCCGACACATCACGCACGTTGACGATGCTACGGCTGATCTCTTCGGCCACGGCGCTCTGCTGTTCGGCGGCAGCGGCGATCTGCTGGTTCATCGACTGGATGTTCGACACCGTACGGGTGATGTTTTCCAGCGACACACCGGCCTTGCGCGTCAGCTCCACACTGCTGTCGGTAAGGCTGCGGCTGTTGTTCATCACAGTGGCCACTTGTTGGGTACCGTTCTGCAAACCGGCGACCAGGCCTTCGATCTCTTCGGTGGATTTTTGTGTGCGTTGGGCCAGTCCACGCACTTCGTCGGCGACCACGGCAAAGCCACGACCGGCTTCACCGGCACGTGCGGCTTCGATCGCGGCGTTGAGCGCCAGCAGGTTGGTCTGTTCGGCCACGGCCTTGATCACGTCCATCACGCTGCCGATTTTGTTGCTCTCTTGTTGCAGGTGCGTCATGGCGTCGGTGGAACGTGCCACTTCGGCAGCCAGGCGTTCGATCTGCGCGATCGCCTCGGCGACAACCTTGTCGCCTTCGCGCGCTTGGCCGTCGGCGTCGGAGGCTGCCCGGGACGCCTGCTCGGCGTTGCGCGCGACTTCCTGCACGGTGGCGGTCATTTCGTGCATGGCGGTGGCGACCTGGTCGGTCTCGATCTTCTGGCTGTTGACGCCGGCGCTGGTCTGCTCGGTAACGGCCGACAGTTCTTCAGCGGCGCTGGCGATCTGGGTCACGCCGTCACGGATACCGCTGATCAGTTCACGCAGGGTGGTGCCCATGCGCTGGATGCCTTGCTGCAATACGCCCAGCTCGTCGCGACGGGTAACTTGAATGTTGTGGCTCAGGTCGCCGGAAGCGATGCGCTCCACCACGGCCAGGGTTTCCTGCAGCGGGCGGGTGATCTGACGGGTGATGACCAGTGCGGCGATGATGCCGACCAGCAGTGCCAGCAGCGTGCTGATCAGTTGCAGGCTACGGGCCTGGGCGCTTTCGGCGTCGCGGCGATCGAGCTGGATGTCGTAGAGCTTGTCGCTGATGGTAACGATATCCGCGCCCTGGGTGGTCATTTCGGCACGGGCGGCAACGATGTTGGCATTGGCTGCCTTGTAGTTCTGCACGGCCGTGCGATAGGCGCCGAGGGCGGTTTCCAGTGAGGTCAACGCGCTCTGCTGGCTGGCGCCGAATGCGGCGCTGAGGTCTTTCAAGCCGGCGATGGCTTTTTCGATCTGTGCCGCGGCGCGGGCTTCGGTGTCCGGGCTGACGTTACCGGTGTAGCCGCGCACTTCGTAGCGGGCCAGTTGGAACTGCATCTTGGCGTCTGCCACGGCCTGGAACTGCGCAAGGTGCTCCGGGCTGTCAGGCATTTGCTTCACGCTGGTTTCCAGTGCATCGATCTGCGCGTTGGCGGTATCCGCCTTGTCGCCCATCACTTGGCGAGAAGCGTTGCCGTTACGGTAGGCCTCGCGCATTTTATTCAGCGACTGCTGGTAGGCGGTGATGATGGCTTTCTGCTCGTTGAGCAGCTTGAGGTTTTCCGGGCTCTTGAAGGTGTCCAGGAGTTTCTGTTGCTTGGCAGCGAAGGCATCCAGGTTGGTTTGCACATTCTGCGCCACGGCTTCGTCGCCATTGGCCAGCATGTATTGCAGGCGCACGATCCGCAGCTTGGTCAACGAGGCATTGAGCTGGGTAATGTCGCTCATCCAGTTGCTGCGGTCGATCAAGCCGCCCAGGCTGGTCCAGCCGGTGAGGGCCAGGATCGAAGTGAGGACCAGTACCAGGCCAAAGCCCAGGCCCAGTTTGAGGTTGACGCTGATGTTACCGAACCAGCTATTCATCGAATGCTCCGCAAAAGGTGATGTCTGTCTGCTGGACGGTGTTGTTGTTTGAGCCAGCCAATATGTGTAGGGCTGTATCGGCGGCTGTGGTCGGTTCTGAAATACTTTTATTGCGGATGCGACGAAGGGTCGCCATAGCGGTGCAGCAATCCTGTTCCTGCCAGCTTGCGCGGGCGGGGAGGGGGCTCATCATGGACCGGTCTTGTGTGCTAGTCTGCTGGCCCTTTTAGTTCTGGGCGGTGCGGGAAACCGGTGTTTCCAGCGCTGCCCTACAGCGGAGCCTCTTCATGTCCGACGTTAATCTGTCCACCGACGAAACCCGCGTCAGCTACGGTATCGGCCGTCAGTTGGGCGACCAACTGCGCGACAACCCGCCACCGGGCGTAAGCCTGGACGCGATCCTGGCTGGCCTGACCGACGCCTTCGCCGGCAAGCCAAGCCGTGTTGATCAAGAGCAAATGGCCGCGAGCTTCAAGGTCATCCGCGAAATCATGCAAGCCGAAGCAGCCGCCAAGGCTGAAGCAGCGGCTGGCGCTGGCCTGGCGTTCCTGGCTGAAAACGCCAAGCGTGATGGCATCACCACCCTGGCTTCCGGCCTGCAATTTGAAGTGTTGACCGCAGGTACCGGCGCCAAGCCGACCCGTGAAGACCAAGTGCGTACTCACTACCACGGCACCCTGATCGACGGCACTGTGTTCGACAGCTCCTACGAGCGCGGCCAGCCTGCAGAATTCCCGGTTGGCGGCGTGATCGCCGGCTGGACCGAAGCCCTGCAACTGATGAATGCCGGCAGCAAATGGCGCCTGTACGTGCCGAGCGAACTGGCTTACGGCGCTCAAGGCGTTGGCAGCATCCCGCCGCACAGCGTTCTGGTATTCGACGTCGAGCTGCTCGACGTTCTGTAAGACCTGCTGACTGTGGATGCTGGGCTTGTGTAGGAGCGGGCTTGCTCGCGAAGGCGCTGGATCAGTCAGCTTATCTGTCGCTGACACTGCGCTTTCGCGAGCAAGCCCGCTCCCACATAGGGCCCACATCCACAGGTTTTGCGGGTAGTTTCATGGATGGAACTTGCCATTCAGCTCCGTCGCCGGGCGCAACGCTCGGGCATAGCAGAACAGAAACAAGTTACGCACCACTTCTTTCAGCACTCCGGGTTCACTCGAACTCAGGCCGTTTACGTCCAGGTCGCCCTGGTCCTGCAACTCATTCAGCGCTTCTTCTTCCAGCACTGCACAGACTTCGCCGGTTTCCCGATGCAGGATCCGCAGGTAAGGGTGTGGGCGGTCCAGCCAGGCATCTATCAAATAAGTCATGGTTGTTCTCCTTGATAAGTTTCAATGAGAATAATTCTTATTCGTGGAATAGCAAGTGCCTATTGGCAGTTTCCTGGTTTTTCTGTGTGGATATTGAGATGGGTCAGCGAGGAGGGCAAAACGCCATCCCGCGGCGGGCGCGGGATGGAAACAGCAGATTCAGACTTTTCGCACAAACTCGGACTTGAGTTTCATCGGGCCGATACCGTCGATCTTGCAATCGATATCGTGGTCGCCGTCGCACAGGCGGATGTTCTTGACCTTGGTGCCGACCTTGACCACCAGGGAGGTGCCCTTGACCTTGAGGTCCTTGATCACGGTGATGGTGTCACCGTCCTGCAGGACATTGCCTACAGAATCTTTTTTCACGGGGTCATCGCTGGCCGCTTGGGCCTCGCCATTGGCGGACCACTCATGGGCGCATTCCGGGCAGATCAGCTGGGCGCCGTCTTCGTAGGTGTATTCGGAATTGCATTTTGGGCAGGGTGGCAACGTGCTCACTAAAGCTCCTTGAGAGTCAGGATGGCTAAAAGTCGCACATTATATAGGGTTTTGTGGCGAAAGCGGGGCGGCGAGTGGGTAATGGGGTCTAAATGTGAGAGGGGGCTTGCCCCCGATGGCGGTGTGCCAGTCTATACAGAGGCTGGCTGATCTACCGCTATCGGGGGCAAGCCCCCTCCCACATGGGTCTGTATTTGCAGGTCTGACTTAGTGCGTACGCGCGACCGCAAACTCACTCAGCTCAACCAGGGCGTCCCGGTATTCGCTGGCCGGCAGTGCTTCAAGGCACTGGATTGCACGGGCCACGTAGTCACGGGCCAGTTGCGCGGTGTAGTCCAGCGAGCCCGAGGCTTCCACGGCAGCGCGGATGCTTTCCAGGTCTTCGATACCGCCTTTCTGGATCGCCTTACGCACCAGGGCGGCCTGTTCCGGCGTGCCTTCGCGCATGGTGTAGATCAGCGGCAAGGTCGGTTTGCCTTCGGCCAGGTCGTCACCCACGTTCTTGCCCAGGGTCTCGGCATCGCCACGGTAGTCGAGCAGGTCGTCTACCAGCTGGAACGCCACGCCCAGGTGGTCGCCAAAGGTGCGCAGCGCTTCGGCCTGTTCGGCGGTCGCGCCACACAAGGCGGCAGCACTGTGGGTGGAGGCTTCGAAGAGCATCGCGGTCTTGCCGCGAATCACTTCCATGTAGGTTTCTTCGGTGGTGCTGGCATCGCGGACTTTCGACAGCTGCAACACTTCGCCTTCGGCGATGATGCGCGTGGCCTGTGAAAGAATCTTCATCACCGGCATCGAGCCCAGCTCGACCATCATTTCGAACGAGCGCGAGTAGAGGAAATCGCCGACCAGTACGCTTGGGGCGTTGCCCCACATTGCATTGGCGGTTTCGCGGCCACGGCGCATGCCGGACATGTCGACCACGTCGTCATGCAGCAGGGTGGCGGTATGCAGGAATTCGATAGTGGCGGCCAGCAGGCGCAGGTCATCGCCTTCGCGGCCCAGGGCCTTGCCGCACAGCAACACTAATAAAGGACGCAGGCGTTTGCCGCCCGCCGACGTAATATAGTCGCCAATTTTGGAGACCAGCGGCACTTTAGAAGTCAGCTGCTTCTTGATGATGCCGTCGACGGCGCTAAAATCGTCCGCGACCGCGCGGTAGAAAGCTTGGGGTTGCATCAGCGACAGTCGCTCCAGAAGGGTTGCGCGGCATGCTAGGACCCTGACCCCCGGGTGTCAAGGCGCGATAGACGGGCTATTGCAACGCTCCGTTGGCTTGCGTACAATCGCGCACCCTGAACTTCCTGGGCAGCACCTGCCTTACGCAATTGCATTCGGGACGTCCATCCCATGCAGCCATGCCAGCCAATACCTCTTCTTATAAAGCGCTGGGTGAGCAGGATTATCGGAGAAATACCATGTCGTACGCAGTAATTGTTACTGGTGGCAAGCAATACAAAGTCGCCCCAGGTGAATACCTGAAGATCGAAAAACTGGAAGTCGCTACCGGCGAATCCGTTACTTTTGATCGCGTTCTGTTGGTCGCCAATGGCGATGACGTGAACATCGGCGCTCCAGTTGTTGCTGGCGCTACCGTTGTGGCTGAAGTGATCTCCCAAGGTCGTCACGATAAAGTCCGCATCATCAAGTTCCGTCGTCGTAAGCACCACATGAAGCGTATGGGCCACCGCCAGTGGTACACCGAGATCAAAATCACCGGTATTCAGGCTTAATTTCAGCCTAATTCCTCACTAGGAGAATTGACTCATGGCACACAAAAAAGCTGGTGGTAGTACCCGTAACGGTCGCGATTCAGAAGCTAAACGCCTTGGCGTGAAGATGTATGGCGGCCAGAAAATCATTCCGGGCAACATCATCGTGCGTCAGCGCGGCACCCAATTCCACGCCGGTTACGGTGTTGGCATGGGTAAAGATCACACCCTCTTCGCTAAAATCGAAGGCGTGATCAAGTTTGAAGTAAAAGGCGCGTTCAACCGCCGTTACGTGAGCGTTGTCGCCGCTTAATTGCGCGATCGCTGGAAAAGCCCTGTCTCGCGACGGGGCTTTTTCGTTTGTGGGGTGAGTCTCTTGCAAAGCTGTTTGTGATGGGCTCCAGCGCTGGATTTGCAGGTGCTGATAGAGGTCTCTACGCTCATTTTTGCAAGAGTCTTATGTCTTGGTTTCTTAAGCTCGTCCATGCGACGAGAGGCGTTTTGTTATGAAGTTCGTTGATGAAGTTTCCATCCGAGTAAAAGCAGGCGACGGCGGTAACGGTTGCATGAGTTTCCGTCGCGAAAAGTTCATCGAAAACGGTGGCCCCAACGGCGGTGACGGCGGTGACGGCGGTTCCATCTACATGATGGCCGACGAAAACCTCAACACCCTGGTCGACTACCGTTACACCCGGCACTTCGATGCCGAGCGTGGCTCCAACGGCGGCAGCACCGACTGCACCGGTAAAAAAGGCGAAGACCTGGTACTGCGCGTACCGGTCGGCACCACGATCATCGACTCTGCCACCCAGGAAGTGATTGGCGACCTGACCAAGGCTGGCCAGAAGTTGATGGTTGTGCAGGGCGGCTGGCACGGTCTGGGTAACACCCGATTCAAGTCCAGTACCAACCGTGCGCCACGCCAGACCACCCCTGGCAAGCCGGGTGAGCAGCGTGACCTCAAGCTGGAAATGAAAGTACTCGCCGACGTAGGCCTGCTGGGCCTGCCAAACGCTGGTAAAAGTACCTTCATCCGTTCGGTTTCGGCCGCCAAGCCGAAAGTCGCCGACTACCCGTTCACTACCTTGGTGCCAAACCTCGGTGTGGTCAGCGTCGACCGTTGGAAAAGCTTCGTGATCGCCGACATTCCTGGCTTGATCGAAGGTGCTTCCGATGGCGCAGGCCTGGGGATTCGCTTCCTCAAGCACTTGTCGCGTACCCGTTTGCTGCTGCACCTCGTCGACATGGCGCCGCTGGATGAAACCAGCGCACCGGACGCCGCCGAAGTGATCGTCAGCGAGCTGACCAAGTTCAGCCCGGCCCTGGCCGAGCGTGATCGTTGGCTGGTGCTGAACAAGTGCGACCAGATCCTCGAAGAAGAGCACGAAGAACGCGTCAAGGAAATCGTCGATCGCCTGGAGTGGGAAGGCCCGGTCTATGTGATCTCGGCCATCGCCAAAGAAGGCACCGAGCGCCTGACCCGCGACATCATGCGCTACCTGGAAGACCGCGCCGACCGCCTGGCGGCCGACCCGGTGTTCAAGGCCGAGCTGGCCGAACTCGACCAGCAGATCGAAGACGAAGCCCGTGCCCAATTGCAGGCGCTGGATGACCAGCGTGCCCTGCGCCGCAGCGGCGTGAAGTCGGTCCATGACATCGGTGACGATGATTGGGACGAAGAAGACGTGGATGATGAAGACGGTCCGGAAATCATTTACGTGCGCGACTGATTCGTTGCGATAAACTTGAACGCCGCTCCTTATAGAGCGGCGTTTTAGTATCCGGGTTTAACGTTATGGGCGGCGCTGGGTCGCGCGGCCCTCACTCTAAGGTTGAAGATGATGCGGAGCAAAGTGACAGGTGCGCAGCGCTGGGTCGTGAAGATCGGAAGTGCGCTGCTGACGGCGGATGGCAAGGGGCTGGATCGTGCGGCCATGAGCGTCTGGGTCGAGCAGATGGTGGCCTTGCATGAGGCCGGTGTCGAGTTGGTGCTGGTGTCGTCCGGGGCGGTTGCCGCCGGGATGAGCCGCCTCGGCTGGACCGCGCGACCCAGCGCGATGCACGAGCTGCAAGCCGCCGCCGCCATCGGCCAGATGGGCCTGGTGCAAGCCTGGGAATCCAGCTTTGCCGAGCATGGCCGCCACACGGCGCAGATCCTGCTGACCCACGACGACCTGTCCGACCGCAAGCGCTACCTCAACGCCCGCAGCACCTTGCGTGCGCTGGTGGAGCTCAAGGTGATCCCGGTGATCAATGAGAACGACACGGTGGTCACCGATGAAATCCGCTTCGGCGACAACGACACCCTGGCCGCGCTGGTGGCCAACCTGGTGGAAGCCGACCTGCTGGTGATCCTCACCGACCGCGACGGCATGTTCGACGCCGATCCGCGCAACAACCCCGATGCCCAGCTGATCTACGAAGCGCGCGCCGATGACCCGGCGCTGGACGCCGTGGCCGGCAGCGTCGGCGGCGCGCTGGGCCGTGGCGGCATGCAGACCAAACTGCGCGCTGCACGCCTGGCCGCACGTTCCGGCGCGCACACTATCATCGTCGGCGGGCGCCTGGAGCGCGTGCTGGACCGTCTCAAGGCCGGTGAGCGCATGGGTACGCTGCTGTCGCCGGAACGCGGCATGCTGGCGGCACGCAAGCAGTGGCTGGCCGGGCATTTGCAAACCCGTGGCACCCTGGTGCTGGATGATGGCGCGGTGTCGGCGCTGTCCCAAGGCAACAAGAGCTTGCTGCCGGTGGGCGTCAAGTTGGTACAGGGCAGCTTCCGCCGTGGCGAGATGGTGGTGTGCGTGGCGCCGGACGGTCGTGAGATCGCCCGTGGCCTGGCCAACTACAGCGCCTTGGAAGCACAGAAAATTATTGGACAATCGTCTGACGCGATTGTCGGACTCTTGGGTTACATGGCCGAACCGGAACTGGTTCACCGCGATAACCTGATCCTGGTCTAACCAAAAGGAATACACAATGCGTGTGATGAAGGGATTGCTCGGCCTGCTGCTGGCCATGCCGCTGCTGGCGTCCGCCGAAGAGATTGGCCAGGTGTCGACGGTGTTCAAGTTCGTCGGCCCCAACGACCGCATTGTGGTCGAAGCGTTTGATGACCCCAAGGTCGACGGCGTAACGTGCTACCTGTCGCGTGCCAAGACCGGCGGCGTCAAAGGTGGCCTGGGGCTGGCCGAAGACCGTGCCGAAGCCTCGATTGCCTGCCGTCAGGTCGGGCCGATTCGCTTCAAGGGCGACCTCAAGGATGGCGACGAAGTGTTCAAGGAGCGCACCTCGCTGGTGTTCAAGACCATGCAGGTGGTGCGTTTCCTCGACAAGAAGCGCAATACCCTGGTGTACCTGGTCTACAGCGACCGTCTGATCGAAGGCAGCCCGCAGAACGCGGTCACGGCCATCCCGATTTTGCCTTGGCCTACCGCTCAGTAATCCGCAGGCGGGTTTTGTAATCGGCGTCTATGATTGCAGGCTTGCGGGTTGTAATCTCGAAACGCCGCTTTGCCAAGAACATCGGATACCTGGAGTTCGTCATGAGTGCTTTCCACGACCTGAAACTCAAAGCTTTGGACGGACAAGAGCTGCCGCTGGCGCCCTTCAAGGGGCAAGTCGTGCTGGTGGTCAACGTGGCCTCCAAATGTGGCTTGACCCCGCAATACGCCGCGCTGGAAAACCTCTACCAGCAGTACAAGGATCAGGGTTTTACCGTGCTTGGCCTGCCGTGCAATCAGTTTGCGGGCCAGGAGCCGGGCACTGAGGAAGAGATCCGCGAGTTTTGTAGCCTGAACTATGGGGTCACATTCCCGCTGGGCAGCAAACTCGAAGTGAACGGCCCTGACCGTCATCAGCTGTACCGCCTGCTGGCGGGTGAGGGCGCCGAGTTTCCAGGGGATATCACCTGGAATTTCGAGAAGTTCCTGCTCGGCAAGGATGGGCGAGTGCTCGCTCGCTTCTCGCCGCGCACCCCACCCGATGACCCGAGCATCGTCCAGGCCATCGAAAAAGCCCTGAGCTAACTAACCCTCAAGGCGTGTGGCCAACGAGCTTTCTGTGGCGAGCGGGCTTGCCCGCGTTGGGCTGCGCAGCAGCCCCCTCTAATATCGCCGCTTTCTTTCAGATAGAAACGCAATGCCTCTGGGGCTGCTTCGCAGCCCAACGCGGGCAAGCCCGCTCGCCACAGAAGCCTACTTGCCACAGAAGCCCGCTCTCCACAGAAAGCTCGCTGGTCAAAGAAGCCCGCTTGGCACACGAGCGTGCTCAGCGAAGATGGGTTGCGGTTCAGTTTCGCGACTTTTACCCCTTAATCACCCAGATCAATAGTGCTATCCAGCGCGGCGCACCAGCCATATTATCCGCATCATAAACCCCTCTCATGTGGAGTGCTCCCATGCCTGTCCAAGCCCTGTTCAAACCGTTCCAGCTCGGTGCACTGCAACTGTCGACCCGCGTGGTCATGGCGCCAATGACCCGTTCGTTTTCGCCGGGTGGCGTACCCAATTCCAAAGTGATCGAGTACTACCGCCGCCGTGCGGCTGCCGGCGTGGGCCTGATCATCACCGAGGGCACGGTGGTCGATCACCCGGCTTCCAACGGTTACCCCAACGTTCCGCATTTTTACGGCGAGGCTGCGCTGGCCGGCTGGAAGAAAGTGGTCGATGCCGTGCACGCCGAAGGTGGCAAGATCGTCCCGCAGCTGTGGCACGTGGGCAGCGTGCGCCGCATCGGCACCGAGCCGGACGCCAGCGTGCCGGCCTACGGCCCGATGGAAAAACTCAAGGACGGTAACGTGGTGGTCCACGGCATGACCACCCAGGACATCAAGGACGTGATCAACGCCTTCGCCCAAGCGGCCAAGGACGCCCAGCGTATCGGCATGGACGGTGTGGAAATCCACGGTGCCCACGGCTACCTGGTCGACCAGTTCTTCTGGGAGGGCAGCAACCAGCGCACCGACGAATACGGCGGCAGCCTGGCCAACCGTTCGCGTTTTGCCATCGAGTTGATCCAGGCCACCCGTGCTGCCGTAGGCCCGGACTTCCCGATCATCCTGCGGTTCTCGCAGTGGAAGCAGCAGGACTACACCGCGCGCCTGGTGCAAACCCCAGAGGCACTGGGTGAATTCCTCAAGCCGTTGTCCGAGGCGGGCGTGGACATTTTCCACTGCTCAACACGTCGTTTCTGGGAGCCGGAGTTCGAAGGCTCCGACCTCAACCTGGCCGGCTGGACGCGCCAGCTCACCGGCAAGCCGACCATCACCGTGGGCAGCGTCGGCCTGGACGGCGAGTTCCTGCAGTTCATGGTCAATACCGATAAGGTGGCCCAGCCCGCCAGCCTGGAGAAACTGCTGGAACGCCTGAACAACGACGAGTTTGATCTGGTTGCTGTAGGTCGTGCGCTGCTGGTCGACCCGGATTGGGCCGTGAAGGTGCGCGAGGGACGCGAGGGCGACATCCTGCCGTTCAGTCGTGAGGCGCTGACGAGTTTGGTTTGACCTGAGCGTAGCGCTTCACAGGTTTTACTGGAGTGCCGGACGGTGATGTCCGGCACTCCCATGTCTGAATAGATCTCAGAACATCATTTTATTTCGGTAAAGGTTGGCCAGGCAGCAGCCAGTACGGCAGTTGTGGATAGCGGACCCTACCGGCAATGCCGCCTCCCGCGACTGAACACGGGCCGTGATCAGGGTCTAAAGGCAGCGTCGGCTTGTCAGGCTTGTCATTGAGGTTTATGCCTGGAGGAATGAAGAAGGTATTGCGGGGTATTTGCATGGTTAAACTCCAACTCTATATTTCAAAGTGTTTTGGCGATCTGACTGTTTGACCGTTATGGCTCAACTGTCTGCCTTACACTGGGTGGAGTTAGGGAGGATTGGATTCCGGGTTACAACCAGCAACAGAACCCGCGGCGGCTGGGTCGCGAGGCGATCACACTGCCTGAGCCCCCGATTTTCAAGGGAGGCTCCAGAACGAGGTTAAAGCCCTTACCTGGGGCTCTGGATATTCATCGTGTTGGTGTTGCCTTTTATGGACGCCAGGTACGCGCCATACACATCCAGTAACTTGCTCTCAAACTGCTCGATAATTGCAGGCCAACCCTGACGGCTGGCGTGTTGTCGGGCGTTGAGTCGCACTCGGCGCAAACTCTCGCGCTCTTCCAGCAGCCACTTGGCCGCATCGCTAAACGCCTCCTCATCCCCTGGCATTGCCAGCACGCCGTTGTAGCCATGGCGAATGTGCTGGGTCGCGGCCGCCTGGTCGTAAGCCACCACGCCGAGCCCGGACGCCATGGCTTCCAGCACCACATTTCCGAAGGTTTCAGTCAGGCTGGGAAACAGAAACAGATCCCCCGAGGCGTAATGCCGCGCCAGCTCTTCGCCGCGCTGAGTGCCGCAGAACACCGCGTCAGGAAGATCGCGCTCCAGCAGCGGGCGTTGTGGGCCATCGCCGACGATGATCAGCTTCAGTCGACGCTGTGGATAAGTTGCCTGCACGGCATCAAAGCAACGCTTGAGCAGCCCGAGGTTTTTTTCCTGGGCGAGGCGCCCGACGTGCAGCACGGCAATATCGTCGCTTTGCAAACCCCAGCTTTCGCGCAAGGTATTGTCACGCCTGGCGGGGTGGAACAATTGGCTGTCGACCCCGCGTGACAACATCCCCAGGCGCTCGAAGTGTCGACGTTCCAACTCCAGGCGCTGGCTGGCGCTGGGCACCAGGGTCAGCGTCGAGCGGTTGTGAAACCAGCGCAAGTAGTGCGTGACCAGGCGGCTCAGCACGCTCAAGCCGTATTGGTTGGAGTACTGCTGGAAGTTGGTATGAAAGCCGCTGACCACACTGATTCCCAGCCGCCGCGCCGCACGCAACGCCGACAGCCCCAGCGGGCCTTCGGTGGCAATGTACAGCACGTCGGGCCGCTGGCGTGTCCAGCGGCGCAGCAATTTATGCATCGACGATTGGCCCCACTGCAAACCCGGGTAGCCCGGCAACGGCCAGCCGCGGCATAGCAGCAAATCATCGTCGCTGGGGCGGCTCTGGTCCACACTCTGGCGCGGGCGCACCAGCTCGACTTGATGGCCACGGGCGCGCAAACCGTCGCAGAGACGGCCAAGGGTATTGGCCACCCCGTTGATCTCTGGCGGGAAGGTTTCGGTGATCAGGGTGATGTGGAGCGAGGCTGTCGTCATGACCCACAGTGTCGCCGTGGGCCATGTCGTCATTGTGTCAGCCAAATGATGGATTTATGACTGGGTAATCTTTTGCGACGCCATCGCCTCGGCACCTTGCTCGCGTACCCAGAACAACGTGGCGCCGGCCACCGCTGCGGGCATCATCAGCAGGTTGACCACCGGCACCAGCAGCACCAGGTAGACGATGCCGCCAAAACTCATGCTCTGCCAGCGCTTCTGGCGCAGCCAGGCGAGCATTTCGTTCCAGCCCAGCTTGTGGTTGTCGGCCGGGTAGTCGATGTACTGGATCGCCATCATCCACACGCCAAACAGCAGCCACAGCGGTGCAGCAATGAGGTTGACCACCGGAATGAATGACAGGATAAACAGGCCGATGGCCCGTGGCAGGAAGTAGCCCAGTTTGCGCATTTCCCTGGCCAGGGTGCGCGGGACCATGGCGATCAACTCGCCCCAACTGAACGCGGGGAAGTCATCGGTGCCGCGTACTACCACCTCGACTTTCTCCGAGAGAAAACCGTTGAACGGCGCGGCGATGATATTGGCCAGCATGGTGAAGGTGAAAAACACCATCAGCACCACCAACACCACAAACAAGGGCCAAAGCAGGTAATTCAGAAAGCTCAGCCAGTTGGGCAGTGTCGGCATCAAATGGTCGACCCACAGGCTGAACTGGTGGCCGGCGAAATAGATCAGGCCGACGAACAGCACCAGGTTGATCGCCAACGGCAGCAGTACAAACAGGCGCAGGCCGGGGCTCAGCACCAGTTTTAGGCCTTCACGCAGATACTGCGGGCCGGAAAGAGCAGGGGCGGGCATGGGGAACTCCGAGCAGGATGACGAACGCGCCGACCTTACCGGCTTTGCATCGTGGGCGAAAGCGGCGACATCAGCAGTAACAAAGGCATCGATTAATCGGGTCGACTGCATAGAGACCACCTATGAGCTGGATTGTTATTCCGTATTTCCTTAATCTTGCCCCCCTCTATACGCTGCACCCATTATTTTCAGGGCCTGCGAGTTCAAGCCTTCCCCAAGTGCTTCGCGGTCCTTTTTTATTCCAGCCGTCTTGTTGTATGGGCGGTCGATAGGAGTGAGTCATGTCTGATACCCGTCATTCGCGAGTGATTATTCTCGGTTCCGGCCCTGCCGGTTACAGCGCTGCGGTCTACGCTGCCCGGGCCAACCTCAAGCCGCTGCTGATCACCGGCATGCAGGCGGGCGGTCAGTTGACCACCACCACTGAAGTCGACAACTGGCCGGGCGACGTCCACGGCCTGACCGGCCCGGTGCTGATGGAGCGTATGAAAGAGCACGCCGAGCGCTTTGAAACCGAGATCGTGTTCGATCACATCAACCAGGTCGATTTCTCCAAAAAGCCTTACAGCCTGACCGGCGACAGCGGCGTCTACACCTGTGACGCGCTGATCATCGCCACCGGCGCCAGCGCCCGTTACCTGGGCCTGCCATCGGAAGAAGCGTTCATGGGCAAGGGCGTTTCCGCCTGCGCGACCTGCGACGGTTTCTTCTACCGCAACAAGCCGGTCGCTGTGGTCGGTGGCGGCAACACGGCCGTGGAAGAGGCGCTGTACCTGGCTAATATCGCCAGCACCGTGACCCTGGTTCATCGCCGCGAAACCTTCCGCGCCGAGAAGATCCTGATCGACAAGCTGCACGCCCGTGTCGCTGAAGGCAAGATCATCCTCAAGCTCAATGCCACCCTGGACGAAGTCCTGGGCGACAACATGGGCGTGACCGGTGCCCGCCTGAAAAACAACGACGGCAGCTTCGACGAGCTGAAAGTCGACGGCGTGTTCATTGCCATCGGCCACACCCCGAACACCTCGCTGTTCGAAGGCGTGCTGGAAGCCAAAGACGGTTACCTGGTGGTGCAGGGCGGCCGTGAAGGCAACGCCACTGCTACCAACATCGAAGGTATCTTCGCTGCTGGTGACGTGGCCGATCATGTGTACCGCCAGGCCATCACCTCCGCCGGTGCCGGTTGCATGGCGGCACTGGATGCCGAGCGTTACCTCGACGGCCTGCAGAACGCTTCGTTCTGAACCCGTTGAAATAAAAAAAACCGGCTGAGAGGCCGGTTTTTTTATGCCCAATCTAAATCACGCCGCAAGGCAAATGTGGGAGGGGGCTTGCTCCCGATGGCGGTGGGTCAGTCAACGTATGAGTGACTGAAACACTGCCATCGGGAGCAAGCCCCCTCCCACATTTTGATTTATGCCTGACTCAGGATTTGCGGGTCAGAGGCTGCGCGGTGAATTTCACACCGGCCAAGCCATGAGCAATCAGTGCCCGAATGTTGCCATGGTCACTGCCTTGCGGCGTCGCCACCACCGAACGGTAATGTTCACCAAATGCCAGCAACGCTTCCTGATCGCTCAAGCCTTCCAGCAGTGCCAGACCCAGGGTCTTGCACGAACCCTCGTTCTGGCCCGCAGCGTTTTCCACGTCGCCATTGGTGAAGGCTTGCGGCTGATAGTCGTAACCGGCCGCTACGAAGGCCAGGGTATCGGCAAAGAGGTGTTCGCCGCTGTTGAGGCTGGCGCGCAGGGTGTTCAGATCAGTCATGGGGTTTTCCTTTGGCGAACGCCGCCTGTTGGTCGGCGCTGGCTTCTTTCTGGTATTGGGCTTTCCACTCGGCGTACGGCATGCCGTACACCACTTCGCGGGCGTCATCGAGGCTCAGCTCGATATGGCGCTCATCGGCTTCGGCCTTGTACCACTTGGACAAGCAGTTGCGGCAGAAGCCCGAGAGGTTCATCAGGTCGATGTTCTGCACATCCTTGCGGCTGTCCAGGTGCGCCACCAAGCGGCGGAAGGCGGCGGCTTCGAGTTCGAGGCGTTGTTGGTCGTTCATAGGGCTCACGCAGGTTCAGGGTTGGCGGCTGGCGGCCAGGGTAATCGACACCGATTCGGCAAAGCGCAGTGCATGCGGCTTGTCCACTTCGACTTCGGCGTACAGCACCGATTCGTTGCTCATCACCAGGTCCAGCAGTTCCTGGGTCAGGCGCTCCAGCAGGGCGAAGCGGTTGCCTTCGACGTGGGCGATGATGGCCTTGGTGATGGTGCGGTAGTTCAGCGCATGGTCAATATCGTTGTCGCGCACGGCTTCCTGGGCGGCATACAGGATGGTCAGGTTGATCAGCACATCCTGCTTGTTGAGGATTTCGTCCTCGTTGATGCCGATGAAAGTGCGCAGGCACAGGTCCTTGACCCGGATGCGCGCCATGCCTGGTTGAAGTTGTGGCATTGCTACTTGCTCCGTCCAATCAGTTGCAGGAACTCCATGCGCGTGGTGTTCGACTCGCGGAACGCGCCGAGCATCACCGAGGTGTTCATTGTTGAATTCTGTTTCTCTACGCCGCGCATCATCATGCACATGTGCTTGGCCTCGATCACCACGGCCACGCCGGCGGCCTGGGTCACGTCCTGGATAGCCTCGGCGATCTGCCGCGTGAGGTTTTCCTGGATCTGCAGGCGCCGGGCGAACATGTCCACGATGCGCGCCAGCTTCGACAGGCCGAGTACCTTGCCGGTCGGAATATAGGCCACATGGGCCTTGCCGATAAAGGGCAGCAGGTGGTGCTCGCACAGCGAATACAGCTCGATGTCCTTGAGGATCACCATCTCGTCGTTATCGGACGCGAACAGTGCACCGTTGACGATCTCGTCCAGGTTCTGCGCGTAGCCATGACACAGGTACTGCATGGCCTTGGCGGCGCGCTTGGGGGTGTCGAGCAAGCCTTCGCGCTCCGGGTCTTCGCCCAGGCCTTTGAGGATCTCGCGGTAGTGTTGGGGCAGGGATAAGGTCATACAACATCCTCACAAACGGCTTACTTGATATGCCGCCCGCCGTTGACGGTCAGGGTGGTACCGGTGACATAGGGGTTGTCCAGCAGGTAACGCAGGCTCTGGTAGATCACCTCGGGCCCGGGCTCGATACCCAACGCCGACTTGGCCAGGACCTTGGCACGGTAGGCTGCGTCGTCGCCGTCGTTGAACATCACCATCGCTGGGGCGATGCCGTTGACCTTGATCAGCGGCGCAAACTGCGCGGCAAACGACAGTGTAAGGCTGTCGAGCCCGGCCTTGGTGGCGCAGTAGGCGATGTGCTGGCGACTGCCCTTGCGCACCACGTCATCGCTGATATGCACGATATCGGCAGGTGTCGAGCGTTGCAGCAAGGGTGAACAATGCAGGTTGATCAGGTACGGCGCAAGCATGTGTACGCTGAACATGTCGGTCAAGGCGCGGCTTTCGTCACCCGGTGTTTCGGCAATCCAGGCCGAGGCGTTGTGGACAATCGCGCGCAGGCTCTGGGTGTGGGTGTTCAGCTCGGCGATGAAGGCGAGAATGCCCGCCTCGCTGGAGAAGTCGGCATACACACCCACCGCGCCGCGCTCGCGCAGGGCCTGCACGCCGGGGCGTTCGCTGCGGTAGCTGAAAATCACCGAGTGGCCTTCGTCCAGCAGGCGCTGGGCGCAATGCAGGCCGACACGCTGGCCGGCGCCGGTGATCAGGATCGGGGCGGGGGTGGAGGTCATGGGAGGCTCAAGTCGCTGGCAGAGTGAAACTATACCAGCGACCGGCCGCCCCTGTACTCACACGGCGGCTTGGGTGGCCTTGCGCGGTGGCGGCGTGGGGTGCAGCCAGTTGGCCAACAGGTGGGTCGACAACGGGATGAACCAGTAGACCATCAAGGGCGTGAGTGCCAGGGTGCTCACCAGCACGCGCGGCGCCAGCTCCAGATCGCTCAGCAGCGGCCCCAGCACGAAGTTGAACAGCAGCGACACCGGGAAAAACGCCAGCCAGATCGCCACCGCCTGTTTCCAGCGTGGCGGGCGTGCACCCACGGCGCCGAACCAGCCATCGATGCCGCTGACGCGATGTTCGGACGGGTCGGCAAACAGCTCGCTGCCACGGCTCAGCCAGGCACTGCGTGAGGCGGAAAACTCCCAGGCATGCAGGGTTTTGCCGTCGGCGAAGCGGAAAATAATCTGGAATTCATCGTCATTGGGCGGCGGGGCGAGTACGCCTGAGCCCAGGTAACCGGGAAAGTCCGTGGCCAATTGCTCGCCTTCGCGCAGCCAGGCCATCAATTCTTCATAGCGACCTTTGGCCACGCGACGCGCAACCATCAAGGTGACGGGTGAGGTAGACATTGTGTATCTCCAAGTCATCAAGTGCGCTGGGCCGGGTGGGCGGCGCACACACGAGGCTGCGGGGTGGTGCAGCGACGTAGAAAAAACAGGCAAGGATTATTCCTGTTTTGGCGAAATACACCAGAGACTTTGGTCGGCTAACCGTGTGGCTTGAATCAGGGACTTGATTCAGCGTTAAATAGGATCCAAATCGACACGGATGTTTCCGACCTCTGATGCCCGAAATTATTGCTCCTCACCACGAAACAGTGGACGACTCTGTCACTGATTTCGATGATCTTTTGCCCATCCGTGAAGTCGCCAGGTTGACCGGCGTCAACCCGGTGACGCTGCGTGCCTGGGAGCGTCGCTACGGCCTGATCCAGCCGACGCGCACCGAAAGCGGGCATCGCTTGTACTCAAGCACCGACATCGACACCGTGCACCGTATTCTCGACTGGATCGAGCGTGGCGTCGCCGTGAGCAAAGTGGGCAAGATTCTCGCGCGTGAAGGCCTCTACAGCGAGCCCGCCACGCCTTCGCGTATCGATACCGAACGTGAATGGAGCCAGTGGCAGATGCAGGTGCGCCTGGCCATCAACGCTTTTGACGACCGCCAGCTTGACCGGCTGTATGGCCAGGTCTTCGCCGCTTACCCGATCACGGTGGTGTTCCAGAATATTTTCATGCCGCTGTGGCAGCAGTTGCTGCGCCATCAGGGGCTCTTCGGTCAGGCCAGCGAGTGGTTGTTCTTCGACGCCTTCCTGCGCGTTCGCGTTGTGCAACGCCTGCACATGGCGAGCGCTTCGTCGGCGCCTCGGGTGCTGCTGGCGGCCATAACCGGAGAGTGTCGCGAGTTGGAGTTGCTGGTGGCGGGCGCCATGCTTGGCTCCGACGAGCTGGCGGTGAAGGTGTTTGCCGTTGGCCAGCCGTTTGATGAGTTGACGCTGGTGTGCGAGAAGACCCGGCCGCAAGCGCTGGTGCTGTTCTCCAATCGGTCACCCGACAGTGGGTTGCCGGAGCGCCTCAAGCGCCTGGCTCTGACCCTCGATTGCCCGTTGCTGCTGGCGGGGGATGCGTCGGACCTGGCGCAAGACAGTCTTGCGGGCTCGTCCATCGGCTGCCTGGGCAACGAAGGGCGGTCGATGCAGCATCGCCTGCAGCAGTTTTTGCGCGCACGCCTGGACACCTGATCTCAGGCGTGAGCCTCGGGGTGGATCAAGCGGTGCTGGTGCAGGATGAACTGGCGCAGGCGTTCGGTTTCGTCCGCGTCGCTTTGATCCAAGTGGTAGGCAAACAGGCCACGGGCGGTTTCCCGCTGCAACGTGCCACGCAAGGCGATGTGCTCGTAGCCGGAGGGGCTGAACCATAGGCAAAAGGTCTTGGGCGGTTTGATTCGGCCCCGGATCTGCACCAGCACTCCCTTGGATGACACCTCATGCACCCACAGGGCACTCAGGTTGCCCCTGATGTTCTCCAGCGCCACCGGCTTTTCAAGGGCCAGGCGCCAGGGCCGGATCATCGGCCCATCTTCGAAGATCGTGGGTACGCCCAGGCGCAGGTGCAGCGCATGAAACTCGTCTTCCACCAAATGCAGAGGGAATGTGAGTTGCTGGTTTTCGAACTGCGCCTGGATGGTGAGCTGATCATGGGCAGCCAGGCGGGTGAGCAAGTCACGGATTTGCGCGCCGCCGTTGACGGTCAGGCTCGAGGAGGCATCCCGCAGGTTGAGCTGTGGGTTGTGCTGCATCATCTGGATAAAATCCAGCTCGTCCTGCGTCAGTAGCGCGTCGCGTTGCATGAGGCTTGCTCAAGGAAAGTAGGTATTAAAGCGCCATTATCCGCCTAATGGCGGCATTTTCTAAGCGTTGTTTGATCCGCTTGTCGATTTGAGCTTGGCCAACTCGGCCTTGACCTGCGCCAGCTCCGTTTCCAACTGGGCGACGCGCTGCTGGGCTTTGACCTGAAGGGTCACGTCCTTCTGCACGCCGACAAAATAGGTCTGCTTGTCAGCCGCGTTGTATACCGTCGACAGCGACAGCTCGTTCCAGAAGTGGCTGCCGTCCTTGCGGTAGTTGCGCAGGGTTTCCCGGCAGGAACCGCCACGTTCCAGGGCTTCGCGGATGGCCATCAGGGCCGGTTGGTCGCGGTCGCCGGACTGCAGGAACCGGCAGTCCTGGTAGAGGATGTCATCGAGGGTGTAGCCGGTCATTCGTTCGAAGGCCGGATTCACGTAGATCAGCGGCTTGTCCTTGCCTTCTCGTTCGGCGATGACGATGCCATCGTTGGAAGCGTTGATCACCATTTGCATCAGTTGAGCGTTAATCATCGAGCGGTCCATGGCTTGTTATTGGAGTAGGCAGTTTATGACATGCCTTGAATGTTGCAGGGCATACACCGAAATATTTGCGACAGCTGCTAATATCCCACGCTTTCACTCAACTACAGGATCAGATTGATGAAAGTCGCCATCCTTTCCGGCTCGGTGTACGGCACGGCTGAAGAAGTCGCCCGCCACGCCGCCGGCATCCTCAACGACGCCGGTTTCGAGGCCTGGTACAACCCACGCGCCACGCTGGCGGACGTACAGGCCTTCGCCCCTGAGGCGTTTCTGGCGGTGACGTCCACCACCGGCATGGGTGAGTTGCCCGACAACCTGCAACCCCTGTATTCGTCCATTCGTGACCTGCTGCCCGCTGCCTGGCGCGGCCTGCCTGGCGCGGTGATCGGCCTGGGCGATGCCAGTTATGGCGATACGTTCTGTGGCGGCGGCGAGCAAATGCGCGAGCTGTTCGGCGAGCTGGGCGTACGCGAAGTGCTGCCGATGCTGCGCCTGGACGCCAGTGAGAGCGTGACCCCGGAAGCCGACGCCGAGCCGTGGCTGGCCGAGTTGGTCACTGCACTGCGCGCTTGACCGAGTACTCGCGCAGCAACAACAGCCAGGCTTGCGCGGCCTTCGACAAATAGGCGCCGTCACGCCTGATAGACGAGGGCTCGGTCGCGGGCCTGGTGAGGGTGCTCGCGGGCCTGCTCAACCTGTTTACCGTGCCTTTATTGGCGGCGCTTCTCTGACGCGCGTTGAATAAAGTTCAGCTATTCTCAGCGCTGACTCGCTCGGTCATCAAGCTGGCTGCCAAGGCAACTCCTTGCGCCAGGGTGTCTGACTAGACTGGCCCATCACTCGAAAAATAATAAGAAGTGCGCCAAGGAGGTCGTTACCGTGAGCCTAGCCCCCGTTCTATCGCCGCAGAATGTCAAAGACCAGGTCAGTGCTGCCGAGTGGCAAGCGCGTGTCGACCTGGCGGCCTGCTATCGCCTGGTGGCATTGCATGGCTGGGATGACCTGATTTTCACGCATATCTCGGCCAAGGTGCCGGGTACCGATGATTTCCTGATCAATCCCTATGGGCTGATGTTCCACGAGATCACGGCGTCGAGCCTGGTCAAGGTCGACCAGGCCGGCAACAAATTGATGGACAGCCCCTACGAGATCAACCCGGCGGGCTACACCATCCACAGCGCTATCCATGAAGTGCGCCACGACGTGACCTGCGTGCTGCACACCCATACCGCCGCCGGCGTTGCGGTGGCGGCGCAGAAGCAAGGCGTGTTGCCAATCAGCCAGCAATCGATTTTCGTGTTGTCGAGCCTGGCCTATCACGCCTACGAAGGCGTGGCGCTGAACCACGAAGAAAAAGCCCGTTTGCAAGCGGACCTGGGCGACAACAATTTCCTGATGCTGCACAACCACGGCCTGCTGACCTGCGGCGGTACGATCGCCGACACGTTCCTGATGATGTTCACGTTCCAGCGCGCCTGCGATATCCAGGTGCTGGCGCAGAGCGGCGGGGCTGAATTGATCAGCATCGAGCCGCCGATTCTCGCCGGGGCCCGGGCAATGGTGGCGGCTGTCACAAAGAGTGCGCAAGGTATGGGGGGCGCGCTGGCCTGGCCGGCGTTGCTGCGTAAATTGGACAGCCAAGACCCAGGGTATAGAAGCTGATGCCACTCGCCGAGATCCCGCTTAGAGCCTGGCGCAAGCGCGGTCAGGAATTCGTCTTTCGTGGTCGCGCGATCCGTTACTGGGTGGCGGGGCAGGGCGAACCGCTGCTGCTGATCCATGGTTTCCCCACTGCCAGCTGGGACTGGCACTACCTGTGGCAACCCCTGGCCCAGCGCAACCTGGTGATTGCCTGCGACATGCTCGGCTTTGGCGAATCGGCCAAGCCGCTCGACCATGGCTATTGCCTGCTGGAGCAGGCGGACCTGCAACAAGCCCTGCTCGAACACCTGCGGGTGGAACAGCCGGTGCATGTGCTGGCCCATGACTACGGGGACAGCGTCGCCCAGGAACTGCTGGCCCGCCACTATGAAGGTCGCTTCTGCATGGCCAGTTGCGTGTTTCTCAACGGCGGGCTGTTTCCCGAAACCCACCGCGCGGCCCTCGTGCAAAAACTCTTGCTCAGCCCGCTTGGCTGGATGGTCGGCCGCGCCTTTGGGCGCAATGCTCTGGCGAACAGCTTCAACCAGATCTTCGGCCCCAGCACCCGCCCGAGTGAAAGCGCACTGGATGATTTCTGGAGCCTGATCGACTGCAACGACGGCACGCGCATCCTGCACAAACTGATCGCCTACATCCCGCAGCGTCGGCGCCTGCGTGAGCGTTGGGTGGGGGCGATGCAGCGCGATGAAGTCCCGCTGCGGGTGATCGATGGCGCAGTTGACCCGATTTCCGGCGTGCACATGGTCGAGCGTTATCAGCAATTGGTGCCCCACGCCGACACGGTGCTGCTGGCCAATATCGGCCACTACCCGCAGATCGAGGCGCCGGTGCTGGTGCTCAAGCACTATCTGGAATTTCGCGATCGGGTGCGGCAGCCGGCCTCTCGCATGGCCTATTCCTGACGCCGTAACCGCCTCCCCAATGAGCGCTTGATTGGCCAATCATCCCTCAGCCTTATCGAGCACCATTCAGCCCTGGCCGACTTTATTGTGACCAGAGGCCCAGTGCCCGACACTCAAGCCATTCCCATTGTCGCCATTGGAGTTCGGTATGAGTGAGTCAGTGCAGTTCCAGGATAAGGTCGTGATCGTCACCGGTGCCGGCGGCGGGCTGGGCCGGGCCCACGCACTGTTGTTCGCCAGGCATGGGGCCAAAGTGCTGGTCAACGACCTCGGCGGTTCCACCCAGGGCGAGGGCGCCAGTGCCTCGGCCGCTGACCGGGTGGTGGCCGAGATCCGCGCCGCGGGCGGTATCGCCCACGCCAACCATGACTCTGTCACCGAAGGTGACAAGATCGTCCAGCACGCCCTCGACGTTTTCGGCCGTATCGATGTGGTGGTCAACAACGCCGGTATCCTGCGGGACAAGACCTTTCACAAAATGGATGACGGCGACTGGGACCTGGTTTACCGGGTACATGTCGAAGGCGCCTACAAAGTCACCCGCGCCGCCTGGCCGCACCTGCGTGAGCAAGGCTACGGCCGGGTGATCTTTACCGCGTCGACCTCGGGCATCTATGGCAATTTCGGCCAGTCCAACTACGGCATGGCCAAGCTCGGGCTGTACGGCCTCACCCGTACCCTGGCTTTGGAAGGGCGCAAGAACAACATCCTGGTCAACGCCATCGCCCCCACCGGCGGCACGCGCATGACCGAAGGCCTGATCCCGCCGCAGGTGTTCGAGCGCCTCAAGCCGGAACTGGTCAGCCCGTTGGTGGTGTACCTGGGCAGCGAGGCGTGCCAGGAAACGTCCGGGCTGTTCGAGGTGGGCGGCGGCTGGGTCGGCAAGACTCGCTGGGAGCGCAGCCTGGGTGTGGGGTTCGACCCAGAGGCCGGGTTCTCGCCGGACGACGTGGCGGCGCATTGGGCGCAGATCTGCGACTTCGAAGGCGCTGCTCACCCCAAGGACAATATCGAGGCCTTGAAGGAGATGATGGATAATTTGCAGAAATACAGCCTGTGATCATTGCCTGAAAATCATTAAATCCCACGGGGCGCTGACAGCGCCCCGTTTTATTTCAGGCAAAAAAAAGCCGCTGCAAAGGCAGCGGCTGAAGTAAGACGTTTGATCAAGGAGCAATAAATCAACGTCAGTGAACACGGTTAACAGATTGAAAAAAATCATCAATCCATTCGAGTCTGGCTGTTCTTCCGGTTGTGGAAGCGGGCTGTTTGCCCTGAAAGCCCGGTAAGAATAGTCGCTTGTAACAAAATGAGTAATAGCACTTGGGGACAAGGACTGTTACCGATATCGCAACAGTGGTGCAAAGTGCCATCCATTCTCCTGATAACCCGCCATCCACCCAATCCATGGGCCCGCCCAGAGCCAAGCCAGAGCGCCTGGTAATCCTTTCGAGCGACAACACGAATCCCTCCTTGGTGCGCTTATCGCTCCTGGCGGGCGGCAGTAGGGTGGGGCCTTCTGTCACTCACCGGGGAAGACGCATGACAAGAACAACAATGCGCGCCATCTTCAGGCCACAGGCGCTGGCCGCTGCGGTTGCACTGGGATGCTGTGCTCAGGCACAGGCTGTTTCATTCAACATTGGCGAGATCGAAGGGCAATTCGATTCTTCGCTGTCGGTGGGCGCGAGTTGGGGCATGCGCGACGCCGATAAAAAACTCGTGGGCACCGTCAACGGTGGCACGGGGCAGGCGTCGACCGGCGATGACGGGCGCCTGAACTTCAAGAAAGGCGAAACCTTTTCCAAGATCTTCAAGGGCCTGCACGACCTTGAATTGAAATACGGCGACACCGGTGTGTTCGTGCGTGGCAAGTATTGGTACGACTTCGAACTCAAGGACGAAGACCGCGAGTTCAAGCAGATCAGCGATCACAACCGCAAGGAGGGCGCCAAATCCAGCGGTGCGCAGATTCTCGACGCCTTCGTTTACCACAACTACTCACTGGGCGACCTGCCCGGCACGGTGCGTGCGGGCAAGCAGGTGGTCAGTTGGGGTGAAAGTACCTTCATCGGCAACTCCATCAACAGCATCAACCCCATCGACGTTTCGGCCTTCCGCCGTCCAGGTGCGGAGATCAAGGAAGGGCTGATTCCGGTGAACATGCTGTTTGCCTCCCAAGCCCTCACCAACCAACTGACCGTGGAAGGCTTCTACCAGTTGGAGTGGGACCAGACCGTGCTGGATAACTGCGGCACCTTCTTCGGCGGGGACGTGGCGGCGGACGGCTGCACCAACAACTACACCGTGGGTAACCCGGCGATTGCACCGTTGCAACCGGTGGCCGCCGCGTTCGGCCAGGGGTTCGGCGTGACCAATGAAGGGGTGATCGTACGCCGCGCCGGTGACCGTGACGCGCGCGATTCCGGCCAGTTCGGCGCAGCGCTGCGCTGGCTGGGGGATGACACCGAGTACGGCCTCTATTTCATGAACTACCACAGCCGCACACCGACCGTGGGCACCATCACCAACAACACCAGCCTGGCGACCCTCGGCGCTATCGCGGGCGCCGCCAACGGCATTGCGCCCGGCACCGGCGCCGGGTTGGTCCAGAGCCTGATGCTCGGGCGCGGCCAGTACTACCTCGACTACCCGGAAGATATCCGTCTGTTTGGCGCCAGTTTCTCCACCACCTTGCCTACCGGCACCGCGTGGACCGGCGAAATCAGCTACCGCCCGAACGCGCCGGTGCAGCTCAATACCACCGACCTGACCCTGGCGCTGCTCAACCCGGTTGCGGGCCAACAGGCCTCACCGATCGCCAGCAATTTCGGGGATGACAACAAAGGCTACCGCCGCAAGGAAATCACCCAGGTCCAGAGCACCATGACCCAGTTCTTCGACCAGGTGCTGGGGGCTGAACGCCTGACGCTGGTGGGCGAAGCGGCCATCGTGCACGTCGCTGGCCTGGAAGATAAATCCAAGCTGCGTTACGGCCGCGATTCGGTCTACGGCGCCTACGGTTTCCAAGGGGATACCGACGGTTTCGTGACCTCCACCTCCTGGGGCTACCGTGCGCGGGCGATCCTGGACTACAACAACGTGATCGCCGGGATCAACCTCAAGCCCAACCTGTCGTGGTCCCATGACGTCGCCGGCTACGGGCCCAACGGCCTGTTCAACAAAGGCGCCAAAGCCATCAGCCTCGGCGTCGAGGCCGACTACCGCAATACCTATACCGCCAGCCTCAGTTACACCGATTTCTTTGGGGGTGACTACAACACCCTGACCGACCGCGACTTCCTTGCCCTCAGCGTCGGCGCGAACTTCTGATCACGGTTTGAAAAGGACTCCTTTATGCGCAAGATGATTCTGCAATGCGGCGTGTTGGCCCTCAGCCTGTTGGCCGCCAACGTGATGGCAGCGGTGTCGCCAGACGAGGCGGCCAAGCTCGGCACTACTCTGACGCCCATCGGCGCCGAAAAAGTCGGCAACGCCGACGGCTCGATCCCGGCCTGGACCGGCGGCATCCCGAAAAACGCCGGTGCGGTGGACGCCAAGGGCTTCCTCGCCGACCCGTTCGCCAGTGAAAAACCGCTGTTCGTGATCACCGCCGCTACCGTCGACAAGTACAAGGACAAACTCTCCGACGGTCAGGTGGCGATGTTCAAGCGCTACCCCGAGACCTATAAGATCCCGGTGTACCCGACCCACCGTACGGTCAATTTGCCGCCGGATATCTATGAGTCGATCAAGCGCAGCGCGCTGAACGTCAAGCCGATCAACGATGGCAACGGCCTGGAAGGTTTCACCGGCAACCGCTACTACGCGTTCCCGATCCCCAAGAATGGCGTGGAAGTGCTGTGGAACCACATCACCCGCTACCACGGCGGCAACCTGCGGCGCATCATCACCCAGGCTACGCCGCAGACCAACGGCAGCTTCACGCCGATCCGCTTCGAGGAAGAAGTGGCCGTGCCGCAGCTGATCCCGGACATGGACCCGGCCAAAGCGGCCAACGTGTTGACCTTCTTCAAGCAGTCGGTGACCGCGCCGGCGCGCCTGGCGGGCAACGTGCTGCTGGTGCATGAAACCCTCGACCAGGTGAAAGAACCGCGCCTGGCCTGGATCTACAACGCCGGCCAACGCCGCGTACGTCGCGCGCCGCAGGTGGCGTATGACGGGCCGGGCACTGCCTCGGACGGCCTGCGTACCTCCGACAACTTCGACATGTTCTCCGGCGCGCCCGACCGCTACGACTGGAAACTGGTGGGCAAGAAGGAGATGTACATCCCCTACAACAGCTACAAGCTGGACCAGCCGACGCTCAAGTACGACGACATCATCAAGGCCGGGCATATCAACCAGGACCTCACCCGCTATGAGCTGCACCGCGTGTGGGAAGTGGTCGGGACGGTCAAACCGAGCGAGCGGCACATCTACGCCAAGCGCCACATGTACATCGACGAGGACAGCTGGCAGGTCGCGCTGGTGGATCACTACGACGGCCGTGGCCAACTGTGGCGGGTTGCCGAAGGTCATGCGCAGTTCTACTACAACCACCAGACCCCGGCCTACACCGTGGAAACCCTGTACGACATCATCGCCGGGCGCTACATCGCGCTGGGCATGAAAAACGAGGAGAAAAGCAGCTTCGTGTTCGGCTTCAATGCCAAGGCGGCCGACTACACCCCAGCGGCGCTGAGGGCTGAAGGCGTGCGCTGATCCCGATGTGAAATGCGATTCAAATGTGGGAGGGGGCTTGCTCCCGATGGCGGTGTATCAGTCACTTCATCTTTGACTGACCCACCGCCATCGGGGGCAAGCCCCCTCCCACATTTAGTTTTGCGCATGGCTTTAAATCACCCCGCTGAATACTTCTTCAACAACCGCTGCCCACAGGACTAGGGTAGGCGCCAGGTTGCATAACAATAAAAAAGCAGGATGCAGCAATGACCGCCATGACACGCTGCCTGGACCGTCCTGGATTCATGCCTCGGCTGTCCGCCCACCATCTGCTGCGCCCGCGTCTGGCCGAGCCTTTGCTGGCGGCGTCGGCGAGGGTCAAATTACTCTGTGCACCCGGCGGCAGTGGCAAGAGCGCGCTGCTCGGCGAGTGCGCGCTGCAGGCCCCCGCGGGATGCCAAGTGCATTGGTTGCCACTCAATGGGGTTACCCTCAGCCCCCTCGACCTGTGCCAGCGCCTCGCACAGAACCTTGGCCTTACGTTCACCGATGAAGCCACGCTGCTGCTGGACCTCAGCCGCTGGCAGGCTCACGCGTGGGTATTCCTCGATGATTTTTGCCGCCTGCCTGCGCCCGACACCGACGCGCTGCTCGACCGCTTGCTCACCGCCAGCAGCCCGGCCCTGACGTGGTGGCTGGGCGCGCGGCGGCGTCCGGCGTGTAATTGGCCACGCCTGTTGCTCGATGACGAGCTGTTGGAGTGTGGTACCGAACTCGCCTTCAGCGCCGCCGAAATCCAGCTGTTGCTCAGCCATGCGCCTGGGCAAACGCTCGACAGCGTGTTGCAGTTCAGCGCCGGCTGGTGCGCCGGTGTGCGCATCGCCTTGCTGGGCGATGGGCACCCCGATAAAACCTTGCTCGACTACCTGCAGCACGAGCTGTTCAGCACGCTACCGCCCGAGCTGGCCGAAGCCTGGCGCGTGCTGGCCCATCTGCCGCGTTTTAATGCGGGGCTGTGTGAGCACCTGTTCGGCCATGGCGACGGCGATCAATACCTGCGAGACCTGCAGGCCCTTGGCGCGTTTATCCAACCGTGGGAAGACACCGACTGGCTGCAGGTATTTCCACCCCTGGCCCATCTGCTGCGAGATGAGCCTTGGGCGGCGAAACGCTCCTGGCACCGGCGCGCCTGCCAGTGGTTCACCGCCCAGCAGGACTGGCAGGCCGCGTTCGAGCAGGCGCTGCTGGCCGAAGAATATGAGGTAGCCGTCAGCCTGTTGCAGCACTTCAGTTTTGAAGACCTGTTTCGTCAACAGAACGCCGTGCTGTTACTGCGCCTGCATGAGCAACACGGTGATGAGCTGATGCTCGGCTCGGCGCAACTGGTGGGCCTGGTGACGGCGGCGCTGCTGTTTGCCGGGCGCTTCGACCAGGCCGCGCAGTGCATCGACCAGCTTGCCCGATTCGCCCCGCAACCGACGGCGGAGCAACAACGGCATCTGCTTGCACGCTGGCAGGCGCAGTGGGGCTGGCTGCTGCACCTGGGCGGTGACGCCGAACGTTCCCGCGTGCATTTCCTCGAAGCCCTGCCAGCCTTGCCCGACAGCGCCTGGACCTCGCGGCTGATGTGCCTGTCGGGGCTCACCCAGCAGGCTTTGCTGCGCGGTGAGCTGGACGTGGCCCAAGGCTTGAACCGCGAAGCGCTGTGCCTGGCGCGGGCCCACGGTTCACTGCTGCTGGAGGCGTTGCTCGAGCTGGATCACGCGCAATTGCTGGAGCAGCGCGGCGCCCCTTATCGGGCGCAAAGCCTGTTGGAAAATGTCCAGGCGATGCTGCTTGGGCAGCGGCTCAAGGCCGGGCCACTGCTAGGCCGTATCGCTTTGCGGCGTGGGCACCTGGCGTTGCGCCAGGGCCAGGACAGCCTGGCCGGCGAGTGCTTCGAAACAGGCTTGGCCCTGTGCCTGCACAGCCAGGACAAGCGCGTGCTCTATGGCTTCCTCGGTCTGGCGCTGTTGGCCGCCAACCGCGGCGATTACGCCCAGGCGTTTTTCCAGTTGCGTGAGGCCGAGCGGCTGATGCAGCAACGCCAGGTACCGGACTCCGTGTACCGCGCGGTGTTGCTGTTGGTCAGCGGGCATTTCTGGTTGCAGCAGGGCCGGGCCGAATTGACCGTGGAAGCGATGCGCCGGGTGCTCCGCCATTTTCGCGGGCCACAGGCCAAACAAGCACCGCCGGCCACCCTGGAACTGATCCCGCGCCTGGAATACCTGCTGGTGTTGGCGGAGGTCAAGCTGGGCTGCGCCGAGCAGCCCGTGGCACGGCTCAATGCGCTACTGGCAACCACTCACCAGCGCGGCATGCTGTGCCTGGAAACCGAACTGCACTTGGTGCTGGGGGAGGTGGCCTGGCAACTGGGCGATGGCGCCCTGGCGCGGCGTTCACTGCAAGCCGGGCTGGACCTGGCTGGGCGCTGCCAGGTGCAGCAGGCGATTCGCGAGCTGCGCTTGCGTTCACCGGGGCTGTTGAGCGAGCTGGGGATGGAGCCGCAGGCCGCCACCCCGGGCACGGTGGACAACCCCCTCAGCCAGCGCGAGCTGGAAGTCTTGCAACTGATCGCGCTGGGCAACTCCAACCTGGAAATCGCCGACCGCTTGTTTATCTCGCTGCACACCGTCAAGACCCACGCGCGGCGCATCCACAGCAAGCTCGGGGTGGAGCGGCGCACCCAGGCGGTGGCCAAGGCCAAGACGTTGGGGTTGATGGTTTAGACAAACGCCTGACGGTAGTCGCCGGGCGTGGCACCCATGGCCTGGCGGAAGCGATGGGTGAAGTGGCTGGCGCTGGAAAATCCGCACATCAAGGCGATTTCACCCAGGGGCAGGGCCGTGCTGCGCAGCAGGTTCTGCGCGCGGGCCAGCCGGCGCGCCAGCAGGTATTGATGGGGCGGCAAGCCCAGGCTTTGGCGGAACATCCGCGCAAAGTGGTATTCCGACAGCGCGCACAGGCTGGCCAGTTGGCCCAGGCTGATCGGGTCTTCCAGGTGCTGGTCGATGTACTCCACCAACCGTCGGCGCTGGTACGTCGCCAAGCCGCCTTTCAAGGGCAGGCCTTCGCGTGCACCCACTTGGCTGAGCAAGGTGTGGCTGAGCATCTCATGGGCCAGGCTGCTGGTCAGCAGGCGCTCGGCGGGCTCCTGCCAGTTGAGCGCGATCAACTGGTGAAAGCGTCGGGCCTGGCTGGCGTCTTCCAGGAACGTGCTTTCGCGCAGCTCCAGCGCACGCGGCTCGCGGTCGAGCAGGGTGACGCAGCCGAGGGCAAATTGTTCGGCGCTGAAATACACATGGGCCAGACGGATTTCACCGTTGATCACCCACGCCGACTGGTGCTCGGCAGGCAGGATGCACAGTTTGTCGGGGCCGCCCTTGGTGCCGGGTTGGTCACGCCGAAACGTGCCGGTGCCGCCGCCGATGTAGCACGACAAGGTGTGATGGCTGGGCGCCTGGTAATCCTGGGCGTCGTGATGGTTGCTCCACAAGGCCGCAGACAAGCCGTCACCGAGCTCGGCGCAGGCTTCCAGGCGAGCGTTGGGCGAGCGGTTAAGGGCTTGAAAGACTTGCAGGGATTGCAGATCAGGCATGGTGTGTTCTCTCCGACGCCTTGCATCCTACTCCGCGTGGCTGGCGCTGTGAGCCCATCGCCCGACAAAAGCGCAAGATTCTGCAAGAGCACGGCGCGGCTTGGGGGCGACACTGTGGCTCAACCGATGGAGCCCGCTATGAACCTTTCCCTGTATTTACTCACCGTGCTGATCTGGGGCACCACCTGGATCGCCCTCAAGTGGCAGCTGGGCGTGGTCGCGATTCCCGTGTCCATCGTGTATCGCTTCGGTCTCGCGGCGTTGGTGCTGTTTGCGTTGCTGCTGGTCAGTCGCAAGCTGCAGGTGATGAACCGGCGCGGGCACCTCATCTGCGTGGCCCAGGGCCTGTGCCTGTTTTGCGTCAACTTCATGTGCTTTCTCACGGCCAGCCAATGGATCCCCAGCGGCTTGGTGGCGGTGGTGTTTTCCACGGCCACCTTGTGGAATGCGCTGAACGCCCGGGTGTTTTTCGGCCAGCGGGTGGCGCACAATGTGTTGATGGGCGGCGGCCTGGGCTTGCTGGGCCTGGGGTTGCTGTTCTGGCCTGAGCTGGCGGGCCATACCGCCAGCCCGCAAACTCTGCTCGGCCTGGGCCTGGCGTTGCTCGGCACGATGTGTTTTTCGGCGGGCAATATGCTCTCGAGCCTGCAGCAGAAGGCCGGGCTGCGGCCGCTGACCACCAATGCCTGGGGCATGGCCTATGGTTCGGCAATGCTAGCGACCTACTGTGTGCTGCGCGGTATTCCCTTTGAGATGGACTGGAGCGCGCGGTATATGGGCGCGCTGTGGTACCTGGTGATCCCGGGTTCGGTGATTGGCTTTACGGCCTATCTGACCCTGGTAGGCCGCATGGGGCCGGAGCGCGCGGCGTATTGCACCGTGCTGTTCCCGGTGGTGGCGCTGAATGTGTCGGCGTTTGCGGAAGGGTATCAGTGGACCGCACCGGCGTTGATGGGGTTGGTGCTGGTGATGGCGGGGAATGTGTTGGTGTTCAGGAAGCCTAAGCCTGTGAGCCCGGCCCTCAAGGCACAACAAATCTAAATGTGGGAGCGGGCTTGCTCGCGAAAGCGGTGGATCAGTCGATATCTTTGGTGACTGACACACCGCATTCGCGAGCAAGCCCGCTCCCACAGTTGACCGAGTTGTTTGGGCTATTTGAGGCCAAGGCGCTTGGCCATGCGGCCGAGGTTGGCGCGGTCCAGACCCAGTTCGCGGGCGGCGCTGGCCCAATTATGCTGGTGACGTTCCAGGCTAGCGGTGATCACTTGGCGCTGGTACTGCTCGGTGGCCTGGCGCAGGTCGCCGGTCACGACCAGGGGCGCTTGCGACGGCTCTTCGAGGGTGGGCGCGCCGACGTCGGGCAGGTCTAGGTCGAGGGCGCTCAGGCTCAGAATCTTCGGACGCTCGCGACAGTTACCCAGGGCTTTCAGGGCGCTGCGCCCGATCAAATGTTCCAGCTCGCGCACATTGCCCGGCCAGTTATAGGCCAGCAGCGCCGCCTGCGCGTCGCTGGTCAGGCGCAGGCTGCCCAGGCCCATGCGTGAGCGGTTCTGCTCCAGAAAAAAGCCCGCCAGCAGCAACACGTCACGCCCCCGCTCGCGCAGCGCCGGCACTTGCAGCGGGTACACGCTGAGGCGGTGGTAGAAGTCGGCGCGGTAGTGGCCGTTGCGCACCTCGTCGGCCAGGTCGCGGTTGGTGGCGGCGATCAAGCGCACATCCACCTGGTGTTCCTTGTCCGAGCCGAGGCGCTGTAACTGGCCGCTTTGCAGAACGCGCAGCAGCTTGGCTTGCACGGTCAACGACAGCTCGCCGACTTCATCCAGGAACAAGGTGCCGCCATTGGCCAATTCGAACTTGCCACGGCGCTCGTTCAGCGCGCCGGTAAAGGCGCCGCGCACATGCCCGAACAGCTCGCTTTCCACCAGGGTTTCCGGAAGGGCGGCGCAGTTGAGGCTGATCAGCGGTTTGTCTGCGCGGTGCGAGGCGGCGTGGATCGCCTGGGCCACCAGCTCCTTGCCGACCCCGGTTTCGCCGGTGATCAGCACGGTCAGGTCGCTGCCGCCCACCAGCTTGATTTCCTCGACCAGACGCTTGTGGCTTTTGCTCTGGCCGATCATTTCCTTGTGCTGCTGGCCGCTGGCCTGGCGGTAGATCTCGGCGCGCTGGTGTGCGTCTTCGGCGCGCAAGGCCAGACGTTCGATGCGTTCGGCGACGTTGACCGTGGCGGCGGCGAGGCTGGCAAAGGCTTGCAGCGCGTCCAGCTCCACGCGTTCAAAGCGCTCGGTGTCGAGGGCGTCCAGGGTCAGCAGGCCCCAGGGCTGGTCATCGACAAACAGCGGGCAGCCCATGCAGTCGTGCACTTGCAAATGGCCATGCAGCCCGTCGACCAGGCCGTCGTAGGGGTCAGGCAGCTCGCTGTCACTGTCGAAACGGGTCGGCCCGGGGCTGCTGAGCAACACGGCGAAGCGCGGGTGCTCGCTGACCTTGAAGCGCCGACCGAGGGTGTCGGGGCTCAAACCGTCCACGGCCAGCGGCACCAGCCACTCGCCGTCCAGACGCAGCAAGGCGGCAGCGTCGCAAGGGAGCAGGGCGCGCATGGCTTGCAGCAGACGGCGATAACGCTCGCCTTCGGGCAGCTCGCGGGACAGGTCGGCGACCAGGGGCAGCAGGGTGGTGAGCAGTGATTGCGCAGTCATAATGACTCCTTGTAGTCCTTATGACTATAAAGTGTAGGAGGTCAAACTGACTACAGATAATTCAAGCTATTGATTTATAAGAATTTATAAGTTGGCATGAATGCTGACTATAGAAGGGTAATCAGTAAAGAAGCCCAGGAGGCTCCCATGCTCAGTGCCCAAGACCGTGCCATCGTCAAATCTACCGTGCCTCTGCTGGAAAGCGGCGGTGAAGCGTTGATCACGCATTTCTACCGCATGATGCTCTCCGAATACCCTGAGGTTCGCCCGCTGTTCAACCAGGCCCACCAGGCCAGCGGCGACCAACCTCGCGCCTTGGCCAATGGCGTATTGATGTACGCGCGGCATATCGACCAGCTCGACCAATTAGGCGACCTGGTGGCGAAGATCATCAATAAACATGTGGCCTTGCAGATCCTGCCGGAACACTACCCGATCGTGGGCGCGTGCCTGCTGCGCGCGATCTCCGAGGTGCTCGGCAGCGAGATCGCCACCCCCGAGGTGATGAGTGCGTGGGGTGCGGCCTATGGCCAGTTGGCGGATATCCTGATCGGGGCCGAAAAAGCCATCTACGACGAAAAGGCCGAGGCCCCCGGTGGCTGGCGCGGTGCGCGGTCGTTCAAGGTGGTCAAGCGCGTGGAGGAGAGCGCCGAGATCGTCTCCTTTTACTTCGCCCCTGTGGACAACGGCCAGATCCTCGCTGCCGCGCCCGGCCAGTACATCGGTATGAAGCTGGTGCTGGATGGCGAAGAAGTGCGGCGCAATTACTCGTTGTCGGCACTGACCGATGCGGGCCAGTACCGTATCAGCGTCAAGCGCGAAGCCGGTGGCCGGGTGTCCAACTACCTGCATGACCAACTGCCTGTCGGCGCGACCATTGACCTGTTCCCGCCTTCGGGGGAGTTCACCCTGGCGGCCAGCGATAAGCCCTTGGTGCTGATCAGCGGCGGTGTCGGCATCACGCCCACCTTGCCGATGCTCGAGGCGGCACTGGCGACAAAACGCCCGGTGCATTTTATCCACTGCGCGCGTAACGGCGGGGTGCATGCGTTCCGCGAGTGGGTGGATGCCCTGGCGGCGCAGCATCCGCAGCTCAAGCGCTTTTACTGCTATGCCGAGGATGACGGCGTGAGCCCGGCGGCGGACAAGGTTGGTCTGCTGAATCAGGAGCAACTGGCGGCCTGGTTGCCTGAGCAGCGCGACATCGATGCCTACTTCCTCGGCCCTAAAGGCTTCATGGCAGCTATCAAACGCCACCTCAAGGCCCTGGGTGTACCGGAAAAACAAAGCCGCTACGAGTTCTTCGGCCCGGCGGCGGCCTTGGAATAATCCCAGGGAACACCACTGTTCCAAATGTGGGAGGGGGCTTGCCCCCGATAGCGGTGTATTAGTCAGCTTATCTGTAGCTGACCCACTGCCATCGGGGGCAAGCCCCCTCCCACATTTTGATCTGCGTTCTGGCTGATTAATCCGCTGTTAACCCCTCTCTGTTTAAACCGCTCTCTGTGTGTAAACTTGCGGCCATTGGCACAACCAAACAAAGGGAAACGGGGATGAGTGACGAATTGCGGTTAGGCAGGGAGCGGCGCTTTCTGGTGTTGCTGGGCATCATCTGCCTGGCGCTGATCGGCGGTGCGCTGTACATGCAAGTGGTGCTGGGCGAGGCGCCTTGCCCGCTGTGCATCCTGCAGCGTTATGCCTTGCTGTTGATTGCGGTCTTCGCGTTCATCGGTGCCGCGATGCGCACCAAGGGCGCCGTCACCCTGTTTGAAGGGTTGGTGATCCTCAGCGCCCTCGGGGGTGTGGCTGCGGCTGGCCACCATGTCTACACCCAGTTCTTCCCGCAGGTCAGCTGTGGCATCGACGTGCTGCAACCTATCGTCGACGACCTGCCGCTGGCCAAGGTGTTTCCGCTGGGCTTCCAGGTCGATGGCTTTTGCAGCACCCCGTACCCGCCGATCCTGGGCCTGTCCCTGGCGCAATGGGCATTGGTCGCCTTTGTACTGACGGTGATCCTGGTACCGCTGGGTATCTATCGCAATCGTCAACGTCAGGCCTGAGCCTTTGACTGAAACGCCCCGGTCCTTCTTCAGGCAAGGCCGGGGCGTTTTTGTGTGTAGGCTTTTGTGAAAAGGCCGTGACGGGGGGCAAGTTTAGGTGCGCGCAGCGTGCGACATGTTGTCACACGGACGCGGTCGCAGGACGTTTCTGACTCGCCGATCGGTCCCTTAAATTTGCACCAAGCGGTCAATTTGTGCTGTCAGTTCGTGGTTTGAGGCCTGCGTGAAAGGTCACGCGTTGCGAGCCTCGCGGTGATGTCTGAATGCCTTGTTTTATGGGGGCTTAGATCCGTTTGCCATGCCCTTACGACCTGTAAGGGATGCGAGCGGCTGGCTAATAACACGGCAATTTTTGTGGTTTTTGTTGAGAATCGAACGCGATAAGATCGCGAACCGTTGCAATAATGGTGAAGGATTATTGCTGTAATCGATAAAAATTATTTCTTTATAAGACATGGTTTATACATCGCTAGCTAACTACAATCGCCCGCACTGAATGTCCTGTGCTGTTCAATATTTGAGCACTGGAGCGGTCGAGGGGCAGATGGATGGCTCTGTGCGACCCCAAGGTTCCGGCAGCCTTTCAACTATCCGCACCAAATGGAATTGGTCTGTAACAAGGCCTTTAACCACGAAATCGAATAAGAACTCACCGCAGGTCCGTGAAACGTACAGTTATGGCGTGACGGGCAGGCTCTTATTCAATCGAAGAGAAATGCCAACCCTTGGCAGGGTGAAGTGTTGGCGATCAAAACCCAACTGCATTGCGCAAGCTGCTTTAGAGGTCGTGAGATGAGTAAAAACAGGTACCCCCGATTACTAGGCTTTTTGCCGCTGCTTGGCATGATGTTAATGCTGGGAGGCTGCAAGTGGACCTTGATGGACCCAAAAGGACAGATCGGTCTGGATCAACGAAACCTGATCATCACCGCTACGCTGCTGATGCTGTTGGTCGTGGTGCCTGTGATCATCATGACCTTCGCCTTCGCCTGGAAATACCGCGCGTCGAACACCAACGCGACCTACGCGCCTAAGTGGTCGCACTCCACCAAGATCGAAATCGCGGTGTGGCTGGTCCCGATCCTCATCATCATCGCCCTGGGTTACATCACCTATAAGTCGACCCACGAGCTGGACCCGTACCGTCCGCTGGAATCCGACGTCAAGCCGATCAACATCGAAGTGGTCGCGCTGGACTGGAAGTGGCTGTTCATCTACCCGGACCTGGGTATCGCCACGGTTAACCAGATTCGGTTCCCGGAGAACACTCCGCTTAATTTCCGGATCACCTCCGACGCCGTGATGAACTCGTTCTTCATCCCTGCCCTGGGCGGTCAGATCTACGCGATGGCAGGCATGCAGACCCGACTGCACCTGATCGCCAACGAAAAAGCTGAAATGGAAGGCATCTCCGCTAACTACAGCGGCGCTGGCTTCACCGGCATGAAATTCAAAGCCATCTCGACGAGCCAGGAAGATTTCAACGCCTGGGTAGCCGAAGTCAAGGCCGCACCTAAACAGCTTGATCAAGCTGAATACGACGCCCTGACCAAACCAAGCCAGAACAACCCAGTCGCCCTGTACTCCACGTACGAGCCGAACCTGTTTCAGAAAATCGTCGACAAGTACGAAGGTATGAAGCCAGGCAAGCCGGTCAAGCACGAGAAGAAAGAAGTGGCCGCGGTTGAAGGTTCTGACACGGGCTCGCATTCAACTGCTGGGGCAGAGGAGTAAACGATGTTTGGTAAATTAAGTTGGGATGCGGTCCCGTTCCACGAGCCGATTGTGATGATTACCATCGCCATGATCGCGCTGGGTGGTCTGGCACTGTTTGCAGCAATCACGTATTTCAAGAAGTGGACCTACCTGTGGACCGAGTGGCTGACGTCGGTCGACCACAAGAAAATCGGTGTCATGTACGTCATCGTGGCCATGGTCATGCTGCTGCGTGGTTTTGCCGACGCCATCATGATGCGTACCCAGTTGGCCATGGCCACCGAGGGTTCGCCTGGCTACCTGCCGCCTGAACACTATGACCAGATCTTCACCGCTCACGGTGTGATCATGATCATCTTCATGGCGATGCCATTCTTCACCGGCCTGATGAACCTTGCCTTGCCGCTGCAGATTGGTGCCCGTGACGTTGCCTACCCGTTCCTGAACTCCCTGAGCTTCTGGCTGCTGGTTTCCGGCGTTGTGCTGATCAACGTTTCCCTGGGCGTCGGCGAATTCGCCAAGACCGGTTGGGTTGCGTATCCGCCATTGTCTGGCCTGCAATACAGCCCTGGCGTGGGTGTGGACTACTACATCTGGGCGCTACAGTTATCAGGACTCGGGACGACATTGACGGGGGTCAACTTTCTGGCCACCGTCCTCAAGATGCGCGCCCCTGGCATGAAACTGATGGACATGCCGATCTTCACCTGGACCTGCACCTGGGCCAACGTCCTGATCGTGGCTTCGTTCCCGATCCTGGCCGCTACCATGGCGCTGCTGTCGCTTGACCGTTACCTGGATTTCCACATTTTCACCAATGAACTTGGTGGCAATCCAATGATGTACGTGAACCTGTTCTGGGCATGGGGTCACCCTGAGGTGTACATCCTGATCCTGCCAGCGTTCGGTATCTTCTCCGAAGTGATCTCGACCTTTACCGGCAAGCGCCTGTTCGGTCACCACTCGATGGTTTACGCATCGGGCGCAATCTCTGTACTGGGCTTCATGGTGTGGCTGCACCACTTCTTCACCATGGGTTCGGGGGCCAGCGTCAACGCCTTCTTCGGCCTGGCGACGATGCTGATTTCCATCCCGACGGGGGTGAAGCTATTCAACTGGCTGTTCACCATCTACCACGGTCGTCTGCGCATGACCAGCCAGGTCCTGTGGACCCTGGGCTTCATGGTGACCTTCGCCATCGGCGGCATGACCGGCGTACTGCTGGCCATCCCGGGTGCTGACTTCGTGCTGCACAACAGCCTGTTCGTGATCGCTCACTTCCACAACGTGATCATCGGTGGTGCTGTATTCGGTTACATCGCTGGTTTCAGCTTCTACTTCCCGAAAGCGTTCGGCTTCAAGCTGCACGAAGGTTGGGGCAAGGCTGCATTCTGGTTCTGGATCTCGGGCTTCTTCGTCGCGTTCATGCCGCTCTATGCACTGGGCTTCATGGGCATGACCCGTCGTCTGAACGCTACTACCAACCCTGAGTGGGTGCCGTACCTGTACGTCGCCATGTTCGGTGCAATCATGATCGCTGTGGGTATCGCCTGCCAGCTGATCCAGCTGTACGTGAGCATCCGTGACCGTAAGCAGAACGCTTGCGACTCCGGCGACCCATGGAATGGCCACACCCTGGAATGGTCGACCTCGTCGCCACCACCGTTCTACAACTTCGCCGTGATCCCTACTGCGAACACCATTGATGCGTTCACCGAAGCCAAGGAAGACGGTACTGCGTACCAGCGTCCTAAGCACTACGAACCGATCCACATGCCAAACAACACCGCCACTGGCGTGGTGATGGGCGCGCTGTTGACCGTGTTCGGTTTCGCGATGATCTGGCACATCTGGTGGCTGGCGATCGTGGGCCTGGTAGGCACCATCGGTTACTTCATCGTCCACGCTGCACGTGATGATCAAGGCTACATGGTGCCGGTCGAAACGATCGAACGCATCGAAGCCGAGCAGCACGCTCGCCTGGTCGCCGAGAAGAAAATCCCGGCCAACCGTGTAGAAACCTCGTTGGAACAGGCTTAAACCATGTCGAACTTAGTGACCAATGCTGGACACGCCCATGTCGATGACCATGGGCACGATGACCATCACCACGACTCGGGGCCGATGACCGTTTTCGGTTTCTGGCTCTACCTGATGACCGACTGCATCTTGTTTGCGTCGATCTTCGCGGTGTACGCGGTACTGGTAAACAACGTAGCGGGTGGCCCGTCGGGCCACGACATCTTCGAACTGCCTTACGTGCTCGGCGAAACCGCCTTGCTGTTGTTCAGTTCGATCACCTACGGCTTCGCCATGTTGGCCTTCTACAAGGGCAACAAGAAAGGCGTACTGAGCTGGTTGGCACTGACCTTCCTGTTCGGCCTGGGCTTCATCGGCATGGAGATCAACGAGTTCCACCTGCTGATCTCCGAAGGCTACGGCCCGCACCGTTCCGGTTTCCTGTCGGCGTTCTTCACGCTGGTCGGTACTCACGGTCTGCACGTAACTGCCGGCCTGCTGTGGATGGCGGTGATGATGTATCAGGTCAATAAACACGGCCTGACCAACACCAACAAGACTCGCCTGAGCTGCCTGAGCCTGTTCTGGCACTTCCTGGACGTGGTCTGGATCTGCGTCTTCACCGTTGTTTACCTGATGGGGACTCTGTAATGGCTAATGCACACTCCCATGACCATGACAGCCATGATGCGAGCCACGGCAGCGTTAAGTCCTACGCTATCGGCTTCATCCTGTCGGTAATCCTGACGCTCATCCCGTTCGGTCTGGTGATGTACCCGACCCTGCCCAAGTCGATCACCTTGATGATCGTACTGGCGTTCGCGGTGATTCAGGTGCTGGTTCACCTGGTGTACTTCCTGCACCTGGACCGCTCCAAAGAGCAGCGCGATAACGTGATTGCGTTTGTGTTCGCAGGTCTTGTGATCCTGCTGCTGGTTGGTCTGTCGATCTGGATCATGTTCAGCATCCATACGTTCATGATGGCGAAGTGAGGTAAGACCCGATGTCGCTTAAGCACTTTATCCAAATCACCAAACCGGGGATCATTTTCGGTAACGTGCTTTCTGTGGCGGGCGGTTTCTTCCTGGCCTCCAAGGGGCATGTCGATCTGGCCATTTTCCTGGCTGCAATGATCGGCACGTCCCTGGTGGTAGCTTCCGGTTGCGTATTCAACAACTGCATCGACCGTGACATCGACATCAAGATGGAGCGCACCAAGAATCGCGTGCTGGTGCAGGGCCTTATCTCCCTGAAGCTGGCATTGATCTACGCGTCCGTCCTGGGTGTTGCCGGTGTGGCACTGTTGTACAAGGTGGCCAACCCGTTGGCGGCGCTGTTTGCCGTGATCGGCTTTGTCATCTACGTCGGCCTCTACAGCCTGTACCTCAAGCGCAAGTCGGTTCACGGCACGCTGGTGGGCAGTCTGTCGGGGGCGATGCCGCCGGTGATTGGTTATGTGGCTGTGACCAATAGCTTCGACATGGCCGCGTTGACGCTACTGGTGATGTTCAGCCTGTGGCAGATGCCGCACTCGTACGCTATCGCGATTTTCCGCTTCAATGACTACCTGGCTGCGTCGATTCCGGTTCTGCCGGTCAAGCGTGGCATCCAGGTGGCCAAGAAACACATCCTGCTGTACATCCTGGCCTTCCTCGTGGCGACCTTGATGTTGACCTTCAGCGGCTACGCCGGCATGAGCTACCTCGCCGTCGCCGCCGCCATGGGCATGTACTGGTTGTACATGGCCTGGACGGGCTACAAGGCGGTGGATGACACCGTCTGGGCGCGCAAGCTGTTCGTGTTCTCGATCTTCACCATCACCGCGCTCAGCGTGATGATGTCCCTGGATTTCCAAGTGCCGAAAGAGCTGCTGCTGACCTACGCTCACTGAGTGTCCAAGCAGTAAAAAGCCCCGCCTTCGACAGAAGTGCGGGGCTTTTTTTTGGGCGGGCTGGGGACGCTCGTTTAAATTCGCCGGTGTTTTTCTCGTCATACCCCTCTGTACGAGCTGTGCGAATCCATCCCCCGCCTACAAGGAGTAGTCACCATGGTCAGCGTTAGTCGTCGATCCCTTCTCGCCATTGGCGCCGCCCTGCCGTTGCTGGGGCGCCTGGATTGGGCGGTCGCCGCGCCGGCGCCGGCCAAGACTGACAAGGTGCTGCTCAACTACAACGAAAGCCCCTACGGGCCTTCAGGCGCCGCACGCGAGGCGATGCAGCGCGGGATCGCAACGGCCGGGCGCTATCCCTATCAGCACATGTACGCGCTGGCGGGCCTGTTTGCCCAACAGCAAGGGCTTGCCGAGGAACAGGTGGCGGTGTTCTCCGGCTCCATGGCGGCCCTGCGCTATGCGGTGCTGGCGTTCACCAGCGAAACCCGCGGCCTGGTGATGGCCACGCCATCCTACGAAGTTCCGCGCCAGGCGGCCGAGTCCGGCAAGGTGCCGGTGCGCGAAGTAAACCTCGATGCCAGCCACGCCCACGATGTACCGGCCATGCTCGCCGCCGACCCCCAGGCCGGCATGCTCTACCTGTGCAACCCCAACAACCCCACCGGCACCCTGACGCCCACCGAGGCCATCCGCCAAGCCCTGGCCAATAAACCCAAAGGCAGCGTGCTGGTGGTGGACGAGGCCTATATCGACTTTTCCGACGCACCCAGTTGCGTGAGCTGGGTCAAGGACCACGACGACCTGCTGGTGCTGCGCACCTTCTCGAAAATCTACGGCATGGCCGGCGCCCGCCTGGGCTTGGCGATCGGCAACCCTGCGCTGTTGGCGAAGTTGGCAGTGTTTGGCGGCGACAACGTACCGGCGGGTTCCAGCTTGCTCGGCGGCCTCGCCAGCCTGCAGGACGTAAAATTGCTGCCCCAGCGCAAGGCGCTCAATGCCCAGTTGCGCGATGAAACCGTTGCCTGGCTCAAGGCCCGGGGGTTTACCTGCACCGCTTCGCAGAGCAACTGCTTCATGATCGACGTGAAGCAACCGGCTGAGCAGGTCATCAAGACGCTTGCCGCGCAAGGCGTGATGATCGGGCGGGTGTGGCAAAACTGGCCGCAGTGGGTGCGGGTGACGGTCGGAAACAAGCGGGAGATGGCGCGGTTTCGCGAGGTGTTTGCGGCGCAGGTCTAGTGCGCTCGTCGATATGACACAGAACCAATGTGGGAGGGGGCTTGCTCCCGATGGCGGCGTCACAGTCGCGACACTAGTGACTGATACACCGCTATCGGGAGCAAGCCCCCTCCCACATTGAGTGCGACGCTGTTACTGCTGCGCGATGCTGTACCCGTCAAACGCAGTCTGCTGTTGCAGTGCGGTAATCACGCTCTTGCGGCTCAGCGGATGCTCGGCGCCGGCGTTATCCACAAAGCTTTCAACCTCCAGCTCAGCTTCATCGCCTTCACCCACAAAACTGAAGCCCAGGAACTCGAACGCTTCGCGGTCGACATTCAGCTTCGAACGCGGCGTGCGCAGCGGCAGAGTGACGCTGATGCCATCCTTGCTGATCACAAACACTTCGGCTTCTTTCTTGGCCCGTGAGGCCTTGCTCTTGCCGGCGCTTGGGTTGCTGATGGCCTGGTGGGACTGGTTCAGCACCTTGAGGGCCAGGCCGTAGACCAGCTCCTGAAACTGCGGGTCGTCCTTGAAGCTGGACAGGATGCGGCTAATCGAGAACTTGCTGCTCAGGTCTTCGAGGGCAATGTTGTCAGCCGCCTCGGCGTCCTTGAGCTGCTTGAGCTGGCCCATCAGGTCGTAGGCCGTGTCGTCGTCGAAGGCATCGTGAGCCTGGCGGATGGCCACGCGCAGCTCGCGGATCTGGTCGCTTTCTTTGGAGGTGTGGAACGCGTCCAGCACCATTTCGCTGATGATCTTGGCCGCAGGCACGTGCTGTGAAAGATTGATGGCGTTTTCGTATTCAGCTTTGGATTGCAAGACGACTACGGATTCTTCGGCGGTGCAGGAATCAGACATTGAAATTTCACTACTTGAATAAACAGAGACAAAAAAGCGTCGGGCATTTTCAGCGGCGAGGGGGATCAGGTCAAGGCAGCACAATGCCCCCATCGCGGTGCAAGGCTGCCGGCCAGTGGATGCGCGCGATTACACCCATTGCTTGAAACACGCCTCAAGCCTCCGCTCCGTGTTATTCGCTCACCCTGTTTTTGCCCGCGGCCTTGGCGCGATACAACGCCTTATCGGCGCGCGCCATGAGGGCCTCGGGGGCCTCACCGGGTTGGCGCACAGCCACGCCAATGCTCAGGGTTACCGTGAAATCAGCGGTCAGTGGGTTGTCCCTGACTGTCTGGCCGAGGCGCTCGGCCACCGCGATGGCTTCCTCCAGTGAGCTTTGGGGCAGGATCAACATAAACTCGTCGCCGCCCCAGCGGGCCAGCAGGTCATCGGGGCGAAGGCAGCTTTCCAGCGACTCCACCACGCGTACCAGGGTCTGGTCGCCCACGCTGTGACCATAGCGGTCGTTGATCGGCTTGAAGTCATCTATGTCCATCGCGATCAGTGCCATCGGCAGGCGAAAACGCTGGGCGCGGTCGCATTCTTCCAGCAGGTCTTTTTCCAGGCGATAGCGGTTGGCAATCAGGGTCAGGGCGTCGCGTTCGGCCAGGCAGCGATTTTCGTCGAGCTGTAGTTGCAGCTGTTGATTGACCGCGACAGCTCGCGCGTGCGCTCGGCCACCAGGGTTTCAAGGGATTGATTGCGCCGTTCCAATTGCTCGACAGAGCTTTTGCGTGCATGGATATCACGGTGGGCACCCACCATCCGTGCCACCGACGCGTCGTCGTTACGCGCAATCACATAGCCGCGGTCTTCGATCCACAGGTAGCTGCCATCTTTTTTGCGGCAACGATATTCGGCCTGATAGTGGGGCGCGCGACGGTTGATGTAGTCGTCGAACAGCGTCATCACTTGGGGGTAGTCGTCGGGGTGGATCACGCTTTCCCAGGTGAACACCGTGTTTTCCAGGGAGTGGCGCGGGTAACCAAGCATTTCGTACCAGCCCAGGCTGCGGTAGACGAAGCCGGTATTGGCGTTCCAGTCCCAGATCCCGTCGCTGACCAGTTCCAGCACCGTGTGCAGCATGTCGGCGTTGAAATGAGAAAAATCACGCGCGTGCGAGGTGTTGTCGGAGATATCGTCCATCTGTGCGCTCCTTGCCCAGGCTGGCCTCAATGCCAGCCCCTGTTGACGCCGATACTCCGTGGCTGACGCTACTGTACAACGCGGCTTGAGTGGTTTGAATAGGGCAGATGGACGGTCGCAGGAATGTGGCGTTAGGCCGCTACTCAGGCGCCACCATCCGCGTCCTCACCTTGCCATCTGCGTTGTGCTGGTAGATCCCGTCCGGCTGGCCCTGCTGGTTGAAAAACACCTGGCCCATCCCGGCGGAGTTCCATAGCCGTTCACCGGCCTCGGCGTGCTCCGGGATATGCGGCACCACCTGCATGGTGCGGCGGCGGGTGAACCAGTTGAGGGGCGAGCGTGGCGAGTAGAGCCAGCGGTTGAGGCGGTCGAACCATTCCAGCAAGCGCGGGGGGAATTCGTTCTTGATGCCGCTGCTGGTGATCTGCCAGATCCTCGGGCCGGCGTTGCGATGGCGGATCAGCACTTCGTAGACGAACGAATAGTGCACATCGCCCGAGAGGATCACGTAGTTACCCGGCGTACGCGAATGGCGAAAAATGTTGAGGATCACCTGTGCGGCGCCGCGATGGGCCATCCAGTTTTCGGCGTCCACCAGCAGCGGATGGCCGCACCAACTGAACACCTTCTGCACGGTTTCGATCAGCTTGACGCCAAAGATCGGCGCGGGCGAAACGATGATGGCCGAGGGGTGGTCCAGCAATGCCTGTTGCAGCTCGCTCAAGGCTTCCCAGTCCAGCAGGCCGGAAGGTTGCTTGAGGGTGAACTCGCTGCGCCAGCGGCGGGTGCGGGTGTCGAGCACCACCAGCGCGGGCGTGGTGGGCAGCACGTAGTGCCACTGCTGGAACGCGAGCAGCGTCTCCAGCAGTGCGTCGTGCGCGGCGGGGCTCAGGTAGTTGTCTTGCGTCTGGGTGGTCAGTGCGAGGCTGTGCTTGAGCGGTTCGTCGAACACCTGCGGCTGATTCCCCCAGCCTTGGCACAGCAGGTAGGCGAGCAGGGCGTTGCCGATGATGCGCTTGGAGAAGGGGTGGCCGTAGGCGGTTTCTTCCCATTGGGCGCTGAGGTTCCAGTCGTCGGTGATGTCGTGACCATCGTAGTCCAATGCCAGAGAGGTGAAGACAACGACTCAGGATCAGTAAAACCGCGGCTTTTCAAGAAGTCGGCCTCTGTCCGTATGGACATTAACTGCGTATGGACATTCACTACCGCCTTTGTCCATATCAAACACTCGCCAGTGCCTAGTTTTAGACCACTAAAACCATTGGGTTTCCAGAGGTTACAGCGAAAGAGCATATATGCTGGAAACGTCACGTTCGCTTTCGCCAATCTCAACCGTCATGAACGGCTGCACTGGGTGGGGCGACTGAACGTTAATTTCCGCTAAAGATCGTTCGCTGCCCTACGTGACAGGCAGAAAACGGCCAAAAGCAGCCGCTCGTGGGCAGCTTTTATGACACCAGAGTGCGATAACGCTCCACCTTTATACTCAACCAGAATGGCTCCGAAGAAGAATTGGCGTTAGCATTCTGTTCACTCGGCTTAAACAGCCTGTTTTTCAGATCAGGGTCGCATCGTGGAAAAGCTAAAACGCCTCCAAAGTGGAATCGAAGGGCTCGACGCTCTGCTCAAGGGCGGGCTGGTAGCAGGCGCTTCATACATAATCCAAGGGCGGCCTGGGTCTGGAAAAACGATCCTCGCCAACCAGCTTGGTTTTCATCATGCAAATAGCGGGGGGCGGGTTCTGGTCGCCACACTGCTGGCTGAATCGCATGATCGCCTTTTTCAGTTTCTTTCAACTCTAAGCTTTTTCGACTCTTCCAAAGTCGGGGCTGAAATCCAGTTCGTTAGCGCGTTTGACACCCTGGAAAACGAAGGTTTGGATGAAGTAGTGAAACTACTTCGACGTGAGATAAGCCGTCAGAAAGCCACCGTTATGGTTGTGGACGGTTTGCTCAATGCGCGCTCAAAAGCTGATTCACACATCGACACCAAGAAATTCATTTCTGAACTGCAAGGCCACGCCGCTTTTGCGGGTTGCACGGTGCTGTTTCTTACCAGCTCCCGCCTCGACGACGGCAGTCCTGAGCACACCATGGTTGATGGCGTCATAGAGATGGGCGAAGAGCTATATGGCACTCGCTCAGTGCGTCGAATTCAGCTGCGCAAAACTCGCGGCAGCGGAGCCATGACCGGTCTTCACGAGTGTGAAATTACCGACAAGGGCTTGGTGGTTTACCCGCGACTCGAAAGTCTCTACAGCCACCCGTCTTCTACCGATAGCGCTGACATGACGCGTATCGCCAGTGGCATTAAATCACTGGACGACATATTAGGCGGAGGTCTGCACAGCTCTAGTGTATCTCTGGTCATAGGCCCCTCTGGGATTGGTAAAACGACGCTGGGTCTTAAGTTCCTGGCCGAGTCGACTCTGGAAGCGCCGGGCCTACATTTTGGCTTCTACGAAAGCCCACAACGGCTGCGACTCAAAGGCCAATCACTGGGTATCGATATCAAGGGCATGGAAGATAGCGGCGCGTTGAACATAGCCTGGCAGCCCACCACAGAGGGGCTTCTCGATGGGCTGGGTGCACGACTGTTGAGTATCGTCGAAGAAAAGGGCATCAAGCGTTTGTTCATCGATAGCCTAAGCGGCATGACGCGAGTCACGACCAATCCAGCGCGGATTACTGACTTCTTCAGTGCTCTGATGAACGAACTGCGATCCAGGGGCGTTACGGTATTTGCATCCTGGGAAATGCGCGATCTGTTCGGTTCAGAGGTAAGCGCGCCGAACTCAGACCTGTCCAGCATCGTCGACAACCTGATGCTGATGCGATTCTATGAGAATCACTCTGAACTAAGCAGGACGCTTTCCATTCTTAAAGTACGAGACAGCTCTTACGACCCTTCGCGATTCGAGGTCGTCATTCGTGATCAAGACGTTTTCCTGAAAAAGGCTTCGAGACATGAACCTTCAGTCCACGTTGAGACATCGCCCGGTTCAAAATCTTAAGCCTTTGCGCGGGTTGAATTAACATGACCACCATCTTGGTCGTCGACGACGAGTATTTGATCGCTGACATTCTCAGCTTTGCGCTGGAGGATGAGGGGTTCATGGTGGTAACTGCCAGCAATGGTCGAAAAGGGCTTGAGGTGTTGGATAGAGAGGGGCCAGCCTTGATCATCACAGACTTTATGATGCCGGTGATGGATGGCTTGGAGTTCGCTACAGCCGTCCGAGCTCTTCCATCCGTCAAGCATTTGCCAATCATCCTTATGAGCGGTGCTCAAGCACACATTGGTATGGAGAGATCGGATCTGTTTGATGCGGTTTTGGCAAAGCCATTCAATATCGACTTGATCATTGCCGAAGTTAAAAAGCTCTTGGTCCAAGACCAGCGCTGAACTCACTAGGGTTATTAATGTGCGCTGGCCAAGGTGAAACCCCCAATTGCAATTGGCGACGCCAGCTCTGCTGACGAGGTTGCCCGGTGTCTTCTCTGGCCGTGGGCTATAACCGCGCACACCGTTTTTTGAGAAAGGATACTCAGGGAGTTAAAACATAAGGAAGAGGTATGGCAAAGACGCATTCACATCTTACGGCGCGGAGGATCTGTATGAAGTGAATTTGCCACCGCTGTCACCAGCTCGTCCATCGACCACGGCTTTTCCAAGTACGTTGTAGAGGGCGGCACGATGGTAGGATCCAATGAGTATCCAGAAGTAAGAATCGTGGCAGTGCTAGGCCATCTTGCCTTCACCACCGCGATAAAATCCGAACCTTTGAGCTTGCCAGGCAAGCCGTGATCCGCGATCACCAGTGGGTACGTGTGCGGCGTGCTGAGCATATGAATTAAAGCACCATCAGCGCTATCAAAGCCCTGCGAGCGCAAACCTATTTCTGACAAAATATCTATCATTAGACCGCGAATTAGTTGGTCGTCCTCCACGACGATTACCGGCTCAGACAGAGGCGAAGGTTTTTCGCATTCCTCATTCATGAGATCGTTCCTGAATTGACCAATTGTGCTACAGCTCGATTCGTGGAGTTGATTGTAGACCTCGCTAAGATTACATCTTGGACGTAGTGAAACAAGTCGAAAGTCCGCTATTGGCCGGTTAGCGACGGTCTGACTTCGACCGTCGCTATGCATGGTCAAACCTCAGTCTGTTCCGCCATCTCCAGGGCATCATCGACCTCAATCCCCAGATATCGAACAGTGCTCTCCAGCTTCGTATGGCCGAGCAGCAACTGAACCGCCCGCAGGTTCTTCGTCCTGCGATAGATCAGTGATGCCTTCGTACGTCTCATTGTGTGTGTGCCATACATGGCTGGATCAAGGTCCACGGCTTTCACCCAGCCTTTGACGATACGAGCGTATTGACGAGTAGATAGATGGTCTGAAGTATGCAGCCGGCTAGGAAAAAGGTAGTCCTCGCTGCGTAGCTGGGCCCGATGTATCCAGGCCCCGAGAGCAGATCGTGTTTGCTCAGTGATCTCAAACTGCACAGGCCGCTGCGTTTTCTGCTGCATCACCATGGCTCGTGATGATAAGTGCTCGCCATGAGCAACATCGCGCACGCGGAGCTTGGTTAAGTCGCAGGCTCGAAGCTTGCTGTCGATGGCCAGATCGAAGAGAGCCAGATCTCGGGTTCTTTCCGCAATTTGAAGCCTTACTCGGATGGCCCAGATATCTCTCAGTCGGAGTGGGGTTTTCTGCCCGACCAGTTTTCCTTTGTTCCAGGGCTGACGTCTGCAGGTAGCGATGATGTTCATGACAAGTCCTCCACGTGTGGAAGGACAAGGATGGCTAATCGGAGCAACGGTCGCTAACCGGCCAATAGCGGTCATCGAGTGTCTACAAAAGCAGGGGTGATTCAATGGGTATGGGTATGGGCCTGCAGCGAATCCGGCACACCTGTGCGGATTAACCCGCCCTCTTCAATCCATGTTTGGGTCGACTGATAAGCGCGTTGTAGCAACTGATCTGTTTGGCTGAAATCGAATACCGAAGCATTTAGCGGGCACAACGGCGCAACGACATGAATAGATGCCCGCGGAGCGTACAATTCAATATCGCGCACCAGTTGGCGCATGCTCATTAGGTTGAGTGTGTGCAAGGCTAATGCAACGAGCCCGCTCGGTGGGCTTGGGCACGCACAACCGAAACCAGTTGGCACCACCACAACGCGTGTGGCACCTAGCGAGACCGCACTGGCAATTGGTGTGTTGCTAGCTACTCCACCGTCGATCAAGAGCTTGTCACCTATTCGTACGGTTGGAAACACCAGAGGAATTGCCGCGCTGGCGAGCAATGCCTGCTCAGCACTGCCACTTGACAGCAACTCTTCAGCACCGCTGAGCAGGTTGGTGGTGACGATATATAACGGCAACTCAGTATCTTCGATCAAATTCACAGGCAGCGATCGACGCACTAGGTTTTGTAACGCTGAAGCGCGAAGAAGATACCCACGACGCCGCAAGATCGCCGACAGAGTGTCGAGTACCGAAAATGGAAACACATCTGCCTTTCGCAAACCCCGCCAGAAGTCCGCGAGTTCAGCCACGCCCTGGGCGTTCGGCCTGGCCGCGAAATACGCACCATTGATGGCGCCGACTGATGCACCAACCACTAAATCGAATCTGACCCCCTCCTCCACAAGGGCTTGCAACATTCCGACCTGAACCGCACCGAGGCTGCCCCCACCTGCGAGAACGAGTGCAGTTTTTACAGTCTCCATGGCAGACCTCCAGTGGAAATCTCAGTACCATTTTTCGAGTGCCAACATCCAGGCAGTTGCGAAATCCCCATGACCCTCACATATCAAAAACAGACTGGTACTCCGCAATTGCAGAAAAAACCTTTAAACGAGCTCGGTGCAGAAGCACTCTTACGTTAGTCAGCGATATTCCGAGAAGCGTAGAAATTTCATCTAGATCCAATCCAGAGCGCTCTCTCAATATCAATACGCTTCTCTGCAACTCCGGCAGCTCCTCGAGAACAATGTTTATGCGAGCATATAGCTCGGATTCGGTCAGAAGCGCTTCAGGGCTATCTTCATGCGATACCACAGGCGGTGTGTAGGAACGATCATCTACAAATAAAACGCCTCCTCCCTCGATCCAAGAGGTACATGGAATACAGTTCGACTCACTTCGCCGAGCTTTGTATCGGCATTTCGCCGTATTGGAAGTGATCGTCAGCATCCAGGTTTTCAAGCTGGATCGTCTCTGAAATTTCCCTATACCTCTCACAATCGCAAGCCATGCCTCCTGCACCACGTCGTCTGCATGGTGCCGTCCCACGATTCCATAAGCTACGGCCTTCATTGCTCCCTGATGCGTGCACACCAAATCACGATATGCGTCCTGTTCTCCGCGCAATAGGCGGTCCAAAAAATGAGCGTCATCCGTGGCGTTCATGGCAGTACCTGACTGTGGTCGTATCATGATCGTAGCTGTCCTTGGCAGAGATGACGGTTCGGATCACGAAATGCGTGAACCGCCCATCGCACTGCATCGCTTGATCGTCTCGGATACTCATCGCACTCGAGCCCTCAAGAGGACATACGGGTCAACCCCTTCGTTAGATGCACGTCGAAGAGAATTAAATTTGGAAAGAGTTAATCGCCGCAACTTTTCTAGACGCATGCGACTGGCAACTGTTCGCCGCTCACTGCCGGTTATGGTTTCAACCAGGTGTCAGTAATTCTGAAGCAGTGGCCCCATCCAGCGGCATGTTCAGCTCTGTTAGAATTGCGCTGGTTGAGTAATCAGACCCTTGAGAAGCAGCATGAACAAAGAATGGACTGAAGAAGAGATGCGCCAAGCATTGTTCGGCAATGCCGAAATATATGCGCCGGTGAGCACCGCCCCCTTGGAAGAAGTCCAACTGGGCGTTGCTGTCGTGCCCGTATCAAAGGTGGCGAAAAAGAAGGTCTCCAAAACCTTTACCTCGAGACTTGTAGTGACGCTCCGTGTTAGCAATGAGTTCGAAGGAAGGACGTTTGAGATCGTCCATGAAGCCGATACTCTGAGTACGCTGCTAGCAGAGCAGGAAGCCACCAAAGCAGCTAGGAAGAAATTTCGATATGTAGAAGTGGTATCGATCAAGCCGATGTAAATCATGTTTCTCAGCAGGCGACAAGCCAGTCTGCTGTTGGCCGACTCCCGCCTGTAGTGACGGGCAGAGGGCGCCCCATAGCTGCCTGTCGAGACGGGCGGCAATCGGCCCAGAGTGTGTAAAAACGCTTCGCCAAGATTGAAGTGCGCGCGTCTACGTTAAATCTAAAATTTATCAGCACGTCACAGATGTGGATTTCGCGTAGAAGCACGATTTTAAGTCCGGTTTTGAGTACCTGTTGCGCTCAAAAACGTTTTTACACAGCCTCGCCGATTGCTGCCTGTCGTGAGGGGCAGCAAGCGGCCGTCGGGTGTCTACGAAACCCGGGGCGAATCAGAAAGAAGCTTTTGCTCATCCTGTTGCAGGTCGGCAATCAACTTGCGCATGCCATCCATCTTGGCTTTGTCTTGGCGATCCTTGATGCGTTTGACGACATCATCGATGGTCGCTTTTCCCGCAACCATTGATCTGCGCAACGCCACCGTGCCTTCGATATCTTCGCCAAACCATTTCTGCTGAATCACCTTGAGCTCAGCCAATCGCTGCTGCTGAGCTGGGTTATCGGACGTGAGCTTTACAAGCTCTCCATGGACCTGACCGAAATTGTTTTTGCCGGCAATGAGCGGTGCCAGAAAGTCATCGTCGCCACTCAGTGCAAAGCCCCGCATCCCCGTCTCGATATTGGTCAGGCTGATAAGGAGCTTATTACTTGCTTCCAACACTGTGTACGTGTGAATGTTCCAATTAGTAGCTTCGTCGATTTTGCTGAAAGCATCACGAACCACTGCGACCATGATGCAAATAATCAAAATGATTAAGCCAAAGCCGAGGCTTAACTTTTGAGAAATCGTGAATCTCGAGAACATGGGATGGCCTGCATGATTAGGTAAACGCGCAATCACGTTATCGTGAAATTCACGCAAAGCTTGAGCAATGCTTTTGAATTAGTTTTGCCTCACCACGCCATTCGTCCCCGAAGTCAGCAGCACTGGTTGCCGTGGATCGTGGAATTCGAAGAGGCCAATGTCTGCTCAAAAGGAAATCAACAATATTGAGCGCTCTAATTTCAGTGGGATTGACCGGGGAGAAGCAAGTATTGGACTCGTTATCCTGTGGACGGTAGCCGGGATCAGCCCGGCAAGGCCAAAGATTTTCTCTTGGCGATACAGCGGCAGATGGTCGGCGAACGTGGCCACCATAGATGTGGGCCAGCAGGTCCGCTGTCGGAATGCCTTTGTCGATGACGTGCGCAAGTACCGGCGCCTGGATCAGAGTTTCGCACTGTCCGTAGGCACACTTTCCACGGATGAGGCGCTCAACGGCGAACATACCGGGCGTGTAGTCGAGCTTTGCGCTGGGATCTCCGCCGATGCGCTTGAGGGCGCAAGTTCACTGGCAGTTGCTGTTGTCCTGTTCGTTATGGATCAGTATGCGAGGAAACTATGGGGGCAGCGATGCGCGCTTGGGTTGCTGGCGCATTCTGGGCTTGACAGGTGTCGGTTGCAGTACCTCAAGTTCGGCCTCGTTACCGTCGATACCCGCGCTGATCAAGGCGTAGAGCAGGTTGGCTTGATCCAGGCTCAATTGCTCGCAGCGCTTTGCAAACCTGACGTGTATGAACAGTGCGATCTCGTGGGCCGGTTTCTCGTTGACCGACTTGTAATGCGCGATTTGCTTATCCATGGTCTCGATGCAGGACCTTCAAACACCTGCCGGATATCTGGATGGTGTTGATGCTGACCATCACCTTGCCCTGCCAGGTGCGCACGAGGTCTGCTTTTCGCTCGTGCTAGTCGACAAATATAAGCCAACACACGCAGCTATGGCTATACAACAGGTCGACGTAGTGGATGGCTACCCCGCTCAAAAAGTGAGGAAACCAAATATGTACTAGGCTCGGTTATTACTCACCGGCTACATCAACACTCAATTTACTGCGAAATATAAAAATCAAAGTCATTCAGTATTGGTTCAGCTAATGTTAAATCACTAGTGATATAAATTGCATTTAAGGGGCGACATACATGCATGTGCTCTATTCTTAGGTAACGGCGATGATGAAGAAAAAAGTGGCGAAGGGTAGTCTTCTGTTGGCTTTGGTCTTGGGTAACGTGTGGGCAGCGAATGCTCAGCCCCCGCTCGTCAACGTTGACGCAAACACATTCGGTCAACGAAGTGTGGTGCCCATTCATGAAGTACTGATCGGACCTAAGAAGGTCCCCAGATATACGATCAATGTCATTGTAAATGGTCAACCGATACAGGCGGGATTAGATACTGGATCTACAGGATTGCGTTTACTACCTCGAGCGGTCGAACGAGCGGGAGTATCACCTTCTGGAGTGGATGATACTTACGGGTACGGAAGTGGAGTCACGTTAATCGGTCCGAACACGCTCGCATCAGTTCAGATAGGTAGTTCGAAAAAAGAAATATCCCTGCAGGCCGTTCGGATTACAGGATGCCGCGGAGGAGGCATCGACTGCCCAGCGGGTAAACTCACCCCTTCTCAATATGGGCTAATGGGGTCGGGGTATCCGGGTCAAGGGTTTCCCGCGATCGTAGGCATTCGCTTCGGATCAAAGCTCGCTCCCAACCCGTTAGTAAAACTTGGAGTAGATAGCTGGATAGTGCATATACCTCAGCGTGGCGAAGGAGATGGCTTCCTCATTCTCAACCCCGACTCACATGACATTAAGGATTTTGTACCATTGCTGTCGAAAGGTAATCCTACGGGCTCGGTTGATGGCTGCATAAAAGTAGCGCGCTTGGAGGCTCAGGAAATATGTAGCGCGATACTCTGGGATACCGGTGCACCAGCTATAACTGTACGCAATGCCGAACGTCCGAGAGCTTGGCAGCCCGGAGCACCAATTGAGATGCGATTTACCTCGGCGTCCGGAGCTCCGCTGCCATCAATAGAATTTCGGGCAGGAGATCCTGAGCGTAGGGGTAGGGCTAATTTTTCCCCTGCACCCAATCGCCCTGGAGTACAAATCTCAGCGGGGCTGCTGCCATATTACTTTTATGACGTGTTATACAATGCGAAGACAGGAGGAATGGCGGTTCATGCTAACACTGCAAATCATGACTTTCCTTCTTCGAGGAAATAAATGTAATCAAATTTAATTGGCATGGGCCTCAACCTCCACTATGAGGCCCATACTTTTAAATTTAGGATGCTTAGCTATTAAATTTTCCCTAACCTAACTAGCGGTCTCTCGAATAAACTTTAAAAACTTATAAAGTACAAAACCTGCAAGGAAAGCTGCAAAGCTAAATTTAACATATTAATCTATGCTTTTTAATGCATATATTGGAATATCAATTTTTTCTGAATTCCGAAGCAGAAGACTGGAGAATATTTTACGCAATACTGGTTTTCCTGCGATGCGGATAAGCTCTCTGAGCAATTTAAGACCGATACGAGAATGAGGCCAAAGCACACGAGGCAGAATTTTAGGAACGCCTTGTCCTTCTCTTACAAACGGGCGCATGACGCGCTCGTAAGAGGCCAATGCAGAAGGAAGATCGTCCGTTTTTGATAACTCTCCTGCCAATACATAGCCGCCGACTATAGCTAGCGTGGTGCCGATGCCAGACAAAGGCGTAACGCACCATGCAGAATCACCTGTAAGGACGACACGATTGTGATGCCAGCGGCCCATTCTGACCTGTCGAAGAACATCAAAATAGAAATTATCAGTCTTATTCATACCCTCAAGAATGCGTGGAAAATGCCATCCTGCATCGGAAAATTTCTCTTGCAGGAACTCTTTTTGCCGCTCTACAGACCACTCATTCTCGCCTTCAGACTTTCTCTGCATACCCATGTATACATGTACGCTATTCTCGCGGCCAGGTTTTAACGTCGCTCCGATTCCACCTACCGTATTGTATTGACGCGCGAACACACCATCGACGGAAGTCTTGGGTATTGCGAAATAGGCAAGAGTCATGTCCATCCACTTCGGGTTGTTCTCTCCTGGAAAAATCAATTCGCGAGTGGATGATCCTACACCCTCCGCCACAATCACAGCATCGTATTGAGCACTCGGGCGATTCTGGAAGTGCACGGTGATGCCGTGTGCATCTTGCTCAAGTGCCGTGATAGTCTCATTGAATAAATAGGTTGATCTGTTACTCGCAGGCTCATAGATCAATCGAGCAATGTCGCCACGCATTATTTCCAACTCTGCTGTTGGACCGTCCCCAACTTCATCAACTGTGAAGCGGGCGATTGGATTGTCATATTCGTCTACCCAATCAGTTCCCACCTCAGAGGTGCGAAGATCTAAAGCCGCGCGCTCAAGCCCCATCATTCGCAGTACATGTCGACCTGCTCCTCGGACATCAACGTTTTGGCCTGCATCACGAAATGCGGGAGCCTTTTCAATTACAGTAACGTCAAAGCCGTATCGGGAAAGCCACCAAGCTGTGGTATTGCCAGCGACGCTTGCCCCGCTGATGAGGATTTTTTTACGCATGCAGATTCTCCTATGATCCGCACACAATATCACGCATGATATAAAATGACATCACGCGTGATTTAATATATCAGGCTTCTAAATTTGCGATAAATCTCTGGAGTAAAGCCACCAAGGTCGCTGTTTCCTCAGGCGTGAATCCATTCATGCCCTGTGCGTTAGTATCAAGCAAAACCTGCCGTCCTAGCGCTGCAGTATCCCTACCGCGTGATGTGATGCTTACAAGCGCAGCACGCTTATTTGTCGCTACAACCTCCCTCTCAACCAAGCCGGCCGCTTCTAGCTTATCTAGAGTCGCAACCATGGCAGGTTGTTTTACCGCAGATGCTTTCACAAGATCGCGCTGAAGCATAGGGCCGCGCCAAGATAGCCACAGCAATGGGCCGATTAAAGTGAGCGATGTCCCGCGTGATCTTAACGTTGCCTCTACCGCGCGATGAAATACGCGCTCTGCGTGCTTGGCGAGATAGCTGGGAGCAACAGCCGCGTCGGGATGAATATCTTTTTCATTTTTCATGACATCATTTTGTCCGAAATTGATGGCTATCACTAGCCTGATGCCATGTGAATCCGACGTGCACGCGAACCGTTTGATTATCTCCAGCCGTTAAGCCAGCTTCGCAGCTCATTGGGGTCCTCATCATCCTTGCCGAAAATGTCCTCCTGCTGAGAGGCGACGTGCCCCTAGCAAGTCTTGGGACCACCGTAGTCCGTGCTACCTCTACAATCCGGCTAACGCAACACGCATCGCAGTGCCACTTCCTCTAAGATGCGGCGTATTAAAGGCATCACCACAGAGCGGGCTATAGACATGAAGAAAACATTTAATTCGGGTGTGGCACTGTTGCTAAGTGTAGCAACCTCGGTGATGGCGGCGGACGCTCCTTCGAACTTCATCGGTAATTGGCGGGTAGCCGGAGTCGCCGTGTCCGCCAACGGCGTACAGGCGCTCGGTGACAACGATCCAAGTCTGATGGGCAAGCGCCTTACCTTTACGCCACAGCGCCTGGCGTGGGATCAGCCCACGGCTACAAACGACGCGTGCGCGGAGCCTACCTTGGATCGCTTGCAAGCCATGCCGCCGGCAGAACTGCAACCACAATTGCGCCAGCTTGGCATGCGACACCCTGTAGCCTATATGCTGCGCTGCGGGTCGGGGACCTGGGGGCCTGGTGACCAAATGACAGTCTACCTAGGCGCAGCAGGCGCCGTGGCGATGCCATGGTACGACGGCGGCGTTCTAAAGCTGGTTAAATTGCCCCCACCCAAAGATTGAAGTGTCATAGGGGTAAGTAGTGAGTTTGCGTGACAGGCGTCGGTCCGCTGCCGAGCAAATCGCGGAAGAACTCCGACAGCTAACTGAGCGCTTTCCGACGCTTTTCCGGTTTGAAATCGCGCCACAGCGGTCTGTCAGGGGTATTAAATCTGTGTCGGCTTACACACAGAGATCCACAAATGCCGACACATGCCCCAAGAAGTACCTGATCAGCCACATCTCTCTGCAGCACTGCTTTGACAAAAGCCGCTCGGGCCTTGAAAAGCTGCGCGAAACCGATCCCAGCTTCCCGCGCCCCATCAAATTTGGACCGAGCAAACAGGCTGGCGTTTACTTCGTCGTCGCAGAGGTAGAAGCCTGGTTGGAGAGAAAGATCAGCGAGCGTGATGGAGCCCCTCTGGATCTCGCTGAGAGAGAGGGCCAATGAGCACGCACGAGCAGATACCATCGTTCTTGGCAGAGATGCCCGAGCGGGCACTTGCCTCATACCTGAACCCAGGCATCCTGCCAAAACCACTCCCGAGTGGGGTGGCCAGGGTCATGCCCTGACATGACGAACTGCTGCCTCCTGCTCTTCAGGAATACGTGCGGGATATCGCTGAGCGCACCCAGTGCCCGCCTGATTTTGTTGGAGTCGCGCTTGTAGTGGCTGTCAGCACTGTAGTCGGTCGCAAATTTACCATCCACCCGAAACAGCATGATGATTGGACTGTGGTTCCCAACCAATGGGGCGTCATCATTGGACGGCCGTCTGCGATGAAAACACCAGCGCTCAAGCAAGCGCTTCGTCCCTTGGACGCATTGGAGACAAGAGAGCGAAATCAGCACTTCATAGCGTTGGAGGAGTACAGGACCAACAGTGAGCTGCTCGACATCGAGCGCAAGGCTGCTAAGAGCAAGGCCACGAAACTTGTAGGCAGCGGCGACAAACTTGGAGCGCGGGAGGAACTCACCAAGGTTTCGAGTGATGTGCTGCCTCCAGTGCAGCGTCGTTACACCGTCAACGACTCAACGGTAGAAAAGCTCGGTGAGCTGCTCAACGAAAACCCAAACGGCCTGCTGCTAGTACGTGACGAGCTCGGGGGCTGGCTCGCAACAATACAGAGCGAGGACGGCTCAGTGGCACGCGCTTTCTATCTGGAGTGCTTCTATGGCAACGGCTCATTTACATACGATCGTATTGGCCGAGGCACCCTGTTCATCGAGTCATGTTGTTTGTCGCTGATAGGCGGAATTCAACCCTCACGAATCGCATCCCTCGTGAACGCCGCGATCAGCGGCGAAGTGGATGACGGCCTGATTCAGCGCCTACAGCTCGCCGTCTATCCCGACGACGTCCGTGAGTGGCGTCTGGTCGATCGCTGGCCGAACCAAGCTGCCGCTGAGCACGTAGAGGAGATTATTAACCACCTCGACCAGCTCCCATCCGAGCCTCGTGCTGCTCTCAGGTTCAGCCCGGAAGCACAGGAGATATTTAACGCCTGGTATACGCATCATATGCAACAAAGCCGGAGCGAAGAACTTCACCCAGCATTGCAATCCCATTATCTAAAAATGCCGCAGACCATTGCGGGGTTGGCCCTACTGTTCGAACTGGTCGAAGGTGGACAGAGAGCCGTGGGCACTGAGTCCACGTCCCGCGCCATTAACTGGGCGAGCTACCTGATGAGCCATGGCTTGCGACTCTACGGCGCAGCTATCAACGCCCCACTACTCGGTGCAAGGCTGATCCTGGAGCGTCAGCAGAAATTACCCGAACCGTTTACCCCACGCGAGGTGCGTCAGAAGGACTGGATGGGATTGGGCTCGCAGGACGCTGTGAACAACGCACTCGCAGTTCTGGCTGAACACGACTTAATCATTGGCTACGAGGTGGCCGGAGAAAAAGGTGGCCGCCCATCAACACGCTACATCTGGCGAAAAACGTAGCCTCTAACCTGCGTTCGGAGCGAATGCCGTAGCAGTAGCCCACGATCAGCAGGCGGATCATCAGTTCAGGATCAATCGAGGGACGCCCAATCGGGCTGTAAAAGTCGGCGAGGTAATAGCGCAGATCGCTCAGATCGAGGCATCGATCAATGTTGCGCAGGAGGTGATTGGCTGGGATGTGCTCTTCAATGTTGAACGAGTAAAACAGTCTCTCTTGTCCACTCGACAATTGTCCCATCATGCTGCGAATCCTCCCGCTGGCCGATGACCTGATTTTGCCGCAGGCCAAGCAGGAGATCTACTTTTTCAACAGAATCGGCCGATAGCAGCCGGTCGCGACTGACCGCTATTGGCCCAGAGTGTGTAAAAACGCGCTGATGCACTGTCGGCGCGCAGCGCTGACGGTTGTTAGCTGAGTAATTGCTCACAACAAGTCCTGCGGATCATCACGAGGGTCTGGGAGCCCCTAGCGCCGCTTCTACCTTGCTGGGTGGCCAAAATACAGACCTCTTCAGGCCGACAGCGCCTTCATTAAACCGCTGGTACCGAGAATTTTCATGACTCGTTTCAAGTTGTAGGCGAGGACGTTCAAGCTCATCTCCGCACTTACTCCGTTCAGCTTTCGTGTCAGGAAATGTGTGGCGCCCATCCATTGTTTGAGTGTCCCGAAGGGATGCTCGACCGTACGCTTGCGGATTCGCATCATGTCCGGCGCGTTGCTCAGCCTGTTCTGCATTTCCTCCAATACGGCTTCATGCTCCCATCGCCGAACTCGCCGTTGCTTGCTCGGTGTGCACTTCGATTTCAGCACGCATCCCTGGCAATTAGAACTCCAGTAACGGTGCAACTTCAGGCCTTTTTCAACGCTGGAAAAGCGCCAGATCAACGCCTCTCCAGCGGGACAAATATATTCGTTTTTTGCCGCGTCATAGAGAAAGGCATCGTTATTGAAACGCCCGTCAGCCTTGGCTCCAGAGGTCATCGGCTTGGGCACATAGGCGGTGATACCTGCATCGTGACAAGCCAGGACTTGTTCGCTTTTGAAGTAACCTCGGTCAGCTACTACCGACAACGTATCTGACGCCATAGCCTCGCGGGCCTGCTTGGCCATCGAACTGAGTTGATCGCGGTCGGAACCGACGTTGGTAACCTCATGGGCAACGATCAAATGGTGCTGGGTATCGACCGCTGTCTGCACGTTGTAACCGACGATACCAGTGCCGCGCGTCATCATGGAACGGGCGTCTGGATCGGTCAGTGAAACCTGTTTATCCGGTGATTCGTTGAGCTGAGTTTCAATGACCTGCAACTCTTTCATCTGAGCTTTGAGCTTGTCGATTTTCTCTTGCAGACGAGCAGCCTTGGGCTGAGCGACCGAGGGTTCTTGCAGGTCGGTTTCGGCGAGCGTAGTCAGGTACCGATTGATACTTGATTCAATTTCTTCCATCCGCCGTTTCAGCTTGGCGCTGGTGAAATTGCGGTCGCGGTTATTGACGGCCTTGAATTTACTGCCGTCGATGGCGACCAGATTTTCTTCGAACAGTCCTAGCTGCTGGCACAGCACCACGAACTGGCGGCAGACACCTCGGATGGCCTTGCTGTTGTCTTTTCGGAAGTTGGCGATGGTCTTGAAATCGGGCATCAAACGCCCAGTCAGCCACATCAGCTCGACGTTGCGTTGGGCTTCTCGTTCAAGACGCCGGCTCGATGGAATGCGGTTCAGATAGCCGTAGATGTAGATCTTCAGCAGGACCGAGGGATGGTAAGCCGGCCGGCCTGTATCAGCAGGTAAGGCGCCCTCGAAACCTAGTTTGACCAGGTCCAGTTCGTCGACAAAGATGTCGACTACGCGCACCGGATTGGCATCCGTGACGTAATCGTCGAGGCTCGCGGGAAGGAAGGTTTCTTGGCCTCGATGTTCACCTTGGATAAAGCGCTTCATGGGCGATCCCTGCGATGAAATCCTCAGAAATCATAGCAGGGCTAAGAGCGGTGTTCTGTTCAGATATTGATGCGTTTTTCAACCGCCTGTAGTTGCTTTACCGGGTCCCAACCACTCGGCGACGCTTGAGCTTTGCTCCACCAAAGCATTCCTTTAGAGATCCATAATCTCCGCAAATCAGCATGAGCAGATGTTGCGTCATCATAGCCGAACTGCGTACCGCAGGACGGGCACATGCCAAACGAAGAGCAGCCAACCTCATCGTATGGAGGCTCTTCAAGCCCGGGGTATCCACAAACCGGACAAAGATATGAAACGTTGCTTGCAATCATCCAACCCCCAGATTTCTAGCCTCTAGCCCACGTTGTCGGCGTACCTGCTGATTTCCGGAATCTTATACTGAATCTGAGCAACTGATGTCTGACCTGGGCTGAGTAGGAAAAAACACTAGAGTGGAAGCCGCTAACAAGGGTTTTGACACACTCTGGGCCGAAAGCAGTCGTTCGTGAGTGGCAGCTCTCTGCCAGAAGCGGACGTTTAGAACAGAGAAATAAATCTGTTCTCTTTTCCCAATGGACATCATTGCGTAAGCGGATGGCGAACACACCTACCGAACTCCAGTATTTAGGGCGATGGTGTCCGCGTATTTTAAGCGGACGCGATCACCCTTATCGCCAGGATTTCCATGCGCCAACGCAGCTCTTACCCCAAACCATTTAAAGCCCAGGTCGTCCAGGAATGCTTGCAACCTGGAGCGACGATTTCCAGCGTAGCCATCCATCACGGCATCAACGCCAACGTGATCCGCAAGTGGCTACCGATTTACCGGGATCAATCACCCGCAACTCTGCCGGCCTTCATCCCCGTACAAGCTGCACCCAAGCGCGCAACAGAAGAGACGGTGATCATCTCACTGGTTCTGGGCGATAAATCCGTCACCGTAAAATGGCCAGCCTCAGATCCGGACGGCTGCGCGTGTTTTATCCGTGGCCTGGCCCAATGATTCGTATCGACTCCATCTGGCTCGCCACCCAGCCCATGGACATGCGGGCCGGCACTGACACTGCACTGGCCCGGGTGGTTGCCGTGTTCGGTGCGGCGAAGCCGCACTGCGCCTACCTCTTTGCCAACCGCCGGGCCAACCGCATAAAGGTGCTGGTGCATGACGGCGTTGGTATTTGGCTAGCGGCGCGACGCTTGAATCAGGGCAAGTTTCATTGGCCGGGCATCCATCTTGGCGCGGAGGTCGAACTCGACCCCGAACAACTCCAGGCGCTGGTACTTGGATTGCCTTGGCAGCGAGTAGGTGCAGGCGGCGCAATTACATTGCTCTAATACCTGGCTTATAGCTGTGACCGGAGGACTGCTTTGGTAAAATCCACGGCATGACTTCTTTGCCCGATCTCGATCAAATGCCCCCTGAACAACTGCGCGCGCTGGCTGCGCAGCTGATGTCCAAGGTCGACACCATGGGCAGAAAGATCCATCGTGATGAGACGATCATCGAGCAGCTCACCCACGAAATCGCCATTCTCAAGCGACACAAGTTTGCTAAGCGCAGCGAGCAGATCAGCCCGGCGCAAGGCAGCTTGCTCGATGACCTGCTTAATACCGACCTCGAAGCCATCGAGGCCGACTTAAAAGCACTTCATCCCGCACCCGCGCAGATAGAACCACGCCAGCAACCCAAGCGTGCGCCGTTGCCGCCGCAGTTCCCGCGCACTGTGATCCATCACGAGCCGGACAACACTCAGTGCGCTTGCGGCTGTCAGCTTCAGCGCATCGGTGAAGACGTCAGCGAGAAGCTGGACTACACGCCGGGCGTGTTCACCGTCGAACAGCACGTTCGTGGGAAATGGGCCTGCCGGCAGTGCGAAACACTGACCCAGGCCCCGGTGCCGCCGCAGGTGATCGACAAGGGCATCCCCACTGCCGGCCTGCTAGCGCAAGTGATGGTGGCCAAATTCGCCGACCACCTGCCGCTCTATCGACAGGAAAAGATCTTCGGCCGTGCCGGCCTTGCCATCCCGCGCTCGACACTAGCGCAGTGGATGGGTCAAACCGGCGTGCAGCTTCAGCCGCTGGTCGATGCGCTGCGCGAAGCAGTGCTGGCCCAGCGCGTAGTCCACGCCGATGAAACACCGGTACAAATGCTGGCTCCAGGAGAGAAGAAAACCCACCGCGCTTACGTCTGGGCCTATAGCAGCACGCCATTCTCGGCACTCAAGGCCGTGGTCTACGACTTCAGCCCCAGCCGTGCCGGCGAACATGCGCGTAACTTCCTGGGCACGTGGAGCGGCAAGCTGGTCTGTGACGACTTTGCCGGCTACAAGGCAAGCTTCGAGCTGGGCATCACCGAAATCGGCTGCATGGCCCACGCGCGCCGCAAGTTCTTCGACCTGCACGTCGCGAATAAAAGCCAGTTGGCTGAGCAGGCGCTTCACTCGATTGGCGGGCTGTACGAAGTCGAGCGACACGCTAAGGAAATGAGCGACGAAGACCGTTGGCGATTACGCCAGGAAACGGCGGTGCCCATCGCTGAAAAACTGCATGAGTGGATGCTGGCCCAACGCGAACTTGTGCCCGAGGGCTCTGCTACGGCCAAGGCCCTGGATTACAGCCTTAAACGCTGGGTAGCGCTGACGCGCTACCTGGACGATGGTGCTGTGCCCATCGACAACAACCAGATCGAGAACTTGATCCGGCCGTGGGCGCTTGGGCGGTCGAACTGGTTGTTTGCTGGGTCGCTGCGCAGCGGCAAACGGGCGGCGGCGATCATGAGCCTGATCCAGTCGGCACGTATGAACGGGCATGATCCGTATGCTTATCTCAAGGATGTGCTGACGCAGCTGCCGACGCAGCGGGCCAGCGAGATCGAGCGACTGCTACCACATAGCTGGGCGCCTGCTTAGCTACAGGTAAAGCTTTGCTGGTTTCAGCCGAAACATTCCGAACGGAGAAAAAACTGGCTACGGCAGGCTACTACTGAACCATCCTGGGCTCTATCAGACGTCGACTTCATAGAACGTTCGCCTTGGATAGCTTTAAACAACATCTTCAAGCCCTGAGGCCTGCCATGCTTAGAAATGCTCCTTTGAGTACAAAGCTACTGCTTATTTTGATGTTTCCCCTGTTGGGCTTTCTGGTCTTCGCCGGGATTTTTGTAGCTGACAAACGAGAGACACTGAGCGAGATGAACCGAGCGGTCACCGCTACCGGCACCGCGCAGAAACTCAGTGACGTAGTAACCACTATCCAGCGTGAGCGCGGCGCAAGCGGCGTGTTTCTGGGCAGCGGTGGTAAGACGATGCAGGACAAGTTGAAAGTCTTACGCCAAGAAACCGACCGTGCGGTGAGCGCGATGCATGCGCAATCGACCGAGGGTCTTATCGCGCCTGACAAGATGCTGCGCGCAATTGATGGTTTGGCCGGACTGCGTCAGCAGGTGGACACGCTCGCAATCAATAACGGCGAGTCCGGCACCCGATTCACCGATGTTATCAAAAATTTGATCGGCTTCTCTTACTCACTGGAAACCAGCATTGAGGATCCGGAAATCCTGCGTGGGCTGAGTTCACTCAATCAGTTCGTAGACATGAAAGAGCGCTCTGGTCGAGAGCGTGTACTGCTTGGCCTGGCATTCAACCAAAACCGTTTTGATGCGCCGCTGTTGTCACGTTTCAGCCGCAACATGGGCGAGTTCTCCGGCTATTTCGAGGCCTTTCAACGCTGGGCTCCTGCCGTGTTCAAAAATAAGCTGGATGCGGTTCTACAACAGCCCGCATCCGTCGATGTAGCTCGCCTGCAAAAACTCGGATTTGATACGCCTCTAGGCGATCCGCTTAATATCAAACCCGAAGACTGGTTCAACCTTTCCACCAGCCGTATCGACATGATGGCTCAGGTCGAGGCTGAACTGGGCCAGACGGTCGTGAGCCTAGCCAATGTCGCGCGTACCGATGCCCAGCGCAGTCTGTATGTCGCAATAGCCACCGTCATTCTGATGTTGATTGCGGTGCTGTGGCTCGCTTCGGTGATTATTCGCAATATCAAAATCGCTGTGGTCGACGTGAACCGCACCCTTATTTCGCTATCCACGCGTGACCTAACTGCCAGAACCCGTTACACCGGCAGAGACGAGTTTGGCGAGATCTCGCGTAACCTGGATAACATGGCCATACAGATCGGTGAAGTGATCCGTGAGATCGGGAGTGCCACGGCGCAGGTCGCGACCGCCGCCGAGCAGTCTTCGGCTGTGGCCCTGCAAACTAGCAATAACGTCGTCCAGCAGCGTCAAGGCACCGATCAGGTGGTCACTGCCATCAGCGAGATGAGCGCCACGGTCAAAGACGTGGCGCGCAGCACTACCGACGCCGCAGAGATGTCGCAGCGCGTTAATGCCAGCACTATGCAGGGCAAGGCTGAAATCGAGAACACCATCAGCTTGATCAAAGGGCTTGAGGTTCAGGCCGAACAAACATCCCGAATCATTGAGGAGCTCAAGGGTGAAAGCTATTCCATCTCCTCGGTTTTGGATGTGATTCGTGGTGTAGCAGAGCAAACCAATCTGCTAGCTTTGAACGCTGCCATTGAGGCTGCCCGTGCCGGTGAGCAGGGTCGTGGATTTGCCGTGGTCGCCGATGAGGTGCGGAATCTGGCCAAAAAGACTCAGGATTCCACCGTCAGTATCCAGAAGATGATCGCCAATCTGCAATCCGGCTCCGACCGTGCCGCCACTTCCATGCAGGAAACTCTAGGGAAGGCTCAAGAAGGCGCGAGCAACGTAGTGCGCGCAGGGGAGTTGCTAGAAGAAATAGCCGAGGGCATCGCGACCATCAGCGACAGCAACATACAGGTCGCCTCGGCGGCAGAACAACAGAGTCAGGTTGCCGAGGAGATCCACCGCAACGTAAACGACATCAACACTCTGGTTATCCAGGTCAGCGCCGGTGCTGAACAAACCGCCGTCACCAGCCGCGAGTTAGCCCGCTTGGCCGAGCAACAGCAGGGGCTGGTGGGACGGTTCAAGGTGAACTGAGTTACAAGTTTTTTTACCGGATGCTCAAATGCCCGAGAGAATGACTTTCGGGTATTTGAGGATTGGTAGGTGAGAGGGTGACGCGCCTATAAGGGCTACTTTGCTCAACGCGATAAACGAGGCTTTTCATGACGCCGGATGAGGTCAGGCCATGGGTTATCAGCCGTCCTACGGCTTTCTGAAGGACTGCTTATACCGTTCTGAGTCATACAAGGTGACTTTGGCAGACGCTTACATCATTGCGGCGTACGCAAGGCTATCGCGTGGTGCGCGCAGCGCTCTCTACAAAAGCACCTTAGCACTTGGCGCCGCACAATTAGGCGAAGCATGGACTTCGCGTACACTAACGTTATGCCTGAGCCAATGCACTAACGAACAGCTCGTAGAGTGCTTGTGGTGGTATTGGGGGGAATACGCAACTAGCACGGTTGAAGTTACAAGCGCCAGCTGAGTGCAGCGTGAGTGCCCCACCAGTTAAAAGAAAACTGATGCTCTGGCGACTCCTGAAGTGGCTGGCATTTCTTTCTTCATCTGTTCCGGCACATGGTTGAAGGTCTAGCCTGTAGCGTGCAGGATCGGGTTGGATGGTACAGCGGTTCTTACACCCATCAACTTGATCTAGAAATTACCTCTTTGCTAATCAGTGTCTGCGCACGCACATATTGTCCTGGCGTAACACCCATTATCCGACGGAACATGGCAATGAAAGCACTAATATTTTCGTAGCCAAGCTCAATCGCCGTTGTCGTCACTGACATCCCCTCGACCAATAGTTGAATAGCGCGCAACGTGCGCGCACGCTGTCGCCATTCAGAAAAACTAAAACCGGTTTCAGCGACCAGACGCCGGGCAAGTGTTCTAGGTGCCATACCTGACCAAGCAGCCCAATCCTCAAGTGATCTATTGTCATCAAGCTGAGCAAGTATCGCATCGGTGATACGCCTCAAGCGCGGGTCATTGGGGTGCGTCAGACCGATGGGTTCAGTGGGTGAGGTAGCAATTTCATCTAAGATGACTGCTGCAACCCGCGACTCCATTTCGTTGCGGGGTGGTTGTCCCCACGACGCAGCGCGGCTTATCGCTTCGCGCAGCAAACTGCTGACCCTAAATGTGCATGGCATTTGATGCAGGATCCCGCACTCTTGCTCCGCGATATAGACCATCGCTCCTGCAAAAGCGCCATGTGACATCATCGCGTGTGCGACACGGGGAGGTATCCAAATGGCATGGGTAGCCGGCACTACCCATGAGCCGCCGTCAGTGCTGACGGAAAGCAGGCCGGCAAGGCTTGCGATTAGTTGGCCTTTCGTATGAGTGTGGGGCGCCGTTTCGCGGATCGCCCGGTCGCGTTGCTCTATCGCCAACAGTGGCATAAGCGCGCGGTTCATGGCTGGTTTACGTTATCCAATGTCATATCCGAGGTAGCCATATCCTGAATGCCTAATGGAGAATAAGACCGGTCAGAGGAATACTCAATGTCTAAAAATCGCAAATGTTGCTTCTCTTGGATTGGCCTGATTATGCGTACCCCTCACTCATTTATTTTCTGTGTTTTGGCCGTAACAGCTGGATGCGCAAGCTCACCTCCCTATTTGGCCCGTGAACCTTTAAAGGATCATTTGATGAATTCTAACCACATGGTGCATGCCGTCGATCATATTGGCTTCGCAGTCAGTTCATTGGAAGAAGCCATTCGCTTCTGGACAATTGGACTTGGGTTCACTCTTGAGCGTCAGTCGGAAATGGGCGGATCATTCATTTTGCAAGTAACCGGCACCGCCGATCCGAGCGTGCGAACGGCGATAGTCAAAGGCCCGGATGGCAGCCGAGTAGAGTTGCTGGAATATTCGCAGGGTGAACGCCACGGTATCACTCCACCTACGGCATCAGCGATTGGTTCAGCGCATTTGGCATTGAGAGTGCAGGACATATACGCCGTACTCGAACGCATTGAGCAAGCAGGCTGGAAAGCAAGAGGCAAGCCTCAAGCGATTCCCGCAGGCCCACGCAAGGGAACTCTAGTTGTATATGTGACCGGGCCAGATCAAATCACTCTGGAACTGATGCAGGCTAATGAGTAGCTTCCTGCCGAAGGCTGTTAAGCTTATTTCCCTAAAGCAATTACTTAAAGCGCTCTCCGTCGCGCATGACGTCTCATGCCAACTGGTCTCAATGGTTATCATCAGTTGGCATGTCCCCCGATAGCTTCTCCAGCAGCCTCAAATTTGACCAGTCTGAGCTGGCAATCGACGCGGCCCGCCGCGATCAAAGTTTAGTGCTTACCAGCCCTTGGTTGGTTGAAGAAGACGTACAACTAGGCTTTCTCGTACTTGTCTTTGAATCTGTACTAAAGACTGGCAAGGGCTATTATTTGGTGCAGGCCAAAGATGTGGTGCTGGGTGAAGCAGCCCAACTTTTGCGCCGGTGGCTTTGCGACGTAGCGCAGCGAGTTCAACAAAACTGATGACTTAAGGGCGATGCTTTCTATTTAACGTGAACGGCAGGGGTCGAGAAGGTGACTTTGCCAGACGCCTTTCGCCAAGGCGCCAGGATCAGTGCAATCGCGCAATGCAACCTCACAGGTTCACCGGACGACCGGACGAAGGTGTACACCATTCTGGAGCCCCATTTATGGGGCGGCATGGTGGTGCCGCTCAACAGTTCTCGGCCATGTGCGGTCTCATTAGTCGTTATGACCTCAAAGTCGTATTTGAGCGAGTTGGTGGTTACGTCCTACTGTCCAGCTTGCCGCCGTTTTTTTATCTGGCTCAATCTGTATTGTGTATTCAGTACTCGTCGCGGGTGCTCCTGGAACGGTGCCTTCATTTCTTCGTAGATGTCCATCGTCCTTTCTTACCTGAGCGCAATTTGCCGGCGAGCCATGACAGCGTTATGGCCGGAATTGAGAGAACGGCCGCAACGATGATACCGGCAGCTAGCAACGGGGATGTACCAGAAGTCGCCAAAACCACGGGGACCTGAGAGAGTATTACGATGGCGCCTGCGGACCACTGTGAGCTTTTTAGAACGGCTCCAAGGATCACGGACAACACTAGCGCGGCGGGGTAGATGATGGTCCAGTAACTGGCCAGGTCCCAAGGCTCCTCAGCTCCTGTGATTGCTGAAACAACAGTCCAAAAAAATAGGGACACAACGCAGGTAAAAATAAATGGCATGAATAATTCCTAGACCTTCCGAGCCAGTCGGCGTTGGTCGTTATCGTAATTGTGATGGAGGGGCCAGTCTCTTGATTTTGTCCTTAACCACCTCGTGAAAAAAATGACAAATCTCCGCGATTGCAGCCATCAACATGAAGAGGGGCGCCCAACTTCCAGCAATGGCTTTTGGGTCTACGGCTTGTCCGGCGACCAAAGGCAAAATAACAATAGCCAGCTTAGGAGCGTCCAGCTTTTAGCCCATGTCGTCGGCGTGTCTGCGCCAAAATACCCGATATGAGTCTTATGACATCGGAATGATTACGCACGCCATCGCTGAGCTTACTGATCCAGGCGTTGACGAAACCGAGGAATCGCAAAATCCAGAAATCGCCTCATTTTCAGGGGCATATGCCCCGGTGACATGTGGATCAGGTTGATAGGCGCCGACGAAGGCTCATAGTTATCCAGCACAATCTCCAGCAGTCCCTCGCTGATCGCCTCCGCGACTTGGTAGTGCAATAACTGAACGACTCCAACGCCATCAATAGCGGCCTGCGCTGCTGCGTCAGCGGTCGTCACCGATAAGCGCGGGGTCATCCGCCTCGTTGATTCTGCCACGCCATGTTTTGAGTATTGAAAAGGCATAGGGGCGTCAAGTCGCACGGTTGGCAAGTTCTGCAGGTCTGCGGGACATTCAGGTCTTCCATACGCTTCCAGCAGCCTAGGACTCGCGCAAATTACAGTTCTCATGGCCCCCACCTGAGTGGCGATCATGCCGCTATCAGCGAGTGTTCCAATGCGCACTGCCATGTCCACGTGGTCGTCAACGAGGTGAGCGTTGCGATCAGAAAGCAAGAGCCGGATGTTGATTTCGGAAAACTCCCCTAAAAACGCGTTGACGATCGGCAGCACATGCAGCCGGCCGAACATGATTGGCGCAGTCAGGACCAGTTCGCCCTTGGGGGCAATGAATTCTCCGGCAGCTTCGCGTTCGGCAACCTCCAACTGCTCCAATATTCGGCGTGCAGCAGCCACATAAGCCACCCCTGCATCGGTCAACGAGAGCCTACGCGTGGTCCGAATCAATAAACGGCTACCTATCAGCGTCTCCAGGTCAGAAATTTTCCTGCTGATGGTGGGAAGAGGGATATCGGCTAGCCGCCCGGCTGCCGTCAGGCTGCCAGCATCAATCGCCGCCACGAGCAGCTTCATTGCCTCAAATCTGTCCATGGAATATTCCAATATTTGGTAGGGAGATTACCAATGTTCTCAGATTATGTTGGGTTATTGAAACGGGCAATATAGCCATATCAAGTTGGTGCGCCTGAAGCTCGACAAGCCATGAACTCACCGCCTGATAGCCCACTTATCTTTTTCACTCAGTGTCCAAGGAGTTTGCATGAGCATTAAGACTTTGTTAGCCGCCACTGCCCTTAGTGCAGCGCTCGCCAGCGCAGGAGTGGAAGCAGCCGACATTAGCCACCAAAGGGCAAGCGACGTACAACACCATTTTGTAGAGGTAAAAGGGGTCCGCATCTTCTATCGGGAAGCGGGCGACCCATCGGCGCCAACCATCGTGTTGCTTCATGGATTCCCTACCTCATCATTCATGTATCGCGACTTGATGTCGAAGCTAGCGGACCGTTACCACGTGATTGCCCCTGACTTCCCAGGTTTTGGATTCTCGGACAGCCCTGATCGGGCGAAGTACTCATACACGTTCGACAACATCGCCAAAACCATGGACGGATTTACTGAAGCGCTTGCGCTGAATCGCTACGCTCTTCAAGTGTTCGACTACGGTGCGCCTGTAGGCTGGCGGATGGCCGTCGCACACCCCGATAGAATCAGCGCAATCATCAGCCAAAACGGGAATGCTTACGTTGAAGGCCTCAGCGAGGGCTGGAACCCGATTCAACGTTACTGGAACGCTCCCACTGCCGAGAACCGCAACGCATTGCGCGAGCTGCTCAAACCAGAATCAATCAAGTGGCAATACACGCATGGCGTAGCGGACCCTGACAGTATCGCACCTGAAACATACACCTTGGATTACGCGTTCGTTTCGCGACCAGGTAACGATGAAATCCAGCTAGACCTGTTCGCAGACTATGCTACCAACGTGAAGCGCTACCCCGAGTTCCAGGCGTATTTCCGCAAATATCAGCCGCCGATGTTGGCCGTCTGGGGAAAGAACGATCCGTTTTTTCTCCCGGCAGGAGCGAACGCGTTCAAGCGTGATATTCCCAAAGCTGAGGTACATCTCTACGACACCGGGCACTTCGCACTGGAAACACACTTGAACGAGATCAGTGGCGAAATCCACCGTTTCCTAGACCGGAATGTGGTGCAGCAAAAATAAGTCCTGTCGCACTTCTGCAACGGCGGGCCGTGCGCTCGCTGTTGCTGGTCCTCTCTACTCACTCGTTAGCGTGTTGTGTGTTACGTGGCTCAATAGCGCCTAGCTTCGTAGAAACATCCGACTGACTGCTTTTGGCCGATTTCTGCCTGTCGCGACCGGTTGAAACCGATATCGCCGCGACGATTCAGCCACAAAATTTTCAGCCTTTACGCAATGCGCCTCCTCTTTTGCTGTCTGTAACCCTGACTCCGCAAAAGGAAAGGCTTCATGTCGATACCCCCTCTGCTCTGCCTGCTTGCATTGCCGTTGTTCGCAGGCTGCCAGTTTTTGCCCCATACCAACTACTTTACCGCGCCCGAAAACGAGCCCAACCCTGCCTGGGTACGTATCGTCGACTACACGCAGCACGCCGAAATTTACCAATACGAAAACGGCAAACGTTCGGGCGGCGCCGTTCGCACCGGCCCCCTGCCGTTCACCCACACACAGGACGTGGGCATGCCAAAGGCAGGGCAAGACCTTACATGGGACTATTACGAAACGCAGATCCGACCCGGTATCGAAACGCAAGTGGATCTATTCTGGGAGGGGACACGCACTCGTTCCTGCTATGTCTCGACTAAGTTCACGCCCCAAGCCGGACGCTATTACCAGTTCAGGCTGACATCCGGCTCATCAGGCAACTGTAGGTTATACGCATCACTGATCGAGCGCGACAAGGAAGGAAGCGGTTGGCATCTCACGCCAAACCCGCAGGTGACCTATAACGGCGATGGACCGACGGCCAAAACCCATTACGAGAACAGCCGCTTTGAGAACCCCAATTATCGTCCACCCGCGGATCTCTATCCGGGGATAGACGTTTACTAAACAGGTAAACGACTACAAGGAATCGTTGATTGGCTAGCGCAAAATACTTCCGAATGATCGGTGAGCGAGCCTCAGAGGATCTGTTTGCATGGTCGGCATTTGTCGTGCAAACAGAATTCCTATGGCAAGACACGGCGTCAGTCCAGGACGCTGTCGCTTGGCAGCGTGTTTGGTTCGAGCTGGAAATACTCAACGGGCTTGCATTGGCGCAATGGGAGGATGAGGGAAAGCCTGATAACTGGTCGTGCCGCTGGAACGCCGACTATCGACAAGAAGCGGCGGTCCTGGCGAATGAGTTGTTGGAGCTGCTGTGCGATGCAGTCTGTTCAAAACATGCCGAATAGAAACTCGGCTGCTCAATGAACCTTTGTCTTTGGGGACTTGTCATTACGAAAATGGGCATGACCCGGTATATCCGGCTAGACCTGTCGCAAGGTGAGTATATGGAAGACATAGATGATTTTGGATTTAGATGCCACGAGCTACTAGTTGAGCTTGATGCCCCCAATACCAAAATGATGATGATGGTGGTCTCGAAGAGAGTTTCAGGGCCTGATTGGGATGAGGAAGTCAAAAAGCATCATGAAGCATACAAGGCCTGGAACTCTTTTCTTCATCCCGTTACCGTCCCTCCAGACGATCAGCATTAGTTCTTATTAAGTGGCCAGAAGGTTCCCGAACAATGGGGCTGGGCACGACCAAGTGTTGTAAATGCTTCTATCGTATCGGGCCGGAATCAGTCTGGGGTATCGCCATTGCCAGCTTTGAGTCGAAAGCGGCTTTTAGTAAATGGCGGCTAATGGCCCAGAGTGTGTAAAAACGCTTCACCAAAATTTAAGTGTCCGCGTCTACGTCAAATCTGAAATTTATCGGTACGTCAGCAGATGTGGATTTTGCGTAGAAGCGCGATTTTCGGTTCGGTTTTGAGTACCTGTCGCGCTCAAAAACGTTTTTCCACAGCCTCGGCCAGAAGCAGCCATTCATAATCCCTTAAGGTATAGGGATGCTAACCTCGCTAGGCCAAACTGAGGCAAGGCACCTGAGAGATTCCGGGGATCAAAAAATGGAAGAAACACTCTCCTCTACATTTATGCGCACCAAAGGGAAGCCCATAAGTTTCAATGGAAAAACTATCGTTGCGATCATGGAGATCAAGATCACAGAGCCCAGAACCGTCTTTTCAGTTCGTCGATTGGGCGCTACGAACGGTCGAGTGCAAGGATTGGCATTAAAGATGATGGGCGGGCAAATCGTCGTCGAAGGCTCTGGCAACGGCTGTCCCGAAATAGTTTTGTGGTCTGATACCAGTCCCGATGCTTTGGAGATAGAAGTGTTTTCTAAAGGTGGAAACGTTCTAAAAATCTGGAACGTCTGGAAGAGCGCTTTTGGCATGAATGCATGGGTTGGCAATGCTGGAATTCACGTCCACGGGACCGATGGCACGATGACGTTGGAATGTAGCGACGGGGTGGGTGATGTCGACTTCTCCGATTATGTGGTTGTTGTGGAAAAACGATAATGCACGGAGTTATGTCGGCTTTGGGTCGACTCCCCCCCATAGTGAACGGCGGAGGTCGTTCAAACCCCTAACCAACCTCTTTATGAAGTTTCGTAACCAGGTAAAGGTTTCCGATGATCCACGGTTCACCGTCGCTCTGAATGAGTACGGGAAAATTTGGTAGGTATCCCTTTTCGCCCGTTATGAACTCATAATCCGGTAGGCTTTTCGCGGTCCCGCGATCAGGCGACTCGAGGAAGCACAACGTTACTGGCCTGAACTCAGAAATGAGGACTCTACGTGCGCTCGAGTCGTAGCGCGCTTGCCCGGTTTTGCTCCTGATGTGATTTCTTGCCACGACGAATTATCCGGGAATGTTAGCTGTATGGGCATACAGTGCTACGCTCGGATTATGCTGTCAATAGGGCTACATTCGGACTATCGTCAAAGATCATCAAGGTGGACAGGTGCGCGAACACCCGGGCGACGCCTGCCAGCCCATCGCGAAAACCATCGATGTGCAGCTGTTCGCGGGCGTAACGCTGCTGCTCTTCGGCGCTTAATTGCGGCGGTTGTGGGGCGATCAGCGTCCAGGGCGTGGGCGACCAGACCAGCAGGTACATCGCAATCACTTCGGCAAAGGTCACCAAGTGGTTGTCGGCGGTGCTGCTGGTGAAGATGGGTTTTTTCACCCCGCCGAAGAAGCGTTCGCGCAGTGTCTCGTTACTGTCCAGCGCCGGGAGCAGGTCGGCGCGATGGTAATAGCTGGCGCGATGCCCATAGAGGCTGGCGCTGTCATTGACCACGGCGCCTTCCAGGTATTCGTCGAACAGCCCCAGGCGCGCGATCAGTGCGTGAATCGCCCGTAGCATCGGCCCGGCCACGTCGTCGGCATACACCTGGTCACCGCTCATCATCAGCAAGGCCGGGCGTTGCTCGGGCAGTTGGGCTGCCGCCAGCAGGCGGTCGACGCAGAGCAGGCCTTCGTCGGCATGATGGTGCGGTTTGCGGCAGGAACCATGCATCAACTGATGGAGGCGGCTGTGCAGCACGAACGTCGGCAACGGCGCATCGGCGTATAGAAGATGCGGTGCCCACTCGGCAATACCGACGCCGTCGACCTGCAGGTCGTAGCCGATGGTTACATCCTCAGGCAGCGCTTGAGCGAGGGTGATGTCAAGCAGGTGGATAACGGCATGGCGCCCCACGGGCACGGTTTGGCAGTGCTGCGCACGCAGGTCGATCACCTGCGTCTCACCCTGGGGTAATTGCAGGCGCAGGGTCAATGGCAGGGCACGACTGCCCACCAACCAGATGACCAGGCGCTGCGGCTCCAGGCGCCTGAGCATCGGGCCAGCAATCACAGCGGGCAGAGTGTCGGGTTGCGGCATCAAGGACGGGGCTCAAGCAAAGTGGAATCTGGGAGGGTAGCGCAGAGGATGTCAGCGTTTTGTTAACCGCAGGCAGCGTCGGGCGCTGCGCACTGGCTCAGTGGCCTGGGCCGGGATGAAGGGTCCCGGCCTGGACTCTGAGTTGCCTCTCAGTTCGACTTGGGCACGGTAAATTTGAACTCACTGCCGCGGCCCAGCTCACTCTCGGCGACGATCTTGCCGCCATGGGCCTGGACGATGCCTTGGGTGATGTACAGGCCCAGCCCGCTGCCCGTGGGGTTGTTTTCGGTCTGCGTCCAATAGCGATCAAACACATGCGGCAACTGTTCAGGCGCAATGCCTTCGCCGGTATCACGCACCGAAAATACGATTTCTTCACCGTTGCTCATCGCGCTGATGCCGATATTGCCTTGGCGCGGCGTGAATTTGATGGCATTGCCGATCAGGTTCGACAGCACCTGGAACAGGCGCTCCGGGTCCGCGTGGATCAGCAGGCCGGGCTCGGCATTGAATGACAGGTCGATGCCTTTCTCCATCGCCAGCGGCGCGAGCAGCGAGTAAGCCTCTTCGAACATCTGGCTGACATCCAGCGGCACCGGCTTGACCACATAGCGGCCGGCCTCGATTTTCGACGTGTCGAGCAAGTCTTCCAGCAACACGTTCATGCGCCCGGCAGCCTGTTGCATGGTGTCGATGGCCGAGGAAATGCGCCGTGAGGTGTGTGGGCCGTCCGAGCTGAAGGCCTTTTGCATCATGCCGCAGAGCATAGAAATCACGGTCATCGGGTTGCGCAGGTCGTGGGACACCACGGCCACCAGTTCATCACGCGCGCGCACCGCTTGTTGCTCGCGCAGCACCTGGCGAGCCAGGTCGTTTTCCAGGGCCGAGCGGCGCAGGTCGTTGGCGGCGAAACGGTCGCCATGGCTCCACTTGGTGGAGATGCCGGCCATCTCGACTTTCCAGATTTCAAACGACGTACGTGGGCGAAGGCGCAGGCCTGCGTCGGAGCTTTCCAGGTTGAGTGGCTTGTTCGGGTCACCGCTCCAGTTGATGTTCTCTTTCACTTCCGGGCGGAACCACAGCACACCGTTGTCCACCGGCTTGGGCAGGCTCATGGCCAGGACCCCGCTGGCGACTTGTTGAAACTCGGCGGCCGGTGGGTAGACCGACACCAGGTTATGGCTGGAAAACACCGGCTCGCCGCCTTCCTGCAGCCACTTGTGCAGGGCGCGGATCTGCGCAGGTTCCGGGCAGTTGCCGTAGCGGTGCAGTTGTTTGTCTTCGATGATCGCCACGCCGCCGGACAGGGTCAGGTCCATCAGCAACTGGCCTTGCTGGGCCAGGCCGTCGAACACATTGGCGTCCGACGCTTTCATCGCGCGGTCCAGCAGCGCCAGGGCCTCGACTTTCTCTTCGCGCTGGCGGCTCAGATCCAGGGCTTCCATGGCGCTGATCTGCAAAGACAACACCTGGCCGATGGTCTGGCAGGCGGTCCGCAGGTCATTGGGCACCAGCAACGGCTCGCGGTTGCCGCAACTGATCAGCCCCCACAGCTTGTCACCCTTCATCAACGAGATGCTCATGGACGACAACACGCCCATGTTTTGCATGTACTGGCAGTGGATCGGCGACACGCTGCGCAACGTGGCGAAGCTCAAATCCAGCGGCTGGTCGGTGTCCGGGCGCAACTTGGGCAGCAGCGGCACCGGCTCGTAGGCCGCGTTCGGGATGATCCGTAGCCAGTTGGTGCGATACAGCTCGCGGGCTTGCTCCGGGATGTCGGACGCGGGGAAGAACAGCCCGTTGAACAGCTCCATGGACGGTGCCGATGCTTCGGCGATCACTTGGCCATGGCCTTCGTCTTCGAAGCGATAGATCAGCACTCGGTCATAGCCGGTCATAGCCTGGATTTCGGTCACGCTGATTTCGTACAGCGCCTGCAGGGTTTTCGCTGCCTGCAGACGTTGCAGCATCTTGCCCAGGTCGCTGGTACGGCCCCCCAGCGCGCGCGGGCTGAAGTCTTTCAGGCGCGGTTCGAACTCCAGCACCAGCACGCCCTGATGGCGATGCAACAGGCCTTCGAACTCGGCACCGTTGAGGCTGACGTGCAGCGGCGGTGCGTCAAAAAACGTGTTGTGCTCGGCCATGGCCTGCACTGCCTGGGCGTGCTCGGCGCCGATCAGCGTTTGCAGCGGCTGGCCGAGCAGCGTCTCTGGCGCATGGCCAAACAAGGTGCCGACGTTGGCGCTGATCTGGACGATATTCAGCTCAGGCTCGGACAGCGTCAGCAGTACACCGTGGGGCTGAATCGCCCCCGGGAAACGGATGGGCTCGTCAGCACAGTTGGCAAGCAGCTCTTCAAAATCTTCGGGTTTCATAGCAGTACCTCCTGGCTGTCGAGCCATTGCTCAAAGCAGCTGAATGTCGAACGGGCAGCCTCCACCGCTTGCTGTCTGGCGAGGGTGTCCAGCGGCATGCTGCCCAGGTAATCGAGAAAGTCCTTCCAGCGCCGACCGGTTTCGGCACCGTACACATTGAGGAACGCACCGCCGTTGTCGGCGTTAATGCCTAGGCGCTGAGCCATTTCCCGACGCAGCACCTGGCCACCCAAGGTCGCGCCCTCCAGCACATACAAGGTGCCGAGGCAGGCTGCGGGGGTGTCAAGGGACGGCAGGTGGGCACAGCGGGGCAGGGCATGGATGGCGGACGCTGTCAGGCCAAGGGCGTGGAGGTCACTCAGCAGCGTGGGAGTTTTCACCCGCAGTGCCTGGTCGAATCCATCGGGGATCAAGCCACTGTCGTACAGCGCCTCTTCCATGGGTTGATAAAACCCGTAGTAAGCCTGGAGCAAGCGCTGGTAGCCAGCGGCATCCAGGTGCTCAGAGAAAAACGGCAGGCGTTTTTCCAGCGCGACGTGCAGCAGGGCAGTGCCTGTGCGCAACGCTTCCAGCAAGGAGGGCGCACCAACATCAGAGGCCTGTAAATGCATTCAGTGAGCTCGAACTGTGGGCCTTGCGACCATGAATGACGCTGATTAAACGGGCGACAATTCTACACAACTCGTGGCCGTCAGCTTAGCGCCAAGGCGATTATGCTGACCGGTGGATCAGAAAAGTCGCTCCTTGCCTTCGTAATGACCGCCGTCAGTGTACCTAAGTTCGGGAAAAGTGATATCGCCGCGCTATCAATGCATCGATGAGCCCTGCTGGGTCAGTGCAGTTTGTACGCACGCTATCAAATGCTCGGTGCTCCACGGTTTGGGCAGGAACCGTACGGAACCGCCCAACTGCTGTGCCATCCTCGCATTGCCGGAAGTCAGCAGTACCGGCACCGTCGGCCAGCGATGGGCCACCACCCGGCTCAAGTCATAACCATTGAGCAACCCTGGCATCTGGATATCGCTGACAATCAGGTCCACCGGATCATCGCCGCGCTCCAGGTAAATCATCCCTTCATCCGCCGACGGGAACGATGTCACCACCGCCCCGAAATCTTCCAGCACATCCACCATCAACGAGCGAATGATCTCGTCGTCTTCCAATACCAAAATCGATGGCTGAGCCATGATCCTTACTCCACCATCAGGGTTCAGTAAGGTGGAGTGGGGCAGACCCGGATAGGTTCGATTGGATGTTTCCCGGGCGATGGGTGGTCGTTTTAGAGCGGTTGCAGTGCTGTTCACCGTGGCGGCACGTGAGGGCTGATGCAGGCATAATTGGCCACCGTTGCCCGATGTGGAGCCCTTGATGAAATACGCCGTGTTCGCCCTCGCCCTGATCCTCAACACCGGCTCGGCCTTCGCCGCCGGCGATGCGGATGCGGGCGGCAAGCTCTTCAGCAAAACCTGCGGCGGTTGCCACAGCGTCGGCGAGGGTGCACGTGGTGGCTTTGGCCCTGAACTCAACGGCATCATCGGGCGACCGGCCGGCACCACCACCGATTACCAGTATTCCGACGCGATGAAAAACTCCGGCGTGGTCTGGACCCGCGACAAGCTCGCCGCCTATATAGAAGCACCGAAAAAGGTGGTGAGCGGCACGCGGATGATTTTCTGGGGCATCAGTGACCCGGAGAAGATCGACAATATCCTGGCGTACCTCGAAACCTTCCAGCCCAAATAATCACTCCCGCACATTGCGAAACAGCATCAGCCGCGCGCTCTCATGCAGCCCCCGCGTCAGCCCCTGCAAGCGCTGAAACTCCTCGGGATGCTGCGCGGCCACATCCTCGCGCGGCCTCGGCGACGCCAGGTCGTGCAGGGTCGGCGAGCTGCCGTCGTGGTGCATCTGCAGCAGAAAGTCCTGGGTCACGCCGCCGATGATCGGAAAGCTGCCTTCGCGCAATACCAGCGGCACCACGCGCTCGCCTTCCGGCGCCGGTTGCTGGATATCCCGGCCCATGGCGCCATTGGAAAAGGGCACGCCCGCCATGCCCGCGACCGTGGGCAGCAAGTCTGCCAGGCCTACAGCCTCCTCGATCACGCGATGCGACAGGCCGGGAGCGTGGATCAGCAGCGGCACGTTGTTGCTTTCCAGGCCCAGTTGCTCGAAGGCTGGCGCCATATGCGGGATCTGGCTGATGCGCGTGTTGTGGTCGCCGAAGAACACAAAAATGCTGTTGTCGTAATAACCGCCGGCCTTGGCGATTTGCATCAGGCGGCCGATGTTGTAGTCCAGCAGGCGCACCGCCTGGTATTGCTCGACGCTGCGCGAACCGGCGGCCTGGGCTTGCGCCAGCGTCACATCGTTTACCTGGAAACCATCGTTGAGTGCGGGGATGGTGAACGGGCGATGGTTACCGGCAGTTTGCACGTAGGCGAAGAAGGGTTGGTCTTTGGGCACTTGGCGCAGCAGCGCGTCACTTTCCTTGAACAGATCCAGGTCCGAAATGCCCCACACGTCTACCCGTGGTGAGCGCCAGTGGCTTTCGTCATAAAGCTGCACGCCGTCGATGCTCTGGCGGATCAGCGCGTTGATGTTCGCCCAACCGGCGTTGCCGCCGATCATGTAGAACTTCTGGTAGCCCTCGAACGCATTGATCACCGTGTGCTGGCGCGTAATCAGCGGGTTGCGCGTGGCCGTTTCCTGGCGGGTGACATCCGGTACGCCGGTGATGCTGGCCCATACGGTTTTGGCCGTACCGGTAACGGGCACATAGAAGTGTTTGAAAAACCAGCTTTGCTTGGCCAGTGCGTCCAGGTTGGGTGTGGGGTTGAGCGGGTTGCCGTAGGCGCCGACGGCACTGGTGCCGAGGGATTCGAGCATCACGAAAATCACATTGGGCGGGCGCTCTGCGGTTAGCCGATAAGGCTGCACGCCTTGGTCGCGGGTGAAGTTCAACCGCTGCGCATCGGGCTGATCGACACCCAGGTACGTAGCGATTTGCGCGTAGTGCTCGCGCACCTGGGCCTCATCGAACTGTGCCTGCCCGACCTTGAGCGTGTCATACAAAAACAGCACCGGGTTCAGGCCCACGGCGGCCACCTGGCTGTTGCCGGAAAAGTACGCATCGCTCCAGCGCAGCGGCACCGGGTTTTCCAGGTTGAGGTGGGCGACGCGACCGAGCAGGGCAAGCAATACGGCGACGCTGCCGATCAGCGCAACCGTGACCAGCGAGCCTGCGCCGATGGGTTTGCGCGCGCGATCCAGGGTCAGCCGCTCCAGGCAGATCAACGCCCACACCCACAGCGTCACCGCTGCCAGCCAGCAGGCAGTTATCCACAGCACCGGGTAGGTTTCCCACACCATCTGTTGTGAAATCTGCGCGTCTTGCAGGTAACGCAGCACCGTCGCATTGATGCGCACGCCGAGGTATGCGTAGTGGCCAAAGTCGATGATATACACCAGGCCGACCACGCCCAGCGCTACCAGCAGATAACCCCGTGCCAGCCAACGCAGGGCCGGCAACGTGATGAGGTTCCAGCGCGGCAACCACGCCAGCACCGCCAGCGGCAGCAGGAGCAACACCGCCAGGCGCAGGTCGAAACGCAGGCCGATGCCCAGGGTTTCCAGCAGCGCGGGTGTGTTGACGTCCAGGCCGGAAAACCCCAGCACGAACACCAGCCGCAATGCTGCCAGCAAGGCAAACACCAACCCGATTGTGCCCACGCCGTAGCGCAGGCGGCGTGATTGCAACGCACCCATCATCGTCCCCATTCTTCAAAACACCACGCATCTAATGTGGGAGGGGGCTTGCCCCCGATTACGGTCTGTCAGCCTCTGAAGTGTTGCCTGGCTGCTCGCCATCGGGAGCAAGCCCCCTCCCACAAGTTCAATTGCATTAATCCTGCGACCACGCAGTAACCCGTCAGCAGCGGGTCGACCAAGTAGTCCCAATAGTTCTCCGAAGCCTTCAGGCGCAACGCGAACGCCAAGGTGCCCCCCGCCAACATCCACACCGCCAGGGCATTGCGCAGCCACAGCAGCATCAGCGCCGCAGCGCCCACCAGCACAATCATCGGTCGTGGGTTGAAGCCCCAGCGGTAGGGGTCGACATACGTCAGGCCCATCGCCGCCGGGTACAGCACCAGGCTCAGCAGGCCAAACAGCAGCAACAGCTGCACTTGATGTCGGCGCTCGAGCGGTTGCACCACCCCCAACCGACACAGCCCTACCCAGGCCAATAACACCAAGGTGCTGATGGCCAGGTCATCGGTAAAACTGCGTACATACGCCGCCAACGGCAGTTCACTGACCGGTATGAAGCTCACCGCCACCAGCACCGGCAGCAACCACGGCCGCCATGGCGCGGTAAAACGCAACGCGCAGAGCGTCACAAACCCCAGCAGTACAAAACTCAAATGGGCCTGCCATTCGGAAAACATCACAGACGCTCCGCCAGCCAGGCTTCGTTGAAGCTGACATGTTTGATAAAGGTGTTATTCCACGAGTACACCAGTTGGTAGGTGCCGTCCGGGCTGCGGCTGAAATACGGGTACTCGTACTCAAAATCACAGCCATGGGGCTTGCACACGCGGTAGTCGAGGCTGCTGAGAAAGCCTTGCTCCAGCGGTAAACGTTTGGCCCCGCTGGACGCGCGAAAGCCTTCGCCGATGATCTCTTTATAGGCCTCGGGGGTGAACGGTTGGCCGAGCGGGTCCGGCGACTCATCCAGTTGCACCACCGTGCGCCATTGGCTGAGTTGAGCGTCGGTGCCATACAGGCTGAGCTTGAAGCGCCCGTCCTGCAGGTCATTGAGGGCCACCAGCAAACCATCGTCCACCGTGCCCACCGCCGCCAGCGATGAATTGGGATTGGCCGGTTCCAGCGGGTACGGCTCGCTCCAGGTTTGCCCGGCGTCCTCGGTGCGGCTGGCCAGCACCCGGTGATAGGTGTTGCCGGCGTAGCGCAGCATGGCCACGGCGCGCTGGCCGTCCAGCGGCACAATGGTCGGTTGCAGGGCGTTTTTGCCCCGGCTGATGCGGAATTTGTCGATCACCGCGCCGTCGGCGTTCAAATACAGGTATTCGGCAAACTTGCCCATGAACTCGTGGTACACCGGCAGGCCGATGGAGCCGTCGGCGTGGAATACCGGGGCTGCGCGCACCAACGTACTGATGTTGAAAAACGGCGACGTCACCAGTTGCCTTGGCGGCGACCAACTGGCGCCGAGGTCTTCAGACACCACCGCATTGATCGCACTGGTCGCCCAGCCACCCACCGACACCGACACGTAAAACATCCACAGGCGTTTATCCGGCGCCAGGGCGATCACCGGGTTGCCCAGCTTGCGGATGTAGCGCCGGGTGCCGTCGCGGGTGCTTTCCCGCGTGGCCAGTACCTGCTCTGGGCCCCATTCGCCGCTGCTCGCATCAAAGCGTGCGGTGCGCACCTGCACATCGGCCGCGCCTTCGCGGGAACCGGCGAACCACACGGCCATCAGGTCGCCGCCGGGCAGTGCGGTGACGGACGAGGAGTGCACAAAGTCAGTCAGTTGGGTGGACACGAACCGGCTGGTGTACTGCGCCGGCGCCGGGACTTTTTCGGTATTCGGGCTGGCCTGGGCAAACGGCGCCAGCACGTGGGGCGGATGGCTTAGCCAGGCAGCGAAAAATACCGCCAGCAGGCTGCAGATCAATAAGGCACGGCGCATAGGAAACCTTACGGCGCACGCTCATCCGGCAGACGCTTCCTGCGACCGGTGAGCATGGATAACGGCAGGTTGTCCCGCACCTGGATACTTTCAAACACGGCGGCCAGCACATGCACGCAGACAAGGGCCAGCAACACATCGGCGGCCGTTTCGTGGATTTGCAGTGGCCAGTCGGCGCCCCACAGGGCATCGACCTCCTGCATCAGGAAGCCGCTGATGCCGATGACGAGCAGCGCCAGCAACATCAACAGCATCACCAGCGCGCCAATCGGAGAATGGCCCAGACGGTGTTGCGGCCTACCGTTGAGCAGCGACCGTACGTGGGCACTGAGCCTGTTTGGCGTAGGCCAAAAGTCCGCCCAGCGCGCGCTGCGCGGCCCGACAAACCCCCACACCACCCGTACCGGCAGCCAGGCCATGGCGTAGTAGCCCAGCCAGACATGCCAGTCGTCGCCCGCTTCATTAAAGAAGTAATTGGCGACAAAGACCCCGGCGATGGACACGTGAAACAGCCTCACCAACGGGTCCCACAGACGCAGGGGTTGCCCTGGCATCAGCCCTTGATCTCAGTCTTCACGGCCTTGCCGGTGACCGGGTCGTGGTAGATCTCGACCTTGCGCTTGTCTTTGTCGAAACCGTAGATCTCGTAGCAGTTGCCGTCCGTAACCTTGAACTTGCTGATCTCGTAGCCCTCGGCCGTGAGCTTGTCCTGGAAGGCTTTTTCGTCCTGCCATTGCGAGCGCTCGGCGGTGGTGCATTGCGGGCCGGCGAGGGCCAGGGGGCTGGCAACAATCAGGGACAGCAGGAGAATTTTGCGCATGGAAAAGCTCTCAGCAGTTGTGGGAGATTTCACAGTGCAAAACCAACCTTAGCGCAACCTTAGTTGGCAACGAGCCGTAACATCTTTGGCGAAATCCCCGCGCCCAGAACCCGGCATGATGCCGCCGATTCCTACAGAGATTCTGTTATGCGCTTACTCCTTGTCGAAGATGATCGAGCCCTCGGCCAAGGCATACGCGTGGCCCTGGGTGTTGAGGGTTACACCCTCGATTGGTTGCAAGATGGCGTCGCGGCCATGCATGCGCTGCGCACCGAAAACTTCGATCTGTTGCTGCTCGACCTTGGCCTGCCGCGCCTCGACGGCCTGGACCTGTTGCAGCAACTGCGTGCCGAGCAGCACGACCTGCCGGTGCTGATTCTCACCGCGCGTGACGGCACCGCCGAACGCATCGCCGGGCTGGACGCCGGCGCGGATGATTACCTGGTCAAACCCTTTGACGTCGAGGAACTCAAGGCCCGCGTGCGCGCCCTCTTGCGCCGCAGCCAGGGCCGCGCGCAGCCGCTGCTGGAGCACGCCGGCGTGAGCCTTGACCCGGCGACCCAGCAGGTGCGTTACCAGGACACGGACATCATCGTCACCCCGATGGAATACCAACTGCTGCACCAACTGATGGTGCGCCCCGGCAAAGTGGTGACCCGCGAGCGGCTGTCACGCGCGCTGTACGGCTGGCAGGACCGGGTCGAGAGCAACACCCTGGAAGTGCTGATCCACAACCTGCGCAAAAAACTCAGCACCGAGCTGATCCGCACCGTGCGCGGCGTTGGCTATGTACTGGCGCTCAAACCATGACCTCGGTGCGCACGCGCATCCTCATCCCGGTACTGGTCCTGGTGCTGCTGGGGGACGCCCTGATCTGCTGGTTGGTGCTGCGCGACAGCCATCAAGAAATCGAAGAAGTCTACGATGCCCAACTCGCCCAGAGCGCGCGCCTGCTGCAAGGTGTGCTGCGCCAGCGCGACCCCGGCGACGCGGATTGGGCCCGCCTGTACCAGGCGTTCGACCAGGCTATGAGCCGCGTGGGCGAGGAGGGCGTGGCCCACCCCTATGAAACCCGGCTGACCTTTCAGGTATGGCGCCGCGACGGTCAGCAGCTGATGCGTTCTGCCGAAGCGCCCGTGCTCGCTGCACCGCCGGCGACCCTCGGCGCCCACGACCTGATCGACAACGGCAACGACTGGTGCGCCTTCCTCCTTGCCGACCCGCAACAGGGCCTGCTGATTTGGGTGGGCGAGCGCGATGACATTCGCCAGGACCTGATCCAGCGCATCATGCGCCACACCCTGTGGCCCACCCTCATCGGCGTGCCACTGCTGACGGTGTTGATCTGGTTGCTCATCGGCTGGGGCCTCAAACCCCTGCGCTTCATGGCCTTGTCTATCCGTGGGCGAACCGCCGAAACCTTGCAACCGCTGCACCTCAAGCCACTGCCCAGCGACCTGGAACCCATGCAAACCGCGCTCAACCGGCTGTTGGTGCAAGTCGATGACCTGCTTGAACGCGAACGCCGTTTCATCGCCGACGCCGCCCACGAACTGCGCACGCCCTTGGCAATCTTGCGCATTCACGCGCAAAACGCACAAAACGCGCAAACCCCGGCGCAACGCCGTGAAGCCCTGGAGTTTCTCGTCAACGGCGTCGACCGTGCCACCCGCATCGGCAGCCAGCTGCTGACCATGGCGCGCATCGAACCGCAGCTCAACAACCCCAAGCGCAGCCGTGTGCGCTTGATGGAGTTGGTGCGCGAAGAGTTGGCGGAGCTGGCCCCGCTGGCCATGGAAAAAGGTGTGGAACTGGTATTGGAAGGCGAAGAGGACTGTTGGGTAGAAACCGAGCCGGTGGCACTCGCCATCGCGTTGCAAAACCTGGTGACCAACGCCCTCAACTTTTCCCCGCCAGGCAGTGAAGTGAAAGTGCTGATTGGCGCCAACTGCCTGAGCGTGCAAGACCAAGGCCCGGGGATCGATGAGGCGCAAGCCGCGCGCTTGTTCGAGCGGTTCTACAGCCGGGGCAATGCCAATGGCGCCGGGTTGGGCTTGGCGATAGTGGAAATGATCGTGGGCAAGATCGGCAGCCGCCTGGCGCTGAGCAACCGAGAGCAGGGCGGCTTGTGCGCGCGCTTGGTGTTTAACACCGTGGATTAAGTGTGGGAGCAGGCTCGCGCTGAGTGCAAAACCGCCGGCAAATCCACTGTCGTGGCGAGCGGGCTTGCCCGCGTTGGGCTGCGTAGCGGCCCCAATTAAAAAACGCCGCGTTCTTTCAGACAGAACGCAGCGTCTGGGTTCAGGGCCGCTTCGCGCCCCAACGCGGGCAAGCCCGCTCGCCACAGGGGATAGGTGCTGCCGTTTTAAGGTTGTGTAGATACCGAGGTTGCGACGCTTGGAATTCAACACCTGAAAACGCCGCCAACCTAATGTGGGAGCTGTCGAGCGCCAGCGAGGCTGCGAAGGGATCACCTCGGTCCGCCTGCCAAACCGCGGCGCCTGCATCGCCGTCAAGTCGCGGCACTGCGGAACATTCCGTTTAAATTCGGGTCCAGTCATCACACTCAATCACACTGATAAGGACATCCCGTGAAGCGAATCGCGCTGCTCTCCCTCGCCCTGGCCTTGGGCGCCTGCCAATCCAACCAACGCGACTCCTCGCCCAGCGTGTTTAAAGACGGCATCCAATTTCGCCAGAAAACCGTAACCGTCGACGCCGAACACGCCAAAGTCATCATGAAAGCCACCGGCGGCAACAACCCCGTCAAATTCGCCATCAGCCGCGAAGGCGACCCCGACCAACGTCCGGAAATCCTCGGCACTGTGGTGTACAACGGCGAAGGCCAAGTCTTCAACTGGATCGCCAAAACTATCCAAACAGTCACCAGCGCCGGTTTCCGGCGTTTTCCACAGCTGGAAACCCAGGCCGACCCGGGCAAGAAACTCACCGTATTCGGCAGTGCTGGCAGCATTGGCAGTGGGGCTTATTACAGCTGCCTGCCGCCAGAGAGCACGTTCACTCCGCAGAAGGCCAAGGTGTATCTGGTGGAGTTCCAGTTCACCCCCGATCGCTCCGCGTGCGGGCAGCAGGTGTTTGATATTACCGACCCGGCGAATCGGGTGCTGATTGAAGGGGCGGGGAGTGAGGCGAAGGCGGGTTAGTCGGGCGAACTGAACAGATGCGCATCCTGCGCCTGGAAGGACCTGAAGGTTTGGTACTTCCAGCGCTCACCCTTTGGGTCTTTGTCTGTAGTGCGCACTTCTGCGCATGAATCTGCATTTTCTAAGCCTGTGCTATTCGTTTGCACCTACGTAATCAAACGCGATGAAGTAGTCGCGTTCTGAAAGAGCAATTTTATGAGAGAAGTATGTCTGTATCAGTGGCAGCCACTCCTGCCGTAGTTCAAACATGCCGTTATTGACATCGTCTTCCTCCGACAGCCCCAGCTTGGCGATAACGGAGTAGTCGTCTCCAAAGTCCGCCGAGTCCTCCTTTCCCATTAGCCACTCTGTGGTCCTGTCGAACCATTCCAATCTCACTGTTAGTCCCATGTGGCCCTCATAGATATTTTTTGATGTTTCGTTTTTTCTTGGGCCCTTTTAGCTGTTCGCCGGTTATGTGGCTGAACGCACCTATATGGCTGCCATCACTTGCTAGATAAACTTCCAGCTCCCCATGTTGGGAATCCCACTCAAAGATCCTCCGGCCCCTTTCGTCAATCCAGCGCTCTCTCAGCCCGGCACCTCCCTGCCTGGGAGACATAGGTTTAGCCTTTATCAAGTTTTCAAAGCCAGCTATTTGTTCAGTGTTGGGAGCCTTGTGGTACTTGTGATCGCCAGCCCGAACACTCACTACCACATACAGCGGTCGAACCCCCGACGCCACCGGGAACACCAGAATAAAATCCCGATACTCTGGCGGATAAATCGGGTTCACCAGTATCTGCGCGGCTTTCTCCGTTGGCGGGTAAATCCAGATCACCGGTGCTTGCGGCGCCGCCTCCAACGCGGGAATACCCAGCGTGTCAGTGGGATCAACAGCGGGTGTCCAGATCAACTCCACACCCTCACCCAAGTCCGCCATAAACTGCTCGCCACGGGTTTGAAATTGCACCACATCAATCATCTGCCAAGCAGGGTTGTCGCCGGTGTAAAACCCATACCCCTTGAGCGTGCCGTCCTTACGCTGCTCGATATGCAGACGCATCTGCGAACGCGCCTGCTGCATGGAGCGCAACTGCTCTTCGCTGTACAGCGCGCTGTCACCCAATTGCCCTGGCCAAGCCAGCGCTACTACTCCGGCCAATAAACCTGTGGTAACAGACCCAACGGCGGTGGCCGCTGACTCCAGCGCTGCGATATGTAACGCCAACTGCCCCAAGCCAGCAGGCAGCGTATTGCCGCTGATCTTGCGCAAGGCGACCGCCCCCCGGCTGTCCACTTCGCGGCCGCCCAATAGCGTGAAATTGCTGTACTCCTTGACCAGCTCCAGCGGCACGTAACCGCTGGGCTCTGTGTAGTGAGTACGGCCGTCGGGTAGTTGGCAGGGTTTGATAAAGGTGCAGCCTGGCGGTTTGTCTGGTTCAGGAGGTCGTGCAGGGGGTGCTTCGAATAAATCGATGATCGGTAAATAGAGGGCGCGCTTTGGGTGAGGCGTCAGGATTCGCTGTTTGCGCAGTTGTTCCTCGGTGGGAGGGTAAAAGCGTTCTGACATGACGGCTCACTTCCTTGTGGGAGGGAATGAGCCTACGGGGCGCGATCAGGGGGGCGTAATCGGCATTGTTCGATGGTGGGTGTGGGAAAAGTAGACAGAAATACCGATCAGACGAATCAACTCTTGGGTAGCAATTGCACAGAAATTCATACCTCTCAAAGCGGGCTTTGAACGCTTAGCCACCGTTTGAGCGGTACACACCCGCTGAGCCGTGTTGGCAGTAAAAAGACCTTGGTGCCCCTAGGTCTTTTTTGCCTGCCGATCACGTCAGTAGATGCTTGGAGATAATCCGCGAGATCTCCACGATCGAGGTTTTTCCCGTGAACTCAAACTTCACTTTCCCCAGCGACGAAAAGTAAATTTCCAGCTCGGAATCCAGGTCAAACGTCCCGGAGGTTTCCACCGAGTACGCGACGATGTTTTTGTACGGCAGCGAGGTGAAGTCTTTTTTGCTGCCGGTAATGCCCTGCACGTTCACGGCGATGATGCGTTTGGTGGTGAAGACCACGCCGTCGCGCATGGCTTTGTAGGCGTCGATCACTTCTTCGCCGTCCAGCAGCAGGGCAGAGACGCGTTCGGCATATTCGTTGTTTTGTTTGAGTTTGAAGAAGCCTTTGTTGTTGAAGTCGATCATGTGCCTTTCCTTGCGTGAGGGGTGTATGACGTTTTGCTCGTGGATCTGTATCTAACGCCCTGCTTTTCATCGCCCTACCATGGTCACCAGCCCAACAACCCGGAGCAGCACGATGCCCGAACTGTCCAGCTGGCTTGCCTATGGCCTGATTTCCCTCGGCATGGTGCTTACGCCCGGGCCAAACATGATTTACCTCATTTCGCGCTCGATTTGTCAGGGGCGCATTGCCGGGTTGATTTCGCTGGGCGGCGTTGCGTTGGGTTTTGTGGTGTACATGCTGTGCGCGGCATTGGGTATCACCGCCCTGGTGATGGCGGTGCCGCTTGCCTACGACGCCCTGCGCCTTGGCGGGGCGGTGTATCTGCTCTACCTGGCCTGGCAGGCGGTAAAGCCGGGTGGCCGTTCACCGTTCCAGGTGCATAGCCTGCCTCAGGACAGCCCGCGCAAGCTGTTCCTCATGGGCTTTGTGACCAACCTGCTGAACCCCAAGGTGGCGGTGATGTATGTGTCGTTACTGCCCCAGTTCATCGACCCCAACGGCCACGGCAGTGTGCTGATGCAATCCCTGGTGCTGGGCTTTACGCAGATTTTGATCAGCGTGAGCGTCAATTCGGTGATTGCCGTCATGGCCGGATCTATCGCGGTGTTCTTCGTCACCCGGCCGGGTTGGCAGGTGGCGCAGCGTTGGTTGATGGGCTCGGTGCTGATGGGCCTGGCCGTGCGTATGGCGGTTGAAGGGCGGCGTTAAATGGAGGGCGCGCAGCAGGAGCAGGGGCATGACTCACTGGATGGCTTTGAGGTAGTCCTTGAGGTTCGTTAACGGCACCGGCAGCTCATCCAGTTGATCGACGTTTTGCACGTCAGTCGCCAACCGTTGCAGTTCACGCCCCAGCACGGTGTCAGCGCCGCCGAGTACGGCCAATGCCTGTCCAACGCACTGATCAAGCTTGAGCTGGATAACCGCCAACTCTCCCTGCCGCACCAGCAACCCGAACACTTCCCGCTCATACCCATCCATGATCAGGTCATCGCGCAAAAGCGGGCTGCCGTCAGCTTCCTCATGCACCAGTTTCAGTGCAAACAGCGCAACCGCTTCCAGCGTCAATTCCATGGTTCCGGTTCCTCGGGGGTGGGGGGAGGGCGATGATCACTGTTCTGTGGCAGAAAAAAAAGACCCTCAGGCCTCAGCGCTTGGGATCAGTTTCACGCGGCGGCACAGTCCGTCTACAAGTCGCCACGTGCAGTAACACAATGTTCAAGGAGGCAGCCCCAAGCTAACGTTGTTAATACGAAATATTATCATTAGAGTGGGGGCTTTCCGCTGCGTGATCACCGTCAATGTCGAGCATGACCACCGAAGAGCTTGAGGTGGCCTTCCGGGCCCATGCGGCCGAGTTGCGCTCGTTTCTTCATCGCCAGTTGCGCAATCCCGAGACCGCCGCCGATCTGGCTCAGGAAACCTACCTGCGCCTGCTCCGTCAGCCGCCACGCAAGCCGGTGCTCAACCTGCGCGGCTTTATCTTCAAAATTGCCCGTAACCTGGCCATTGATCATGCGCGCAGCAGGCAAACTCGAGAGTCCCATGACGAAGGCATCGCCTACCTTTACGAGGTGACGGGCGATAGCCCGGCATTGTTCGATGTGGTGGTCGCGCAGGAAGAACTTGCGGCGATGGCTCACGCCTTGCACCGGCTACCTGCGCAGTGCCAGCAGATATTCACGCTGTGCCGTTTGCGCAACCTTGCCCACAAGGACGTGGCTTCCCAACTGCAGGTGTCGATAAGCACGGTGGAAAAACAACTCGCTATCGCACTCGACTTTCTCAGCCAATGCCTGCAACGATAGCCGGTATGCACGATCAGACCGACACTCCCCAGCCCGACATCCAGCCCACTCCCGAGGTTCAGCGCATGGCCCACGCCTGGGTGATTCGCCTCACCGGCGGCGCAGTGCTGCCCTCTGACGTGGCTGCGGCGCGGGCGTGGTGCGAGCAGGCCCCGGAGCATCAGCAGGCGTTTGTCGAAGCGCGGCGGCTGTGGTGCCTGAGCGCGTATCTGGCTGAGCCGCGTGCCGCAGTGCGGCCGTCGTCACGTCGACGCTGGGCGATGGGCATCGCAGCGTCGTTGGTGCTGGGGTTCGGCGTGGCAGGCGTGCAATGGATGGCTTTGGATGCAGACTATTACACCGGTACCGGTGAGCGTCTGCAGGTCGTCCTTGCTGAAGGGTCCCGCATTACCCTGAATGCCAACAGCGCCGTCGATGTAAAACTCACAGCCGACGGGCGGCGCATTACCCTGCGCAAGGGCGAGGCCCTGTTCAATGTCACCGCAGACCCGCAGCGCCCCTTCAGTGTGCAGGCGGGTGCTGTGAGCGCGACGGCTCTGGGCACGGTCTACGCGGTGCGCCGTGACGGCGCAGACGTCGATGTCACGGTGCGCCACGGGCGGGTGGCCGTGGCCGAAGGCGCCGACAACGTGACACTCGGCGCTGGCGAGGCCGTCGCCGGGCGCGCTGACGGCCTGGGCACGAAGCAGGCTGTAGATGTCGACAGGGTGCTGGCGTGGGAGCAGGGCCGCCTGGTATTTGAGCTGACCCCGCTTGCGCAGGTGCTTGAGCAGATCGAGCGCTATCGTCCGGGCATCCTGATGCTCCGAGACCCGCGCCTGGCTGCGCTCAAGGTCAGCGGCACGTTCCAGCTCGATCACCTGGACGAGGGGTTGGCGACGCTGGAAAAAGTCTTTCCACTCAAGATCGAGCGCTACACGGACTACCTGCTGGTGGTGTCACCCAAGAATTAACGATTTTCTTTTACGGATGTTGGTGCGTCGTCCGTCTTACTCCCTAGAACGATAATGCTTCGTATTAGGGAGAACACCGATGCACCATCCTTTACTCAAAGGTTTGCGAATCAAACCTTTGTCCGTAGCCCCGCTGACACTGCTGTGCGCGCTGATGTCCGGCCTTGCGGTTGCCGACCCTCATCAATTTGATATCGCGCCACAGCCGTTGGCAACCGCGCTGAACCGCCTGGCTGCGCAAAGCGGGCTACAGGTGATATTCGATGGCTCGCTGGTAACCGGCAAGAGCAGCCCTGGCGTAGTCGGCTCCAAAGAGCCGCAGGCCGCGCTGGCTGAAGTGTTGAAAGGCAGCGGCTTGACCTGGCGCGCTACCGGTGGGAGTAGCGTGACGCTGGAGAAGCTCCCCGAATCGAGCGGTACCCTGCAATTGGGGGAGACTTCGATTGTTGGGCACGAGTTGGGCGAAACGACCGAGAACACCGGCTCCTACACCACCGGTGCCATGCAGACTGCCACCAAGCTGCCCTTGACCTTGCGTGAAACCCCGCAGTCGGTCAGCGTGGTCACGCGCAAGCGCATGGACGACAAGGCCATGACGACCATCAGCGATGTCGCTCAAAGTGCGCCGGGCATTTTCCTTAACAGCTCAGGTGGCGCGGGCCGGCCGACGTTCAGCGCACGTGGTTTTGACGTCGACAACATCCTGTACGACGGTTTCCCCACCAGCTTCCTGACCTACATTCCCAGCAGCGAAGCCAATCTGGCAATGTATGACCGGGTTGAAATCGTTCGCGGCGCCACCGGCCTGGCCCAGGGCGCCGGCAGCCCCGCAGGCGCGATCAACCTGGTGCGCAAGCGCCCGACCCAAAAGTTTCAGGCCACCCTCACCGGCAGTGCCGGCAGCTGGGATGATTACAGTAGTACGCTGGACGTGGGCGGCCCGCTCAATGACAGCGGTACTTTGCGCGCGCGTACCGTGCTCTCGCGACAGGACTCGAAAAGCTTCCGCGAGTCGGTAGAGAGTGACGCGGATCTGTACTACGGCGTAATCGACGCCGACCTGAGCGATACCACCACGCTGACACTCGGTGCCTACCGGCAGAAGGACCATACCAACTACGTCTGGGGCGGGTTGCCCATGGCCCGGGGTGGTGGGCATCTGGGACTGCCACGGGACACCTTCCTGGGGCATGACTATGAATACATGGACAATCGCACCACCGGTTACTTCGCGACCCTGGAGCATGGCTTCGCCAATGACTGGAAGCTGCGCATGGCCGCCATGCAGGCGACCACCAACACTGACGTGCTGGCCTCGTCCATATGGGGATACAACCGTCACTATCTCTGGACCCAAGCCATGGAGCAGAAGGAAAAGGGCTACGACCTGGCCCTCAGCGGCCCCTTCCAGCTATTGGGTCAAGAACATGACTTCACCGTGGGCGTCAGCAAGCGCCAGCTGGATTATCGTACCGGCAAGCTTTGGGAAAGCTTCATCGACAATAACGTCGATCTCTTCGCGTGGAACCCACGTGGCCACACCAAGCCGAATATCGTCAAGGGCCCGAACCTGCGCCCGGAGACAACCACTCAGGACAGCTTCTATGCCAGCACCCGCCTGCGCTTGACCGAGCCGCTGTCGCTGATTCTCGGTGGCCGTTTGGACTGGTACGAATTCGAAAGCCGCGAAACCCCTGAAAGCAGCTACAAGGTCACCCGTAATCTGACCCGCTATGCCGGCCTGGTCTATGACCTGGACGCCAATCACTCGGTCTATGTCAGCTACACCGATATCTTCAAGCCGCAGACCGAGAAAGGCGTCGGTGGGCAAGTGGTCAAGCCTATCGTGGGTGAGAACTACGAGGTGGGCATCAAGGGCGAATACTTTGATGGCGCACTCAACGCCAGCGCGGCTATTTTCCAGATCGATCAGAAAAACCGCGCCCAGGAAATGCCGGATGTCTTTGGCTGCGGCACAACGGCCATCAGTACGTGCTACGAGGCTTCCGGCCTGGTGCGCAGCCGCGGTATCGACCTGGAACTGCAGGGCGCCCTGACCGAAAACTGGCAACTGGCTGGCGGTTACACCTACACGCAGACCAAATACGTCAGCGACGCCAACGAATCCCGAGAAGGCCAGGACTTCAACCGTCGGCTGCCACGCCAGCTGTTCAAGGTGTCCACCATCTACACCCTGCCCGACGAACTGCGCCGCTGGCGCGTCGGCGGCGACGTGTACCAGCAGAGCCAGATCCGCACTGCAGGTGGCACCGGTGCCACGGCATGGCAAAACCGGCAGGGCTCGTACACGGTGGTCGGCCTGGTGGCAGGCTTCAAGGCCACCGAGCAACTGGACCTGCAGCTCAACGTAAACAACCTGTTTGACCGTACCTACTACGTCAGCATCGCCAACGGAGGCTATGAGCCGTATGACATCTACGGTGACCCACGTAACGTCAAACTGACTGCTCGCTACAGCTTCTAAAACGCTGTTTATCGCCAAAAACGCAAGGGGTTAGCGCCCGCCGCCACGGCCGAACGCTAACCCCGCGGGGAAGAAAACGCAGAACGCCAGGCACAAAAAAACCGGCTCAAGTGGCCGGTTTCTTTGTTGCTGAGAGCCTGGTAGAGGCTTTCAGATACTGCTATATGGTGCCCCGAGGGAGACTCGAACTCCCACTCCTTTCGAAAACGGATTTTGAATCCGCCGCGTCTACCAATTCCGCCATCAGGGCTCAATGGCGGCGAAGTATAGAGATGCGATTACCGTTGGTCAATCACGTTTCATGGTCAATTTTGACTATTTCCGCTAGACTTCCCGGCCCTGCTAGACGAACCCCATCATGCGCGTTGCTGACTTTACTTTTGAGCTTCCTGATTCGCTGATCGCTCGCCACCCGTTGGCCGAGCGTCGCGCCAGTCGACTGCTGACCCTGGACGGGGTCAGCGGTGCCCTCGCACACCGTCAATTCACTGATTTGCTTGAGCATTTACGCCCGGGCGACTTGATGGTTTTCAACAATACCCGGGTGATTCCGGCGCGGCTGTTTGGCCAGAAAGCTTCCGGCGGCAAGCTGGAAATTCTGGTGGAGCGGGTGCTGGACAGCCATCGCGTGCTGGCCCATGTGCGCTCCAGCAAGTCGCCGAAACCGGGGTCGAACATCCTCATCGACGGTGGTGGCGAGGCCGAGATGGTGGCGCGCCATGACGCGTTGTTCGAGCTCAAGTTCGCCGAAGAGGTGTTGCCGTTGCTGGAGCGTGTCGGCCATATGCCGTTGCCTCCTTATATAGACCGCCCCGACGAAGACTCGGACCGCGAGCGCTATCAGACCGTGTATTCCCAGCGCCTCGGCGCGGTGGCGGCGCCCACTGCCGGGCTGCATTTCGACCAGCCGCTGCTGGATGCCATCGCCGCCAAGGGCGTCGAGACGGCCTATGTGACCCTGCACGTGGGGGCCGGCACGTTTCAGCCGGTGCGTGTGGATAACATCGAAGACCACCATATGCACAGCGAGTGGCTGGAAGTCAGCCAGGACGTTGTCGATGCGGTTGACGCGTGCAAGGCGCGCGGCGGTCGGGTGATTGCCGTGGGCACCACCAGCGTGCGTTCACTGGAGAGCGCGGCGCGCGACGGCGTGCTCAAGCCGTTCAGTGGCGACACCGATATCTTTATCTACCCAGGCCGGCCGTTCCATGTGGTCGACTGCCTGGTGACCAACTTCCATTTGCCGGAATCCACGCTGTTGATGCTGGTGTCGGCATTTGCCGGTTATCCCGAGACCATGGCCGCCTACCAGGCCGCCATCGACAATGGGTACCGTTTTTTCAGCTACGGTGATGCGATGTTTATCACCCGCAATCCGGCGCCACGCGGCCCAGAGGAAACCTTATGAGTCGTATGTCGTTTGAACTGCTGGCCACCGACGGCAAAGCCCGGCGCGGTCGCCTGACCTTCCCGCGCGGTACCGTCGAAACCCCGGCGTTCATGCCGGTGGGCACCTACGGCACCGTCAAAGGCATGCTGCCGCGTGACATCGTCGCCACTGGCGCCGAGATCATCCTCGGCAACACCTTCCACCTGTGGCTGCGCCCGGGCACGGAAGTGATCAAGAAGCATGGCGACCTGCATGACTTCATGAAATGGCAAGGCCCGATCCTGACCGACTCCGGTGGTTTCCAGGTGTTCAGCCTGGGCGCCATGCGCAAGATCAAGGAGGAGGGCGTGACCTTCGCCTCGCCGGTGGACGGTTCCAAGGTGTTCATGGGCCCGGAAGAGTCGATGCAGGTGCAGCGCGACCTGGGCTCCGACATCGTGATGATTTTCGACGAGTGCACGCCATACCCGGCCGACGAAGACGTAGCGCGTATTTCCATGGAGCTGTCGCTGCGTTGGGCCCAGCGTTCGAAGAACGCCCACGGCGACAACACCGCCGCGCTGTTCGGTATCGTGCAGGGCGGCATGCATGAAAGCCTGCGCAAACGCTCGCTGGAAGGCCTGGACAAGATCGGCTTCGACGGCCTGGCCATCGGCGGTCTGTCGGTGGGCGAGCCCAAGCACGAGATGATCAAGGTGCTGGATTACCTGCCGGGCCTGATGCCGGCTGACAAACCTCGTTACCTTATGGGCGTTGGCAAACCGGAAGATCTCGTAGAGGGTGTGCGCCGCGGTGTGGACATGTTCGATTGCGTGATGCCAACCCGTAATGCCCGCAATGGGCATCTGTTCATCGATACAGGCGTGCTGAAGATCCGTAACGCGTTCCATCGCCATGATGATTCGCCGCTGGATCCCACCTGTGACTGCTACACCTGCCAGAACTTCTCCCGTGCTTATCTGCACCATCTGGACAAATGCGGGGAAATGCTGGGTAGCATGTTGAATACCATCCACAATTTGCGTCATTACCAAGTCCTGATGGCTGGTTTGCGCGAGGCTATTCAACAGGGTACATTGGCCGCCTTCGTCGATGCCTTCTATGCCAAGCGCGGGCTCCCTGTGCCGCCCTTGGACTGAGTTTTCCGACCCTAAGATTCACTATTTGCAACTGGAGTGCTAAATGAGCTTTTTTATCTCTAACGCCATGGCTGACGCCGCTGCGCCTGCTGCTGCCGGCCCTATGGGCGGTGGTTTCGAGTGGATTTTCCTGGTCGGCTTCCTGGTCATCTTCTACCTGATGATCTGGCGTCCACAGGCCAAGCGCGCCAAAGAGCAGAAAAACCTGCTGGGCAGCCTGCAAAAAGGTGACGAAGTTGTGACCACTGGCGGTATCGCCGGCAAGATCACCAAGGTTTCCGACGCTTTCGTGGTCCTGGAAGTCTCCGACACCGTAGAAATGAAGTTCCAGAAGGGCGCCATCGCCGCCACGCTGCCAAAAGGCACGCTCAAAGCGATCTGAGTAACAACCTTTACCAATCGACGGGGCGCGCAAGGCGCCCCGCGTTATAAGCGGGCGGCGTGATGCTGAACAAATACCCTCTGTGGAAATACGTACTGATCCTGGCGGTGCTGGCGATCGGTTTTATTTATTCCGCTCCCAATCTTTATCCTGATGACCCTGCGATCCAGATCACTGGCGCCAGCACTTCGCTGCAGGTCAATCAGGCTGACCTGGAACGCGCGAGCAAGGCGCTCACCGACGCAGGTATCCAGGTAAAAGCGGCAACGTTGGCGGCTGATGCGAAGGGCGGCTTGCTGCGCCTCGCCAAGCAAGAAGACCAATTGCCAGCCAAGGATGTCGTACGCAAGGCCATGGGTGACGACTACGTTGTCGCGCTCAACCTGGCACAGACCACGCCACAATGGCTGCGCAGCATTGGCGCGCACCCGATGAAGCTGGGTCTGGACTTGTCCGGTGGTGTGCACTTCCTGCTGGAAGTCGACATGGACAAAGCCCTCGACGCGCGCCTGAAAGTCTACGAAGGCGACGTGAAAAGCCTGCTGCGTAAAGAGAAGCTGCGCTATCGCAGCCTGCCGCAGCTCAACGGTGCCATCCAGCTGGGTTTCGCTGACGAAGCTTCCCGCGAGCAGGCCCGTGCGCTGATCCGCAAGAACTTCAACGATTTCGACATTGTACCGGCCGACCTGAATGGTCAGGCTGTACTGCGTCTGGCGATGAGCCCGGCGAAGATCGCGGAAATCCGCGAATACTCCATCAAGCAAAACTTGACCACGGTGCGTAACCGCGTCAACGAGCTGGGTGTGGCCGAGCCAATCGTGCAGCGCCAGGGTGCCAACCGCATCGTGGTTGAACTACCGGGCGTACAGGACACCGCTGAAGCCAAGCGTATCCTGGGTAAAACCGCCAACCTGGAATTCCGTCTGGCGGCTGAGCCAGGTGCCTCCCGTGCGACTTCCGAAGAGTTCGAGTTCCGTGAAGGCAACCGTCCTCCAGCGCTGATCGAGCGTGGCTTGATCATCACCGGTGACCAGGTTACCGACGCCAAGGCTGGTTTCGGCGAGCACGGCACCCCTGAAGTGAACATCCGTCTGGATGGCCACGGCGGCGAACTGATGAGTCGCGCCACGCGCAGCAACGTTGGTCGCAGCATGGCGGTGATCTTCATCGAGCAGCGTCCGGTGACCACCTACACCAAGCAAATGGTCAACGGCGTCGAGAAAGACGTGCCGGTACAGACCTTCAAGGAAGAGAAGAAGATCATCAGCCTGGCGACCATCCAGTCGCCGCTGGGTGCTCAATTCCGCATCACTGGCCTGAACGGTCAGGGCGAATCCTCGGAACTGGCCCTGCTGCTGCGTGCCGGTGGCCTGGCTGCTCCGATGTACTTTGCTGAAGAGCGCACCATCGGCCCGAGCCTGGGTGCCGACAACATCACCAAGGGTATCGATGCCTCCCTGTGGGGCATGCTGTTCGTATCGCTGTTCATCATCGCCATCTACCGTTTCTTCGGCATCATCGCCACCGTGGCCCTGGCGGGCAACATGGTGATGCTGTTGGCCTTGATGTCGCTGCTGGGCGCTACGCTGACCCTGCCAGGTATCGCCGGTATCGTACTCACCATGGGTATGGCGGTAGACGCCAACGTACTGATCTTCTCGCGGATTCGTGAAGAGATCGCGGCGGGCATGACCGTACAGCGCGCAATCAACGAAGGCTTCGGCCGGGCATTTACCGCGATTCTCGACTCCAACCTGACCACTTTGCTGGTCGGCGGGATTCTCTTTGCCATGGGCACCGGCCCGGTCAAAGGTTTTGCGGTGACCATGTCCCTCGGTATCTTTACCTCGATGTTCACGGCCATCATGGTGACCCGCGCAATGGTCAACCTGATCTTTGGCGGGCGTGACTTCAAGAAGTTGTGGATTTAAGGGGCTGCCATGTTACGTACAATCAACTTCATGGGCGTTCGCAACGTTGCGTTCGGCGTCACTGTGCTCCTTACCGTTCTGGCATTGTTCAGCTGGTTCCATAAGGGCCTGAACTACGGTCTGGACTTCACCGGCGGTACGCTCATCGAGCTGACCTACGAGAAGCCCGCCGACGTTACCCTGGTGCGCAACGAGCTGGTCAAGGCCGGCTATCACGAAGCCATCGTGCAGAGCTTTGGTGCGACCACCGACCTGCTGGTGCGTATGCCAGGCGAAGACCCGCAATTGGGTCACCAGGTAGCCGAGGCCTTGCAGAAGGTCGGCGGCGACAACCCGGCGTCGGTCAAACGCGTCGAGTTCGTGGGCCCGCAGGTGGGTGAAGAGCTGCGCGACCAGGGCGGCCTCGGCATGCTGATGGCGCTGGTCGGCATCATGATCTACCTGGCGTTCCGCTTTCAGTGGAAGTTCGGTGTCGGCGCCATTGTGTCGCTGATCCACGACGTGATCGTGACCGTAGGTATCCTCGCGTACTTCCAGATCACCTTCGACCTGACGGTATTGGCGGCGGTGCTGGCGATCATCGGTTACTCGCTCAACGACACCATCGTGGTATTCGACCGGGTTCGTGAGAACTTTCGCGTACTGCGCAAGGCTACGCTGATCGAGAACATCAACATCTCGACCACCCAGACCTTGCTGCGGACCATGGCGACGTCGATCTCCACCTTGCTGGCGATCGCGGCACTGATGATCTTCGGGGGCGACAACCTGTGGGGCTTCTCCCTGGCGCTGTTTATCGGCGTTCTGGCGGGCACCTACTCGTCGATCTACATCGCCAACGTGGTGCTGATCTGGCTGAACCTCAACAGCGAAGACTTGATCCCTCCTGCCGCTACCGGCAAGGAGGTCGACGACCGCCCTTGATGGGCGCTTGTTGATCTGCTGTTACAAAGAAGGCACGAGTATTGAACTCGTGCCTTTTTTATTGCTCCAAGGCTGGGTATAGCGCGGACGTTTCGGTCCGTTTGTGATGGTCAGGAGGTTCAACGTGAACAAGTCGTTACTGGTTGGTGCGGTATTGGGTGCTGTCGGTGTGACTGCCGGGGGTGCTGTTGCCACCTACAGCCTGGTAAAAAGCGGCCCTGAGTATGCGCAAGTGCTGGCAGTGCAGCCGGTGAAAACCCAGATCAAGACCCCTCGCGAGGTCTGCAAGGACGTCGCAGTGACCCGGCAGAAGCCGGTGCAGGATCAGCATCAGATCGTCGGTACCGTGGTCGGTGCGCTGGCCGGTGGCCTGTTGGGCAACCAGGTCGGTGGCGGTAATGGTAAGAAGCTGGCCACCGTGGCCGGTGCGGTCGGTGGCGGTTATGCCGGTAACAAGGTTCAGGAAGGTATGCAGAACCGCGATACCTACACCACCACCCAGACCCGTTGTAACACCGTCAACGACATCAGCGACAAGGTTGTCGGCTACGACGTGCGTTACACCCTGGACGGCAAGGAAGGTTCGGTGCGCATGGATCGTGACCCAGGTGGTCAGATTCCGGTCGACAAGGAAGGCCGCTTGGTTCTGGGCCAGAACCAGCAGTAATTCCAGAGCCTGATGCCATTCAAAATGTGGGAGGGGGCTTGCCCCTGAGAGCGGTGCATCAGTTAATGGGTTTTTAGCTGAGCCACTGCAATCGGGAGCAAGCCCCCTCCCACATTTGAGTCTTGTTGTTGCTCAGGCTTGGGTCTGACTCAAATCCCAGGCATAAAAAAAGCACCCCTCGGGGTGCTTTTTTGTGCTCGCTCGCTTAACGCTTCAGCGAGGCTGGCAAGTGCGGCTGGATCGCCGTCAGTACTGCCTTGAAGCATTTGGTGTTGCCGGCAACCACGTGGCCTTTCTCAAGGAAGTCGTGACCGCCGGTGAAGTCGCTCACCAGGCCGCCGGCTTCTTGAATCAGCAGGGCGCCCGCAGCCATGTCCCACTCGGACAGGCCCGATTCCCAGAACGCATCAAAACGACCGGCGGCCACGTAGGCCAGGTCAAGGCTGGCTGCGCCGGCGCGGCGGATGCCGGCGGTTTGGCCAACCAGGGCGCGGAACATGCCCAGGTAGTTTTCCAGGTTGTCCATCTGGTCGTCACGGAACGGGAAGCCGGTACCCAGCAGGGCGCCGTCCAGGCTGGTGCGGCCGCTTACGCGCAAGCGGCGACCGTTCAGCTGGGCGCCACGGCCACGGCTGGCGGTGAATTCTTCCTGGCGAACCGGGTCAAGTACGACGGCGTGTTCCAGGCGGCCACGGTATTTGCAGGCAATGCTGACCGCAAAGTGTGGGATGCCGCGCAGGAAGTTGGTGGTGCCATCCAGTGGGTCGATAATCCACAGGTAGTCTTCGCCTTCGCCGCTGCCTTTGTGCAAGCCGGTTTCTTCGCCGAGGATGCCGTGGGTAGGGTAGGCCTTGCGCAGTGCGTCGATGATTTTCTGTTCGGCGGCGCGATCGACCTCGGACACGTAATCCTTGGCGTCTTTTTCGTCGACCTTGATGGTATCCAGGCGCTCGATGGAGCGGAAGATCAATTCACTGGCGCTGCGGGCGGCGCGCAGCGCGATATTCAGCATGGGCTGCATGGATGTGTCACCTAAGGTTGTTAAAGAAAGCCGGGCATTCTAGCAGAAACTTTCTTCAGGTGAAGGACGACGTTAGCTTTCATGGCATAACCTTAGGCTGTTCTGTAAGATTTGCTCCCCTTTCCCGTGTCCGAGAGCGCCTCCCTTGCTGCAAAACATTCGTGTCGTCTTGGTCAATACCAGTCACCCCGGCAATATCGGCGGGGTGGCGCGAGCCATGAAAAACATGGGGCTGACGCGCCTGGTGCTGGTTGAGCCGCGTGTGTTCCCGCACCACGAGGCCGATGCCCGCGCGTCCGGCGCCAATGACATCCTGGAAAAAGCCCAGGTCGTCGCCACCCTGGAAGACGCTTTGGTCGGCTGCAACCTGGTGCTCGGCACCAGCGCCCGCGACCGTCGCATCCCCTGGCCCCTGCTGGACCCGCGCGAGTGCGGGACCAAGGTAGTGGAAGAGGCTGCCGGCGGCGCTGAAATCGCCTTGGTGTTTGGTCGTGAAGATTCCGGCCTCACCAATGAAGAGCTGCAGCGATGTCATTATCACGTGCACATTCCATCAGACCCTGAGTTCAGCTCGCTGAACCTCGGGGCGGCGGTGCAGGTGTTGAGTTATGAAGTGCGTATGTCCTGGCTGGCTGCTGAAGGTCAGCCGAGCAAGGTGGAAAAGGATGAAGTGGCGTCGACCAAAAGTGGCGAGTTGGCCACCATGGACGAGCTGGAGCGTTTCTATGAGCACCTGGAGCACACCCTGGTGGCCATCGAATTCCTTGATCCTGAGAAGCCGCGGCACTTGATGGCGCGCCTGCGTCGCCTGTACGGGCGCAGCTCGGTCAGCCGGGCAGAAATGAATATATTGCGTGGCATCCTCACGGAAACCCAGAAAGCGGCCCGTGGCGAGCTTATTAAGCGGAAGGATTAAAAATGTTCGAGCGTTTGCGAGAAGATATCCAGAGTGTTTTCCACCGTGACCCGGCGGCGCGCAACGCCTTTGAAGTGCTGACCTGCTACCCGGGCATGCATGCGATCTGGATCCACCGCCTGTCCGGCGCCTTGTGGGGCATGGGCTGGAAGTGGCTGGCGCGGTTGGTGTCGAACTTCGGACGCTGGTTGACCGGGATCGAGATTCACCCGGGCGCCAAGGTTGGTCGTCGTTTTTTTATCGACCATGGCATGGGCATTGTGATCGGCGAGACGGCTGAGATTGGCGACGACGTGACGCTCTATCAAGGCGTGACTCTGGGCGGCACCAGCTGGAATAAAGGCAAGCGCCACCCAACCCTGGAAGATGGCGTGGTGGTCGGGGCGGGCGCCAAGGTGCTGGGGCCGGTTACCGTGGGGGCGGGCGCCAAAGTCGGCTCCAATGCGGTCGTCACCAAGGCTGTGCCGCCTGGCGCCACTGTGGTGGGTATTCCAGGCCGAATCATCGTCAAGCCGGAAGTAGGCGACGAGCAGGAAGCCAAGCGTAAGGCCATGGCCGAAAAAATCGGCTTTGATGCCTACGGTGTCAGCGAAGACATGCCTGACCCGGTGGCGCGCGCCATCGGCCAATTGCTCGACCACTTGCAGGCGGTAGATGGCAAGCTGGACGGCATGTGTGGCGCGCTCAAAGAGCTGGGCAGCAGCTACTGCGCCAAGGATCTGCCTGAGCTGCGCGAAGAGGACTTCGCCGAGATAAAGGACGAAACCGCCACCAAGGCAGGCTGAGGTCTCGACTTCACCGCAAGACCCTGGGGAGGGGGCTTGCCCCCAATGGCAATGTGTCAGCCACTACAGTTATTGGCTGATCCGCCGTCATCGGGAGCAAGCCCCCTCCCACATTTGATCTCCATTGGTCTTGAGATTCAGCATTGAGCCCGCCGCCGCTGGTCCATCCCGCCCCACCCTGCTATGATTCGCGCGCCCTTTTTACGGGTAATCCTGACTAAAGTACTAGGTCTTATAGTTGACTTAAATACTCGGGAATCGCATACTTGCCCCCATTCCGAAACACCTTGGTACTTGTCCATGAGACTGACTACAAAAGGCCGATACGCGGTGACCGCCATGCTTGACCTGGCCTTGCACGCGCAAACTGGGCCGGTGTCCCTGGCCGATATCTCCGAGCGCCAAGGCATTTCCCTGTCCTACCTTGAGCAGCTGTTTGCCAAGTTGCGCCGCAGCAATCTGGTTTCCAGTGTGCGTGGCCCTGGCGGTGGCTATCAATTGTCCCGCGATATGCAGGGCATCCAGGTAGCGCAGGTGATCGATGCGGTCAACGAATCCGTCGATGCGACCAAATGCCAGGGCCTGGGTGACTGCCATGCCGGCGACACCTGCTTGACCCACCACTTGTGGTGTGACTTGAGCCTGCAGATCCATGAGTTTTTGAGCGGTATCAGCTTGGCTGATCTTGTGACTCGCCGTGAGGTACAAGAAGTAGCCCAGCGTCAGGACCAGCGCCGTTGCAACACCAAGGCGCCGCGTCTGGACAAGATTGAAGCGTCCGCCGTCGAGTGACAGCCGAAGAGCTAACGGCACGCCAGCCAGCCTGATTTAGGAGAAAGTCCATGAAATTGCCGATTTACCTTGATTACTCAGCGACCACCCCGGTTGATCCGCGTGTCGCGCAAAAGATGAGCGAATGCCTGCTGGTTGACGGAAATTTCGGCAACCCAGCCTCCCGTTCCCACGTATTCGGCTGGAAAGCCGAGGAAGCGGTCGAGAACGCTCGTCGCCAGGTCGCTGACCTGGTTGGCGCAGACCCGCGTGAAATCGTCTGGACCTCCGGTGCCACCGAGTCCGACAACCTGGCTATCAAGGGCGCGGCGCATTTCTATGCGACCAAAGGCAAACACCTGATCACCACCAAGATTGAGCACAAGGCTGTCCTCGACACCATGCGCCAACTGGAGCGTGAAGGTTTTGAGGTGACCTACCTCGAGCCAACCACCGACGGTATCGTCACCCCGGCCATGATCGAAGCCGCGCTGCGTGAAGACACCATCCTGGTTTCCGTGATCCACGTGAACAACGAAATCGGCACCATTAACGACATCGCGGCCATCGGCGAGCTGACCCGTTCCAAGGGCATCCTGCTGCACGTCGACGCGGCTCAGTCCACTGGCAAGGTCGATATCGACCTGTCGAAGCTGAAAGTCGACCTGATGTCGTTCTCCGCCCACAAGACCTACGGCCCTAAAGGCATCGGCGCGCTGTACGTGAGCCGCAAGCCTCGCGTGCGCATCGAAGCCACCATGCACGGCGGTGGTCACGAGCGCGGCATGCGTTCCGGCACCCTGGCGACCCACCAGATCGTCGGCATGGGCGAAGCTTTCCGTGTAGCCAAAGAAGACATGGCTGCCGAAAACGTGCGCATCAAGGCCCTGAGCGATCGCTTCTACAAGCAGGTCGAGAACCTTGAAGAGCTGTACATCAACGGCAGCATGACCGCCCGTGTACCGCACAACCTGAATTTGAGCTTCAACTACGTCGAAGGCGAGTCGCTGATCATGGCGCTCAAGGACCTGGCGGTTTCGTCCGGTTCGGCCTGCACCTCGGCGTCCCTTGAGCCTTCGTACGTACTGCGCGCCCTGGGCCGCAACGACGAACTGGCACACAGCTCGATCCGCTTTACGTTCGGCCGTTTCACCACCGAAGAGCAAGTCGACTACGCCGCGCAGAAAGTCTGCGAAGCCGTCAACAAGCTGCGTGTTCTGTCGCCGCTGTGGGACATGTTCAAAGACGGTGTCGATATTTCCAAGATCGAGTGGGCGGCACACTAACTATAGAAGCCGCCACCCAAGCTCTGTAGGAACGTGGCGGAAAACGCAGGCGTTTTTACAGGGTTCCAGAGCGGCCCTGATGAGTGAGGATTCAGTACCATGGCTTACAGCGAAAAGGTCATCGACCACTACGAAAACCCGCGCAACGTCGGCAAGATGAACGCGGAAGACCCTGATGTCGGCACCGGCATGGTCGGCGCTCCGGCGTGCGGCGATGTGATGCGCCTGCAGATCAAGGTCAACGACGCTGGCGTTATCGAAGACGCCAAGTTCAAGACCTACGGCTGCGGTTCGGCCATCGCCTCCAGCTCGCTGGCGACCGAATGGATGAAAGGCAAGACCCTGGATGAGGCTGTCACCATCAGCAACACCCAGCTGGCCGAAGAACTGGCCCTGCCGCCAGTGAAAATCCACTGCTCGGTACTCGCAGAAGACGCCATCAAGGCGGCCGTTCGCGACTACAAGCAGAAGAAAGGCTTGATCTAAGCATTTGGCGACGAGTAAGGAGTCAACGATGGCTATCAGCATGACAGAAGCGGCTGCGCAGCACATTCGCCGCTCCCTGAATGGGCGCGGTAAAGGTGAGGGGATTCGTCTGGGTGTTCGCACCACAGGCTGTTCCGGCCTTGCCTACGTGCTGGAGTTTGTCGACGAGGTGGTTGCGGAGGACCAGGTGTTCGAAAGTCACGGCGAGAAAGTGATCATCGACCCTAAGAGCCTGACCTACCTGGACGGCACCGAACTCGATTTCGTCAAGGAAGGGTTGAACGAAGGCTTCAAGTTCAACAACCCCAACGTACGCGGTGAGTGTGGCTGCGGCGAAAGCTTCAACATCTGAGGCTATTCGTGGGTACTCCTTGTCATTTCGCTTTATTCGAGCTGCAGCCGAGCTTTCGGCTGGACCTTGAGCAGCTTGCCACGCGCTACCGAGAATTGGCGCGTGGGGTGCATCCGGACCGCTTTGCTGACGCTTCCGAGCGTGAGCAACGCCTGGCCCTGGAGCAATCGGCCAGCCTCAACGAAGCCTATCAGACGCTCAAAAGCCCTCCAAAGCGCGCGCGCTACCTGCTTGCGATGAACGGTGGCGAGTTGCCGTTGGAAGTCACGGTGCACGATCCGGACTTCCTGATGCAGCAGATGCAGTGGCGCGAAGAGCTCGAAGACTTGCAGGACGAAGCCGATGTGGCGGGTGTCGCAGTCTTCAAGCGTCGTCTGAAAGTGGCCCAGGATGAGTTGAACGAAAGCTTCGCGGCTTGTTGGAACGATGCAGCGCAACGCGAGCAGGCCGAACGCCTGATGCGGCGCATGCAGTTTCTCGACAAGCTCACCTACGAAGTGCGCCAGCTAGAAGAGCGCCTCGACGATTAACCCAGTGCTGCCCGTGATGCACGCCTGAGACAGATAAGACCTGATTACCATGGCTCTACTGCAAATCGCCGAACCCGGCCAAAGCCCGCAACCGCACCAGCGTCGTCTGGCGGTGGGGATTGACCTGGGCACCACCAATTCCCTGGTTGCAGCCTTGCGCAGCGGCCTGTCCGAGCCGCTGCCTGACGCTGATGGCCAAGTGATCCTGCCGTCGGCCGTGCGCTATCACGCGGACCGCACCGAAGTCGGTGAGTCGGCCAAGCTGGCCGCGTCTACCGATCCTCTGAATACCGTGCTGTCGGTCAAGCGCTTGATGGGTCGTGGTCTGTCCGACGTCAAGCAATTGGGCGACCAGCTGCCGTACCGCTTTGTCGGCGGTGAGTCCCACATGCCGTTCATCGACACCATCCAGGGCCCGAAAAGCCCGGTGGAAGTGTCGGCCGATATTCTCAAGGTGTTGCGCCAGCGCGCAGAGAAAACCTTGGGCGGCGAACTTGTCGGTGCGGTGATTACCGTTCCGGCTTATTTCGATGACGCTCAGCGCCAAGCCACCAAGGATGCGGCGAAACTTGCCGGCCTGAACGTGTTGCGCCTGCTCAACGAGCCGACTGCGGCAGCCGTGGCCTATGGCCTGGACCAGCACGCTGAAGGCCTCGTCGCCATCTACGACCTGGGCGGCGGTACCTTTGATATTTCGATCCTGCGCCTGACTGGCGGCGTGTTTGAAGTGCTCGCCACCGGCGGCGACAGCGCCCTGGGCGGCGATGACTTCGACCATGCTATTGCGGGCTGGATCATCACCAGCGCCGGCTTGTCGGCCGACCTGGACCCAGGCGCGCAACGCAACCTGTTGCAAACCGCCTGCGCGGCCAAGGAAGCACTGACTGACGCTGCTTCTGTTGAAGTTTCCTACGGTGACTGGTCGGCTCAACTGACTCGCGAAGCCTTCGATGCGTTGATCGAGCCAATGGTCGCCCGCAGCCTCAAAGCCTGCCGCCGCGCGGTGCGCGATTCCGGTATCGAGCTGGAAGAAGTCGGTGCCGTGGTCATGGTCGGTGGCTCCACTCGGGTTCCACGCGTTCGCGAGGCCGTGGCTGAAGCGTTTGGCCGTCAGCCGCTGACTGAAATCGACCCCGATCAAGTGGTTGCCATTGGTGCTGCGATCCAGGCCGACACCCTGGCCGGCAACAAGCGTGATGGTGGCGAACTGCTGCTGCTTGATGTGATTCCGTTGTCCCTGGGCCTGGAAACCATGGGTGGCCTGATGGAGAAGGTGATTCCACGCAACACCACCATCCCCGTCGCCCGCGCCCAGGACTTCACTACCTACAAAGATGGCCAGACGGCCATGATGATTCATGTGCTGCAAGGTGAGCGCGAGCTGATCAGCGACTGCCGCTCCCTGGCGCGTTTCGAATTGCGTGGTATCCCGGCCATGGTCGCCGGTGCGGCGAAAATCCGCGTGACCTTCCAGGTCGACGCTGATGGCCTGCTCAGCGTTGCGGCGCGCGAATTGGCGTCCGGCGTTGAAGCCAGCATCCAGGTCAAGCCGTCCTACGGTCTCACCGACGGCGAAATCGCCAAGATGCTCAAGGATTCGTTCCAATACGCCGGTGACGACAAGGTCGCCCGTGTATTGCGTGAGCAACAAGTGGATGCCCAGCGCCTGCTCGAAGCGGTGCAGGGCGCCCTTGAAGTCGACGGTGAGCGTTTGCTGGATGCCGAAGAGCGCATGGTCATCGACCTGCAGATGCAGGAACTGGCCGAACTGATGAAAGGCAACGATGGCTACGCCATCGAGCAGCAGACCAAGCGCTTGTCGCAGGTAACTGATGCCTTTGCCGCCCGCCGCATGGATCAGACGGTGAAAGCCGCACTGGCCGGGCGCAAACTGAATGAAATCGAGGAATAATTAATGCCGCAGGTCATTTTTCTGCCACACGCCGAGCATTGCCCGGACGGTATGGTCGTGGAGGCTGAGACCGGCAAGTCCATCCTCGAAGTTGCCCATGACAACCACATCGAGATCGAAAGCGCCTGCGGCGGTGTGTGCGCCTGCACCACCTGCCACTGCATCATTCGTGAAGGGTTCAATACCCTGGAAGAAGCAGACGAGTTGGAAGAGGACTTTCTTGATCGTGCCTGGGGCCTGGAAGCGCATTCGCGTCTAAGCTGTCAGGCAAAGGTCGGAACTCAAGACATCACCGTCGAAATTCCGAAATATTCGCTCAACCATGCGGCCGAAGCGCCACATTGATTCAAGGAAATGTCATGAGCCTGAAATGGGTTGATGTACAAGAAATCGCTATACAACTTGCTGAAGCGCACCCGGAGGTCAATCCTCTGACGGTCAACTTCGTCAAGCTGCGCAATCTGGTGATGGAGCTGCCGGACTTTGACGACATCCCGGACCGGGGTGGCGAAAAGGTTCTGGAGGCGATTCAAGGCCTGTGGATCGAAGAAGCAGACTGAGCCGCCTTTTTACGCAGTTAGGCAATACCCAATAACCCGCGTATAATTCGCGGGTTTAATTTTTCGTAAATTACCGTTTCTGGAGTTACACCATGGCTGTTCAACGTACTTTCTCCATCATCAAGCCTGACGCTGTTGCAAAAAACGTCATCGGCGAGATCACCACTCGTTTCGAAAAAGCCGGCCTGAAGGTTGTAGCTTCGAAACTCAAGCAACTGTCCAAAGCTGAAGCTGAAGGCTTCTACGCTGAGCACAGCGCTCGTGGCTTCTTCGGCGACCTGGTTGCCTTCATGATCTCCGGTCCTGTTGTTGTTCAGGTTCTGGAAGGCGAAAACGCTATCGCTCTGAACCGTGAGCTGATGGGCGCTACCAACCCTAAAGAAGCTGCTGCCGGCACCATCCGCGCTGACTTCGCTGAATCCATCGACGCCAACGCTGTTCACGGTTCGGACTCCGAAGCCGCTGCTGCTCGCGAAATCTCGTACTTTTTCGCTGCTACTGAAGTAACCGCTCGCTAAGCATCGGCTTAAAGAGTGAGGGTGAATCCATGACTACATCGACTGTTAAAACCAACCTGCTGGGTCTGACTCAACAGGAAATGGAAAAATTCTTCGACTCAATCGGGGAGAAGCGTTTCCGTGCCGGTCAGGTAATGAAGTGGATTCACCACTTTGGTGTCGACGATTTCGACGCCATGACGAACGTCAGCAAGGCCCTGCGCGACAAGCTCAAGGCCATTGCTGAGGTCCGTGGTCCCGAAGTGGTCAGCGAGGACATTTCCAGCGACGGCACCCGTAAGTGGGTGGTGCGCGTGGCGTCCGGCAGCTGCGTCGAGACTGTTTACATTCCCCAGGGCAAACGCGGCACCTTGTGCGTTTCGTCCCAGGCAGGCTGTGCCCTGGATTGCAGTTTCTGCTCCACCGGCAAGCAAGGCTTCAATAGCAACCTCACCGCCGCCGAAGTGATCGGCCAGGTGTGGATTGCCAACAAATCCTTTGGCAGCGTCCCGGCGACCGTCGACCGTGCCATCACCAACGTGGTGATGATGGGCATGGGTGAGCCGCTGCTGAACTTCGACAACGTCGTTGCCGCCATGCATTTGATGATGGACGACCTGGGCTACGGCATCTCCAAGCGCCGTGTAACCCTGTCGACCTCCGGCGTGGTGCCGATGATCGATGAGCTGGCCAAGCACATCGACGTCTCCCTGGCGTTGTCGCTGCACGCACCCAATGACGCATTGCGTAACCAATTGGTGCCGATCAACAAGAAGTATCCGCTTAAGATGCTGCTCGAATCTTGCCAGCGTTATATGGCGACTTTGGGTGAGAAACGCGTTCTGACCATTGAGTACACCATGCTCAAGGACATCAACGACAAGGTCGAGCACGCGGTCGAAATGATCGAGTTGCTCAAGAATACCCCGTGCAAGATCAACCTGATTCCGTTCAACCCGTTTCCACATTCTGGCTACGAGCGGCCAAGCAACAACGCCATCCGCCGTTTCCAGGATCAACTGCACCAGGCCGGCTATAACGTCACTGTACGCACCACGCGTGGTGAAGACATCGACGCCGCCTGTGGCCAATTGGTAGGGCAGGTGATGGACCGCACCCGCCGCAGCGAACGTTATATCGCCGTGCGCGAACTTAACGCCGCCGAAGATTTGCCGCAAATTGCTGTGAATCGAATCTGAGAGAGGACCTCTATGCCCTTGCGCCTTGCGCTGCTTTTGCTTGTTACCGGCCTCGCCGCCGGATGTGTTTCATCGGGCTATGACAGCCCCCTGCAAACCGGTAAGGGCCGTGACGAGGCGCGAGTTGCCTATGTGCAACTGGGCTTGGGTTACCTGCAACAAGGCATGAGCGAGCAGGCCAAGGTGCCGCTGGCTAAGGCGCTGGCGCTGGACAGCAACGATGCCGACGCCAATGCCGCACTGGCCCTGGTGTTCCAGGCCCAGGCCGAGCCTGAGTTGGCTGACCGCTATTTTCATAAGGCCCTGGCTTCCCGTCCTGGCGACCCGCGGCTGCTGAACAACTACGGCAGCTTCCTGTTCGAGCAGAAACGTTTTGACCAGGCCGCCCTTTATTTCCAGCAAGCCAGTGCCGATACCCTCTATCCTGAGCGTTCGCGCGTTTTCGAGAACCTCGGCGTGACCTCGATGCGTCTTGGTCAGCGTGACAGCGCGCGCCAGCAACTGGAAAAAGCCCTGCACCTGAACAGTCGCCAGCCACGTGCTTTGCTCGAAATGGCTGAGTTGTCTTACGAAGACAGGCATTATGTGCCGGCACGTGACTATTACGAGCGTTTTAGCCTGCTCAGCGGGCAAAATGCACGTAGTCTATTGCTCGGTGTGCGCCTGGCGACGGTTCATGAAGAACGCGACACGGCCGCACGTTTTGGCCAGCAACTCGAACGACTCTATCCCGGTACGCCGGAATATCAGCAATACCTGTCGGAGCAATGATGAAAGCGGCGCACCCGGAAGTTGTAGCAGCTAATCGCGTAAACCCAGGCGAGACCTTGCGTCAGGCCCGCGAAAGCAATGGCTGGTCGCTGGCAGAAGTGGCCCTCAAGCTCAATTTGACCACCACATCCCTAGGCAACCTGGAAGCGGGCGCGTTCGACAAGCTGCCTGGGCATACCTTCGCCCGCGGCTACATCCGCGCCTACGCCAAACTGCTGGGCATTGACCAGGCCGTGCTGGTCCAGCAATTCGACCAGTTCACCGGTACCGACTCCCAGGGCAGCAGCGTGCACGGCTTGGGTCGCATCGAAGAGCCGGTGCGGGTTTCCCACACCATCTTGCGCATTGTCAGCCTGTTGTTGCTGATTGCCGTGATCGGCGGCGGTTTTGTCTGGTGGCAAGATCAGACTTCCTTGCGAAACAAGGACCAGGTCAGCAGCGCCATGGAGCACGTCGAAGTCGAGAGCGCCGACGGCACCACCCAGATTCATCCGCTGGATGAGCCGGAAGACCAGGCCGTGGCCCAGGCCCAGGCTGAGCCGCAAACGCCGGAGATCGCCGAGCAGGCTGAGCCGCAAACGGCCCCTGCCGAGACCGCCGCTGTTCCGGCTCCGGCGGCACCTGCTGCGCCCGTGCATACCCCGGCGACGCCTGCGCCAGCGACTGCCGCGCCAGCCACCCCAGCCACCCCGGCTGCTCCTGCAATGTCGCCGCCTACCACTCCAGCGTTGATCGCCGGTGACGGGCACGTACAGATTACCTTCATCGCTGACTGCTGGACGCAAGTCACCGATGGCAATGGCAAAGTGCTGTTTAGCGGTCTGAAGCGTAAGGGAGATACGCTCGACCAGGGCGGCAAGCCTCCTTTGACGCTGCGTCTGGGCTTTGCCCGTGGCGCGCAAGTGGCCTACAACGGCCAGCCTGTAGACGTGGCGCCGTTCACCAGTGGCGAGACTGCTCGCCTCAAGTTGGGACAATAGTCATGCACGGCGAATCTCCAATCAAACGTCGCGTATCACGCAAGATCTGGGTCGGCTCAGTGCCGGTGGGTGGCGATGCCCCCATCGCAGTACAGAGCATGACCAACAGCGACACCAATGACGTTGCCGCCACCGTTGCCCAGATCAATCGTCTGGAAGCCGCCGGCGTAGACATCGTACGGGTGTCCGTGCCAGACATGGACGCTGCCGAAGCCTTCGGTCGCATCAAGCAATTGGTCAAGGTGCCGCTGGTTGCCGACATTCACTTCGACTACAAGATCGCGCTGCGTGTAGCCGAACTGGGTGTGGACTGCCTGCGTATCAACCCCGGCAACATTGGCCGTGAAGACCGCGTGCGTGCGGTGGTGGATGCGGCCCGTGATCGCGGGATTCCGATCCGCATCGGCGTTAACGCCGGCTCCCTGGAAAAAGACCTGCAAAAGAAATACGGCGAACCGACCCCTGCCGCGCTGGTTGAATCGGCGCTGCGCCACGTTGAGCACCTTGAGCGCCTGAATTTCCAGGACTTCAAGGTCAGCGTAAAGGCCTCCGACGTGTTCATGGCGGTAGAAGCCTACCGCTTGCTGGCCAAGGAAATCGTGCAGCCGCTGCACCTGGGTATCACTGAAGCTGGCGGTTTACGCTCAGGCACAGTGAAATCTGCGGTGGGTCTGGGTATGCTGCTCGCCGAAGGGATTGGCGATACTATCCGCATCTCGCTTGCTGCTGACCCTGTAGAGGAAGTGAAAGTCGGTTACGACATTCTCAAATCCCTGCGGTTGCGGTCGCGTGGCATCAATTTCATTGCCTGCCCGAGCTGTTCGCGGCAGAACTTCGACGTGGTGAAAACCATGAACGATTTGGAATTGCGCCTCGAGGATCTGCTGGTGCCGCTGGATGTTGCGGTGATCGGTTGCGTGGTCAATGGTCCGGGTGAGGCCAAAGAGGCCCATGTGGGGCTGACCGGTGGTACTCCAAACCTGATTTACATCGACGGCAAGCCGTCGCAGAAGTTGACGAATGACAATCTGGTGGATGAGCTGGAAAAGCTGATCCGCGAGAAAGCGGCCGAGAAGGTCGCAGCTGACGCAGCGCTTATCGCGCGCGGCTAAGAACGAATTTAAGGATTTGATGTGAGCAAGTCTCTGCAAGCCATTCGTGGCATGAACGACATCCTGCCGGAGCAGACGCCGCTGTGGCGCTATTTCGAGAACACGGTCGCGCGCCTGCTGGATAACTACGGTTACAAGCAGATCCGCATGCCGATCGTCGAGTTCACCGAGCTGTTCAAGCGCTCCATCGGTGAAGTGACCGACATCGTCGAAAAAGAGATGTACACCTTTGAAGACCGCAACGGCGACTCCCTGACCCTGCGTCCGGAAGGTACTGCCGCGTGCGTGCGCGCTGTGCTCGAGCATGGCCTCACCGGCGGTGGCCAGCCGCAGAAGCTGTGGTACATCGGCCCGATGTTCCGCCACGAGCGCCCGCAAAAAGGCCGCTATCGCCAGTTCCACCAGATCGGCCTGGAAGTTTTCAACCTTGACGGCCCGGACATCGATGCCGAGCTGATCGTGCTGACCTGGCGCCTGTGGGGCCTGCTGGGTATCCGTGACGCGGTCAAGCTTGAACTCAACAGCCTGGGCACCAGCGAATCCCGGGGCCGCTACCGCGTTGCCCTGGTTGAGTACCTCTCGGCCCACCTGGACAAGTTGGACGAAGACAGCCAGCGCCGTCTGAAAACCAACCCGCTGCGCGTTCTCGATACCAAGAACGCCGACACGCAAGCCGTACTGGTCGACGCGCCGAAAATGGCCGACTACCTGGACGACGAATCCCGCACGCACTTCGAGGGCCTCAAGGCTCGCCTGGATGCAGCCGGTATTCCCTACGTGATCAACCCGAAACTGGTGCGCGGCCTCGATTACTACAGCAAGACTGTGTTCGAGTGGATCACCGACAAGCTCGGCGCCCAGGGCACCGTGTGTGCCGGTGGCCGTTACGACGGCCTGGTCGAGCAGATGGGTGGCAAGCCGACTACTGGTGTGGGCTTTGCCATGGGCATCGAGCGGCTGATCCTGCTGCTGGAAACCCTGGAGCAGGTCCCGGAAGAAATCTCCCGTCAGGTGGACGTGTACCTTTGTGCTTTTGGCGAGGCCGCCGAATTGGCAGCCCTGGCCCTGAGCGAGAGCGTGCGCGACCAGCTGCCGAACCTGCGCCTGCAGATCAATGCTGGCGCCGGCAGCTTCAAGAGCCAGTTCAAGAAGGCCGACAAGAGCGGTGCGCTGTATGCACTGATCCTCGGCGATGACGAGTTGGCCCAGCAAGTGATAGGTTTCAAACCCCTGCGTGGCCAGGGCGAGCAACAGAACATTGCCTTTGATGCGCTCGCCGCGCACTTGGCCACCTGCGTCGTGCAGGGTTGAAGCTGTCGAACAGCCGAATTTAGCGATTAAGGAGTATTGGGGTGTCGAGTACTGATGATGAGCAGCTGGCCGAGTTCAAAGACTGGTGGCAGCGTAACGGCAAGCCCCTGGTTACCGGTGGTCTGCTGGCTTTAGTGGTGGTGTTCGGCTGGCAAGCCTGGACCAAGTATCAGGCCAACCAGTCCCAGGGCGCCTCGATTCTCTATCAGCAATTGCTGGAAACCACGCTGACGCCTGACGGCAAGCCTGACCCTGCGCAAGTGGCGGACCTGGCCGGCAAGCTCAAGAACGAATTCGGCGGTAGCACCTACGCCCAGTACGGCAGCCTGTTCGTCGCGAAAGTCGCGGTCGACACCGGCAAGCTGGATGATGCAGCCACCGAGCTGAAGGCCATCGCCGACAAACCGACCAACCCGACCCTGGGTGAAATCGCACGTCAGCGCCTGGCTCAGGTATTGGCAGCACAGAACAAGGCTGACGAAGCACTCAAACTGCTCGACGGCGATGCGGACAAGGCATTTGTAGCCACTCGCGAAGAGCTCAAGGGCGACCTGTTGGTCCAATTGGGTCGTACCGACGAAGCCAATGCTGCGTACAAGAAAGCCAAGGCGGCGCTGTCTGATGAAGCGGCGGTCGGTGGCTTACAAATCAAGCTGGACGACTTGGCCAAAGGGGATGCGTGACGTGATCCGTTGGAAACATGCAGCATTGCTGGCTCTGGCCGTTCTGGCCGCGGGTTGCAGCAGCAACAGTAAAAAAGAACTGCCTCCTGCCGAGCTGACCAGCTTCAAGGAAGAAGTGGTCCTGCAAAAGCAGTGGAGCCGCTCCATCGGTGACGGTCAGGGCGACACTTACAACATGTTGGTACCGGCAATCGACGGTGACAACATTGTGGCCGCTGACGTGACCGGCGTGGTGATCTCCATGGATCGCATGAACGGCGACGTGAAGTGGAAGAAAGACCTCGAATTGCCCGTCTCCGGCGCCGTAGGCGTGGGTTATGGCCTGGTGATGCTCGGCACGCTGAAAGGCGAAGTCGTGGCCCTGGATTCCAGCACCGGTGAAGAGAAATGGCGCGCTCGCGTGACCAGTGAAGTGCTCGCACCGCCTGCCACCAACGGCGATATCGTCGTGGTACAGACCCAGGACGACCGTGTGATCGGCCTCGACGCCAGCACTGGCGAGCAGCGTTGGTTGTACGACAGCACCCCTGCGGTGCTGACCCTGCGCGGTACCAGTGGTCCGGTTGTGACCAACAATCTGGCCGTTGCAGGCCTGTCGACCGGTAAAGTGGTCGCCCTGGATACCCAGAACGGCGTACCGGCCTGGGAAACCCGTGTGGCCATCCCGCAAGGTCGCTCCGAGCTGGACCGCGTAGTGGACATCGACGGCGGCTTGCTGTTGTCGGGTGAAACCCTCTACGTCGCCACTTACCAGGGCCGCGTTGCCGCGCTGGACCTGCAGAGCGGCCGCGTCAACTGGCAGCGTGATGCTTCCAGCTACGCAGGTGTCGCCCAAGGCTTTGGCAGCGTCTATGTAAGCCTGGCGTCCGGCACCGTTGAAAGTGTCGACGAGCGTTCCACCACTGCACTGTGGAGCAACGACTCGCTGGCTCGCCGTCAACTGTCGGCACCGGAAGTGTTCTCCAGCTACGTAGCGGTAGGCGACTTCGAAGGCTACCTGCACCTGCTGAGCCAGGTAGACGGTCGCTTTGTCGGTCGTGAGCGTATCGACAGCGACGGCCTGCGTGCGCGTCCGCTGGTCGTGGGTAACATGCTTTATGTGTTTGGCAACAGCGGCAAGCTGGAAGCCCTGACCATCAAGTAAGAACTATGCTTGGGGTAACACCCAGGCGGCCCCGCTCAGGCGGGGCATGCGGCATTTGAATATGCTGCCCCGAGCACCAGCCGCTGCCATGCAGCGGCTTTTGTATTTTCTGAAATAACGAAGTGGAGAGCCGCATGGTTCCCGTAATCGCCCTGGTGGGCCGACCTAACGTCGGCAAGTCCACCTTGTTCAACCGCCTGACCAGGACTCGCGACGCCATTGTCGGCGACTTGTCCGGTCTGACCCGTGATCGCCAATACGGTGAGGCAAAGTGGCAAGGGCGCTCCTACATTATCGTCGACACCGGGGGTATCTCCGGTGACGAGCATGGCATGGACGAAAAGATGGCCGAGCAGTCGCTGCTCGCTATCGAAGAAGCCGATGTCGTGTTGTTCCTGGTGGACGCCCGCGCGGGCTACACCGCTGCCGACCAGATGATTGGCGAGCACCTGCGCAAGCGCAACAAGCGTTCCTATCTGGTCGCCAACAAGATCGACAACATCGATCCCGAAGCGGCCCGTGCCGAATTCAGCCCGATGGGCCTGGGCGACGCGATCCCGGTCGCCGGTGCTCACGGTCGCGGCATCACCCAAATGCTGGAAATCGCCCTGCGCGACTTCCCGAAGGATGACGCTGAGGAAGAAGAAGGCGAAGAAGAGATCGTTGCCGAAGGTGAGGAAGCCAAGCGCATTCCTGGCCCGAGCGAAAAAGACGGTATCAAGATCGCTATCATCGGCCGTCCTAACGTGGGCAAGTCGACCCTGGTCAACCGCATGCTCGGTGAAGACCGGGTTATCGTGTACGACCAGCCCGGCACCACCCGCGACAGTATCTACATCCCGTTTGAGCGTAACGACGAGAAGTACACGCTGATCGACACCGCCGGTGTGCGCAAGCGCGGCAAGATCCACGAAGAAGTTGAAAAATTCTCCGTGGTCAAAACCCTGCAAGCGATCAAAGACGCCAACGTGGTGATCTTCGTGATGGACGCCCGCGAAGGCGTGGTGGACCACGACCTCAACTTGCTGGGCTTTGCCCTGGAAGCCGGTCGCGCCCTGGTAATCGCGATCAACAAGTGGGACGGCATGACGCCGAGTGAGCGCGATTTCGTCAAAATCGAGCTGCAGCGTCGGTTGTTCTTCGTCGAGTTCGCGGATATCCACTTTATCTCGGCACTGCACGGCACCGGCGTGGGCAACCTCTACGCGTCCGTACAGAACTCGTTCAAGTCTGCGGTTACCCGCTGGCCGACCAACCGCCTCACCCAGATCCTGGAAGATGCGGTGGGCGAGCACGCTCCGCCGATGGTCAACAACCGCCGGATCAAACTGCGTTACGCCCACTTGGGTGGTGCCAACCCGCCGATTATCGTGATCCACGGTAACCAGATCGAGAAGGTGCCTAAGTCCTACGTGCGTTACCTGGAAAACACCTACCGCCGTGTCTTGAAGCTGGTCGGTACGCCGATCCGCATCGAGTTCAAGGGTGGTGAGAACCCATACGAAGGCAACAAGAACACCTTGACTGACCGTCAGGTGAACAAGAAGCGTCGTTTGATGACTCACCACAAGAAGGCCGACAAGAAGCGCCGCGACAAGAAATAAGCGCTGCTTTGAGTTGTAAGCTACAGGCTGTAAGAGAGGGCTCCTTTGGAGCCCTTTTTTGTGTGCGATGGTTTGTCGCTTGACCCGCCTGTGGCTTGCAGCTTAAAACTTGGGGCTCACCTGCAGGGGCCTCCGATGATCACCAGCAAGCTGCCGAATGTCGGCACCACCATCTTTACCACCATGTCTCAACTGGCCGCCGAAACCGGCGCGCTCAACCTGTCCCAGGGTTTCCCCGACTTCAATGGCCCCCAGGCGTTGCTCGACGCGGTAGGCAAACATATCGCCCTCGGCCATAACCAGTACGCGCCGATGACCGGCCTGCCGGTGCTGCGCCAGCAAGTGGCCGCCAAGATCGCCCGCAGCTATGGCGCCACGGTCAATGTCGACAGCGAAGTGACCATTACCCCTGGCGCCACCGAGGCGATTTTCTGCGCGATCCAGGCGGTGATCCGCAGCGGCGATGAGGTCATTGTGTTCGACCCGTGCTACGACAGCTACGAGCCCTCGGTCGAGCTGGCCGGTGGTCGTTGCGTGCATGTGCAGTTGAGTCTGCAGGGCTTTGCGCTCGACTTCGAACAGATCAAGGCCGCGCTCTCACCGCGTACACGCATGATCATCCTCAACACCCCGCACAACCCCACTGGCGCGCTGATCAGCCGTGCCGAGCTGGACCAATTGGCCGAACTGATCCGCGACCGTGATATCTACCTGGTCAGCGATGAGGTCTACGAACACCTGGTGTTTGATGGCGTGCCCCACGTCAGCGTGCTGGCCCATGAAGAACTGTATCAGCGTGCGTTCGTGGTCAGCTCCTTTGGCAAGACCTACCACGTTACCGGCTGGAAAACCGGCTACGTGGTCGCGCCGCCGGCGCTGACCGCCGAACTGCGCAAGGTGCACCAATACGTCAACTTCTGCGGCGTAACCCCGCTGCAGTTCGCGCTGGCTGACTTCATGGCTGAACACCCGGAGCACGTCGACGAGCTGCCGGGGTTCTATCAAGCCAAGCGCGACCTGTTCTGCGACCTGCTGGCGCCGTCGCGTTTCAGTTTTACCCGGGTCGCCGGCACCTACTTCCAACTGGTGGATTACTCACAGGTTCGCCCGGACCTGGATGACGTCGCCATGTCGCTGTGGATGACCCGCGAACACCGCGTAGCGACGATTCCGGTCTCGGTGTTCTACCAGAACCCACCCCAAGGCCAGCGCCTGGTGCGCCTGTGCTTTGCCAAACGCGAGGAGACGCTGCAGCAAGCGGCGGAAAAACTATGCGTGATTTGAGCACATTGCCGAACTTGAACATCGCCCTGATCCAGACCAGCCTGGCCTGGCATGATCGCCAGGCCAACCTTGAGCATTTCGAGCTGTTGCTGGAGCAGGCCAGGGGGGCCGACCTGATCGTGTTGCCGGAGATGTTCACCACGGGCTTCTCCATGGAATCGGCCACCCTGGCCGAGCCGGAAAATGGCCCGACGCATCACTGGCTCCAGGCCCAGGCAGCCAAGTACGACGCGGTGATCACCGGCAGCGTGATCATCCAGGCCGCCGACGGCAGCCATCGCAACCGTCTGCTGTGGGCGCGCCCGGACGGCGAAGTGTTGCATTACGACAAGCGCCATCTGTTCCGCATGGCCGGCGAACACGACCACTACACCCCCGGCGAGCGTCAGGTGCAGTTCGAATTGAAAGGCTGGCGTATTCGTCCGTTGATTTGCTACGACCTGCGTTTTCCGGTGTGGAGCCGCGATGCTCAGGACACTGACTTGTTGCTGTACACCGCCAACTGGCCAGGTGCGCGGCGACTGCATTGGAACCGTTTGCTGCCGGCGCGGGCCATCGAAAACCTGTGCTACGTGGCGGCAGTGAATCGGGTCGGTACGGATGGCAAGGGCTTTGCCTACACGGGAGACAGCCAGGTGCTGGATTTCCAGGGTGAGACCCTGCTGAGTGCGGGGGAGGCGGATGGGGTGTTTCAGGTGAACCTGGATGCGGCGGAATTAGCGGCGTATCGCACCAAGTTTCCGGCGAACCTGGATGCCGATAGTTTTCAGTTTGTCTGATACACCGCTTTTGCGAGCAAGCCCGCTCCCACATTCGACCGCGTTTATCCAATAGGAATGCGGTCAAATGTGGGAGCGGGCTTGCTCGCGAAGAGGCCATCAGCATCAGCGCTGATTTAAAGCAAAAAAGGCCCCTGGGTTCTCACCCAGGGGCCTTTTGCACTTCAGCGGTAAGTGTTTACGCCGCTTTCGCTTCCTGCTGGCTCAACGAGCGGTTCAGCGCACTGAACAGCGCTTTGAAGCTGGCGGTGGTGATGTTTTCATCAATACCCACGCCATGCACCGGGCGTTCGCCGTTCACACGCAGTTCGATATAGGCAGCCGCCTTGGCGTTGGTGCCAGCACCGATTGCATGTTCGTTGTAGTCCATGATTTCCACGCCAATTGGCAGGCCAGCCACCAAGGCTTCCAGCGCGCCGTTGCCTTTGCCTTTCCAGTGCAGGTTGGTTTCACCCTGGCCCTTGCCCGAGACTTCAACCTCGACAAAGCTGTTGCCGTTCTCTTCCTGCAGGCGGTGGCTGACCAGCGCGTACGGGGTGTTGGCTTGCAGGTATTCACGCTGCAGCAAGGCGTAGATCTGCGGTGCGGTCATCTCCAGGCCCACGCGGTCGGTTTCGGCCTGTACCACTTGGCTGAATTCGATCTGCATGCGACGCGGCAAACTGATGTCGTATTCCTGCTCCAGCAGGTAGGCGATACCGCCTTTGCCCGACTGGCTGTTCACGCGAATCACCGCTTCGTAGCTGCGGCCGATGTCGGCCGGGTCGATCGGCAAGTACGGCACTTCCCACAGCGCATCGTCTTTCTGCTGGGAGAAGCCCTTGCGGATAGCATCCTGGTGGGAACCGGAGAACGCGGTGTGCACCAGGTCGCCGACGTACGGATGACGTGGATGCACCTGGATCTGGTTGCACTCCTCGACGACTTTACGCACGCCGTCGATGTCGGAGAAGTCCAGCTGCGGGTCGAGGCCCTGGGTGTACATGTTCAATGCCACGGTGACCAGGTCGACGTTACCGGTACGCTCGCCGTTGCCGAACAGGCAGCCTTCGACACGATCGGCGCCGGCCATCAGGCCCAACTCGGTGGCGGCTACGCCGGTGCCACGGTCGTTGTGGGTGTGCAGGCTGATGATCACGCTGTCACGGCGGTTGATATGGCGACCGAACCACTCGATCTGGTCGGCATAGATATTTGGCGTGGCGCATTCCACGGTGGCCGGCAGGTTGAGGATCATCTTGTGCTCAGGCGTCGGGTTCCACACCTCGATCACCGCATCACACACTTCCTTGGCGAACTCCAGCTCAGTGGCGCTGAACGTTTCCGGGGAGTATTCGAAGGTCCACTGGGTTTCCGGCTGCTGGGCGGCGTATTTGACGAACAGCTTGGCGGCGTTGACCGCGATGGCCTTGATACCGTCCTTGTCCTGGTTGAACACGATGCGACGGAATGACGGCGACGTGGCGTTGTACAAGTGCACGATGGCTTTTTTGGCGCCGCGCAGAGATTCGAAGGTGCGTGCGATCAAGTCTTCACGGCCCTGGGTCAGCACCTGAATGGTGGTGTCCTCGGGGATGTGGTTGTCTTCGATCAGGGTGCGCACGAAGTCGAAGTCGGTTTGCGATGCCGCCGGGAACGACGCTTCGATTTCCTTCACGCCTACAGCAACCAGGGTCTTCCAGAAACGCAGCTTTTTAACCGCGTCCATCGGTTCGATCAGCGACTGGTTGCCATCACGCAGGTCGGAACTGCACCAGATCGGCGCGGTGGTGATGGTTTTCGACGGCCAGGTGCGGTCCGGGATATCGATGGTCGGGAACGCGCGGTACTTCGAAGACGGGTCTTTGAGCATGCTCATCGGGAAATCCTTTGTTGTAGGGGCCGAGAAAAGGCGGCCTGCCGTGTAACTATTGTTGGGGACGAAGCGTAGGACGAGGCAGATCGATTCAGCCTGGCAGTCGTGCGCTGACGAGGCACAGGCTGCGGTGCTGGCGGAGCTGAATGAGGGTGTGAGAGGTTTTCATAAGCTCAACCCTAACCGCCGGGGTGAAAGATGGCAAGCAGTCGAGAAAAATTGAGAGAAGTTTTGCTATTTGAGTCGGGGGCGAGATTTTGTGGCGGTGAATCAGTTGAGCGCTGGTTTTAATTGCGCAGCCATTACTGGCTGCGCAATTCAAACATTCAGGGTTGGAATGCGCCGATAAAGATCGCCGGGTCTACCCGCGCATCGTTCAGGCTGACATTCCAATGCATATGCGGCCCGGTCGCGCGGCCGGTCGAACCGACCTTGCCCACCACGGCCCCGCGTACCAGTTGTTGGCCGACTTTCACGTCGATGGTCGACATGTGGCAGAACATGCTGATAAAGCCCTGGCCATGGTCGACAAAGACCGTGTTTCCGTTGAAGAAGTAGTTGCCCACCAGAATCACTTTGCCGTTCGCCGGCGTTTTGATCGGCGTGCCGGCGGGTACCGCGAAGTCCAGGCCCGAGTGAGGGTTGCGTTCCTCGCCGTTGAAGAAGCGGCGTACACCGAACTTGCTCGACAGCGGCCCATTCACCGGTTTATCCAGCACCAGATTGCTCGGCAGGTTCGGGCTGAAACTGCGATACGCCTTGATCTGTACCGCCAGCTCGGCTTCGATGCGCTTGAGCTGCGCGGGGTCGGGGTTGACCTGGCTTTTGTTTTTCAGGGTGATGCGTTGTTCCGGGTATTTCTTGTAACCGACGATAAACGGCAGGTTGCGCCCGCCACTGCTGACGCGCTCATTGCCCGGCTTGACCGTCAGTGGAATGCCGACAATTGCCAGCCAGTTGTCTTGCTCCTTCACCACCAGCACCGGCTTGCCCTGGTACGTGGCTTTCGGCGCGTTGGTCGAAGGGCCCAGCTCAACCACCGCAACGCCACCCGGCACCGGTTTGTTCAGGGTGCGGGTGATATAGCTGTCGGCCTGGGCATTAAAGGCGAGGCACAGCAGCATCAAGAGGCTAAGTAAACGTGGCATCGATCAATCCAGTAGCGAAAGGGTAACGGGTGTCAGGTGGTTGTCTTCCACCCGCACTTGCAATTGGCCTTCACCGAGCCGCGCGGTCAGGCGCTGGCCGGTATGGGTCTGCGCAGCAGTGCGAATTGCCTGGCCGCGTTCGTCGAGCAAAATGCTGTAGCCACGGCCCAGGGTCGCCAGCGGGCTCACCACGTGCAACGTCTGCACCTGGCTTTGCAGTTGCAGGCGACGTGCCTTGAGGCCTTCGCGCATCGCGCGCGGCAGGCGTTCGGCAAGGCTCTCCAGGCGCTGGCGCAGCAGGGCCAGTTGGCGACCCGGGTGTTGGCCGGCGAGGCGGGTTTCCAAGCGGATCAGGCGTTCGCGTCGAGTATTAAGGCTGCGCTCGAAGGCGCGGCGCAGGCGCATGTCCAGGTCATCCAGGCGCTGGGCCTGTTGGCGCAGGCGTTCGCCAGGGTGGCGCAGGCGCCGGGCCATGCCTTCCAGCCGCAAGCGGTCGTGTGTCAGCCGATTGCGCATCAGCATCACCAGGCGGCGGTGCAGGTTTTCGACCTGGCGTACCAGGTGGCTGGCGTCTGGCGCGAGCAACTCAGCCGCAGCGGAGGGGGTAGGGGCGCGAACGTCGGCGACGAAATCGCTGATCGACACATCGGTCTCATGGCCCACGGCACTCACGATCGGTGTGATGCAGGCATCCACCGCACGGGCTACGGCTTCTTCGTTGAAGCACCAGAGGTCTTCCAGCGAGCCGCCGCCTCGGGCCAGGATCAGTGCATCGAAGCCACGGGCATCCGCCAGTTTCAGCGCGCGCACAATCTGCGGGATGGCTTCGCGGCCCTGCACGGCCGTGGGAATCAGTGTCAGTTCAATGTTCGGCGCGCGACGGCGGAACACGCTGATGATGTCGCGGATCACCGCACCGGTCGGCGAACTGATAATGCCAATGCGCCGAGGGTGCGCTGGCAGCGGCACTTTGCGTTCGGCACTGAACAGGCCTTCGGCGCTGAGCTTTTCCTTCAAGGCATCAAAGGCCAGGCGCAGCGCACCGTCACCGGCAGGCTCGACGGTATCGAGGATCAACTGGTAGTCGCCACGGCCTTCGAACAGCGAGACCTTGCCGCGCACCTTGACCGCGAGGCCATCCTTGAGCGCCTGACGCACCCGTGCGGCGTTGTTGCGAAACAACGCGCAACGCACTTGGGCGCCGCTGTCCTTGAGGGTGAAATACACGTGGCCGGAAGCGGGGCGGGCGAGGTTGGAGATCTCGCCTTCGACCCAGATATTGGTGAACACGTCTTCGAGCAACACCCGCGCACGGCCGTTGAGCTGGCTGACAGTCAGGACTTCGCGGTCCAGGCCCAGGCGGGCAAAGGGATCTTTAATCATGCGCGGCAGTTTATAGGCATTCGTGCACGGTTTGACAGAACTGCTCCACCAGCGCGCTCGGCGCCTGCGCGTAAGCCAAGGCCACGGTACTCAGGCAGTCGGGGTCGGCAAGGGGCAAAAAGTGCACGTTGGCGGGGGCGATGTGCTGCATGGATTTTGGTAACAAGGCAATACCGAAGCCGGCCTGGATCAGTTGCAACTGGGTGGTCTTGCGCGACATCACCCGCGCGGCCTTGGGAAAAAAGCCCGCGCGCATGCACAGCTCGGCTGACAGATAACTCAGGCCGCCACGCTGCGGATGGGGGATCGAGATAAACGCCTCGTCTTTAAGTTGCGCCAATTCGACAGCTGCATTGCTACGTACCAACCGATGGTCAGGCGGCACGGCCAGCAGCACTTGCTCTTCATACAAAGGCACCACGCGCACGCCTTCGCGCTGGCGCAACACCGGCAAACGCAGCAGGCCGACGTCCAGCCGCCCCTCGGCGATTTCCTCCAGCTGCGCTTCGGAGGACAGTTTGGCGATATCCATCGACACGCCGGGGCAGCGCTCCAGCCAGGTGCTGATGCCTTGCAGCAAGACACCGCTCATCGGCACGGTGCTCGAATGGCTCAGGCGCAGGGTGCCGAGCTGGCCATTGCCCACTTGGGTCGCCATTTCACTGGCCTTGAGCAATTCACTCAACAGGTTGCGCGCCCGTGGGTAGAAGGCCTCGCCGGCTGCGGTCAAGCGCGGTTGGCGCGCGGTGCGCTCGAACAGCGGGGTTTGCAGCTGGGCTTCCAGCTCCTTGATCTGCCGGCTCAGGGCGGACTGGGCGACAAAAAGGCGCTCGGCGGCAGCGCTGAAGCTGCCGCTGTCGGCGATTTCAACGAAGTAACGCAGTTGGCGGGTCGAGATCACGCGTCATGCCTTTTCGAGATAGGTGGTGGGCTTTGAAGATATTAGTCGCAACCCTTACCGATGGCTAAAGTGATGTCCATCTCTAACAAGGAATAACCCATGAGCCCGGTTGAGCTGATGAGCCAATGGTCGTTTAGCGGTGTGGAGTGGCTGCTGATCGGCGTGGGCGTGGTGATTGCCTACATCGTGTTTGGCATCGCCGGGTTCGGCACCGCGCTGGTGGCGGGGCCGATACTGATCGTGTTTATGCCGCTGTCGAAAATCATCCCGCTGCTGGTGTTGCTGGATTTTGTCGCAGCGTTTGGCAACCTGCTGCAATCGCGGCGTGACGTGAACAAGCCGGAGTTGCTGCGACTGCTGCCCTGCATGGCGATTGGCTGCACGCTGGGCGTGGTGTTCTTGCTCAACCTGCATTCCGACCTGTTGTTGCTGTTGATGGGGCTGTTCATCAGCGCCTATGCGATCTACAGCCTGGCGGTGAAAGCGCGTCCCACGCAGCTCGCCAAAGGGTGGGCGGTGCCCATGGGCACGGTCGGTGGGCTGTTTGGCGCGCTGTTCGGCAGCGGCGGCTTTTTATACGCGATCTACCTGAACAGTCGTCTGCCCAAGGACGCAGCGCGCGCCACGCAAAGCGCGCTGATCAGTTGCAGCACGGTGGTGCGCCTGAGTCTGTTCCTGATCGCCGGCGTGTATGCGGATTGGCCGCTGTTGATGTTGGCGCTGTGCCTGCTGCCAGCGATGGCGCTGGGGCTGTGGTTTGGCCGCAGGCTGACGATGCGCATGTCGCGCGAGGCGTTTGTGCGGTTGGTGACGTGGTTGGTGTTGGCCAGTGGGCTTGCGTTGATTGGGCGGTATTTGAGTACTTGACCTGATTTTTTCAGGGATTAAGCTGCCAGCCTTTAGGGCCCCATCGGGGGCAAGCCCGCTCTCACATTGAAATGCGCTCGAATGTGGAAGGGGGCTTGCCCCCGAAGGCGTCAGCAGCCACACCGCAGGACTCCCATGAATTCCCAAAGCATCCTTGTCCCCAAAATCTCCACCTTGCCGGTCCACGAACCCCGCGCCCGGGCGATCGTGCGCTGGCTGGTGCGCAAGAACATCATCAAGGAAGAGCTGACCACCTGCGGCCGCACCGGCAACCGCATGGGCTATGCGTTGGCCGACGGCGCCCGCGCCGTGGTGCTGCACCCCGAGGCGCTGCCGTTCAACGAGCCGGTCAACGGCCTGGAGATCATCTACAAACGCTGCATCTATACGCCAGCCAAGGGCTTTCTCGAAGAGGCCGGCTGCCCTGAGTGCCGCAAGGAAGTCGGCGAAGCGTTGTTCGAAAGCCTGGAAGACTGGATGCCCGGCCACACCGACAACTTCACCTGCCCGCTGTGTGGGCATGAAGACGACATCAACGGGTTTCTGTTCCTGCAGGAATGCGGCTTTTCCAACCTGGGATTCATTTTCAACAACTGGGCGGAGGCGGGGTTCAAGCAGAGCTTTATCGACGAATTTGCCGATTGGCTGGACCAGAAGATGAGTTGGGTCAAAGTAGAACTCTAATCCTTCTATCAGTATTACCAAGTTTGTCAGAGTTTTACATTGAGCCCGACAGGGTGCATGTATATAATGGCGCGCTTCCATTTTCCCGCTCGGGAGCCCCCGCGATGCTGCGTATCAGCCAAGAAGCTCTGACATTCGACGACATTCTCCTAGTACCCGGTTATTCCGAGGTGCTTCCTAACGAAGTCAGTCTCAAGACCCGCCTAACCCGTGGCATCGAGCTGAATATTCCCCTGGTTTCTGCTGCCATGGACACCGTCACCGAAGCCCGTTTGGCAATCGCCATGGCTCAGGAAGGCGGCATCGGCATCATCCACAAGAACATGACTATCGAGCAGCAAGCTGCCGAAGTGCGCAAGGTCAAGCGTTACGAAGCCGGTGTGGTGAAAGATCCAATCACCATCGAAGCCGACGCCACCGTGCGTGACCTGTTCGACCTGACCCGCCTGCACAACATCTCCGGCGTTCCGGTGCTGCACGATGGCGACCTGGTCGGCATCGTCACTTCCCGTGACGTGCGTTTCGAGAACCGTCTTGAAGTCACCGTCCGCGAAGTGATGACGCCGAAAGAGCGTCTGGTCACTGTCAAGGAAGGCGCCGACAAGAACGATGTGCGCGAGCTGCTGCACAAACACCGCATCGAGCGCGTGCTGATCGTCGACGACAAATTCGCCCTCAAAGGCATGATGACCGTCAACGACATCGAAAAAGCCAAGGCTTACCCGCTTGCCAGCAAGGATGACCAAGGTCGTCTGCGCGTGGGCGCTGCCGTCGGCACCGGTAAAGACACCGGCGACCGCGTTGCTGCGCTGGTTGCTGCCGGCGTGGACGTGGTAGTGGTCGACACTGCCCACGGCCACTCCAAAGGCGTGATCGACCGCGTGCGCTGGGTCAAACAGAACTTCCCTGATGTGCAAGTGATCGGCGGCAATATCGCCACCGGCGCTGCCGCCAAGGCCCTGGCCGAAGCGGGCGCCGATGCGGTCAAGGTCGGTATCGGCCCGGGCTCGATCTGCACCACGCGTATCGTCGCCGGTGTAGGCGTGCCACAAATCAGCGCCATCGCCAACGTCGCCGCTGCCCTTGAAGGCACTGGCGTTCCGTTGATCGCCGACGGCGGCATCCGTTTCTCCGGTGACCTGTCCAAGGCCATCGTAGCCGGTGCCTCCTGCGTGATGATGGGCTCGATGTTCGCCGGTACTGAAGAAGCGCCGGGCGAGATCGAACTGTTCCAGGGCCGTTCGTACAAGGCTTACCGTGGCATGGGTTCGCTGGGCGCCATGTCCCAGGCGCAAGGCTCTTCCGACCGCTACTTCCAGGACTCCTCGGCAGGCGCCGAGAAGCTCGTCCCGGAAGGCATCGAAGGCCGTGTGCCGTACAAAGGCACCCTGAGCGCGATCATCCATCAACTGATGGGCGGCCTGCGTTCCTCGATGGGCTACACCGGCAGCGCCGACATCGAAGAAATGCGCACCAAGCCAGAGTTCGTACGGATCACCGGCGCCGGCATGGCTGAATCCCATGTCCACGACGTGCAGATCACCAAGGAAGCGCCGAACTACCGCGTAGGTTGAGGCTTCCAGCAAAACGTTAAGTAACCGGGGCTGTTCTTTCAGCCCCGAGTTGTTTCTGATTCATTAGACGAGACTGACTTCATGGCCCTCGACATTCACGCCCACCGCATCCTGATCCTCGACTTCGGTTCCCAGTACACCCAGCTGATCGCCCGCCGCGTGCGTGAAATCGGCGTGTACTGCGAACTGCACCCGTTCGACATGGATGACGAAGCGATCCGCGAATTCGCACCTAAAGGCGTCATCCTCGCCGGTGGCCCCGAGTCCGTGCACGAAGCCAACAGCCCGCGCTGCCCGCAAGCCGTGTTCGACCTGGGCGTGCCTGTTTTCGGTATCTGCTACGGCATGCAAACCATGGCCGAGCAACTGGGCGGCAAGGTTGAAGGTTCCGAGCTGCGTGAATTCGGTTATGCCCGTGTCGACGTGGTCGGCAAGAGCCGCCTGCTGGACGGCATCGAAGACCACGTCGACGCCGACGGCCTGTTCGGCCTCGACGTGTGGATGAGCCACGGTGACAAGGTCACCAAGATGCCGGAAGACTTCCACATCCTGGCGAGCACCCCGAGCTGCCCGATCGCTGGCATGTTCAGCGACGAGCGTCGTTACTACGGCGTGCAGTTCCACCCGGAAGTGACCCACACCAAGCAAGGCGGGCGCATTCTGTCGCGCTTCATCCTCGACATCTGCGAGTGTGAAGCCCTGTGGACCCCGTCGAAAATCGCTGAAGACGCCATCGCCCAGGTTCGCGCCCAGGTTGGCACTGACAACGTACTGCTCGGCCTGTCCGGCGGCGTTGACTCCTCCGTGGTTGCCGCGCTGCTGCACAAAGCCATCGGCGACCAGCTGACGTGCGTGTTCGTCGACAACGGCCTGCTGCGCCTGCACGAAGGCGAGCAGGTTATGGCCATGTTCGCCGAAAACATGGGCGTCAAGGTGATCCGCGCCAACGCCGAAGATCAGTTCCTCAACAACCTGGCTGGCGAAAGCGACCCAGAGAAGAAGCGCAAGATCATCGGCCGCACCTTCATCGACGTATTCGATGCCCAGTCGAACAAACTGGACAACATCAAGTACCTCGCCCAGGGCACCATCTACCCTGACGTGATCGAGTCGGCCGGCGCCAAGAGCGGCAAGGCCCACGTGATCAAGTCCCACCACAACGTGGGTGGCCTGCCTGAGGAAATGAACCTCAAGCTGGTAGAACCGCTGCGCGAACTGTTCAAGGACGAAGTCCGCCGTCTGGGCCTGGAACTCGGCCTGCCGTACGACATGGTCTACCGCCATCCATTCCCGGGCCCGGGCCTGGGTGTGCGCATCCTCGGTGAAGTGAAGAAGGAATACGCGGACCTGCTGCGTCGCGCCGACCACATCTTCATCGAAGAACTGCGCAAGGCCGACTGGTACCACAAGGTCAGCCAGGCCTTCGTGGTGTTCCAACCGGTTAAGTCCGTGGGCGTTGTAGGCGATGGCCGTCGTTACGCGTGGGTTGTTGCGCTGCGTGCCGTAGAAACCATCGACTTCATGACCGCCCGCTGGGCACACCTGCCGTACGAACTGCTGGAGACTGTCAGCGGCCGTATCATCAATGAGATCGAAGGTATTTCGCGCGTTACTTATGACGTGTCGAGCAAGCCGCCGGCTACGATTGAGTGGGAGTGATCCCTTCTAAGGGTTAACCGCTAAGGCACAAAAAAAGCCGCTTGTCTGTTGAAGACAAGCGGCTTTTTTATGCGCGTTGTCAGGCGCGGGTCTACAGGTATTTCACCTGCAACGTAGCGTGGCCATCGATGGGCACTTCTTCGGTCAGGGTTAGCGTTTTTGCGGGGGCGATGTAGGTGTAATACACCACGACAGCATCCAGCGTGGTGATGGCGGCGGGCACGTTGCTTGGGTTGTTCGCGCCGGTCACGGCGAGCAATGCCGCATGGGTCAAGTTGCTGCCGGAGCGCCAGGTAGCACCGTTGTTGGTGGACATGATGGTTCGCATCGGCCCGGAGTCGCTGACCGGGTCCACCAGGCTCAAGGCGAGGTAGCCGAGTTTTTCCGTGCCGTTGATCAGGCCCAGGCCGTGGAGGCTGGGCACCGTTGAGGAGCCTGCTCGATTATCGACGGTGGTCATGGCCAGCAGCGTGGCGCCTTCGCAGTGGAGGCTCAATTGCAGGCGGTGCTGGGGCAGGATCGTGATGTCTTCAACGTTCAGGTCCTTGGCCGCCAATTTACCGTGATCGATGGCCCCGCCGTTGGTGAGGCTGGGCTGGCAGGCGCTCGGGGTGATGCGGCCACGGATGTTCAGGTCGGTGGCAGAGGCTGGGGACGCAAGGGCGCTCTCGCTCAGCAGCAGGGCCGCGAGGAGTGGGGGGAGTAGTTTTTTCATGGTCGGCTCGGTATCGGCAAAGGGTCGATGATGCCCCTCTTGGTGGGGCAGAACCTTAGCGCCAAGTACCGGCCAGCGGAATGCAACAATTACGACAATGGCCGCGGCGTCAGTCAACCTATGTAACAACTGACACTCTGCCATCGGGAGCAAGCCCCCTCCCACATTGTTTCTATGGTGTTCTTACAGCTGTGGGTTATCTTCCGGCGGTTTGGTCTTGTCCACGCCCGGCACATGCAGGTTGCCTTCCACCACCTGGTTGCCTTCCAGCTGCGGCTGGGTCACCCAGGTCAGGATGTCGTAATAACGCCGGATGTTCGCCACAAAGTGCACCGGCTCGCCGCCACGGGCATAGCCGTAGCGGGTCTTGCTGTACCACTGCTTCTGCGAGAGGCGTGGCAGCATCTTCTTCACGTCCAGCCACTTGTTCGGGTTGAGGCCTTCCTTTTTCGCCAGGATACGTGCGTCGTCCAGGTGCCCGGTGCCGACGTTATAGGCGGCGAGGGCGAACCAGGTACGGTCGGGCTCGGCGATCTTGTCGTCCAGCTCATCCTTGATCTTGGCCAGGTACTTGGCGCCGCCCATGATGCTCTGCTTGGCGTCCAGGCGGTTGGACACGCCCATGGCCTGGGCGGTGTTCTGGGTCAGCATCATCAGGCCGCGCACGCCGGTTTTGGACGTGACCGCCGGTTGCCACAGTGATTCCTGATAGCCGATGGCCGCCAATAGGCGCCAATCGACCTTTTCTTCCTTGGCGTAGGCGCGAAAGTGTTTCTCGTATTTGGGCAGGCGCTGCTGCAGATGCTGGGCGAAGGTGTAGGCGCCAACATAGCCAAGCACGTCGACATGCCCGTAGTAGCGGTCTTTCAGCCGCTGCAGGGTGCCGTTCTTCTCAACTTTGTCCAGGTAGCTGTTGATCTCGTTGAGCAGGCTGTTATCAACACCCGCGGCCACGGCCCAGCTCTGGTGGCTGGCATTGCCGAGGTCGAACGCCACGCGCACGTTGGGGAAGTACACCTGGTTCATCGCGACTTCGTTGGAGTCCACCAGGGTCAGGTCGATCTGGCCCTCGTCGACCATGCGCAACAGGTCGACCACCTCAACGGCGTCGGACTCTTCGTATTCAATCGCAGGGTTCTGTTTTTTCAGCTCGGCCAATTGTTCGGCGTGGGTGCTGCCTTTGAGCACCATGATCTTCTTGCCCACCAGATCGGCCGCGTTGGTCGGGCGCGATTGGCCGTTGCGGTAGATGATCTGCGGGGTGACTTCCAGATATGGGTGGGAGAACCGCACCTGCTGCAGGCGCTGCTCGCTGCTGACCAGGCCGGCGGCGGCCAGGACCGGGCCATTGGGTTTGCCCAATTGGCCGAACAGGTCGTCGAGGTTATCGGCGGTCTCGATCTCCAGCTTCACCCCCAGGTCGTCGGCAAAGCGCTTGACCAGCTCGTATTCGAAGCCGGTTTCACCGTTGCGGTCCTGGAAATAAGTCGCCGGGCTGTTCCGGGTAATCACCCGCAATACGCCATCCTCCTTGATTCGCTCGAGCGTGCTGGGTTTATCAACACAGGCGCTGAGCATCAGGAAGAGTCCGGTTGCGATGAGCCATTTGGCGCATCGCGGGCGCAAAGCAGTTGGGGAGAACATCTGCGCAGTATACGCAAACGGCTCACGGCGCCATATCTCGACAGCGGCGGACTTGTCTGCTAGCACCGCCAAAACTGTGCTGCAGCCCGCAGAAACGTGGCCTGGCGGCTAATTATGACGGTTAAAATAACTGCGCCCAGTGCCTTGGCGAATGCCCTGATATCGTGCAAACCGTGCCAACTGACGTTCGGCAACGGCCTGCGGTGCCGTTTCGGGTGCCGTTGGCGCAGCTTTACGCTAGAATGCACGGCCTCAAAGCACACCCCCTTCCCGAGGCTGTCCCGAAGATGTTGATCCTGCGCGGCGCTCCTGCCCTTTCTGCCTTTCGCCACAGCAAACTCCTTGAGCAACTGAGCCAGAAGGTTCCAGCGGTTACAGGCCTGTATGCTGAATTTGCTCACTTCGCCGACGTTACCGGCGTCTTGACCGCCGACGAACAGCAAGTGCTCGCACGCCTTCTGAAGTACGGTCCCAGCGTTCCCGTTCAAGAGCCGACCGGCCGCTTGTTCCTGGTTCTGCCACGGTTCGGCACCATCTCGCCCTGGTCGAGCAAGGCCAGCGATATCGCCCGCAACTGTGGCTTGGAAAAAATCCAGCGCCTGGAGCGTGGTATCGCTTTCTATGTAGCCGGCCAGTTCAGCGATGCCGAGGCCGAGCTGATCGCCAGCAGCCTGCACGACCGCATGACCCAGATCATCGTCAGCCAGTTGGAACAGGCTGCCGGCCTGTTCAGCCATGCCGAACCCAAGCCGCTGACCGCGATTGACGTGCTCGGCGGTGGCCGCGCCGCCCTCGAGAAGGCCAACACCGAACTGGGCCTGGCGCTTGCCGAAGACGAGATCGACTACCTGGTCAATGCCTTCAACGGCTTGAAGCGCAACCCGCACGACATCGAACTGATGATGTTTGCCCAGGCCAACTCCGAGCACTGCCGTCACAAGATCTTCAACGCCAGTTGGGATATCGACGGCGAAAGCCAGGAAAAAAGCCTGTTCGGCATGATCAAGAACACCTACGTGATGCACAGCGAAGGCGTCCTGTCGGCTTATAAAGACAACGCTTCGGTAATCGTCGGTTCCGTCGCCGGGCGTTTCTTCCCGGACCCTGAAACCCGCCAGTACGGCGCGGTGCAGGAGCCGGTGCACATCCTGATGAAGGTTGAAACCCACAACCACCCGACCGCGATTGCCCCGTTCCCGGGCGCAGCCACCGGTTCCGGCGGCGAAATCCGTGACGAAGGTGCAACCGGCCGTGGCGCCAAGCCTAAGGCGGGCCTGACCGGTTTCACCGTGTCCAACCTGCAGATCCCAGGCTTCGAACAGCCGTGGGAAGTGCCGTACGGCAAGCCTGAGCGCATCGTTACCGCGCTGGACATCATGATCGAAGGCCCGCTGGGCGGCGCCGCGTTCAACAACGAATTCGGGCGTCCGGCACTCACCGGCTACTTCCGTACGTTCGAGCAGTCCATCACCACCCCGCGTGGCGATGAAGTGCGCGGTTACCACAAGCCGATCATGTTGGCCGGCGGCATGGGCAACATCCGTGAAGAACACGTCAAGAAAGGCGAGATCCTGGTCGGCTCCAAGCTGATCGTGCTCGGCGGCCCGGCCATGTTGATCGGCCTGGGCGGCGGCGCAGCTTCTTCCATGGCCACCGGCACCAGCTCGGCTGACCTGGACTTTGCGTCCGTACAGCGCGAAAACCCGGAAATGGAACGCCGCTGCCAGGAAGTCATCGACCGTTGCTGGCAGTTGGGTGACAAGAACCCGATCAGCTTTATCCACGACGTCGGCGCCGGTGGTTTGTCCAACGCCTTCCCGGAACTGGTCAACGATGGCGACCGTGGTGGCCGTTTCGAACTGCGCAACATTCCAAACGACGAGCCGGGCATGGCCCCGCACGAAATCTGGAGCAACGAATCCCAGGAACGCTACGTACTGGCGGTTGGCGCTGAAGACTTCGCGCGCTTCCAGGCCATCTGCGAACGCGAGCGCTGCCCGTTTGCCGTGGTCGGCGAAGCCACTGCCGAGCCGCAGCTGACTGTGACCGACAGCCATTTTGGCAACAACCCGGTCGACATGCCGCTCGAAGTGCTGCTGGGCAAAGCCCCGCGCATGCACCGTTCGGCGGTACGTGAAGCCGAGCTGGGCGATGATTTCGACCCAAGCCAACTCGACCTGACCGACAGCATCGAACGCGTGCTGCATCACCCGGCCGTGGCGAGCAAAAGCTTCCTGATCACCATCGGCGACCGCACCATCACCGGCCTGGTGGCCCGTGACCAAATGGTCGGCCCGTGGCAGGTGCCGGTGGCCGACGTCGCCGTCACCGCCACCAGCTTCGACGTGTACACCGGTGAAGCCATGGCCATGGGCGAGCGTACGCCGCTGGCCCTGCTGGACGCCCCGGCGTCGGGCCGCATGGCCATTGGTGAAACCCTCACCAACATTGCCGCCTCGCGCATCGGCAAGCTGTCCGACATCAAACTGTCGGCCAACTGGATGTCCGCTGCTGGTCACCCAGGTGAAGACGCGCGTCTGTACGACACCGTCAAGGCTGTCGGCATGGAGCTGTGCCCCGAGCTGGGCATCACCATTCCGGTGGGCAAGGACTCCATGTCCATGGCCACCCGTTGGAACGATGAAGGCGTCGACAAGACTGTAACGTCGCCGCTGTCGCTGATCGTTACCGGTTTTGCACCGGTCACCGACATCCGCCAGACCCTGACCCCGCAACTGCGTATGGACAAGGGCACCACCGACCTGATCCTGATCGACCTGGGCCGTGGCCAGAACCGCATGGGCGCCTCGATCCTCGCGCAAACCCACGGCAAACTCGGCAAGCACGCGCCGGACGTGGATGACGCCGAAGACCTCAAAGCCTTCTTCGCCGTGATCCAGGGCCTGAATGCCGACGGCCACCTGCTGGCTTACCACGACCGTTCCGACGGTGGTTTGCTGACCAGCGTGGTCGAGATGGCGTTCGCCGGTCACTGCGGCCTGAACATCGTGCTCGACAGCGTTGCCGAGGATGCATCCGAGATCAACGGCATCCTGTTCAACGAAGAGTTGGGCGCCGTGATCCAGGTTCGCCAGGACGCTACCCCGGACGTACTCGCACAGTTCAGCGCCGCTGGCCTGGACGACTGCGTGGCGGTGATCGGCCAGCCGATCAACAACGGTGAAATCAACATCTCCTTCAATGGCGATACCGTGTTTGCCGGCCAGCGCCGCTTGCTGCAACGCCAGTGGGCCGAGACCAGCTACCAGATCCAACGCCTGCGTGATAACGCCGACTGCGCCGAGCAGGAATTCGACGTGATCCTGGAAGAAGAAAACCCGGGCCTGAGCATCAAGCTCAGCTTCGACGTCAACCAGGACATCGCCGCGCCTTACATCAAAAAAGGCATCCGCCCACAAGTTGCGGTGCTGCGTGAGCAGGGCGTCAACGGCCAGGTGGAAATGGCGGCCGCGTTCGACCGCGCCGGCTTCAATGCGATTGACGTGCACATGAGCGACATCCTCGCCGGTCGCGTCGACCTCAACGAGTTCAAAGGCCTTGTAGCCTGCGGCGGTTTCTCCTACGGCGACGTGCTGGGTGCCGGTGAAGGCTGGGCCAAGTCGGCCCTGTTCAACAGCCGTGCCCGCGACGCGTTCCAGGGTTTCTTCGAGCGTAACGACAGCTTCACCCTGGGTGTGTGCAACGGTTGCCAGATGATGTCCAACCTCAGCGAACTGATCCCGGGCAGCGAGTTCTGGCCGCACTTTGTGCGTAACCGTTCCGAGCAGTTCGAAGCCCGTGTGGCCATGGTGCAGGTGCAGGAGTCGAACTCGATCTTCCTGCAAGGCATGGCCGGTTCGCGCATGCCGATCGCCATCGCCCACGGCGAAGGCCATGCCGAGTTCGCCAACGAAGAAGCCTTGCTCGAAGCCGACCTGTCCGGTTGCGTGGCGATGCGTTTCGTCGACAACCACGGCAAGGTTACCGAGAGCTACCCGGCCAACCCGAACGGCTCGCCGCGCGGGATCACCGGCCTCACCAGCCGCGACGGCCGCGTGACCATCATGATGCCGCACCCGGAGCGTGTATTCCGCGCCGTGCAGAACTCGTGGCGCCCGGAAGAGTGGGACGAGGACGGCGCCTGGATGCGCATGTTCCGCAACGCCCGCGTGTGGGTGAACTAAGGCAGTGTTCAAGCTGGCCTTCTTTGTGCCCGACAGCCATGTGGAGACGGTGAAAACCGCCGTCTTCGCCGCCGGCGGCGGGCGCATCGGCGACTACGACAGCTGCGCCTGGCAAGTGCTGGGCCGCGGCCAGTTTCGCGCGTTGGACGGCAGCCAGCCGTTTATCGGGCAAGTGGGCCAGGTTGAGGCGGTCGAAGAATGGAAGGTCGAGCTGGTGGTGGCCGATGAGCTGATCAAGGCGGTTGTGGCCGCGTTGAAGCTCAGCCACCCGTATGAAACACCGGCTTATGAAGTATGGCAGCTGGCGGATTTCTGATCCGCTGGCTGTAAAACAGGAAACCCGCTGGGCCCTTACGGCCAGCGGGTTTTTTGTTGGGTGCAGTCTTTACTTCGCAGGAGTCAGTTTGACCTCTGCTTCAAGCATTTTGAACAAGGGGAACAGCTGCTTGTAACGTTTTTCCTTTTTGCCCCAGCGATCGATGAAAAACATTCCGTTGTCGTCCACTTGAATCGGCGTAGTGACGATTTCTCCCGTACTGGAGCGATGTACCAGCCGGGTTTCCGCTCTCGATGGCCGCTCGATCAGATAGTCCCCGGGGCGGGTCAGTTTCGCCCGGTCAACCGGTACGAAGGCGATGGGGGTCGGATAGCCGGCTTTGCCGACTTCGAGCTTGAAGTCACTGCGCATGGCAACCGACGTGAGGCTGTCGAAATCGCTTTCCCAGTAGCCTTGGTGAATGCCTCGGGCAAGTGCCGGCGTGCTATCCCGCACATTCAGGCTGACGGCACCCAGCATTTCGGCCAGCCCCGGCACGCCATCGTTGTTATTGGTGTGGGCGCTGCCGACAAAAGCGATCCACTTGTGCGGGCCTTGCGCCGCCTGGTCGGCTTCGATGACCCTGGTGGCGAAATAACTGAATATCTGGTTTCGCGACAGCTTGGTCGACGACGGCCCTTTGAGGTGATAGCTGGCGGCGCAGTCCAGGGCCCGCACGCGAATGCCATATTTATTCGCGGCCTGCACCACTTGAGTGTAGGTATCGGGGCCGCTGTACCCCCGCATGTGCCCTTGATCCTGACTGTTGAGATAAGCCTTGAGGCGGTCGGGCATGCGCTGGGTACGGTGGAACAGATCCAGCTCGGCCTGATGCATATCGGTGAGCAGGTGTTCGACATAGAGGGTCTTGAAGCCGGCCTCCTTGAGGGTTTTCATCTGCGTTCTGAGGAACTCCTTGCTGGCTTCATGACCATGGCCTTCCCCGATCAGTAACCCGGACAGCCGGCTTTCGCTGACCTGTTGGATAAACGCTTGCGGTGTGGTGGTTGCCGTGACCACCGGCAGCGTCGGCCGGGCGGGCGGTACATAGTCGGTGAAGAAGGTTTTGGCGCTGGTGTTCAACCGTGAGCGTGTGTCGATGAATGAGTCGTAGGCGGGCTTGCGTGATTTGGTCAGCAGCCCGAATGAGCTGTCCAGGCCATGGGGCTCCTGCGCCAGCTGGCCGATATCGTCGATGAAGGCCGGCGCTATGTCGAATTCGCTGAAGTGTTCAACGACAGCGGTGGGCGCCGATACAGGCGGTGGGGCAAGCTCGGCCGCCTTGTAGGCGGTAGGCAGGGTCATAAGGTAGTCGCCCTTGGCTTGGGCGTCGCCGGGTATCGAGCCAGGCGTATCAATACGAATGCCCACGGGCTGGTCCGTGCCGACATCTTCAATGCGCAGTGCGACAGCGTCATGCAGGTCTGCCATGCCTGGCGTCTGCTCGAACGTGCGCAGGCGCGACGGCTCCACCAGAGCCACCCAGCGTTCCTGCGGGGTGTCGGCCGTATCTGCTTGGATGGCCTTATGCGAGTAGAAATTTCGCAGGCGGTTGTTGCGTGGCGTGGTGGGCGGCGTGTCGCCCAGGATCAGGGCGCTGTCCAGTTGGTAGGACGTCGACACGTCCAGAGCCTTGATCGTCAGGCCTTTTTCTCGCGCCTTGCTGACCAGCGCCAGATACGAGTAGGGCGCGTTCGATGCAAAGCCCATGGCCTTGTCGACGGTTTTCAAGTGCAACTGAATATGGCGCCAGGATTGTCCGCTGTTGAGTTTCTCCAGTTTTTTGCTGAACACATCCCCCGGCAAGTATTCCAGGTACAGCGTTTTGAAGCCCCGTTGAATCAGGGTATCCAGGTTGTCGATCAGCACCTGTTTGCCGGCAATGGAGCCGGGGAGGGCGCCGACGATCAAGTGCTTGTTGCCGCTGAACGCCTCGCTGCCAAGCAGTTGGGCGAATGAGGCACTGGCCTCGACAGCCGGCACACTCGTCACCGCAGGCAGCGGCACAAACGCCTGGTAAAACGCCTGGGCGTCGGTGGCCAGGCGCGACACCTGCTCCTGATACGCACCCCGTGCCTTGCGCAAGTGCAGCACGGTGTTTTCCAGCGGTATTTCCTGAGGGAGTTGCATCACTTTGGCAGACTCGACCAGGTTGCTTTTCATCTGCGGGTCGAGGATGGATTCAACGTCACGCCAATGTTTCGCAGGGACTCCGTAATCCACAAGGGGCCCGGGGGTTTGCGGCACGGTTTCATATTTGGGCGCGCCACCGGCCAACCCGCTGCGTACCCACACGCCTTGAGCATCGGGCTCGGCCAGGCGGGCGGTAGACACCAGGTTGCCGCTGGCAGGATCAACGCGATGCAGCAAATACCGGCCTAACGCATCCGGGGTAGTGGGCGCCCATAACGCCTGGCCATCGAAGATAACCGGTTGCATGCCGTGCGGGGTGGGCGACGCGGCTTCCAGTTGGTTGATCAGTTGCATCGTACGCCTTTGCCCGGTATCGGCAGCACTCAGGCGCAGCGGTTTGGCCACGGGGCTGAGTGAGCGCAGGGCGGGGCGTAGGTCGGTAAACAGCGCGCCGGCGCTGTTGAACAGGTAGCCGAGGAAATGCTCGAAGGCGGCGGAAGTGTCGCCCTGGTTGTAGGCATGCCAGGCCAGCATAGCGTCCTTGAAGGCCAGTAACAGGCCGACACTCAGGCTCAGCACCGGAAACGGCGCTGTGGCAACCGCCGCTACCCACTCGATGCAGGTCCAGAGAATGCCGGTGATCATCTGTGTGCGGCTTACGGTGGTGGCTTTAACGTCGTCTATGCGGCGTTGCAGTTTCATGTTGTACAGCGCCTGGCGCATATCGGTCACCGGCGCAACGCCGCGCGTGATGTCGTAGCGCGCAGGGCTGACGCTGGTTTCGTCCAGTTGTTCGGGGAGGTTGCGCCTGGCATCTTCAAGGAAGTTGCGAACCCGCGTGCGCGATTGCACACCCACCCGTTCGGCGAGGTAATCGACCATGCCCGGCTGCTTTTTCAACAGGTAATTGAACAGCCGTGCCTCGCGAAAGCTGATGCCATCGGGGGCATGCGGGGTGTAGAGCATCACGGGGTTGTCCGCGTGGGTGAACAGCCAGGCGCCGATGACCCAATCGCCATCGATCATCAGGCGATGAATGGCGTAGCGGTTGCGGGTCTGCACCGAGGTGTCGCCCATGCCGGCGATGCACTGGTCCAGCCATTGCTGGTCAACCTCGGCGAAATGGCCTTGCAGGTGGTGCTCGAGGGCGGCGATTTGTAACTGCCATTGAGTGATGGCCAGCACCGTATTGCGCCGGATCTCATAAGAGGGCTCGCGGCTGTTCAGCAGCGTGTCCCGCACCTTTTTGATGTAGCGTTCGCCGATCCACACGCCTGTGATCGAGCGCGCCACGTTTTGTGCGGTCAGTGGGCTCAGGTCGACGCCTTGCGGGCCTTTGAAGTGTGCCGAACGGGAGAATTTTTCGTCGATAAGCCCTACGCCATCGGCGTAGCCGTTGCGATACAACTGGGTATAGGTTTGCGGCGCAGGTGTCCACACACCGATCAGCGCGGGCGGCGAGTAGACCCATACGCTGTTGGGGTCGACATCGTTGCCTGGCCGACCGAGCATCTGGTTCAAACGCAGCTGCGCCTGTTGGTGCGCGTAGTTGTCGAAGCTTGGAAAGCTGGCTTCCGAAAACGCCTGGGTGTTATAGACCCGCAGTGTGTTGTTGGCGTTTTCGTTCAGCGTCAGCAGCTTTCTGCGCTGTTCGGCGCTGGCCGAGCGAAACCACAACGGCGTGCTGAAATCATAGTCATCCACCCGTGTGCGCAATGCATGCTCGGCCATTGATTGCAGGCAAGCCTGATAGCTCAGCGCAGTGTTGAAGGTGACCTCTTGATGTTCCTGGCTATGGGGCTTGAAGCCCAGGCCAGCCAGCACGGTGTTCATGGTGGCGCGAAAACGCATGGGCAGGCGCGTGATCAGGTAATCGGTGAGGCTGCTGGAAGCCGCCTCGATGCCGTTATCCACAGCCCAGCCCAGGATATGGGCCTGGCACTGCGCTTCGCTGTCGAAGGCCATGAATTGCTGTGCCCGCGGTGCCTGCGGAGTGCACAGCAGCACGCGCTTGATCGTACCGGTGCTATCGGCCTGGCGCAGTGCCCACAGGTCCAGCAGTTGCGCACCATGCAGGGACAGCATGCCGGAGCCCAGGCTGGCGGCGCTCAGTAGCGGGTCGCTGCCGGCGCGCAGGCGCTGGATCAACTGGAAGTCATCGTCACTCAAGTGGCTTTGCAGCACGGCGGTGTAGGCCAGCGCATTGATCCGCCGGTCCAGCATCTGTTCGATGGCCTGCCTGAGCGCGGGACGGCCATGCAGGTCCTGTTGCACCTGGGCAAAATCGATACGCGGCTGCAGGATGTTCAGCTGCTTCGCGAGCCAGGCGGGGGTGAGGTCGTTGTACGCCTCGGGCAGTGCTGCACCGTGATAAGTCAGCGTGGTGTTTTGCACAAAGTCCGAGCCCGGCAATTCGTCGCCGGTGTGCAAGCCACGCAGGGCCAGGTCGATCAGGTTGCGCTGTTGTTCATAAGCGTCCAGGCCGGGCATCTGACGTCGGGTGGTGACCAGCAGGTGCTCGGGCTGCAAGTCGTCAATCTCCAACTCGTCGCTCAAGCGCTCACGTAACTGATGGGCGGCCAGGGTGTGGAGTGTGGCGGCTGGGCCGAGCAGGTCAAGCAGCGTCTGGCGCGCTTGGTCGTACTGCCCCAGATGTACCGCCAGTTCGGCACGCCGGGTATCGCTGGCGCTGCGATACCAGTCAGGCGCAGTCTGGCGCAGGTGGCGTTCGAGCAGGCCCTGGGCGCGCAGTTCAAGGCGGGCGCTGAAGTCGGGCGGGGTCGTGGTGATGGCGGTGTCGAGGGCGCTGTGTAATTGGGCCGGGTCGCGACTCGGGTTGTCGGCGAAGCTCAGCGCGTAATCGATATCCTGCGTGCGCTTGTCCACCTGGGTATCGAACAGGTGTTCGAACAGCGGCTTTTCGTTGATGCTTGCCAGCTCCAGCGGCCAGATGCCCGCCGCCGTCAGGGTGTGGTAACGCCGGGGCAGCAGCATCATGAACTCATGGCGGCTGTTGGGGTGGTTGATGAGTTGCAGCAGGCGCTCGTTGAGTTCGCCCAGTGAGTCGAACACTTCAATGCCCCGCACCGGCGTGAACAACAGCACCCGCCCGACAGCTTCGGTGGCGGTCAACGACGTAACGGTCGGGCTGTTGTTTTGCGTGGCGACAAAGGCGCCTGCCAGCTCGATGGTTTTATCCTGATAGTCGAACCTCAGGGCATACAGGCCCGGACGCAGGGAAGGGGCCGACCGCACCTGCGCCAGCATGGCACTGTCTTGCGGGTGCAGCAGGCGATCCTGAACACCCAGCCGTGCCTCGTACTCCAGGGCCGTAAGCCCCGCCGCGTCGATCAGGAACGACTTGCGTGAGCCGCCGTTGATCGGCTCGCGCAGGTCCATGTCCAGCAGCTCGGCGTTGAGACTGCGCTTGAGTGTGTCGACCAGTGCCTGCCCTTGTGTGCTGTGCAAGTCACTGCCGGACAACGCTTCGTAAAGTTTGCGGCTCTTGGCGAGCAGGGTTTGGTAATGGATTTTGAGCAGCTTGTTCACACGCTCCAGATAAGCCTGCTCGGCAGACGGTTGGTGTTCGGGCAGCAACTGTGCCGGGCTCAGAAACAGGTGGCTGCCGATCTGGTGGAGCGAGCCTTTGATATCTTCGAATGACAAGGTGGAAGTGCTCATCGGCACATTCTCCATGCTAAGGGTTAGAGGCCTCAGCTTGGGGAAGGGGACGGGGGG